>CANFKE010000037.1 GCA_947447465.1 Chitinophagaceae bacterium | reverse complement strand
TTCCGGAGTTACTTCAGACTCATCTACACCCAGTTTGTCTACGATGATTTTCTTAACGCGATTTGCAATTTCAGACATAATAGTGTTTTTAAATTTTTGTTGCAAAATTATACTTTTTAGGATAACGAGAAAGGAATAATTTTTATTTCCGGAATCTTTTTTTTGTATGTGACAAATCAAAATGCAATTATGATGATCTGCATACCTGACCCGAAAGCAATTATTTCTTACCCTACCCCGGCAATATTGTACTATTCTATCGTATCAGCAAAAATGGTGAAAGCCTTACCAGCAAACGCCTGTAGCCTGCAATTCTTCCGTAGTATGATCTGTAAGCAATCATTGACAACGACAAAAACAACAATGCTGCAGTTAAGCAACAGCAATACCCTTTTTGATTTTACAAGTTATAAAACTAAGAAAAAAAAATACTTATTTCCAAACATTTTAGAGATAAAATACCGTTTCGCACCTAATATATAGAGTCCAATAAAATATAACCATTCCACTTACTGTTGATTTTACCCGAAGTCAATATTATATCCCTGCAACATGAAAATCCACGGCTTCTATATTCTGTACATTTACAGTATCTGTGGTTGGCATGGATTTTATAAGTCTTAAAGGAGGGGATGCGTAAAGTAATAAAGATCAGCTTATATATAGTGGGTAGTGTACTGTTGGTGCTGCTATCTGCTATTATCATGCTCAATACGCAGTGGGGACAAAATTTTGTCAGAGTAAAGGCTGAAGCATTTTTACATAAAAAGCTGCATACAGAAGTTCGTATTGGCCATCTGGGTTATGGACTACCCAAATATATTGTACTCAATGACGTCTTTCTGGGAGATGAGGCCAAAGACACGCTCCTTTCAGTCAATACGCTAAAGATAGATCTGGCCATGCTGGAACTATTGCACAACAAACTGGATGTACAATTGATGATATTGAACGGCGTACATGCACATGTATATCGCAACAGGAATGACAGTAATTTCAATTACACATATATCATCAATGCTTTCGCCGGAAACCAGACAGCAAGTCAACCTAAAGATACCACCTCTTCATTTGCAATAAGTGTTGACAAACTAGTCATTGATGACATTCACGCTCATTATGACGACCATGAAGGGGGTACACTAATGACTGTGGACCTTGACCATCTGGCGCTGAGCATGAGGCGCATAGAGTTGAGGTCCATGTTGTTCCATATACAAGATCTGAATGTAGCAGGATTACATACATCATATGAACAAGACACTTCTTATGTACCTGTTACGACCAAAATAGATAATAAGAATCAATTGCAGATAGTAGCAGACCATGTTCATCTGCAGCATATCGACTTCAACTATAATGACAAACCAGGAAAATTACAATTCGCAGTAAATCTTGGAACATTACAACTTGAGCTTAAGAAATTTGATCTGCTCAACAATATTATAGACATCAACAAACTGGCGGTCAATTCTACCGCCGCAAAGCTGTTGATGGGCAAACCTACCAACCCGGCAAGCTCAGTTACAGACTCTGCTGCAGCTGATAACAAATCGCTATGGCATATTAACGCAACAGGGATCGACCTTGGCGGACTGGCATTCAAAATGGATGATGAGCGAGCACCTCACACAAAGAAGGGAATAGACTATGCTCACCTAGATATACAAGGTCTTGCTTTGAAGTTGACCGATCTTAAGTATTCTACCGACAGCATCTCAGGCAACATTCAACATCTGGCAGTGAAAGAAAAGTGTGGTGTGATCGTTCAGGAATTGAAAACTAAATTCAATTATGACCTGAAGGGTGTTACTTTAAAAGATCTTTATGTGCTTACACCACATACGGTAATTCAAGACCACATGGAAGTTCACTATGCTCCTCTTCGTACTTTGAAGGATGATCCGGGTAATTTGCAATTGAATATAGATCTGAGCAAGAGCCTGATAGGAATAGAAGATATTCTTGCGTTCGCACCACAACTTACTGATCAGGATATATTCAGAAAATATCCGAAAGCACAGATCAGAGTAGATGCAAGAATAAATGGCCAACTCAACAACATGAACATTGCCAGGCTATATGTGCTAAGCATGAATAATACAGAGGTAGAGCTAAATGGCAAAATAACAGGCTTGCCTGAGCCCAAAAATATTCATTACAATTTCCACATCAACAAGCTGCAGTCATCGAGAAAAGAAGTAGAAGATTGGGTACCTGCATCGGCACTCACATCTGTAAGAATACCTGACAGGTTTGGATTAAGTGGCAATGTATCAGGAACCATACAAGATCACACAACAGATATAGTAATGGTGAGTACTGATGGAACAGCTTATGTAAAAGGTTCACTGTTTATGTCACCGGGGAAAGGGAAAGAAGTATATGACATAAGGGTACAGACAAACAAACTGAATGTAGGGCGCATTTTGCATCAAGACACCTTACTGGGAGAGATATCCGCAACCTTGAATGCTCAAGGAACAGGGTTTGATATGAAGACTATGAGCGCCGGATTATCAGGGGCTATAAGCAGTGCCAGCGCTAAGAACTACCTGTACCATGATATTGTATTCAACGGATCGGTAAACAGATCGACAGGCAACATCACGCTATCATCGGCAGATAAAAATCTTAGACTGCATATGACAGCCATCGGAGACTTCAGCAAAAAAGACCCGGCTATAAAAGCAGATATACAATTGGATAGCATAGACCTGCAGGCCCTACACTTATATACAACTGAATTGAGAGCAAGAGGTACAATTCACGCTGACTTTCCTATATTGAATGCAGACTACCCCACCGGCACATTTACCTGGAAAAAGCCTATCATCAATGCCGATGGGAGAAGGTATTATCCTGATAGCATGTATATCACATCTGCACCTGATGAAACAAAAGGGCAAGACATTACTGCCTACTTCGACGCTCTGAGTTTTCGGATAACAGGTAAAACACCTCTATCTAAAATAGGTGCGATACTCGGGAATAGGATAAGCCAAAAGTACACACCTCCCGTAGCAGATACAAACGCCATTATACTTGCGAACACTACTACGAATGCAGCAAAAAATAAACCGCCAAAAGACACTACCACCCTACCTGAAAAATATGAACTTAGCATGTCTGCCAGTTTGGTTGACAAACCAATGCTCCATAGTATCATTCCCGGGCTTACCGAATTTGACTCTATAAGGATAGATGGAAAACTTGATGAAAAGAACCTTTTGATCAACATTGATATTCCCCGACTGGTGTATGGCAGTAATACTATTTACAATGGAGCCATTACCGTAAATGGCACTGATTCTGAACTAAGCTATATGGTCACTTCTGATAAAATATCAAGTGGCAGGATGGATCTGTACTATGCAGACCTGCGTGGCAATGTGGAACAAAACCTGATCACAGCTCACCTAAAAGTAGCAGACTCATTGAAGAAGCCACGATTTGCTATAGCAGCAGAGATGGCTAAAAAAGGAGATGAGCAGATCATTACCTTACAGCAAGGAATGATGCTCAACTATAACAATTGGAAAGTATCGCCTGAAAATAAGATAGTGCTCACACACGATGGATATTATGTTCAGCAGTTGGAACTAAGCAATAATAACCAATACATAAAAGCCAATAGCGAAGCACCATCTGCAGATGCAAAACTAAAAATAGACATAACGAACTTCCTGCTTTCGAACATAACCAGCATAGTGAATGCAGGTGATACAGTGCTTGCCAACGGCATACTTGGCGCAACTGCTAGCCTGCAAAAAACAAGTGACGGAGGACAAAATGTAACTGGAGACATGGTGGTAATGGACCTATCCATAATGGGAGATACACTAGGAGCGCTTAGCGCACAGATAAATAATAAGACCGGCAATACTTTAGATACCAAGATCACTCTTAAAGGATTCGAAAATGATATCACTGTCAATGGATATTATTATCTGACAGGCAAAGATGGTAATGATTTTGATCTGAAAATGAATATTAAAGCACTTGCAGCCAAAAGCTTTCAGGGACTGGCAATGGGGCAGGTGAACAACAGCAGTGGTTTTGTGAGAGGCAACCTGGATATGACCGGAACTATAGCTGCTCCCAAAATAAACGGAACACTGAAGACCGACGAACTCAGAACTACGGTAACCAGTATAAATTCTAAATTCAGATTCCCTGCCGAGACTATTGAATTTGCTGACGACATCATCAAATTCAATAAGTTCAATATTCTTGATGGCCCCGACAATAAGGCGACCATAGACGGAACTGTAAATATGCATGTAATGACCGATCCGGAGATGAACCTGAAGATCAAAGCCGGAAACTGGACGGCCATGCACTCTACAGCAAAAGATAATTCCTCATTTTATGGCGACCTTGTCCTTACTACAGATCTGGATATAAAAGGTACTCCGTCAGCACCCGTAGTAGATGGCACTTTGAATATTCTGAAGGGAACGAACATGACCATAGTAACTCCTGAGAAAACACCTGAAATTGAAAGCAGGAAGGGAATAGTAAAATTTGTGAATAGCAGGAACAATGGTCGTGAAAACCTGTTGATACCCAAGAAAAAGGACACCACAGGAGGCCGCAAAATGGCTAAGGGATCAGATATCAATGTAAATGTAGTAGTAGATAAAAGTGCACAATTCAGTCTTATCATAGATCAGGCATCGGGCGACTTCATCAGTGTTCGCGGAGATGCATCGTTGAATGCGTCAGTAGCACCCGGCGGCACTATTGGCCTTACCGGTAATTATGCTTTACATGACGGCGCTTACCAATTGAACTATAATTTTATCAAACGCAAATTCAAAATAAAGGATGGCAGCAACATCACATTTGCCGGCGACCCTATCAAAGGGACCAATATGGATATAACGGCAGTGTATGAGGCCACAGTACCCCCATATGATCTTGTGCAACGACAGGTAGCAGATCAGGCGGCACTGAACTACTATAAACAACGAATACCATTTGCCGTGGATCTGCACCTAAAAGGTCCGGTCTTGCAGCCAGGGATCAACTTCGACCTTAGTTTGCCTGATGACAAAGTGTATCCATTATCCTCAGACCAGATAGAGGTGATACAGGGTAAACTGAGTCAGGTAAGAACAGACACTTCTGAACTCAACAAGCAAGTGTTTGCCATACTCATTCTCAATCGCTTTGTTTCAGATGACCCTTTCAGCTCACAAGCGTCTTCGAGTGTAGGTTTTACAGCCCTGCAAAGCGTAAGTACATTTATTGGTGAGCAACTAAATCAGGCAGCCAATAAACTGATCAAAGGCGTAGATCTTTCAGTAGATCTGGCAACGAGCGAAGATTATACATCCGGAAGCCTTCGACAAAAAACCAATCTGAACGTAGCCGCATCTAAACGGCTATTGGATGACCGGCTAAAACTGACAGTGGGGAATAACTTTGAACTGGAGGGCGCTCAAACCACTACACAACAAACCAACTATGTGCCGACCAACCTTGCGGCAGATTATCTGCTTACCTCTGATGGCCGATATACGGTAAGAGGTTATAGAAAGTCTTATGACGAAGGTGTGTTACAAGGATATGTTACTGAAACAGGTGTGAACTTTATAGTAAGTCTGGACTACAACAACTTCAAAAATATTTTCAGAAAAAACAAAAAAGATACTACTACCAATAAATAAAACCCGGGCTATCAAATGTTATCACCCAGATCTATCTTCATTCTTCTTTTCACATCTTGTGCCCTATTGCTGAGCGCTTGCAGCAACAGTAAGCATCTCGCAGAAGGTGAAAGCCTGTTTATAGGAAACAGAATTAAGATCAGGAACTTTGAGGGAACCAAACAGGAGCGGAAAATATTGATGCAAGACCTTACCGGATTGGTAAGACCGCACCCCAACAGGAAGGCAATGGGGATACGTTTCAAATTATCGTTCTACAATCTTGCAGGAAAACCCAAAAAAAGTAAGGGGCTACGTAAAATATTAAGAGAAAAAGCCGGCGAGCCGCCAGTTACAGGCAGCATGGTGAGAACAGCTACCAATGTGGCCCTTGCGGAGAACTATCTGCAAAACAGAGGTTATTTCAATGCAACAGCAGAAGCTATTCTGGCAGTAAGCAAAAAGAAAAGATCGACATTGACCATGACGGTCAATACAGGCCAGCAATATACCATACGAGACGTATCCTTTAAATACGACTCTTCTGTTATTGCGAAAGATATTGATTCGGGATTTTCAGAAACACTGTTGAAAAAGGGATCACCATACAACCTATCTGTTGCCAAAGCTGAAAGAACACGCATAGACATAGCTCTAAAAGAGAAAGGATATTTCTACTTTAAACCTGACTATATACTTATTGTAGCTGATACCGGTGTTGGTGATAATAAAATAGATATAAAAGTACAACTGAAACACAAGGAGATACCTCCTGAAGCATATACACGATACAAGATCAACGACATCTTTATATATGCCGACTATCGCCTTCAGGGCACCGCAAATGATACAGACAATTCTGAAAAAGTAAAGCAGGATAATTACTATATAATAGACCCTCATAAAAAATTCAACCCTGAGTTGTTTGCTCAGTCAATGGTATTTGAACCGCATGATCTGTATAGCTTGGGTGATCAGAATGCATCGCTCAGCCGATTGGTCAACATGGGTACTTTCAAATTCGTAAAGAACAGATTCGCTGCTATTAACGATTCACTGCTGGATGTCTATTACTACCTTACCCCCTACCCAAAAAAATCATTCAGATTTGAATTAGGTGCTCTGACACAAAACGACAACCGAGCGGGTACACGAGGCAGTATAAGCTGGAAGAACAGAAATACATTCAAAGGTGCGGAAGAGCTTCAGTTCAAAATAAATGGCGGCTTTGAAGCGCAATATACAGGAGAGCAAAAGAAGCCCAATATCTATAATTTAGGAACGGAGATGAATCTTTCTTTTCCCCGGTTCGTTGTGCCTTTCATCAATATACAAACTCAAAGCCGCTACTTACCAAGAACATTAGTGAAACTGAAGTACCGGTATGAATATGAATCGGGACTATTACGCATCAATTCTTATACGGGCTCATATGGATATGACTGGAAACAAGGAGGCCATAAAGAGCACCAGCTATTCCCATTCAACCTTACTTATGTGAACACGGATACGCTGGGCAAGATCAGCAATATCAGATACGGGAACCTCATATTTGATGGTATCATTGTAGGACCGACCTATGAGTTTACCTACAGCTCACAATCGGCCAATGCACGGAAGCATGCCTTCTATTTCGATGGTCTGATAGACCTGTCTGGCAATCTGCTGGGTCTGTCACAAAAAGCTGACTACAAGACCAATCAACGGATATTATTCGGATCTGTGTATGCACAATATCTGAAACTGCAACCTGACTTCCGTTATTACCTGCGCCTTACTGACCGTACCAATATTGCTACCCGCATCATGGCGGGAATAGGTATCCCATATGGCAACTCGGCACAGCTACCCAATATCAAGCAATTCTGGGCAGGAGGCAACAGCGATCTTCGTGGCTTCCAATCGCGACTGGCAGGACCGGGATCTTTCAATACTGACACCACAAAATTCATTGAGACCCTAGGCGATATAAAGCTGGAAGGGAATATAGAACTACGCCGGAACATCTATAAATTCCTGAACGCAGCCGTATTTGCAGATGCAGGCAATATTTGGTTGTACAGAGAAAATAAGAATTTCCCCGGAGGCAAATTCTCTACTAGCTTTCTTAAAGAACTGGCGGTGGACATGGGTATTGGCCTGAGGTTCGATTTCAGTATTCTTGTACTGCGATTGGATCTGGGCATGCCGGTACGCAAGCCGTGGCTGGCAGAAGAAGACCGATGGGTATTCAATAAGATAGCATTCAATGATAAAGAATGGAGGCGCCAGAATCTGATACTGAACATAGCTATCGGCTATCCATTCTGAATATAGATATCATTATTCCTTCCAAAGAAGGCTACCATCTCCGTAACTAAGAAAACGAAAATCATTGGCCATTGCATACCCGTAAACCTTACGCCAATTTTGGCCAATAAGCGCAGACACCAGCAACAGCAGCGTGCTTTGTGGCTGATGGAAATTAGTCACCAACCCATCAATTACTCGGAATGTATATCCCGGAGCAATAAGTATTCGCGTTCGGGTCACCAGCTTATCTGTATGCTTTGAGGATAGGTAATGCAGCAAAGCAGTGAGTGCTTCAATCCTCGTACAGGGGTCTGATAACTCATACGCATCCCATTGATCGATGGCGATCCCTTCCATATCCACAGACAGTCCTTTATGCAATTTACAGCCTATCCAGTACAGACTTTCCAATGTGCGAAGTGACGTTGTTCCAACAGATACGATCTTGTTATTACCATGTTGTAACAATTTCAGAATTGCATCCTTACTCACCTCTATCCATTCGGCATGCATATCATGCTCCTGCATGGTATCGCTTTTTACCGGCTTAAAGGTGCCGGCGCCTACATGAAGGGTCACAAATGCGCTGTCCACCTTTTTCATCTTCAGTGCCTGCATCACTTTATCGGTAAAATGTAATCCGGCTGTAGGTGCAGCCACACTGCCCTCATCTTTTGCAAAAATGGTCTGATACCTTTCTTCGTCCTTCACATCTGCAAGTCTGTTAAGGTATGGCGGCAATGGCACCTTCCCGGCATGATGCAAGACTTCAGCAAATGTCATTTCGGATTTGTCCCAATCAAGCTGAATAGTGTAGTAAGAGTCACTTTTATTGACCATTGTAGCAGACAACACAAACCCGGCTTCAGGGCATGACAGCTCGAGTGTGATACCATCCTTCCATTTCTTTGCACTACCTACTAAGCAATTCCACCATACCTGTCCCTTCTGCAACATGGCAGTCTGTATATCGGCATGGCTGCTATGCGGCTCCAGACAGAAGATCTCGATAGCTCCCCCTGTTGGCTTGGCAAACGGCAAGCGGGCGTGTACCACCTTTGTTTGATTGAATACCATCAATGTTCCTTCAGGTATATGATCTGCAAGTTGAGCATAGGTATCTTCAGCTATGCCCCCATCTTTATAGATCAATAGCTTAGAGGCATCCCTTTGCTGCAATGGATACTGAGCGATACGGCCTTCAGGCAGATCATAAGTAAAGTCTTCTATTCTGAGTGTTTTCGGGTGCATACTTATTTTATTTCGGGAATAGTAATACCGGTTATCTTGCGGTAAAGGTCTATTGCGTAAAGATCTGTCATACCGCCAATAAAATCTACGAGACTTTGTATGTCCTCATATCTTCTGGCGGGATCGAGTGTAAGTGGGAACTGCGGCGATACCAGCCTTATCAATTTGGCAGAACGGCTTTGCTTAGGGTATAATACGGCATGGACAAATTCCTTCAAGAGGCCGCCAATGATGTTATAACCAGCGATCTCTATCTCTACTACAGATCGATAATTATAAATGTATTTGACCGAGAATTGATTGATGGCATCTATCAGCTTCGACTCGCGTTCGGGCAGGCATTTCAGCAGATCGTGTTGCAGGGTACCTGCCAGCAACTCTGCCTCATGCGCCATGAACACATCTGCCATCTTTTGTATCATCAGGTTGATCCAATTGGCCCTTATGTACTGCACCTTCTGGTTATCATCATTTATGTTGCCTATCTTCTTCAACACATAAGCCTGCGATCCGTAGCCTTCTCCATCTTCATTGAAGAACGGCAGAAAAAGGCTGATGAATTTTTCGAGCGAAACTATGTGCAATCTATGCGCATCCTCAAGATCTATGACCCTGTAACAGATATCATCTGCAGCCTCAGTGATATATACATACGGATGTCGGGCAAAAACCAGATCATGCCCCGCTATACGCGGTATCTCCAAAGTTTCTGCTATCTGCACATAAGTAGGTATCTCAGAATCAAAGAAGCCTGATTTTTTTGTGGCAATGAGCCCTGTATGCTTATTGAATCCTTCTAATGACGCACATGGATACTTAACTATCGAGGCCAAAGTAGGAAAGCTCAAACGATAGCCGCCGGGCTCAGGTTCATTATAGTTATGTGTAAGTACGCGAAACGCATTAGAGTTCCCTTCAAACTTTCTGAAATCCATCAATTGGTTCTCACTGAGCGAATCGGTGATCATGGTGCGCATATCTCCCTCCATACCTTCAAAAAAAGTACGTATAGCATCTTCACCCGAATGACCGAACGGAGGATTGCCGATATCATGACTCAGACACGCCGACGCAATGACCGACGCCAGCTCATGACGATAGAACTCTCTGAATTCAATGCTGCTATCAGGATATCTTGCGGCTATCCTTTCACCTATTGCCTTACCCAGAGATCTTCCTACGGAAGTGACCTCCAGACTATGCGTTAACCTGTTATGCACAAATACAGACCCCGGCAGAGGAAATACCTGCGTCTTATTCTGCAGTCTTCTGAACGCCGATGAAAAGATAATACGGTCATAATCTCTCTGGAAAGGATTGCGAACCGGATCATAGGTCCTGCCCTTCACTTCGCGCTCACCTGTTCTCCGGTCTGTATATAACGTCTCCCATTTCATGCTGTAAAGATGCGACAATGCGGGGAATAATGGAAAAGAACAGTTTTTGATTCATTGAAAAATATACATATATTTACTTACTGATCCATAACCACAAACAACTATGTTTACCAGAATATCCAAAGGCTGGAATATCGCTATGAATGCACTAAGGGTGCTGAACGCCAACAAGCAATTAATGGTATTTCCTATATTGTCCGGCATAACCTTATTGGCCGTTATCGGATCATTCTTTGCCAGTGTTTTCTATACATCAGGCTTCGATGCCATAGCAACAGACAACCAGATGTACCCCATCTTATTCCTATTCTATCTTGTTGCCTATTTTGTCATCGTATTTTTTAATATGGCGCTGATACATTGCACTACGCTTTACTTCAGAGGTGAAGAGGCATCTGTATCAACTGGTCTATCCTTTAGCTTAAGCAGGATAGGTCTGATACTTATGTGGGCAATTTTTTCAGCTACTATCGGAACCATCTTAAAAGCAATTCAGGACAACCTGGGAACAATAGGCAAGATCATAGTAGGTATTTTAGGATTTGCATGGAGTGCAGCGACCTTCTTTGTAATACCGGTTATCGCATATGAAAAACTAACGCCTATTGATGCGACCAAAAAATCAATTGAACTGATGAAAGAAAAGTGGGGAGAGGCTGTAGTAGCTAATTTCAGTTTCAGTGGATTGGTACTATTGTCATTCCTGATCATAGGCATTGTAGCCATCGCTGTATCAGAATTAGTGAACGAAGGACTCGGTATCGGGCTATTTGTTGGAGGAATGGGTCTTGTGGCTATTATGACCAGCGCCGTCAGAAGCATCATTGTCAGTGCAGCCTATCATGTTGTGGATGGAGATATGGATGTGCGTTTCAATAAGCAATTACTGGAGGATCTTTTCGCTCAAAAATAGCCTCCCGCCCTTTTGCCGTAACTTGCATATATAAAACAAGGAAATCATGCACGATCATGGTCATGATGATAGCCATGCGGGGCACCATCATCACACCGTAAGTGCTGCAGATGCAGCAAGTACTGCTTTTATTGTCGGCATTATTCTGAACAGTGCTTACGTAATCGTAGAAGCAGCTATGGGATTTATCGATCATTCCATGGCTTTATTATCTGATGCCGGTCATAATCTGGGAGACGTGGCCAGTCTTATCTTATCCCTTATAGCATTCCGACTGGCAAAGGTCAAGCCTACCGATTCTTTCACCTACGGATATAAGAAAAGCACGATTCTTGCAGCACTGACCAATGCAGTCATACTTTTAGTATCGGTGGGGTTGCTCAGCTATGAGTCTGTGAAACAATTGATGCACCCACATCCTGTAGCCGGCGGAACTATG
Organism: Chitinophagaceae bacterium; assembly: GCA_947447465.1. Classification (GTDB taxonomy): domain Bacteria; phylum Bacteroidota; class Bacteroidia; order Chitinophagales; family Chitinophagaceae; genus Flavipsychrobacter. Next base: position 29,365 of record CANFKE010000037.1, on the reverse strand, counting down.
GCCATAGTAGCGGGCATAGGTATTGTCGTCAATTTCGGATCAGCGTTTTTATTCTTCAAGCATAAAGACAAGGAGCTGAATACGCGTGGCGCCTACCTGCATCTTATGGCCGATGCGTTGGTATCTCTGGGTGTGGTGATCGCAGGCATCATTGTACAATATATGCATTGGTACTGGCTGGATGGCGCAGCCAGTCTGGGCATTCTACTGGTCATACTCATCAGTACATGGTCACTGCTAACAGGTAGTCTTCGACTTACTTTAGATGCAGTTCCTGCCGACATTAAAAAACAGCAGATAGAATTATCAGTGCTCAAAATAAAAGGCGTTCAGAGCATACACCATATGCACATATGGGCCATGAGTACAACTGAGAATGCACTGACGGCTCATCTCATACCAGACGAGGCATTATCATTTGATGAAAAACTGGCGCTGGTCCATCGTATCAAACATGAGCTGCAACATCTGAACATTCACCACTCTACGATAGAACTGGAGTCAGCATCGGTGCAATGCGAAGAAAAAATATGCGACCATAAATAAAAATGTGGTGCTGAGATCAGTTTCTGAGTATAAATCATAAAACATGATACAAGCACCACTATTATTACCAATATTCCGCTACAGCCTATAGTGTGGCCATATCTATAACGAACCTGTATTTCACATCACCTTTCAACATGCGCTCATAAGCCTCATTGATGTAGTCCATACGTATTACCTCTACATCAGAAACAATATTGTGCTCAGCACAATAATCAAGCATCTCCTGTGTTTCAGGCAATCCACCTATCAATGATCCGGCCAGGCTTCTGCGTCCGCCGATTAGACTGAAGGCCATGATCTGTGATGGTGTTGGCGGTGCGCCCACACATATCATCACCCCATCAACATCCAACATACTGAGGTATGCATTATAGTCATGTTCCGCAGATACGCTATCTATGATGAAATCAAAATAACCTGTCAGTGCTTTCATCTGTTCAGGATCATTTGTCAATGCGAACTTTGTCGCACCCAACCTGTATGCATCCTGCTCTTTACCTGCAGAAGTACTCAGCAAGGTAACCTCAGCGCCAAATGATGCCGCCAGCTTCACAGCCATGTGACCCAGTCCTCCAAGACCTACCACACCTACTTTATGTCCCTTACCTACCTTCCAGTGGCGCAATGGTGAATAAGTAGTGATACCTGCACACAACAGTGGCGCTACTGCCTCCAACGGCAACTTGTCGGAAATACGCAAAGTGAAACTTTCATCGACCACTACTCTGTTAGAATAGCCGCCATAGGTCATACCACCGGTGTGCTTGTCCTTGCTGTTGTATGTACCTGTACTGCCGTTCTTACAAAACTGCTCCAATCCTCTTTTGCAATTCACGCATTCTCTGCATGAATCTACCAGGCACCCTACTCCGGCAAGATCCCCCTCTTTAAACTTTGTGACCGCACTGCCTACTGCTGTTACCCTGCCTACTATTTCGTGACCCGGCACAACAGGATAGGTGGTACGTTGCCACTCATTGCGCGCTACATGCAGATCAGAGTGGCATACGCCACAATAAAGAATTTCTATCTGCACATCATTGGGCGTAAGTTCCCTTCTTTCAAAACTGAATGGCGCAATATCGGCCGTTGGCGCCTGTGCGGCATATCCTTTTGCTGCTATCATTTTATATTATTTATTTATTTCTGATCTTGTTTTTCAGTCTTGCAAAATTAGATGTAACTGATCACTAACCCTATTGATTTTGTCGTGATAATACTTTGATAATGCCATAATTTTAGGTAATATTGATGACCAACAAGTGTAAGTGTGATGAAAACGAGTACTCATGCAGAACGTCCGCCATATCTGTTCTCTAATGGTATGCCAATACCTTTTACCCCCCAATATTTTGAGTTGGCAGAAACCGCTGATGCGACTGATGTTGCAGATATGACCCATAGGTTAAACACACAAGGCTACGTTTATCTTCCGGGGTTTCTCGACAAGTCAGAGGTATTAGATGTAAGAGAAGAGTACTTTAAGATGTTCGACCCGATCATTTTAAAAAAAGGTACTACACCACGACAAGGCGTATTTTCCGGATCATTTCAATTTTCACCTTATCGTCACGGGCTTCCGGGCCATCCGGCATCTTTGTTCGTTACATCAGAAGTATTTGAAAAATTTACCCGCAATAAAAAAATTCACGACCTCGCTACCTCATTAATGAATGAAGAAGTAGCCCTGTTGCAACGCCGCCCCATTCGCCACTTTTATAATAATACAGGAGTAGCCTCATGCGCTCATGCCGACTTTACATACCTCAATAAGGGAACCAAGAAGATCGTTTCTATATGGATACCACTGGGCGATGTACCACTGGAAGGAGGAGGCATAGTATATCTCAAAGACTCTAATGATGCTGATCAGGATGAACTAAGGCATAAACTGAACAGATTTAAAAGACCAGAAAAGGATGAACGACCTATAACCGCCGACCTAAAGGCTATTGCAGACACTACAGGTAAACCGTGGTTATATACCGACTTCAAAGCAGGTGACATTATACTACACACCCCTTTTATCATTCATGCTACCTTAGATTGCAATGATGAACGTATGAGGCTTTCAACAGACATCAGGTATGCCAGCTGCGCGGAAACACACGACCCACGCTGGGGAGCACACTGGCGCGGCGATGACGGCTATTGATACTCTCGAAATGATAGATATAGATAATGAAAATCCCCGCAATGATTGCGGGGATTTTCATTATCAGAACACTAAGATGAGCTATTCTTCATCTTTCATTTCTTTTTCAGCAGCATCTTTACCATGTACTCTTGTATAGCCACCGGCACGTGAGAAATCAAGGGGAACTATGACCTTGACACTTACATTCCTTCCCATATTAGCAATGTACTTTGCTGTTACTCCGTTCACCTCATTTACCGCATACTTATAACGGCTCATATAGTCTGTATAACTAACATCAGCAATGTTATTCACATTGATATATACGGAGCATGTCTTACGACCACGGCTCATGATATCGGTTCCAATACCGGCGTTCAACAAAGTATAGGCCGGTAACACTTCTATGTGCTCCAATCCATAATACTGACTGCTGATCTGATATACTCTCGATTGCTCGAAGCTGTGGTTGACACCGAAACGGAAATAACTGTTTCTGAATGTATTACACAAATTCGCAACACTCAATGTCACTTCCGAGCGCAGGCGTGCTGGGGGTATGAAGGGCAATACATTTACACTATCAGGAACATCCTTCAAACGGGCATCTACGTAGCTATATCCCGTGTACCAGTCAAACCATTTCAATCCAGACGGGTGAATATCCAGACTGGCTTCTGCACCCATCAGCACAGCATTTCCTTGTGAATATTTGAAAACAGGCGCATTCTCAAAACCGGGAGTACTGCTATTCAGCGAGTCTCCGCCAAGCAACGAACTTAACTGTTTCGCATAAATGAAATTATTGATGTTATTGTAGAACACACTAACTTCTGCTGTAACATCCTTTGTCTGTACACCAGGTGTCAGATCGAATTCCATGCTTTGCTCCGGCTTCAGAGTACGGTCACCAATTTCATAAACTACAGTACCATCATGTATGCCATTAGATCCGCTCTCTGCTACGTTGGGTGCACGGAATCCGGTTGCCGCATTGGCTTTTATATAAAAGCTGTTGGTCACCTGATAAGCAGCACCCAAGCTACCTGCGAAGCCGTTGAAGTTTGCTGTATATGCAGTGAAACGATGTATTGCATCAGGATCGCCGGCACTCAATTGATTGCCATTAGAATCTATGTAGTTGTCGTGACCTTTGAAATTACGCATCTGATAACGTGCGCCCGCACTAATGTTCAGCTTGCCAATTTTTTTGTTAGCAATAGCAAATGCGCCCAGATCGAACAGATCGTATTCCGGTATCAGCAATAATGTACCTTTATTTTTTGCATTCTGATACATACCATTGGCACCAATAGAAAAGTCAAATCCTTTCCAAGATGGTGATGAATAGCGAACATCATAACTCACTGTATTCAGTAGGTACCAGATATTGGAAGTGTTGGCGATAGTAATGTCATTATTTTCCTGCCTGCTGTTTTGCTGATATCCGAAAATGCCGGTTATTTTACCAGCATTACCCAATGAAATACTATTATCCCACACCAGCTTATTATGTTTTACCAGTTGATTGATAACAAACGGAGTGTACGAACGTAACTCCTGATTGGTAGCTCTGACCTCAATAGGGTCTCCATGCTCATCAAGTGCCTGCTTGATGAAAGCACCTGTCTCATCCTTTGCTCCTTCAGCAATACCGGTCCTCAGTTCAAAGTAGCTGTAATGCAACTGAGAATAACCCCACTTCCTGTGAATACCCAATGTCCCATCTGTATTAAAATTGCTGAATTGCGTATTGAACACATAACCATCCGTTTTGTTCTGGTAAGCATGTGCCATTGTATTATCTACGCGCGCGCTGAAAGATATTCCTTTAATATTGCCTGCTATGTGGCCTGCACCATTCATCAGGCCATTATTGGTCTGATAATTATACAGTATGTCTCCTTTTATCTCGCCTTCAGCAGCAGTATGTTCCGGCAACATATTGATCACCCCGGATATTGCATCAGAGCCATAAACAAGCGATGCAGGGCCTTTCAAAATTTCAACTCGGTTTACAGCATTCTGGTCTATTTCAATACCATATTCATCACCCCATTGAGATCCTTCCTGACGAACGCCATCATTAACAGTAACTACGCGATTATATCCCAATCCGCGTATCGTTGGCTTGGCAATACTCTGCCCGTCAGATATACCATCCACTCCAGGTATCATCTTCAATGCGTCAATGATATTGGTCGCACTGCGTTGTGTCAGGTAATCATTAGACACTTCAGTTATAGCCTGCGGGGTATTGCGAATACCTGTCGCGCTCATATTACCCGTTACTACGACTTCCTGTGTTTCATAGTCGGCACCGGCAAGTGTAAAGTCATTGGTGACCACTCCGGCTATTTTTATGGTCTTTGCTTTTACAGCGAAGCCTATCAGGTGCACATCAACCATGTAAGTACCTGTTGGCAGATTTTTTATTGAATAAACACCAGAACTGTCGCTTACCGCGCCTATTTTCAGGTCCTGTATATAGATACTTGCATTTGCCAGCGGCACCATACCGGTAGCATTGAATATTTTCCCGGTAAGCTCATTCTGCGCAAACGTAGTACCGGTAATAAATAATATAAAAAGTAATGACAGACGAATAAACTTCGTGTTCATATCGATCAGATTAAAGTGAATAAATAGGAAAATCCGTTTTGATAACGGTGATTAAAGATGCAGATCAACAAATAGCTCTGGGCGGAGGCTTAATGATATTGGCGGTAATATCTACTGCATATGTCTTATAATAAGACACCACAGCCTTTTCTTCATTAATGAAAGTAGTTAACAGACAACTGCATTGGGTACAAAGCACCTTACCATCAGGAACATACAGTTTGTGCCTGGATATGTGATCGTATTTGTCCTTTGCCTCAAATCGAGTATCTGTCTGAAACACAGAAATAATTTCATTGATCAGATCTGCCTCTTCAGTATCTCTGAACAAAGATACCGTGGCACTTTTGCCGCAGATCTCTATTCGGGTAATATCATAAAGTACGCCGTCTATATGAATTTCATCACCAGATCTATGATGTGCAAACTCCGTTGCTGCAACCCTCATAGTAGTCATTTGCTGCTGATGCTCAGGATGGTGCGCTCTTATTTTACAGATCACCTGCTCTATGTCTAGTTGAAAACAAGAACATATTCCTGCGCAACAGCACAGCAACAGAACAAGTGATATGATCGGGTAGAGCCTTTGGCGCACACTTTAGTTTTACAGGAGATAAAGATATAATAATCGGGGTATGTTTTATTATCTACACCATTTCAACTGCATCAAGCATTATAAAAATCAAAGAAAAGATATAAATAAAACATACTGCTTTCTGACTTTCCATTAAGTTAATATTGCTGTATCCAATACTCGTATTATTTGTATTTGCCCTATCCCGCTTACATTTGCATCATGTCTTTTTTTAAAACAGGAAAGCCTTTCATCATAGCAGGCCCGTGCAGTGCAGAGACCCGTGAACAGGTTTTGGAAACTGCCGCAGCTCTTGCCACAATGAACATTGATATGTTCAGAGCAGGGGTATGGAAACCACGCACCAGACCAGGATCATTTGAAGGTAATGGAGAAGCTGCTCTGCAATGGTTACAGGAAGCAAAAAAAATATACAATTTAAAATATACAATAGAAGTTGCTGAACCCGAGCATATAGAGCTGGCATTGAAATATGGTGCTGACGCACTGTGGGTAGGCGCCCGTACTACGGTAAATCCATTTCATGTTCAGCATCTTGCTGATGCACTGAAAGGGACCAGCATACCTGTATTGGTAAAAAATCCGGTCAATCCTGATATTGAATTATGGGAGGGCGCAATTGAACGTTTCCTTGCTGCCGGCATTACCGAGGTTGCGGCAATACACCGAGGATTTTCCGGATATAGCTCTGCTGTCGGGTATCGCAACCAGCCTAACTGGCCCATACCTATTGAATTAAAAAGACGCAGACCCGAACTGGCCATTATATGCGACCCCAGTCATATCAGCGGTAAACGCAACCGCATAGCTGAAGTAGCTCAAAAAGCTTTGGACATGCATTTTGACGGGTTAATGATCGAAACACATACCCATCCGGATGATGCATGGACAGATGCCCGTCAGCAGATAACACCTGCACAACTCAGTGACATACTGGGCAAACTGGTGGTAAGGGCAGAATTCACGAATGACATGGGCACACAGGTAAAACTGGAACACCTGCGTCAATTAATGGATGCCGTTGATGCCGAGATCATTGACCTCATTGCCCGACGTATGGAATTGAGCGAGAAAGTGGGCGAAGTAAAGAAATCGGCCAATATGACCGCCTACCAGCCTGCCCGTTGGAGAGAAATTGTAGAAAGCACTACTGCCAGATGCACTGTTAACGGATTGGATAAAGATTTCATCGTTGATCTGTATGAGAAGATCCACCACGAAAGTATTCGCCGGCAATTATATATTCTTGGCAATGCGCAGATAGAAATAAAAAAGTAAATTTACCGCTCGTAATTTCTAAATCAGTAACCATTGGCGCTCAAACAGCACTCAAACGATCAGGTACGTTTCGATCAGCAGGTAGAAAACTCACTTAATTATGTACTTCCTTTCATTGAGCAAACGAAGGCCATAACCAATGGCGTCACCGTGCTGGAGATAGGCACAGGCGAGGGCGGCAATCTGAAAGCTTTTTTAGATAAAGGCGCTTACTGCGTGGGCGTTGACCTTAATGCGCAACGTATAGAACTGGCAGGTGAATTTCTTGCAGACAGGGTCGCAGAAGGCAAGCTGGAGGTTATCTGCCAGAATATTTACGAAGAGAGCTTCTTATCCCGTTTCAAAGGATTCTTTGATGTCATCATGCTCAAAGATGTTATTGAACACGTTCCCGAGCAGGAAAAATTCATACCCTACCTCAAGAATTTTTTAAAACCCGGCGGACAGATATTTTTCGGATTCCCTCCATGGTACATGCCGTTTGGCGGTCACCAACAAGTATGCATCAATAAGCTGGCGGCAATGATGCCCTATTATCACATACTGCCTACATTCATGTACAAAGGACTGCTGAAACTGGCAGGAGAACATCCTTTGTCTATCAAAGAACTGATAGAAGTAAAGGAGACCCAGATAACTATAGAAAGATTTGAACGCATTGTAAAAAGAAGCGGATTGCGGATTCTCAGTAAACGAGACTACTTCATTAACCCGATCTATAAATATAAATTCGGACTGCAACCGCGCATACAATGGAAACCGATCACTTACATTCCTTATTTCAGAGATTTTGTAACTACCTGTGTTTATTACACTGTAGGCGAATAGTGTTATTGTGCTATATGCATCTGCTTTAACTTATTGCTATCGGCGGCACACCACTCCCCGTTTTTCAAATGGTACAGTATCGATGTTCTGATAGTATCACTTGGCACACAACCATTAGGCGTTACCCTACTATTCTCTATTGTATAGTTCACAATACAGGTATCTCCCATCAGCCGCCAATTGGAATAGATGGTCTGGCATTGTGGCGCACCAACAAACTGCGATTCCATTATTTGAGATTGAGTTTCTCTGTCAGCTATTGATCTGAATAGTGTGAACCAACTGGAAGAAAATGACGAACCATGACCACATGAATAGGTCATAAAGTACTTACCACGTTTCCTCAGTGCATCTTTTCTTTTATCTAGGTCGCACCAGTCGCACGAAAAGTCTTGAGACGCGGTCATTTTACCATCCTTATCAATTTCCAGTAGCTTATTAGTTGCAACCGTCTGATCATTATCTGCGGAAAGCACACACAAAAGATACTTATCACCACCTTCCATCTTGTAATACTTACCCATAGTATCAGCAGGTGCCCACTTTTTCCACCAGTCATTAAGTGTATCGGTAAGTCCATTAGCTATAAGAAATGGCAGCACCTGACTTTTAGCTACAAATCCCGAATCTGCACTCAGCTTTAATACCACCACAGGTGTTTTTGCATTCTCCTTGGGCTTCATCAGCAACCCAAGACAGCCTTGCAACATTATTACAGCACAGACCGTAAAAAAAATGGTAAAAAAACTCTTGAATTTCAAATATCCCTGCTTCATTTTAGTATTTCCTGTCAATCACATAATTTACTAATTCCTCCATTGCATCCCTGGCCGGCGATGGCGGATAGCTATGCAAAATTTCCAATGCTCCCTTACGATATTCCATCATCTTCTCGGCAGCATAAGCTATACCACCTGAAGTCTGAACATAAGTAATGACCTCATTCACCTTATTTCTGTCTGTGCTGTTATTCTTTACAGTATAAATTATCCTTCTTTTGGTAGCACTGTCGGCATGTTGTAATGCATAAATAAGCGGCAGTGTCATTTTCTTCTCCTTTATGTCTATCCCCGTAGGCTTACCGATATTGTCTTGTCCGTAATCAAAAAGATCATCTTTTATCTGGAAAGCGATACCCACCTTTTCTCCGAAAAGCCTGAACTTTTCGGCCTCAGCTTCATTTCCTTCTGCCGACAAAGCACCTGCAGCACACGCCGAAGACAACAACGAAGCTGTTTTAGCCCTTATGATCTCAAAATAGATACTCTCATCTATATCCAGCTTCCTTGCTTTCTCCATTTGCAGCAATTCGCCCTCACTCATCTCTTTTACCGCTCTCGATGTGATCTGTAGTATTTTATAATCTCCGTTATCTATAGATAGCAGCAGACCTTTAGATAACAGATAGTCGCCCACCAGTACCGCTATTTTATTTTTCCAAAGCGCATTGATAGAGAAAAAGTTCCTGCGCATCATGGAGTTATCCACTACATCATCATGCACCAATGTTGCCGTATGTAATAATTCTATAAGTGAAGCAGCCCTAAAGGTGACGTCGTTGACCCCACCGGCAATTTTAGCAGAAAGAAATACGAACATAGGGCGCATTTGCTTGCCCTTCCGTTTTATGATAAGCCCCATAATTCGGTCGAGCAAACGATTAGAGCTCTTAACGCTCTCTGAAAATTTCTTTTCAAATAATGACAATTCACTCCCTATTACCTTGTGTACAAGTTCCATTACTGCGCGCTATTGCTAAATTGAATGTAAAAGTCGATTAACTAAATCTAATTTCGAAAAGAAAATTTTAAGCAACTCATTTTTCTACGCAATAAAACTGCAAAACCACTGTTAATGTTAATTCTTTAGTTGGCTATTCATCAATAGTCTTTTACCTTTGTGCCAGATTTCGCAAATTAAAAATTTGTCTAATACTAACTCATATATTATGCTGATCAAGAAATTACTTCTAGTATCAGGATTTTCTTTGATAGCGGGTCAGTCGCTATTTGCACAGGAAACTCCTACCCCTACTGCTCCTCCTGCATCAGGCGCTGCAGCCGCAGGCACACCACAATGGTCTAGCCGCGACATGACCTACAGAGGAAAAGGATACGATGTATTGGATTCTGCTTATTACGACAAAAAACACAAAAAGCAGTACCACCAATATATGGAGCACCAAACTGCTTTCCCACCAATCCCTCGCAACCAGTTCGAGGTTGGTATCGGATTTGGTCTGTACAATGTAGCAGGAGATATACCATCGCTTAATTTCTTCCAGAAAGGCGGTGGCGGTCTTCACCTTCAGGTGCGTAAGGCATGGGGTTATTCTTTCTCTACCCGTTTACAATATGTATATGGTGTAGCTAAGAATCTGGATGTTCAGCCAACTGAAAGCTTTGATGCACCCTATTCTAATCAAGGATATGTGCCATTGAATCAGGCTACAACAAGCAAACCTGCCAGCAGCATATACCGTGCAACCCGCATGGAATCGTCACAGCTGAATCTGGATATGATATTGAATATCAAAAACATCAGCTTCCATCAGGCAAGGACCGGCATGTCATTCTACGGCTACTTCGGTTTGGGTGCACTTGGCTACAAGACGCGTGTAAATGCGCTTGATGCAAGCTACTCTGCTTATAACTTTGGCAATAGCGCCGGCGGTCTGAACATTGACCCTAAGGCAAGCAACAGCAAGGTTCGTAAAGACCTGCAGAGCAAAATGGATAAGACTTACGAAAGCAATGCTGACAGAAGCAGCAACGCGAGCACTATCCTTGACAATAAAACACTTGATTTCGCGCCAAGCTTAGGAGCAGGTGTTGAGATCAAGATCAACAAGCAGTTCAATATCCAGATCGAAGATCGCTACACTTTCCCAAGTGATGATTATCTTGATGGTACTCGCTTCGGCAAGGCTATCGGTAACCAAATGAGCGTAAGCCAGAGCAGCGATGGTATCAACTATTTCTCTGTGGGTGTCAACTACAATGTAAAGACAAAGAAAAAATCTGTTGAGCCTTTGTACTGGATCAATCCACTGGATCATGCTTACAGCGAATTGTCTTACCCACGTCATATGTTGCTGCCAAACCCTGTATTGCCTGATGAAGACAATGACGGTGTTACAGACCAGTTCGACAAGTGTCCTAAAACTCCTGCAAGTGTAGCAGTTGATGGTCATGGTTGCCCTATGGATACTGATGGCGATGGTGTACCTGACTTTAAAGACAAGCAGTTGATCACTCCAACAGAGTGCCAGCCTGTTGATGCTGATGGTGTTGGTCATTGCCCATGCCCTGAAGCTTGCGAAGGCGCAGGAAGAAAAGGCGTTTGCGGTCATATTAAAGACGGATCTTGCCATTTTGCAGGCAATGCAGCGGTAACTCCTGCTATTGCTCAGCAATTATCAACTCTTGCAGCTCAAATGAAACTTGACCCTAATTGTAAAGTTGTTGTTATAGGTGGCGGTGCCGGTGGTAAGAAACAAGAGCAAAAAGCTTGGGAGCGTGTTAATGCAGTTATCGAATACATGACTGAAAAGCAGAACATCCTTCGCGACAGGTTCATTTTCCAATATGGTAAAGGTGATGACGAGAATGTAGTATCATTCCGTTCAGCTGAAGATGGCGAAACAGGTCCATCTGCACCACCTCCACCACACCCGAACTTGAAGTAATCAATACTTACTAGCATAAAAAAACCTCCGAGTTATCGGAGGTTTTTTTATGCTATGATCCTTTCGTTTTATAAGATAATAATGGTAGTACTACTTGCGTTTTCTCATTTTCAATGTTCTAACCATCGCTATCATCTTAGACTTTAACACAGCGATCAAAGAAATAGATACTTTTTTATCAACATAATCCCTCTTTCTTACAGCTGCTATGGCAGTATCATATTTTGTCAGGCAAGTATCCATACTGAATTGCGATTCTGCCAGCTGCCTTGCTGCTATTAGCCTGGTAACTAATGGTATTGCTGCAACCTGTTGGATCTTGCTCACCGCGTCTTCAATATCACCTACTTCGTAAACTCTGAAACAATTATTAGCTAACTCATGGTTTTCATAATCTTCAATACCACTCACTCTGGTACCTACAAATCCGCATCCCGATGCAAGTGCTTCCATCATCGCAATAGGCATACCCTCAAAGTCTGATGGTAATATCATTACATCCGACTTCTGCAGGTAATCTTTAACCTCTACCTGAGATAACCAACCTCTGAAAGTAACGGACCCATTCAGTCCTACATCAGTAAATTGCTTTTCAAGGTTAGATTTATAAGTTGCACCATCACCAATAATATTCAGATTGAACGAAATATTTTTCTCCCGTAATGATACAGCTATTTTCAGCAGGTCACCAGATCGTTTTTGATAATCATTTACCCGCCCTACATATATGAGCTGTAAGCTATCTTCTTGAGTAGTTCTTTGATTAACAGCCGGCAAGTGAATACCGCAAGGAATAATAAACAATTTGTTTTTATGCACATCAGGGCAGCGCTCTTGTACTGTATGTTGTACTCTTTGGGAAACAGATACCAACAGATCTGTAGTCTCATGATATTTTCTGGCAAGATCGTAATATCCGTTTTCGTCAGCATGCAACACACCTACAATAGGATATGTGGCATATAACGAAGCTGCCGCAGCCCAAACACTCTTGTCATCTGATAATACAACTGGAACACCTGTTGGCACTGTTGCCAGCAATGACTTTTTATAAATATACTCCCGATATTCAGGCGTACCGAATTCAAATTCACGCCCTACTTTTATACTGCCTATTATTACACTATTCTTGGTCTTCGTCAGCAACTGCAGCATTGTTTCCCTTCCCTCTCCCGAAAAAAATGTAATTGTTGGCTCTACAGTAACAAAATAGACACAATAGCCTTTATTCGCATAGGCAATAGCGGCATCCGCCATCCACCTCGTTACCCCGCCCCTATGATAAGGATGGCAAAGGAAAGCTATGGACTTATTATTTCCCATTTTCAGCCTGTTCTTTTATAATACTCGAATACCAACGATTAAAGCAGACGATCCGCCATGGCATAAAATCAAACTTACGTTTGCTATCCATCATTTCTGTTACATACTTCTTAGTATTGGTAACATCTAGTATTGTACCTCCAAAAGCTTTACAAGCGCTATCTATCTCAGCAATAAACCACTCCTTCCCTTCGCCTTTCAACCATGTTTCCTCAGGAGTAACAAAACCCATCTTATCTCTTCTGTTGGCTATGGCGTCTGGTATTATACCAGTCATAGCCTCACGAAGAATGTGCTTTCTTATACCGTTCTTGTAAACAAACCTTGCGGGAAGCCCCATTGTAAATTCCACAAATCTATAATCCAGGAACGGAGTTCTTGACTCTACACTCCAAGCCATAGAATTATGATCTTCGTACCTGAGTAATGCTGGTAATGGTTCAGAATAAAGTTGGCGCAATAGATTTTCGTGCAGACTTTTAGCATGCTCATCATATATCTTAGCTTTTTCACCGCCAACAATATAATCTACTTGCGGCACTCTTGTCACCTTAAGTTTAGCAGGCATCAGAGTTGTAAGCATTTTACCCATAGAGAGCTGTATTGCCGCAATAAGAAAGCCTTTGGGCAAATCTCCATTCTGTTTTTTGAAGGCAGATGCTTCTTCCATAATAGCGCCAATCTGCCCATTTTTAATCAACCCGCTATAAAAAGGTATATCATTACCTCCATATCCCGCCAGTTGTTCATCAGCCCCCTGTCCGTCTATCATCACCTTGAGCCCTGCTTCATTGGTAGCTTTAAACACAGCCCACTGGCTAAATTGAGAAGTACTCCCGGTTGGCTCATCCTGATGCCAGATAAAGGCATCAATTTCCTGTTTCAACTGAGTGAATGATGGATATGTTTTATGGGGATGCGCATTTGTTTTTTTAATGACTTCCTCAGCAAACTTCCACTCGTCATATTTTGCTTCATCGTAAGTTGCAGTGACAGTTTCCTGACCTGCAAATTCGCCCTTAGCTTTTAGCAGATCTGCTGCAATACAAACAATGCTTGATGAATCCAATCCTCCTGAAAGGCAAGACCCAACTGTAACATCAGACCTCAATCGTAGATCTACCGCAGCTATTAATAATTTTCTGAATTCCGCAACTGCTTCATCAAAATTACCTGTCCACTGCTTTGGATTGAGCTTGTACCATTGTATTATTTCAAATGCATTTCCATCCTTCGAAAGATCCATTTTTATATAATGACCGCAAGGAAGACTGTGTACATTTTTAAAGAATGTAGCATCAGTCTGGTCAACGGCTCCGGTTGCAAGGAACGTACGTGCTATTGATTCATTCAGTTCAAATTTAAAGTCTGGAGAAGTCCTTATCTGCTTTATTTCTGATGCGAAGTACAATGCATTTGCACCATCAAAATAATATAATGGCTTAACCCCAAAACGATCTCTCACCACATACATTTCATTTTTGCGATAATCAAGCATCGCAAATGCAAACATACCATTGAATCTATCAAGGCACTTTACCCCCCACTGTTCCCATGCATGTAGTATTACTTCTGTATCGCAGGTAGTATGGAACATATGGCCCATTGTTTCCAGTTCCGCCTTAATTTCAAGGTAATTATACACCTCTCCGTTAAAGCAAATTGTCAGCCCGGCTTTTTCATAGATCATCGGCTGATGCCCTGCCGGCGAAAGATCAAGAATTGACAAGCGTCTATGACCAAATCCTACTTTATATGGTTGCCCTTCAGCAAGTGTTTCGTATTTCCAATATTCATTTGTAGATGCGGCAGTATCACCACCAGCCCATATTTTAGGCCGCTCACCCGGCAACCACGTAAGAAAGCCTTCATCATCAGGCCCTCTGTGTTTGATGATAGATGATGCCTTTATCAGGTTACCTGATGAATTATCTGTTTTCTTGTTAACTATTGTGAGAATACCGCACATTATACTAATCTCTTTTTAATAAAAAATATTTTATCTCTACCGCATTTACCGGTCCCAGTAAGCTACCTAATGTTCTGAAGAACAAATTACCTTTAATTTTTATTGGCCAATAGATCTCCTTGGATAAACTTAAGAAACTATTTGCCAATTCCTTATCGAAATGCCGTGTGCTGCGCCAAAAATTAAACAGATAGGTACTCAGTGATTTAAGCGACCTATCATTACAATACTCAGATTTCACAAATTCACTGAATAGCCTCCTTCGTAAGTCAAGTATGTTCTGCAATTTAGGTATCGAGTTTGCCACCAATCCTACCCTAACATCTGAAGAATGATGCCTTATATAAGCATGAGTATCGTCATCGATACCCATTATTTTTGTGCCGTTTAACAATGCTCTGATTACAAGTTCAACATCTTGATTCACTAATAATTTGCTGTCATGCCCCCCTAAATCAACAAGCACCTCTCTCTTCCAAACAATAGCATTCTGTGGAATATAGTTCCCCCCAAAATAGTTAGTAATATGTTCGGCAGTGGCATTCAGCGACTTAATAACAGGATACTTATGTTTAAATATAATATCTTTCTCAACAAAATCACCTTCCGAATCAAAGTATTCATATTTTCCGTAAACAGCACCTACTTCATCGTTTTGTTGTAAAAAATCAATTTTAGCTTTTAGAAATTCGGGGCCGATCAGGTCATCCGAATCTAAATATACCACATACTTACCTGTTGCAACAGCCAATCCCTCATTTCTGGCACTTGAAGCACCCTTACCCTTGTTTGCCATTACTATAACATGAGGGTATTGTGTTTTCACAACTTCAATCACATTGTCGGTAGAACCATCGTCCACCACAATTATTTCTAAGTTTACACCGGAATGAAAACCAGCATCTAATGAATTAAGTGTAAATTTAATAAGATCAGCCCTATTGTAAACGGGTATAATTACACTACATTGCATAAGTCGGAAATGAATATATTTCAGTCATTGACAAAGATACTCAAACTATATCAGCAATTATTTCCATTACATTATTTTATTGTTTTAGCCTTCAAAGTCATTATCTCACCTATTATACTATCTACATGTCTCTGATAAACAATTTAGTAAAGTAGCATTTTACTCCTTTTATTCTCGTTTTTAGTAGATTTGCAACAACACATAGCCATTGATGCTTTATTATCATTGAGTATATAAGTGTACTATAAAAATGAATATAAATAAGATCGCCATTATCGGTGCAAATGGTTTCATCGGCTCCAATCTTGCCAAAAAACTTCAGGAATCTAATGATAATGCAATAACACTTTTTGGCAGAAGCGAAAAAGCGATCGCGAATACTACATTACCTTACAAAAAGATAGATCTTTCAAATACAAATCAGATCATTGAAGATTTCAAGGACATAGATTTCATCTACTTTCTCGCATCAGAAACCATTCCTGCTACCAGCTGGAATAATCCCAAACTGGAGATCACCAACAATTTATTACCATTTATCATTTTTTTGGAAACGGTATCGCAATTAGACATTAAGAAGATCATTTTCGTCTCCAGCGCAGGTACAATCTACGGCTCTTCACATTTACAGGTAGATGAGGATGCAGTTAAAAATCCATTCTCTCCTTATGGCATTACTAAATTGACCATGGAGTATTATTTAAATTATTTCGATATCAGAAGTAATCTTAAATATGATATCTACAGAGTATCTAACGTTTATGGAGAAGGACAGAATGTTTCCAAAGGGCTGGGCATCATCAATACCTTTCTGGAAAAAATAATCACAGAACATAAGATCCAAATATTTGGTAATGGGGAGAACATACGCAATTACATTTACGTACAAGACCTTGTAACACTAATGGGTCATTCAGTAAGTGCCAATACTCAAGTATCCAACATTTTTAATGCTTCTTCAAATGATACGATGAGTATCAATGAACTAGTTACTACTATCAAAAATGTTGTGATAGACTCATTCGAAATAGAATATACCGCAACCCGACAAAGCGATAATTCTGCTATTTTCTTAAGTAATCGTAAGCTATTAGCTAATAATCCGGGATTTGAATTCACCAGTATCGCTGAAGGGATCAAAAGGACCTACGAGCACATAAAAAAGAATATCCTATAAGATACTCTTTAGGATACCTAATAATTTTTTGGAGTTCTCATCATCATTGCCCCAGGTATCAACAATGAATCTCCTGGCTGCTGCTCCCAATTGTAGTCGCTTCTCTTTATTTTCTATTAATGACAATAATTCATTAGCAAGACCCACTTTATCTTTTGCTGAGACAAGTATGCCTGTTTCATTATGCTTTACTATCTCAGGCTGTCCGCATACATCACTTGTTACAACAGGCAAACCTGATGCCATACCTTCCGAAACGACGGTTGCCAACCCTTCCCAGTGTGATGGAAGACAAAAAATATCGGCTAGATTATAGAATTCGCTTAATAGCTCCGGTTTTATTTCTCCCTGATCGTAAAATTGTTCTGTAAGTCCACGTGCGGCTACTTCAGCAGGAATATCCAGATCTTTGGGGCCTGCATAACCACCAACCAATAAAAAATCGGTATTCGTCTTCTTTATTTCTGCCAATGCATCAAATAAGTCAAGCCAACCCTTTCTTTTCAAGGGAGACCCTACTGTAAGAATAACTATCTTATTGGCCGGGATATTATACCTCACTCTCAATTTAAGCTTTTCAGCTTCGTCTACCGGCCTAAATTTATCATAGTCAATGCCAAAATAATTAACTACATATGGCACCTGCATGCCCGATGATTTCTGTATGTCTTTACCAAGATAATCGGCGTTGGTCAATACCAGATCCGCATTGGCAACCACGTACTTAAATTCTTCCATTGCCTTGGCACTGCTACCCGGCCAGGTTATCACATCATCTCCGATACCCAATACAGCACATTTTACACCAAGCTTTCGTGCAGCTTGTAACATATGCACACAGTCAAGCAACCACTGCCCATAGAAAATGTCATGCTCAGGGTCTAAAACTATATTGTTGTCTTTAAAAAAATTTGCTACAGCATCAATATATCGCTCTGTATATGACTTTTTTACAAACCTATTAGGCCTCATGTTAGCAATTCTCGGATGATATATTGTAATACCATCATAAACTCGCTTTTCCGGAAAATTCAACTTCCGATTTTTTTTCCAGTCGGCAAACATTTCAGAGAACGGAAACGGAGGAGACCAAAGTACAGGTAATATCACATTAAGTTCAGCACCATTATTGATTAAACCCTTGTACTGTCTATGAGCAAAAGTACCCGCCCACCTCATTCCTGGGTAGTCGTATGGATAGAAGGAGGGAAAAGCCCAGATACGCATCAATTATCTATTTATTTTTTTATTATCCTGCTTATTTTTCGTAAGACATTGTTACGAACGTGATGTTTTAACAACTCTGCAGCTAATGCTTTCTTACCGGTTCTCTTAAGAAATAAGATACCATTAATAAAATCACTCCACCCCCATCTGTCGATAGATACCATTGCATAGTATTTAGTGGTAGCATCGAGGTAATTAATAATTGACGTAATGTCAAAATCAGTGAATTCGCCGGTACCCCTGATTGAAGCAATAAGTTTGGCATTTTGTTCTAAATAATACTGAAAACGGCGTCCACCCATCAATGATGATCTTCGAACTCTGTATTCTGTCAATACCTCTTTACAATATACCCACTTAGTTCTTTTACTTACTCTTAACCACAACATATAATCTTCAACACCGTGCAACGTGATATCAAAATATCCTATTTCTTCGATCAGGCTCTTTCTCAATGTCACAGAAGAAGTAGTGATAAAATTTCTATTGATAAGTTTATTGAAAATGTCAGTTGGTCGCTGTTCAAATTCAAGTATTTTCAATGTTATGGTGTCATTTGTTTCATCATCAAACTCTCTGACACCATGAAAGAACGCACCGGATTCATGCCCGTATTCTACAATATTGTCAATAGTTTTTTGAATAGTGTCTGCAACAAAAAGATCATCACTATCTAAAAATGACACCCAATCATGTGAAGCTTTTTTCACTCCAATATTTCTGCAGCTGGCAACACCTTTGGGCTCAGTATCCGGACGTCTGATAACAGACCCGGCTAATGAAAATTTGGCAAGTAACATTTCTGCAACTTCTACAGAGTTATCCGTACTTCCATCATCTATTATTATGACTTCTATGTTCTTATTTGTTTGCTCATACAAAGTACGAACAGTTTCTTCCAAATAACCGGATGAATTATATGAAGGAATAATAATACTTATGCCAGGTTGCTTATACATCAATTCGATTTAAATATCTCAGCAATCTACTTTGCTAATAGTAAATGATGGAACTACACAAGATTGAACCTCATCCAAAAACAAAGATGAACCAAAATAATTATTGGCGTTAATAGTACACGCGGCAATATTGTCTATATGAAGTAAAACATTTTCTCCATGATATATCCAAACAGTGAGGAAGTAACGTCCCGGGGCTAATTTGGGGGAGTTGAGTGTATAGGTAACTTCAAAATCGGTATTCGGTTTTACTGCAAATTTATTGTCGATCCACTTAGATCTTGAATGTGTGACATTGATATTATTCTCATTATGAAGATTGAAATCGATCATCACATTTTGCAGATCAAGATTTTGGGAGGTAAAACTCAATTTGAACAAAATATCTTCATTAGGCTTCAGATCTTCCATATCAACCCTGTTCAAAATCCCATTCCACAAAATTCCTTTTTTGTGGGTCTTTACGATTTCTCCCGAATGATTGTCTGCCTTAAGATACCTATCTATCGTGTTCTTTATTGGTCCTGAATAAGATACCTGTCCGTTTACCAACAACAATCCAGTGTTGCAAATTTCAGATACAGCATATAAATTATGGCTAACAAACAACACAGTCCTACCCTCGTTATGAGCGACATCACCCATTTTACCAAGGCATTTTTTTTGAAATTCGGCATCCCCAACTGCTAATACCTCATCCAGAATTAGTATTTCAGATTCCAGATATGCTGCAACAGCAAACGCCAATCGCACGTACATCCCAGAAGAATATCTCTTTACCGGTGTATCAATATACTTGGCAATTCCTGCAAACTCCACAATATCATCAAACTTTCTTTTGATCTCTTGTTTTGTCATTCCCAATATTGCCCCATTCATGTAAACATTCTC
Source organism: Chitinophagaceae bacterium (assembly GCA_947447465.1). Lineage (GTDB taxonomy): Bacteria > Bacteroidota > Bacteroidia > Chitinophagales > Chitinophagaceae > Flavipsychrobacter. The sequence continues at coordinate 9,149 of CANFKE010000037.1, read as the reverse complement.
TCTTCCTGTAAGCTCCGGATGAAATCCTGTTCCTACTTCTAAAAGGGATGCAATTCTGCCACGAATCTTAATTTTTCCTTCAGTAGGGGTTGTAACTCGTGATAATAGTTTTAATAAAGTTGACTTACCTGCTCCATTGCTACCTATTACACCAACTACGTCACCCTGATTTACCTGGAAATTAATATCACGTAAAGCCCATGCATATTCGTCGGTAGTTTTTACAGAACGGTCATTAATAGAGCCAATTTTTGCAAACGGATCTTCTTTACCTGCAATTTTTGCAAACCACCTGTTCAAATCATGACTCAATGTACCTGTACCCACCTGACCAAGTCTGTACAGTTTAGAAATGTGCTCTGCTTGTATGACTACACTCATATATGACCCTTAAACTGTATCTATAAATTTTTTCTCTACTTTACCAAAAATGATAAAGCCGAATACCAAAAGAACTAAAGAAAAAACAACTGTATATAGCAACCAACCATAACTCACTACACCATTGCCTAAAAAGCCATATTTGAATAATTCAAATAGCGAAGTGAGCGGATTGAGCCATAACCAAAATTGCTTACGTGGAGATGCAATAGAGATCGGATAAATGACCGGGGTAGCATACATCAATAACTGGATGCCAAAAGTCACCAAAAAGGTAAGGTCGCGGTACTTAGTTGTCAATGAGGTAACAATAATACCCATTCCCAAACTAATTGCTGCCACCATAATGATGATAAGTGGAAAATATAGTATGTACATATTCGGATGAATCGAATCGCGGGTAGCAATAAAATAGACCCAAACAATAAGGAATAAAGCAAATTGTACAAGAAACTTTATTAAGCCCGATATCAGCTTTGAAATTGGCAGAACCATTCTTGGGAAATAAACCTTCCCGAAAATAGGCGCATTGTCAATAAATGTTTTCGATGTAAGGTTGAATGTATCCGCAAAGTAATTCCACAAAGTCAGACTAGACAAGTAAAAAAGAACCGGGGGTATTCCGTTGGTAGATATTTTCGCAATATTCCCGAATACCACAACAAACATCAATGTTGTAAGTACAGGCTGCAGAACGAACCAGATCGGACCAAGGATAGTTTGTTTGTAATATGTAATGATATCTTTTTTAACAAACATGCCCATCAGATCGCGGTAGCGCCAGATTTCTTTTATATTAAAGCTAAATACTCCAGCATCCTCACCAATTACATTATCCCACTTTTCTACTGACGCATCATTTGGTTTCAAGTCCATAAAAATTATTCACCTATTTATTTTTCTTTTTGAAAAAACTTTTTTGTTTCGGATTATCATTTATGTAGTAACCACTACCATAAGTAGAGCCATAACCATAACCATAGCCATAACCATAGCCGTAACCACCGCCATAGCCATAATTTTCTTCATAGCCATAACCATATGCAAAACCTCTGTTAGCTATAACATCGTTCACTACAAACGCAAGTTTTGGCATTTTACCTGATTCAAAAAGCTCATTGGCAATTCCTAACTGCCCTTTATTGGTATGACCTTGCCTTACAATGTATAAGGCCATATCAGCATATTGATAGAGTAATTGAGCATCAGTAACTAGCCCGACAGGAGATGTATCAATAATAATATAATCGAACTCTCTTTTTAATCTGTCAAACATTGCTTTTGTTTGATCAAGAAGCACCAACTCAGCAGGATTAGGTGGTATAGGTCCGGAAGGAAGGATATATAGATTATCATCAATACCAGACTTAATTATCATATCCTCATAGCTAATTTTATTAATGATATAGTTAGAATATCCGTTATTGTTATCAATACCGAGCATCCTTGAAATTCTTGGTTTTCGAAGATCAAATTCAAGAAGTATCACTTTCTTACCAGACATGGCAAAAGTAATTGCAAGGTTCATAGCTATGAATGATTTACCCTCATTACTCATGCTGGAGGTTACAATAAGGGTTTTTTGATCTTGATTGGTGAGCATGAATTGAAGATTGGTCCTCAACGCCCTGAATTGTTCAGATATCAGCGTGCGACTATTTTTTTCAACAGCAATACTTTCCTGACTCACATTATTACCAATCTCCCCAAGTATAGGTACTGGAGATAACTTCATGATATCTCCCTTACTAATGATCTTGATATTGAGGCCACGACGTATCAGTATAAATGCGAAAGGCAACAACAAACCAACGATCAAAGATGTAGTTAATGTTTTTGAACGATTTGGTGAAACCGGATAGCCATCTGAGATGGCAGGATCTATAACTATTGCATCAGCTACTGTTGAAGATTTCTCTATCGCCGTTTCCTCCCTCTTTTTCAATAGAAATACATACAGATCTTGCTTTGTCTGTTGCATTCTTGCATAGTCAAGGTATAATCTTTCCACATTAGGAACAGACCTTACCTTTTCATTTATTGAACGTAATTCTTCTTTTAATGAATTGACTTTGATCTGTGCCTCTCTTTTTGTGGATGCAAGCGCCTGAATGATATTCTGCTTCAGTAGCTTTCTTTGAGCAAGCATATTCTTAATAACAGGGTTATCTTGTGTTTTCACCACCAACCCAGTCTCAATATCCATTTGCAAATTATTGAAACTCGTCATCAAAGTAGAAAGACCTGCATTATCCAGTAATGATGCTGGCAATATTATTGACTTATCATTTTCACTCTTTTGCAGGTAATCACTCACACTGGTCAACATTTCAAGCTGAGTCTCCTCCTCTGCGAGATTTTGTAAGACTGTAGTACTTGTTCCTAATAGTGCTGTTGATTGAGCACCAACATCAACTGCAATACCATTCTTCTGTTTGAAATCTACTATATCGGTCTCAACTCCGGTCAATTCGGCACCAACAACACCAAGCCTGTTATCAATGAACTCCATAGTTCGGTTGGCTATCAATGTTCTACCGTTGATATTGCGAAGTTTATATAGCCGCATCAGGGTATTGATCACATCAATAGCTCTTTCAGGTATAGCATCAAACATGGATAAGAAAAGGCAACTTGTTCCTTTACTTGGTGCATTGATACTTACTGAGTTCATAAATCTCTTTGCGGCAGACAAAACCGGAACTACCTGAACTGTGTATTGTAAATTGTTAGCTAAAAAATCAGGCGTTTTGTTTATTACCAAATTATAATCAGCAATTTTTATTGTGTCTCCCCATTTAGCTTTTACAAAATGCTTTTGGTTCTGCGTAATGGTATAATATGTACCATCTATAATATTAATATAGCAACCAAAATTATTTTGAATAGTATCAAGTATAGTAACTTCGAAAGGCTTGTTTGAATATACTGTTGTGTTCTTAAATCTCCCTGCTATTGTATAGCTATAGTTCAAATTCAATGTACGCACAACCTCAGTCATCAAGGTTCTGCTCCTTAGTATTTCAATTTCATTTTCAACATTGATCTTATTATTGTTTATTTTCAATGCTGCTAATACGTCATCAGTTCCATTTGAGCCACCTTTCTTTGAGTCATTGATCATTAATTCAGCAACTGACTTATAGATTGGTGTAGCATACCTAAGATTTATGTTTCCTATAATAAGCGCAACTATAACACTGGCAAGAATCCAAGGCCATATTGTCAATACAGTTGATACAAACCATTTGATATTAAATATACTGTCCTCCGATCTTTTCTTATTATCGGCAACCCCACTTTTTATTTCTTCCATGTAGATAATAACTTTATTTAATATTCCTTAATGACAAAAACAGCGTGGCAACTGAAAAAAGACCACCTATTATCCCTAGCGTTCTGGTAAGCCTGTTGTCACTTGTCTGAATACGATACTTTGTAGGTTCAAGATACAATATATCCCTCTGCTTTAAGTAAAAATACGGGGAATGGAAAACATCTGAATTAAGTAAATTTAGCCTTACCAATTCTTTTTTATTACCGTCTGTCCTGATCAACAATAAATTATTGTGCTTAGCTGTCAAAGGAATATCACCTGCAGAGGCCAATGCTTCTAATACATTGACCTTCTCGCTTGGAAAAGTAAATGGCCCGTGAAGAGCAAATTCTCCAAGAAAATAAATATCAAAATTGGCAATTCTTACACTAACCACAGGCTCTTTGTAGAACTCTTTGGCTTTTTCTTTGATCAATTCTCTGGCTTCTGAAGTAGTCAATCCACCAACCTTCACAAAACCAATTAGTGATAATTCAATATTCCCATTCTGGTCTACCAAAAATCCACTTAACGGGTCAAATATCCCTTTAGTTGGTTGGATTGGTGTGCTGCTTTCGTTTTGCTGAATGGTTTGTACTGTTATAGACAAGATGTCATTAGGCAAAATGACGGGACTAACGAATTTTGTTACATTGTCAATAATGTACGGTTTCTTGGCAGCTATCGTATCAGGAACATCTTGAAAATACAAGACTTTCTTGGGTGTCATACAAGAACTGAATCCTGAGATAATAAAAATAGCCAAAAACGATATGCCCAAAAGGCCCTGTCGGGTGAATCGAAACATCACAAACAATTTATGCAAAATTAGTTTAAATTATAGTCGTCGTAAAAAAAACCTGATCCTAATTATAACCTCGCAGTTACCATATCATTACCAAGACATCCTTTAACATCATAAATAACACTATTATCATTTACATACTTAGGCCAGTCAATATTCAAAAATTCATTATGAGCCACCGCAAGCATTAAAGAGTCATATTTAATTCCTTCTGGTAATTCTGTTATTGTGTCAATACCATATTCATGTGCTACATCCGCAGGTTTTGCCCAAGGATCATATATGGTCACATTGATATTATATGATTTTAATTCACTCACAATATCAACCACTTTGGTATTCCTAACATCCGGACAATTCTCTTTAAAAGTGATACCAAGTAATAATACACTGGCTCCTTTTATGGTAATATCCTTATTGATCATTTGCTTTACAAACTCATTGGCAATATACGAACCCATACTATCGTTGAGTCTTCTTCCCGCAAGAATGATCTCAGGATGATAGCCTACTTCCTGAGCCTTCTGTGCCAGATAATATGGATCCACACCTATGCAATGTCCACCTACAAGGCCCGGCTTAAATGGCATAAAATTCCACTTGGTGCCTGACGCTTTTAATACATCTGAGGTATCGATACCCAGCTTATTAAATATCTTGGCCAGTTCATTTACAAACGCAATATTGATGTCTCTTTGTGAATTCTCAATTACTTTAGCAGCTTCCGCTACTTTGATACTTGAGGCTTTGAATGTTCCTGCAGTGATGATTGAACTGTACAACCCATCAACAACATCTGCTGCTTCTGGGGTAGAACCCGAGGTAACTTTTCTGATGTTAGCAACAGTATGTTGCTTATCTCCCGGATTGATTCGCTCAGGAGAATAACCACAATAAAAATCTACATTGAATTTCAATCCAGACACGCGTTCCAATACAGGCACACACTCATCTTCTGTAACACCAGGATACACTGTTGACTCATAGACAACATAATCACCTTTCTTTAGCACCTTACCTACTGTCTCACTTGCCTTATATAGCGGAGTAAGATCAGGACGATTGTTTTTATCTACCGGCGTAGGCACTGTAACAATATAAACATTACAACCTTTGATATCTTCAACTTCGTATGAGCAGAAAAGACCCGACTCCCCACTTGCGGCAACAGCATCTACTGTAACTTTCTTTAACAGAGGCTCATCAATTTCAAGAGTAATATCTTGATATTGACGCAATTCCCCAACTCTTTTTTTATTAATATCAAACCCTACAACCGGGTAATACTTACTAAATTCAACTGCAAGTGGCAGACCTACATATCCAAGACCAATAACGGCAATATTAAATTGGGGATTTTTCATCAAATTAAAATTTCAAATAAATAAATAAGATTATTCTTATATCTCTCGGTCTTCAATTTCAGCAAAAATATACTTTCCCATCTGCATTATCAAACCGCTATCACAAACATAATTTAGAATTCAAAAAGGGATAATTAACAAGTTTATTATATAGACCCGTTTTCAAAATATTATTTATTGCTGCAGAATGCCTTTCATGGTGCATATCTGTTCCGCAATAATCATATAACCCTTTATCTAGTAGTCTATTGGCTATATTCATAATATTTCCTCCATAATAACCGGTCAAAGACAGTAAATTGAGTTGCAACAAGCATCCTCGATCCTTAAATTCCAGAAATCTGTCAAAATTATTATGAAGTGAGGTGTACCTTTCTGGATGAGCCAAAATTGGTCTGTATCCATTGGCCTGCATATTAAAAAGCACATTATTAAGCATCGGAGGCTCATACATCATAGAAAACTCTACGAGCACTTCGTTTTTGTACACAGTCAATAATGGTTCTTTACTTATCAGATCCGCAAAATATTCATCAATGTAATATTCAGCAGCAGCATTGATATTTATATTAATACTATTATCAATAGCCAATTGTCTCAATCTCTCCAACCCAGACAATATCGTTTGACGATTATTGGGATAAAAATCGACCATAATATGAGGCGTAGTGATCACATTTGTGTACCCCATGCCCTCCATAGATCTTAATAAAAAGATACTATCCTCATCTGTTTTAGCCCCATCATCAATACCCGGCACAAAATGAGAATGCATATCTGCACCTAAAAACGAGAAACTGGCATTCTCAGGAATGGGCAACTCATCGTACTTTTCTTTGTCACTTTTCTCTCTCTTAAAAAACCTCGAAAACATATATTGCAAGATAATCACATTTTTTTATGGTTGGTAACTTTCAAAGCAGTTTGTTTATAAAACCGGGAATAATACCAATGAAGCACAATGAATACAGCCTACTCAAATAAGTAACTATCATGCTAACACCAGCGTATGATCCGAAATGGATAAGCCTGCAGAGGAATAGTTGCCGGTCACCAATTGTTGATGTGATGTAATAATGATCGTAATACCTTTAGTTATGGCTTGCTCTATCATATCCATAAGGTTGGTAACTGATGCCTGATCTAAGGTAATGAGTGGCTCATCAAGCAGTATCAATCGGGGATTGCCTATGAATGCCAATACCAGCGATAACTTTTTGAGCATTCCGCTTGAATAGGTCCCGGTTTTATTCCCCACATACGCCCCTATTCCCAGTGCAACTATCAGTTCTTCCACCTGTTGCGGATCCGCTTTTTTGGTAGTAGCATAAAAATTCACCAATTCCCTGCCGGTAAGAAAAGTAGGATATACAGGCTCGGCTTCTGCATAGTTCACTATCATCCTGTAGCCTATCCTGTCTTTATGGATAGCTCTTCCCGCCACCTCTATCTCTCCTGTAAAAGGAATAAGTCCGGCCATAGACCTGAACAGTGTCGATTTCCCCGATCCATTCTCCCCCTTCAGCCAATAGAATTGACCATCCAGCTCCATATCAGCCTTAATAATGAGCTGTCCGTTATATGCTTTGCTATATTTTTTGAACCGGATCAATAGGAAGAATTTTATTGATCAAATGTAAATGATTCGGCTGCACATTCACTCACCAATGATCAACTGGAATGATCTGCTTACGAGATAACACATTTTTATAATCGCTACTAACCCTTCGACGATCTGTCAATGGCCACGACCTTCTGGTCGCAAATAAAAAGTAAGTTGAAGGCATCGCTTTAGTCGAAATAATATTGAACATCAATTCCAAGACCTACAAAAACAAATACATCAACCTTATGGTCCACATATTGTTGAATTGAGCCCCTCGGGTGATATTAGGCACTGTATTACGGATACTGATAAGCGAATATTGAAAGCGCAGGTTCAGGAAAAAGCCCTTATACAGATGCAGGCTGCCGCCCAGCAACAAATTAAAATCGCTCTTTTTAAACGGATAGTCCTCCTGCTTGAAGGGAGTGGTTGGAGGCGGATTGGTAGAAATATATTCATTTGACGATCCCAGACGCGAATACGACAGCCCGCCACCAAAATGATTTTTATGATCATCATAATAGTTGATCATTACCGGTATCTCTCCATAGTTAAGATCAGCACCATACTTAGTAATATAATACCCAGCAGCAAGCAATTGAGGTGCTTTAGAAACACTCCCCTTCTGTGAGAACAGCACTTCTATACTGCCTGCTACATGCTCGTCCATCTTAAAGAACACGACACCGCCTGCATTAAGGCCCTTTCGGGTATAACCTGCAAAATTATCACCGTCTATTTGTGTCAGATTGGCGCCCAGTATCAACCCACCGTAAAAGGTCCTGTCCTCATACATCGGGGTGTTATCCTGTCCTTTGGCAGCAACGCCGGCAAACAGAATAATGACGAGTAAAGGCAAATAAAGGCTTTTTATGAAAGCTGACATAGTTTTGAATTGGCAGGATAAAATTATATGAACAAATACATTAACCTGAATGTCCACAGATTATTGTATTGGGATGCCCTAGAAATATTCGGTGGTAAATTGGTTCGGATAGGCACCAGAGAATACTGTACTCTCAGGTTCATAAAGAGTCCCTTCCACAGGTGCAGTTGCGCACCCGCTATCAACTCAAAATCATCTTTCCTGAATGGGTACTTTGACAGGTCGGCAGTATATACCGGATTGGTGGACACGGTTTCTGTACTATTGATCAATCGGCCATACGACAATCCTATACCGGCATGGCTTCTGTGCTTATCAAAAAAATTGATCATCACGGGTATCTCTGCGTAATTAAGATTGGTAGCGTAATTATTGATATATAATGCGCTGTCCAGATCTCCATATCTGCCATAACGGCTTTTCGCACCCTTCTGACTATATAATATCTCAAAACTCAGCGCTGTGTTCTTACGCACCTTCGCATAGGCGATACCGCCAACATTTAACCCAACTTTATAATATCCGGCGAAATTATCACCATCAACCTGGCAGAAATTGGCCCCGCCGATCACCCCTACAGAGAAAATTTTAGGGTTACCGTTCTCATCATCTTCCACCTGCCCGAAAACACGTGAAATACCCGTAATAGCTGTTAATAAAAAGACTATTGCGGTAAATGCTCCGAATTTTCTACTTTTAGTCATCGAAAGAGAGGGGAATAATGAGTTTCAAATATACGCCAAACACGCTAAAAAAACTGGAAGAGCTTTTTGAAGAGGCCAGGTACACCA
>CANFKE010000036.1 GCA_947447465.1 Chitinophagaceae bacterium | reverse complement strand
TATGTAAATTTATATCACCATACCATAGGATGCTTTTTGGTTCTTGCGCGTTAGCTGTTGTTGCTATACTTCCTGCGGTTAATAAAGCGAGGATCAGTCTTTTCATAACAGAGATGTGTTTGTGTTTAGTAATGCAAATATAATCGTCATTTTGAAAAAACAATAGCTTTTATTGATTTTATTTTAACAGTTCACTAAAACAATTTATCCACAGGGCAAAAAGAAGTCGTTAGATCGCAGTTAAAAGCAACCTTTATTTACTAACATTTTATTCACAATTTTGCGTGCATTGTCAGTATTTTCAAGGGTTTCGCTTGTTTCTTTACTTAAAAGGAATTATACGAAAGTGGCTTCGGAAAATTATAGCTAACGGCATTACATTTGCATGAAATAAATATAAAAATGACAGAAAAAAACCTCGAAAACATTGCCAAAAGGTGGTTTGATGGCTTCAACAACAAGGATCTGGAAGGACTTTTATCGCTTTATGACGACCATGCGGCACATTTTAGCCCCAAATTAAAGATACGCCAGCCCGAAACCAACGGAATGGTAACAGGTAAAGCCGCACTCAGGGCTTGGTGGGCCGATGCTTTCGATCGTTTACCAACCCTGCAATACCTGCCAACAACCTACACAGCCAATGACACACGCGTATTCATGGAGTATATAAGAAGGGTAGATGGCGAACCCGATATGCTGATCGCTGAGGTTCTTGAAGTAAAAGACGGCCTTATTGTAGCGTCAAGGGTGTACCATGGGTAGGTAGAATAGGGAAAAATGAGCCTATGATAATATCTCTGCGTTTTTCTGATCGACTAGTATGCGCAGTGAGCTCCACACTTTGGCGTGTTTCACAACCTTGGTCTTATCATTGAGCAATATCAGATGGGCATCAATATCAGCAAGGATAGGTATAAATACTTTTTCAGAAAAGTATTTACGGGCAGCAGCGCCACGCTCTATGATCTTCATATCTTCTCCTGCATCAAAGAATGAACGCACCTGCCAGTGAAATGTTTCGGCATGGGTCTGCGCGGTGAGCAGCATACTCCTGATCTTGCCTATCAGATCCATGTTCTGCTGCGCAGGACCAAGCTTGCGCTTTGATAATTCAAGTGCCGCCTGTGCCACCGCTTCAATAAGCTCAGTAAATGTGAAAGCTTGTATCATTCTCGACAAGTGCGCGTGCCTGCGGCTAGCCTCCAGTCGTGTCTCCAACTCGGCTTCGTCGGCTTCGGTCTCAGCAAAATCAATTATACGGCTGTCGATCATCACATTCTCAATATTGAGTTTACTGCGCAAGGCCAGCCCTTCAATACTTGTACAACGACTGAGTGCCACATATACCTGTCCTGATGCGAATGCCCGGTTCAGGTCAACGATCGCCTTGTCTAGTGTGAGCCCCTGACTTTTATGCACTGTTATAGCCCACGCCAATCGCAGCGGATATTGAGAGAATGATCCGATCTCGTCTTCTATTACCTCTCCTTTTCGCGGGTCTAGTGCATAGCGTACGTTCTTCCACACTTCCAGATCGGCAATGAGCGAATTGGATGCCGGCTCACCCGGAAATGACACCTTTATACCATTAACATCAATGCGTTCTATGACTCCTATCTTACCATTGTAATAACGGCGTGGTGTTTGCAGATCGTTTTTTATGAACATTACCTGCGCTCCCTCTTTCAGGTTCAGCTCCATTTCGGTGGGCAGGTTCTTTTCGCTAAAATCGTTGGTGATCTTGCCTTTGAATTTATGGGTAGGTGTAGGCAACTTTTCCAGCTCTTCCCTATTGATGGTATCCGCTATCTGATTGTGTGTACAAAGAACTATGTATCCTTTATAGTCCACACCATCCTGCACGTAACGGGCATTGAGCGTATCTATATCATCGTAGGTCACATTGCCTGTGCGTATACGATTGAGCAGGTCTATGAATACCTTATCCTTCTGTCGGTATATCTTGGTCAGCTCTATATATAGTGGCGGATTCTCCCTGATAACTACAGAATCGAAAAAGTAGGTGCTGGAATAAAAGTTGCGCAGTATCTCCCAGTCTTCGGGCTGTGCAACCGGTGGCAACTGGAACATATCGCCGATAAAGACCATCTGCACACCGCCAAATGGTTTGTGGTACTGGCGGCGAACATGACGCAGTACCAGATCCATAGCATCAAGCAGATCGGCGCGGACCATACTTACCTCATCTATAATAAGGAGTTGCAGTTTGCGGATGAGCTGTTGCTTTGTTTCTCTGAGTCTCAGACGGGCAAGCAGCGAGTGTTTATCTTCAACATTCTCAGGGGTTGTGCCGAAGCCACCGGCGGTGCCGGGAATGAATGGCCCAAACGGCAACTGCAAAAAAGAATGAATGGTCTCACCACCTGCATTGATAGCGGCAATACCTGTTGGCGCTACAACCGCACAGCGTTTCTTTGTTTGTGAGCGGATATACTTAAGAAACGTTGTCTTACCCGACCCCGCCTTACCGGTCAAAAATATATTCTCATCGGTATCACACACAAAGGTAACCGCCTTTAGAAAGGTGAGATTATCTGCATCCGGCGTATCAATGGGATTGAGGAAAGTGGCGGGAATCATGAGGTACAAAAATACGGAAATAAATGGCTGAATTGCTCAATGGCTCTATGACTCAATGAGGCTGATCCGGAATATTACTGATCCGGCGATCCTCTCCGCTTTTTCAAAAATATAGAGATGAGGGAAATGATAATTCCCGCCAATGCAATGGTGCTTGCTACAAAAAACTCAGATAATGTTGCAGTTAGGGTTTGCGGATCGGGATGAAGGAAATTGCCGATGGATATAGCCCAGTTGAGATAATACATAAAGCAGGATACAGCAACAGCGCACATGATGATAAATGCGTTGACGGGGTAGTATCTGAACTGCATGAACTCTTCGGAATTATTGTAGTTAGATTTGAGCAAGTAGATCGGTAATAACATATCGAATACCATCTCTACAGACATTGCCTTTGCCGACTGTTGGAAAGCTGCAAGAAACCAGAATGGCATCAACAGCAGGTGAAAGCCTATTGCAGGTATGAAGGAGTAAAGGAGTATCCGACGCCAGTAGTTCATGGTAATCGTAAAGATAATGTAAGAATTGGGTTGCCGGGGTTGGATCAATATCAAAATGTATATGTGCCCGAAACAAATACGTCGCGATGTACGTCTGTCAGAGACCGGCAACCGCGCTGGTCCCGAAAAAATCGGGATAAACGCCATCAGTGTCCACGCTCAACATCTTGTTATTCCTGCTTAGTTTTTAATATCGACCTGCTTTATGTCTATTACATTGAGGGCATTGCTGCGGAAACCGGAGATGTTGTTTTGGGTGAAGTGGAGAAGGACATCATAGTAGAGGGGGAGAACCGGCGCATAGCTTATAGCGAGGCTGTCCATTTTGCGGTAGACTTGCCAACGGGCAGTGTCGGGAAGATTAAGGCTTTGGTCATACCATTTATCGAAAGTCGGATCACTGAATCGGGTATAGTTGGGAGGTGCGGGTTGGCGGCTGTTAAAAACGATAAGGAATGTCTCGGCATCGGGGTAGTCGGCCAGCCACTGTGCCCTGAAAAAAACAGCCTGCGACTTACTCATTTGTTGTCGCAGAATATTGGGTTGCATTACTTCTAACTTAGTGGGGATGCCCACCTCCTGCAGTTCTCCTGCTATGAAGTTGACAATATCCACATAGTTATCCTGCACCAGTATTTTTATTGGTTTCAGTCCTTTACCATTGGGGTAGCCCGCTTCTGCCAATAATTGCTGCGCTTTTGCAGGGTCATATTCATACCCATATTTTGCGTTACTATCGTAACCCGGGATACCTGCCGGGATAAAACCATGAGTGGCGGGTATGCCCATACCATTTTTGAAGTAGGTAACTATTTTAGGTCTGTTGATGGCATAATTGATGGCGCGGCGCACAAGCACATTACCGGTAGGTTCTCCTGCCATTACAGGGTTGGTGGTGTCAGTAAGAAAACCCAGATATTCGGTATTGAGGTAGGTATCTTTGGCAAGATGGAAGTTATGCAGATACTCAGGCTTTACATTACCGCTCTTAGACAGAATAAGGTCCTTAAATGATCCGTCGATACCATTGACAAAATCCAGCTTATGCTGCATGAACAAGAGGAACTCAGTGGCCTTGCTATCAATGAATGATACTTGTACCGCATCGAGATAGGGCAATTGTGTTCCTTTTTCGTCGTGTTCAAAATAGTGGGGGTTGCGTACCAGACTCAATACATTTCCTTCATCCCAATAGCTGAACATGAAAGGCCCTGTGCCGCATGGATGGCTACGATAATCTTTACCCCACTTTTCCACAACTTCATGAGGAACAATGTTGCAGTATGCCATACTGAGCATTCCCAGCAATGGGCGGAATGGTGCGGATAGCGTTAACTGAAAGGTGGTATCGTTGATGGCTTTGAAAGGGTCTTTTGCTGCCACCCGCCCGTTGAATATCCAGGCTCCTGTTGCTGCTGTTGCCGGGTCGGTAAGGCGGGTGAATGTATATGCTATATCCGTAGCCACCAGCTTTCGGCCTTTACCACCTGCAAATGCAGGGTTGTTGTGAAAGTAAACATCGTTGCGCAAATGAAAGGTGCATACCAGCCCGTCAGGGCTCACTTCCCAGCTTTTGGCCAAAGAGGGTATCACATGCAAATGTTCATCGGTCTCTACCAGAGTATTATAGACCATATGGTTGATCCATATCTGATACAGATCTTTAGCGAACGCAGGATCTATTGCTTCGAGATTGCCACTGGAAAGGTTGATGCGGAATACCTTTTTTGCATTGTTGGTATCGAAGTGGCACGATGGTGTGACAAGACATAATCCCGCAAAAAGCAAAAGTGATATTATGTGTCTGCGCATCTGACAGGCAAATTACGGTTTATGTGTGAATCTCTTACAAGGATGAGGCCTTCAACAGCTTTAAACGATCATCGTTCAATATTATTTCGGATTAGAGCTCCCTCCTTTACCCATACACTTTGGGGTTGTTTGCACCATGATTCTGGGCTTCAAAAACAGGCACTATTCAATACCGTGCCAACAGAAAAAGCTTCCCTTTTCTTTAAGGGAAGCCTGTCTTTTCATAATTATGTTTTGGAATTATTGCATATCAATGAGCTCGTCTTTTGCAGACCTGTCGTGTTGGCGTGACTTACTGATTATCGTTTCAATGGCATGTTTTACTTTTTCGAGGGCCAATTCTAACGCCTGTTCAGTTGTACCAGAGTGGCAAATAGCAACTATAGGCTGATGACCTTCCATATGTGCCTCGAGCACACATTTTTTATCGTTGATACCTGTTTTATTCCCGTTTTCATCGCTAAAATGGACATCCACTCTAGTTATGTGTTCGCTGCGACGACCAAAGGATGTGGTCACTACTTCCTTTATGTAAGTTATAAGTCTTTCGCTGCCTGCTATATTATGATCTGTACTTACCTGAATGGTCATGGTATGTTGTTTTTATGATTAACCGGTAAGCGTTGTAATATCGTGCCATGGATCTGATATTAAAATCTGCACTAGGTGTTTACTTCATTCTTCATAATTTTAGTGCTGCGTCAAATTCGTATTCCGGCATGAAACCCATCAAAAGTTATGAGCGATATCAATATTGATTATAGCCATTCTTTTTGTTTCTATGATGAAAAGAAGTTTAGAAAGATTCTTCAAACAAAACCAACAATTGCTACCGTGGAGCGATATGGGCGGGAAATGCTTGAGTGGATGGACGCATCAACCTCTCTGGCAGATAAAGAACCTGAAAATTCTTACTGTGCATACTACAAACTATTAGACAACAATACTAACAGTATTTGTATAACTAAAGATTATATCAATCACGTCTTTACCACCTTCAGGAGGAATCTCGACACAAAATTGAATAATAAAAACTGGAAGTTAGACAAACAGACGCAAGAGAATCTTTTACGGTTCTACGTGTACTTTAAGGCTAATGTGATCAACCGGGAATATTGGTTCACTGTTACGCAAATATTGATGACAGAGGAAATGATCGCAGAAATGAAGCAAGCTAGTAAAACCTTTAATGCTGTGCTGAATTCGAGTAATGATGATGATTCTATTGCTCTTGTAAATGGTGTATTTACATTTAAAAAACCCGATCTTCAGGAAGGAAATTTTTCATATTTGAACGAAACACCCTTCCAATCGATTCCCTTTTTAAGCGGATCAGTTTGTGGGAAAATTGGCAAAGAGCTTGCCGGCGCCAATGCAAGCAAAAAGGGAAACGCATACCGGGATTTTATCTATCCGCTATTTGCCGAAAAGAATGTAATGGGGTTGTTGTTTGTGGCCTAGCGCTCCAAAACTCTAACAAACCTATAACCTGTGGTGGTGGGTGGTCATTGCTTACATTAACTTATATTTGTTCGGTGAGTTTTTTATATCCGCTTTTTTTAACGGCAGGGTTGGCTATGGCCATTCCTATACTGATACATCTGTTTAACCTGCGTAAGTACAAGACGGTGATGTTCCCGCATACCCGTTTCTTGAAAAACATTCAATTAAACAGTCGCAAGCAGAGTCAGGTGCGGTATAAGGCATTGCTGGCCATGCGCCTGCTCTTTTTATTGTTCCTGATACTTGCTTTTGCTCAACCATTCTTCAATACTACCAATGCTACCGATAAGGGCAACCGCACACAGATCATCTATATAGACAATTCGTATAGTATGAGTGTGAAGAAGGGTGCACGCACCATGCTTGACATTGCCAAAGAAGATGCGGCACGACAGGTGCGCAGCGCCAAGCCGGGAACCCGTTTTGTATTATTGACCAATGATAAGCCTATGAGCTATAGGTCTGAGCCGGCAGATAAAGTGTTTGCCGCCATTAATGGTCTTGATGTGTCGGCGGGAACAAAAACTGTAGCGCAGGTCATTACCACTGCACAAGGCATGGTGCAAAATGAGGGCACAACAGGTGGTGATCTTTTTTATTATTCCGATTTTCAGCAAAATGCCTTCCCTGCAACTCCGGATAGGTCGCAGATGAAAAATATCACCTTCTATGGTATGCCGGTGCAAGCCGAAGAAGTGCAGGACGTATATATCGATACCGCTTATCTGGCTATGCCGGTACTACAGACGGGTAAGAACAATACCCTGATAGTGCATACGCGGCTGAGTGGTAAAGAAGCGAAAGATGCTGTAGTGTTGCAGCTGAGTATCAACGGGCAGGTGAAAAGCGCAGCTACGCTCGACTTTAAAGACAAGACCGATCGTATGGACACTTTGAGCTTTCAGGTAAATAATGCCAATTGGCAGCAAATACAGCTTACCCTGAACGATGCCATTATGCGGTTTGACGATACTTTCCGCATAACAGCGCGAAGCGCTTCGAATTTGTCGATACTGGTGCTGAATGAGGGTCAGGCCAACCCCTACCTGCAGGCAGCATTCAGAGCCTATGATGGTTTCCGGTTGAATCAGTTGGATGTAAATAATGCACCCAAAGAATGGAACAGTTATAACCTGATCATCTTCAATGGTATTACCCGAATGAATGCATCCACAGGTAAGATGGTAAGTGATGCTTTGTCGAGAGGGCAGAGCGTTTGCATCTTCCCCGGCAGAACGAATAATCTTGAAGCGATCAATGAGGGTTTAAAAATGTCGGGCGATATCCGCATCAATGGTATAGATACTGCGGTACAATCTGCCAGCAGCTTGCAGCAGGGTAGTGCTTTGGTGAAAGACCTCTTTGAAAAGATACCTGAGAATGTGCAGCTGCCTGTTGCCAACTGGCACTACAGTATATCTGCGGGGCTCAATGCCAATCAACAATCAGTATTGAGCTTTCGTAACGGAGATCCTCTTTTCGCACGCTACACACCAGGAAAGGGGCAATTGTATATCTGCGCTACCAGCGCCGACCTGCAATCGGGCAATTTTCCGGGCAGCTATTTCTTTGCTCCGTTTCTATACCAGATGGCCATGCAGAGCGGCAGCAGCAATATTTACGCCGTTACCAGCGGATCTCAGCAAGCTATCTATCTTCCTCTTAGTAATGTTTCTGAACGTAACACCATGCATGTGCTGGCCAAGGGTATTGATGTGATACCCCCACAGCGCCCTAACGGCGCCGGACTGGACGTATTTATAGATCAGGCAGTGCAGGCACCGGGCTTTTACCAGCTTTCGGCAGCAGAAGGTGACACCACACATGTGGCGCTGAATCAGGATAAACATGAATCGGTACTGACCTATAAAAATATCGGCACCCTGAAAAACGAATGGAAGGGCGACAATATCAAATGGCCCGACATTACGAAAGGCGGAAGTCTGAAAGAATCTGCTGTGGATAATTTTCCGTTGTGGAAGGTATGCGTTCTTCTGGCGATATTGATGCTGGCAGTGGAAACATGGTTGCTGGCAAGGGTGAAGAAGGTAGGAGCATAGCCGCAGTTATTTGCTCAAAGAGAACCGACCGACAGCCTGCACTCTGCAGGCAGGCAAAAGGAATATGTCCCATTTGGAAAGTTTGTGTAATTTTGAGCTTGCAATAAATAGCGCGTAACGCCTCCTCCAAATGCAAGTGAAAATAAACAAAGCAAGAGTAATAGATACGCGATCTGCGTTTCATGATCAGCTTGTTGACCTCTCTATAGACAACGGTATCATCACCGACATCAAAGCCATTAAAAAACCTGCCGTAAGATCTGCCCCATCTATTGTTGTGGATGGCACAGAGGCATGGAAGGGTAGCGCGGGCACAGAGATCATGATCTCTAACGGATGGGTAGATGTTTTTGCAGACTACCGCGAACCGGGACTGGAGCATAAAGAAACTATTGAACATGGCATGAATGCGGCCGCTGCAGGTGGTTTTGCCCATGTGCTGGTGTCGCCGAACACACAACCCGCAATAAGTTCTAAATCTGTAATACAGTTCATACTGCAAAAGGCCGCAGGACATGCGGTGACCTTGCACCCTATAGGCGCAGCCACACAGAATACGGATGGCAAAGAACTGGCCGAAATGATGGACATGCATGCCAACGGCGCTATTGCATTTTCTGACGGGTGGAAGCCTATACAGAATGCCAACCTGATGCTGAAAGCACTGGAATATGTGAAAGCACTGGACGGCACCATAATGCAACTACCTATAGATGCCGCACTGGCATCGGGCGGACTGATGCACGAAGGCATTAATTCTACAGCATTGGGTATGCCCGGCATTCCGCTACTGGCAGAAACACTGGCCATATACAGAGATCTGGAATTGGTAAGCTATACAGGATCTAAATTGCACATAACCGGCGTATCATCGGCCGAGAGTGTGGCAATGATCCGCAAGGCAAAAGCTGATGGCATAGCCGTGACCTGCTCGGTAACGCCCTATCATCTGGCATTGACCGATGATATGCTGACATCTTACGACAGCGCTTATAAAGTAGCTCCGCCATTGCGCACAGAAGCAGACAGACTGGCGTTGGTTGCCGCACTGGCAGACGGCACCATAGACTGCATAGCATCGCACCATCGTCCGCATGAGTGGGATGCAAAGACCAAAGAGTTTGAATATGCCGCTGACGGTATGGCCGTGCAGGAAAGTGCTTTCAACATCATATGGGATACACTGAAAGAATACATCAGTATAGAGCGACTGGTAGATGCACTGGCCGTGCAGCCACGCAACATTTTCGGTATAGAACATAGTCCTATAGAAAAAGGCGGCCCTGTATCTATGACCTTGTTCAGCACCACCGATCATTACACAACTACCACTGACGGTAAACGATCTGAGGCGATGAACAATCCGTTTCTGGATAAAGAGCTATCGGGCAAAATATTGGGTATCTTTAATAATAACAAGCTTCATCTAAACAAATAATCATGGAACTAAAGAACACACACATTAAATTCGGTCTGATAGCCGGTATCCTTATGGTCGGCATCACCATTACGCTGCAAATGGCAGGTCTTGACCAGAAAAGCTTTTTAGGCTGGTTGGCATATATCCCTTTCCTTGCGGGTATCATACTCAATGCAACTACTTTCTCTAAAGAAAACGATGGCTTTGTAACCTTCAAGAATGTATTTGGCAGCGGCTTTAAGGCGTCTATGATCGTAACGATATTGATGATCATATGGTCTGTTATATTTGTCTATTGCTTCCCTGAAATGAAAGAAAAGGCAATTGAGATGGCACGCGCAGAGATGATGAAGAAACCCAACATGACAGATGAAGCGATGGATATGGGTATCAACATTTTCCGCAAGGGATATACCACCATCATTATCTCCGGTGCGTTGTTCGGCACCTTGTTCATGGGTGCTATCTTCTCATTGATCGGTGCAGGTATTGCCCCTAAAAAGGGTGAACGCCCGATGACAGATAATTTTTAAATCGTTTTTCGACAGGATTTTTTAAGAGTGAAATTGCTTGCGCAATTTCACTCTTTTTGTTTTGTGCCCGTGTTGGGTGAAGACTCAGCCTTCGGCAAACACTCAGATAAACAATGCATCCTGAACAGGGTCGCCCCAATGAAAGTCGCCTGCCAAGGGCATAGTCAGAGACTAACACCCGGCATCAGTATTATTCGTGTATATCAAAGAGAACCGGCCTGATGGCGAAAGATTGTCGCTGTTCGAGAGCCTCACCGTGACAATCTTTCGCACGTGATAGTGCGGCGTTTCCTGTTCATTATGGGTGGGTGTCAAACAAAACACCCGCAGTTTGTGGCTGCGGGTGAGGAATATTATGTTGTTAATAGTTATGCTTTGTTAGCCCTTTTTACCGGGGTTGGTTTTGTGGTCTTTGCAGGTGGCAGGCTTACCGGTCTGTTTTGCTGCTCTTCGCCATCTTTGTGCAATATCTGACCGCCCTTCTGTGGCTGAGGTGGCGTGGTTGGTTTTGCAACTGGTTTTGGTGGCTCCGGCTTGGTCACCGCTTTTGTATAGGGTGCGGGTTTAGTCACTGCTTTAGCAGCAGGCTTTGTAACAGGTGCAGCCGATGCAGGTTTTGCAGCAGGGGTAGCAGGCACGGTTGCCGCAGTGGCTGCTTTCTTTATTCTTACCGGTTTCTTCTTTACCGGTAGTTTTTCCAATACCACAATACCCTTGTTGAAGTCCGCAGAAGCATTCATGATCTTTCTGAATTCGCCGTAGTCTCTTACCGAGTAGTGTATCTTAGGATAAGATTCGCTGACAGATACTACCAACTTATTGCCCTGCATGGTATAGTTAGACTTGAAATAAGCAATGGTATTACCATTGTCTCTGTCAGTCTGCTCTACATTCATGTTCAGTGATTCTACATTGGCTACCTTATACCCTTCCGGAATATTCACTGTAATATTGAATTTGTTGGTATAAGGATAATCCAGATCAACAGGCAGTACTCTTTCCTTTTCATCATACAGGTCGTCTTGCATGCCTATAGCATTACCCACATTAATGATATAACGATCACCTGCTTTTTCGATCATGTCAGGCACCCTTACAATAGCATTAATGATCAATGGTTTGTTCTCATATACAGTGCTGAAAGATTCGTTAGACACAGAGTATCTGATGAGATCTTCCTGACGATCTACGATCCTTACTTCGTCTTTGATCAGTTCTTTTACTTTCTCCTTAGGTGTTTTTGCCAACTCCAATCTCAGATCCGCAGCGCTGTAACCGGTATAAGCACAGGTAACATCGGCACTGGTGGCCATGTCTTTGCTGATGCTTATTTCCGTCTTCATCTTGAAAGATGCAGTGTGCATTTCATGCGGTAAGATAGTTCTGATGATAGCATCGGCTGCTGCTACGTCGCCACCTATCACATATCCTTGTTCAGGGTTGGTCCTGCAGAAGACACCCTTATTGTTGATCATACTGTAAGGCACTTCAGGATACCTGTAATATTGCTCTGCCGGAGCGAGATACGCATCGAAGTCAGGGAAATAGAACACATAGTCTTCGAGTGGTGCCCAGTTGATGAACTTACTGTCCATCAGGTGTTCCGTACGATCAGATACCATACCAAGTTCATGTTTGATACCCGTAGCTCTGAAACACATTGCGAACAACCTCACGATACCTGATGCAGTAGCTGATTTCTTGGCCAGCACGGTATCCAGATCATCGCCCTCCTTTGGTGATAACTCCCAATACTGTACGATATTGGTCTTTATCCCCTCTTCTATCATCTTTATCTTCTTCTCATCGCTTTCCGTTCCTTTCACTCCTATATTGGTAAGGAACCTATTTACCGCCAGACGCTCTGATTCTTTAAGACCCACCTGATCCATACGAATATTCTTCCTGTTAGGAAGGATCCTGTCGATCATGTTCTTATCATAAAAGCGGGTGTACATGTTCTGGGCCATCTTGTCGTACGTGAACTCTTCTCCACGCTGATAGCCACCACGAC
Source organism: Chitinophagaceae bacterium (assembly GCA_947447465.1). Taxonomy (GTDB): domain Bacteria; phylum Bacteroidota; class Bacteroidia; order Chitinophagales; family Chitinophagaceae; genus Flavipsychrobacter. The sequence continues at coordinate 31,538 of CANFKE010000036.1, read as the reverse complement.
TCACATAATGGTCGATACCATACTCCAGACGCATGGTATAAAGGTCATAAAAGCTGTTCGGCTGCTTTTCAAGCGCAGGAATATCCGGCTGATAGATCTTGATCTGCTTATGATTGCCTACCATTTCTTCATGTCCTGAAGGGAACCCATGATACCCCTTGGTATTGAAGGTCATTTCCTTAGGGTAATTAAGCTCGAAGAAAGTATTGAGCACCGGCACAGTGTATTGGAATGTGATGCTGCCAAAATAAGATGACAAGGCCTTATACTTTACCATGATCTCTATTTCGGCATTCTTCTCCATACCGTCGAAAGCGAAGAACAATCCGCCATCACCTATATAGAGCATTTCATAACGCACATCGCGGGTAGTACCATCGGGAAGGATGACACGCGCCTTGATAGAGTCAACGCGGGACTGGTTGCGCTGAAAAGGAATGGTTATGGTATTGAAGGCTTCGATACCCTTTCTGTCCAACACCTTCACTATACGGTGAATGGTGCTGTACATGGTAGTACCCTTGCCTTCGAAGATATAATCTCTTTTTTCGCTTTCCAGGACCACCACAGCATGCTCCTTAAAGTATTCTACCGGTATAGGGTGCATCTTAGGCTTAGGATCCCAGTCTGCAAATTTCGGTGGCTGCTCCTGCGCTGTCGCTGTAAAAGAAGCGACCATCAGGGAGAATATGAATATGGACAGTTTTTTCATTTTCGATCTTATTTTTTGGCAGTAAGCACTACAGACTCTTTGTATTGGTTTTCCAGAGCTTCGATAGCCTTGTTATGATCAACGAACATTTTCGGCGCAATGCTCATTGTATTGAGTTTGTATTCCTTTACCAGAGTTATTGTCTTTCCGTCTGATTTGTAGGTGATGTTGTAGCTCCACTTGTCATCGAGCTTTCCGGAAGCATTCTTTGGCAGATAGGTTACCTTGTAATTCTTTGGTATCTCCATTACCACCACTTCTTTTTGTATGTTCTTGTAGTCATGGTACCATGCTACTTTACGGTCGGTAGTGTCAATGTAATCCTCTTCGAAATGACGAAGGATGTTCATGTTGACGATCACATCTTTTTTCAGGTGATGGATATAATTACCCACTTTGAAATTACCAGACATCGTGATATCCCTGTTACCGGTATCTCTTGTCTTGAGTTTGTAATCTTCGAGCAGGAACTTATCTGAACCCCTTGCTGCCAGCATCTTTACTATCTTTTCTCTTTCTTCCTTGTCTTTGGTATAGGTAAGCAATGCATAGCCTAGATTCCATGCCGCATATCCCTGCATTTTCATTTTGAATCTGCCGGCCAGATCGTTATCATTGATCTCAGAGATACGTATGAATGAACTGTCTGTTGTTACGTTCTTATCCGCATCAACAGTAGGAATGGTAATGATCTTGAAGTGATCTTTATCTATAGCCACCATTGCCTCCTTACCCTGAATGTCGTTGCGGTTGGCGCCGAACGGCAAATTAGCGTGAGTGCCGTCCATAAACATCCATTGTCCGTCCAGGTTAAGCGCGCAGATCATGTGATTGCTCACGTTAGGTATAGGTGTTTCTTCAAATGTATATGGCTTAAGCGTTGTTCCTATCCAGGTGAAGTAGGTCTTAAGACCCGCCATACGACCCATCTGAACCAACAGGCTGCTCATATCTTTACAGTCGCCGTACATTTTTTTGCACACAGTATCTGCTTCGCGGGGGATCCATCCACCCAGACCTATTTCGAAAGCGATGTAATGCATGTTCTTTTGTACCCACTCATACAGATGCTGCGCTTTCTGACGGTCAGTAACATCTCCTTTGGTGATCTTGTTCACCAGATTTTTCAATGTGGTATCCTGCTTTACGTTCATGTAACCAACATACTTGAACTGGTTGCGGTAAAGATCTGCAGGTGTTTCCAGAATTGTAGAGTCTTTTGTCTGACTAGGCAGGCGGAAAGATGATAAATAAGGAACTACATGCGGAATATAGTACAACACTGAAGGTACGTTCTCGAAGGACTTGTAACCGGGAATATTGTCGGCAGTGAACCTGTAGATCATATTACCGTTCTTTTCTTCGGTGGTCTGCTTAATGATACCGGTATTCTCTCCCTTCAATACGAATTTCATATTGACGAATTTGGGAACGACCACCTCAAATTCGGCATGGAGGATCGGGTAATTATCGGCCATCAGGAATAATGGCAATGCTGTGATATCGGGGTGATCCTGAGTAGCGGTAAGGCGGATAACAGAGCCTTTGGTCAGTCCGGTAAATGAAGTGATATAGTAAGACGCATCTGTGATCTCACCACCGCCTGCACCCTGACCGAAGGTGAAATGCTTGGTCTGCTGGCGATAGTTACCACCCTTTTGTGGCACATAGGCCACCGCGTCAAGGCCTGTCAGTTGATCGAAATAGCTTTCTGCCACATGATCATAATGGTCGTTGGCAGGAGACAGATCGCCTGTAAGGAGCCGTTCATTTTTTATTTTACTGGTAGCGATCAGTTCACCGCCTTCATACTTTATCTCCAGCCTTTCGGTGTAGTTGGTAAAGACTGCGTTCTCGTTTTTGTACTTTGCCATTACCCGGGTCATCTTGGCCGTATCGGGTGTCTGTGCTTTTGCGGCAACAGAAATGAACAGTAAAGCCACAGGAAGCAGAGCGAAACGCCTGGCGATCGATGGAATATTTTTTACACTTATGCGTGTCATAAACTATCTATTAAAGGGAATAACAGTATGGCCAAAGATCGAAAAAAATGACGGTCCTATAGCTTACAGCGGAGAAAAATACGACAAATATTTATAGATGCATAATTTTTGGTTGGTTGTCTGGATCAGAATCGCCAGAATTGAAGAATTAGTAAAATTGTGACCGACACGAAAGTTCAGGAATCCGTAACATGATATGTATTGCTAATTTTTCCTGCTTCTGTCTTCCGGCTCAAATCATATCGAGTGAATGTGCTATCTTTATAGTAATAATAAAATTATGACTCATAGCCTGCTATATAAGGTTACCGATACGCAACTGACCATTACAATACCTTCTGCATTTAAAAACAAGCAGGTTAGGGTGACCATTGATGATAAAATAGTGGAAAATGATAAAATAGCATTAATGAAACTTGCGGCTAAAGATCCCTTATTTCTCTCTGACATGAAAGAAGTCAATGACGATTTTGAAGGAATAGAGCACGAAACAATATGAGTTTTAAGCGATGGAATATATACAGAGCCAATCTTGACCCGGTAGTAGGTTCTGAGCAGGGAAAATCTAGACCGGTAATAGTGATCAGCGATGATGATATAAACGATCTGCTGAATGTAGTTAATGTCCTGCCTGTTACAACACGAAAAGAAGGCAGAAATATTTATCCCAACGAAGCACTACTTGAAGCGGGGGATTGCGGGCTTACTAATGACTCTGTTGTTTTGTGTTACCAGATAAGAACTCTGGATAAGCGAAGGTTGTCCTTACATCTCGGGGAAATAAAAAACGAAGAAAAACAAAATGAGATCCTGATCGCACTACGTTTTCAATTAGGCATTCAGTAATTCCACATCCGGTTAATCATAACAGAACAGGCACCCATTGGGTGCCTGTCTTATTATTGTAAACGATCTTTATTTTTTCTTTTCCGGAACCAATCCCCTGTTCTCTAACATGGGCTGGATATTCGGTTCGCTGCCGCGAAACTTGCGGAAGAGGGTGGCGAGGTCTTCTGTATTACCACGAGAAAGGATCATATCGCGGAAGCGCATACCATTCTTGCGGGTAAGTCCGCCATTGTCTTTGAACCACTGGAAGGCATCATCATCCAGCATTTCTGTCCACAGGTAGGCATAGTAGCCTGCCGAGTAACCATTGCTCCATATATGCAGAAAGTAGCTGCTGCGGTAGCGGGTAGGCACTTCCGGCAGGTCCAGGTGGGTCTTTTTCAAGGCTTCCGCCTCAAATTTATCTACATCCTGCAGTGGCTGGCCCGGTGCTATGGTGTGCCATTGCATATCCAGGTCGGCAGCAGCCAGTATCTCGGTCAAAGCATATCCTTCATTGAATGTTGCGGCTTTCTTTATTTTGTCCACCAATGCCTGTGGCATCAGCTCGCCGGTTTTGTAGTGTTTCGCATAGTTTTTGAACACTGCGGGATCTGTAGCCCAATGCTCATTGAACTGCGACGGGAACTCAACGAAATCACGCGCGGTAGCCGTTCCCGAAAGGCTTGGATAGATCTGACTGGCAAACAGGCCGTGCAATCCATGACCAAATTCGTGGAACATCGTGGTCACATCGCTGAAACTGATAAGTGCCGGTTGGCCATCTGCAGGCTTGGTGAAGTTGCACACATTATAGATGACCGGTTTTGTGCCCAGCAGCTTAGACTGTATCACCATATTATCCATCCATGCACCACCATTCTTATTATCGCGCTTGTAGTAGTCGCAATAGAACAGCGCCATTGAAGCACCGTCTTTATCAAATACCTCAAATACTCTTACGTCTTTCTGATAGACAGGGAGATCTTTTCGCTCTTTGAAGGTGATACCATATAACTGAGTAGCCGCGAAGAATACACCATTGATCAATACATTATTCAGCTCAAAGTATGGTTTTACCTGGCTTTCGTCTATATCGTACTTAGCTTTACGTACCTGCTCTGCATAAAAATCCCAGTCGTATGGCTGCAGTTTGAAACCGCCTTTCTGCTGGTCTATCAGCGCCTGAATATCGGCCGCTTCATTACGTGCCTTGGCTGTGGCTGCCGGGATCAGTTTTTCCAGAAAAGCCTGAACGGTCTCCGGCTTCTTGGCCATTTGATCCTGCAACTGCAATGACGCGAAGTTGGGCTGACCCATCAGCTTGGCTTTTTCTGTGCGGATCTGTGCTATGCGGGCTATTGTTGCGCGGGTATCGTTGCTGTCATTGCGCTCTGCGCGATTCCATGACGCTTCAAATAGCTGACGACGGGTCTCGCGAACTGATAATGATTGTAAAGCAGGCTGCGTGGTGGTGTTCTGCAGGCTCAGCATATACTTGCCGTCCTTTCCTGCTGCTGTAGCATCTTTTGCTGCCGCGGCTATCTCTCCTTCCGACATGCCCGCCAATGCGGCCTTGTCATTAACGATCAATGCACCTGCCTTGGCTGCTGCCAGCAACTGATTGTTGTATTTGGCCTGCAGCGATGCCTCTTCGCCATTCAGTTTCTTCAACTTTTCTTTATCGGCATCATTCAGCTTGGCGCCTGCCAGTTCAAATTTCTGATAGTAGTATTCGATCAGTCTTATCGTTTCTTTGTTCTTTACCTTCACCGTTTTGCGGTGCTCATATACTGTTGCTACGCGCTTAAAGAGCTTTGTATTGAGGAATATGGCATCATTTGTTGCCGCCATTTTAGGTGCTACCTCTTCCTGCAATGCCTGAATATCGGGATTGGTATTGGCACCTGCCACCAAGCTGAACACGCAACTCACTCTGCGCAATAGCTGACCACTCTTTTCCATAGCTTCTACCGTATTCTCGAACGTAGGTGCTGCCGGATTGTTGGCGATCTTTTCTACTTCGTCCAGCTGCTGTTTCATACCCGCTTCCAGCGCAGGCTTGTAGTCGCTGTTCTTTATTTTGCTGAAATCGGCAGCCTGATAGCTCAGCTTACTGGGGGCGAAAAACGGATTGTCGTGCGACATACTCTGTGTATCTTTTGGTTTACCTGCCTGACCATAGGTAGCAGTTGCCAAAAGCAATGCCGCCATAGACAGTGAAGACAATAATTTCATATTATTTATTTTGTGTGGGCAAGGTAAGGAAAAATTATGTGCTGCAAGAGCGCACGAAGAGCCGCTGGGGCGCAGATTAAGATTTTCACGCTATTGGGGGTAGGGTGCGGCTGTTAACCAAACGACTCTGAAAACTTCATCCCTACAATGTATTCCTCCCCTAAAACCAACAGAACCCGCAGCTAAGCTGCGGGTTCTGAATATGATCTGCTTTTGATGAGGTTATTTTTCGTCCTTGTCTTCTGTCTTAGCGTCGGCCAAAAAGAAGGCATTCCAGTTCTTACCCCAGTATGGTTTGGTAATATCGTCGCTGTTCTCTTTTGCATAGAGGCCTTCTGCCTTTTCAAAATAAGGCAATGCTGCCTTTTTACCACCACCAAATGCTTTTGGTGTGAAACGGGTAGAAATAGCTTTCAGATAATAAGCGCGAGGGTTATTAGGATTCATTTCTCCTGCTTCTCTCAGCTTGTCGCCAAATATCTTGCCATATTTTTGCCAGCGCTGCATAGGGTTTACCGCCATGCGGGCATTAGCTACAAGTGCAGAAAAAACGATCGTTTCATCATTTTCTTTATTGCCTAGTAATGCTACTACTTCATCGCGCTCTTTTTCGGCTTCGTCCAGTATCGCATCGCACTTAGCTTCATCTTTTACATCATAGGCAACATATACCTTGCTCAGACCTGCATAAAAATGGGTAGCCCATTCGTCAGGCCATTTCTTGGCTATCAATGCCAGTTTGTTAGACAAGGCTACTTTACCCTCCGGTGATCGGGTGGTATCGAATGCATCCCATGTTGCTTTCAGTGGCTTCTTAAAATCCTGAGCCTGTGTGCTCAATACCGATACCGACAATGCGGCCATCAGCATTACTTTCTTCATTGTTATCATCTTATCGTGGTTTTATGTGTGTTTTAAGATTATTATAATTCGTCTTTAGAAAATTGTGTGAGCGACATATTCATCCCTACAAATATCGTGCGATACATTGCAGGCACTATCGGATATCTGGTATATCCTCCTGCATTATCGCCGGTAAACCTGTATCCGCTCACATTGTGCGTATTCAATACATTATCTACCTGAGCATAGAATACGGTGAACCACTTACCAAATGAATGCAGATATGCTATCGTAAGCGCTACATTATTATAGCTAGGTGTCTTGTCTGTCAGGAAGTTGTCCTTAGTTATAGGGCCTGCCGCCGGGTTATAATAAGGGAATCCGTTAGAAAAGCTGTAAGTAGCACTGATGTTGGTGTGCATCTTATCAATGAAATACTTGCCTACCACATTGAGGGTATGGGCAGCTATAAAGGTAGGCGTTCCTTCTACCGGCATATTCTCATACAATCTTCTGGTATCTATATAAGAATAAGATATCCAGTAGTCGGCGTTCTTAATGGACTTCTTATCTCTCCAGAACAGTTCTATACCATTGGCATAACCATAACCGGCATTGTTGATCGGTATATTCGGGTTGATCTGGCGGTAGCGGTTGGCCACAAATGAATCGGGGTTGATCAGCTCTCGTACCAGATGCTGGTAGTCTTTGTGGTATCCCTCTATTCTGAAGGTACGGTCGTTCTTGCTCATCTGCCAGTTAGCTATATAATGGGTGGCATAAGACATATCGGGTCTGAAGCCCAGCAAGTAATAGTTATTGTTGGCATTCTGATAGAACAGACCTCCTGCCAATGATATCTGGCTATTGGTACTGGTGCGGATGGCAGCAGAAAAACGGGGTGCTACTTTATCTGTTCCCAACAAGGCACTGTGTTCATACCTCAAACCCGGACGGATGGCCAGCCAGTATATAGGCGTCCAATCCAGTTCAGCAAATGCCGAAGCTACTGTTTCATGGAAACTTTGTTTGCGGGCAAAGGAGTCGTGTCTGTAACCTACACCCATATCTTTCATGATACCGTAGTTCTGTACATCTGTACCCACCAATAGGGTAAGGCGGCTGTTGATGAAATCCTTACCTTCTAAGCGAGCCTGATATCTGTATTCGTCAGTCTTTAACGGATAGTCCTCAAATAAGTTATCGTTCCTATCGTAACTACCCGACATTGCAGCATACAAAGTGTATTTGTTCTTATACATCTGCTTGTATGTGGCAGTGCCAAATATGTACTTGTCCTTTGTTACATAGGTTACAGTATCGGGCAAGCGATACATAAAGCTCGATGGGTCTGAGCTGCCCATGCCCGGATTAGGAATAGCGATACCACTCTCGTTATAAGATGTTGTCACCGTTGCTTTGAACATGCCGTTCTTGTTCGGCTTCCACGCATATCTGGCATATGCGCCGCCACCTTGTGGCACTTTTTTGAATTTGAAGTTGGTAGATGCCAATGCATACAACGGGGCAAGGTTATTATAGTTGCCGCCCACATCCAGGCTGCTGTTCTTCCAGCGTTTAGTGCCCGATGCATACAGACCCGCCATATTGATACCCAAATTCACATTGCTCTTATCCGCAAGGTCTGTACTGTTCAACTCCAGCACACCCGAAAGTGCCTGACCAAAACGAGCGCTGTAACCGCCACTGCTGAACTGTACACCCTGATACTGGAACGCATTGAAGCGGCTGCGGGTAGCCATTCCCGGAGGGCCACTGGCAAATGCCGACTGAACGACGATACCATCAACTATGGTTGCCGCCTCATAGGCATCTCCACCGCGTATGAACAGTCCGTTGTCTGTGCTGTTCTGCTGCGTACCCGGCATCATCTGCATGGCTTTTACCACATCTCCGTTTGATCCTGCTGTGGTCACAATATCCAGCGGGCTCATGACCGTTATAGCTCTTGAGCCTGATGAGAAAGAACCTGCTGTGATCGTTACATTCTCCAAAACAGCTATCCTCATACGCAGTACCAGCCCCTTCACCTCTGCGCCGGTAAGCACCAATGGCAAACCCATAGTACTATGGGTAGCATCGCTGGCCACCAGACTCTGATTACCCGTTTCGGTAGTTTCAAAACTAAAATACCCTGCACTGTCGGTGGTAGTGCCATCCAGCGTATTGTTCAACGCCACACTTACACCTTTCAATGGTTTATCTTTATTATCCAGTACTCGGCCACTGATCTTGGTTTGCGCCATAGTGACCAAAGACATAAATAATAAGGGAATAAAATATAAAGCGGGTAGTATTCTTTTCATGTTGCAAAAAATTATGGTGCAAAGCTAAAGCAGGTTACAGATATATTACACTTTATTTCGGCTAATTAAAAGGGCTTGTCGGTAAATGGTCAAATAATGGCGGTGAAACTTGCGTGCGACTCAAACATGTATGAATTGTGTCATAATAATGGTATTTGCATAATTTATGACCCCTCAAAAAGTTATTTAAGTATTTTTGCATCAAATACCAATGAACATGTTGAAGACAGGAAATACTATAGTGAGCATTTATACCGAAATGACGCCTAACCCGGAAACAATGAAGTTTGTAGCTAACAAACTCTTGTACCCTGGTAAGAGCATTGATTTTCCGGATGAAGCAAGTGCCACTCCATCACCAATAGCTAAAGAATTATTTGCATTCCCTTTTATAAGAAGTGTATTCATAGCCAGCAATTTTGTTACCCTTACCAAGACCCCGGAAACAAACTGGGATGAGGTGATCCCTTCTATCCGCGAATTTTTGAAGCAATACCTTGAAGAAGGTAAGGCGGTGATCAATGAAGAGCTGATAGTGGCTAAGGCGGTGAACAATACCGTTAGCGCTGACGATACCGATGTAGTGGTGCGTATTAAGGAATTGTTAGAAAATTACGTGAAACCGGCCGTTGAAATGGACGGTGGCGCTATCAGCTTCCGCGGATTTGACAATGGTACTGTTACCCTGATGTTGCAGGGGTCTTGCAGCGGTTGCCCGTCTTCTATGATCACCCTGAAATCGGGTATAGAAGGCATGATGAAGCGCATGATACCGGAAGTAAAGGAAGTTGTTGCGGAAGCGGAATAAGTACTTTTAAGTTGATAGTAATGACCCGAGAGTTGGCACCTTTTATCGATGCCTGACCGATCGGACATCTTAGTAAAGAAGTGGTTTTGCATAGGCGGAACCACTTCTTTCATTTTAGGAATACTCTATAAATCCGCCGATTATCCTATTTTTATACTTAATTGCGTTTCCCGACCCCTATGGGTCTGTACTAACGCATGTCAACGCAGCCAATTTTGGCTTGGAACAGTGAAATCATATTATGAGCATACAGAATAATTATGTGGCAATAATGGCGGGTGGTATAGGCAGCCGCTTCTGGCCCGAAAGTCGGACGCACCTGCCTAAACAGTTTCTTGACCTGCTGGGTACCGGCCGCTCGCTGATACAGTGGACCTACAACAGATTCAAACACATCTGCCCGAAGGAGAATATATACTTCATCACCAATGAACAATATATCAGTACCCTGAAAGCTCAAATACCAGAGGTCGATGACGCCAATATCATCAGTGAGCCGTCGAGAAAGAATACTGCGCCATGCGCGGCTTATTTCGCACATAAGATAATGGCGCTGAACCCCAATGCCAATATCATCATGTCTCCCGCCGATCATCTGATCATGGACGAGCGCGCTTTCGAGCGTACGGCTCATGATGCCCTTGATTTTGTGGCCCATCACCAATGCCTGCTTACTCTAGGTATAAAACCTACCCGCCCCGACACCGGATATGGCTATATCCAATATGATACTGAAGAAGAATTGGATAAGGCACACCGTGTGCGCACCTTTACCGAAAAGCCAACTCTGGAACTGGCACAAACATTTCTGAAAAGCGGTGATTTCCTCTGGAACTCCGGCATCTTCGTATGGAACGTACAGACCATTATGCATGCACTGGCTCAGCACCTGCCTGAAATGCATGAAGTATTCAGCCAGGCCGCCAAACAATACAATACCCCGGCAGAATATGAAACAATGGTAAAACTTTACCCGCACTGCCCGAACATATCTATTGACTATGGTATAATGGAGAAGGCCCGTAATGTGTATGTTATTCCTTCTTACTTTGGCTGGTGCGATCTCGGCACATGGGAATCTGCCTACGACAATGCACAGAAAGACTATCTGGGCAATGCTGTATTAGGCTCTAATGTTATGGTTATAGATGCCAGTGAGTGTATGATCAAAATACCTGATGAAAAGCTGTTGGTAGTACAGGGCCTGGAGAAATTCATCGTTATCGACACCCCCGATGTACTCCTTATCTGCGAACGCAGCCGCGAACAGCAGATAAAAGAATATGTTGCTGAAGTGAAACGAAATAAAGGAGATAAGTTTTTATAAAGAAAGGGTGCCAGATGGCACCCTTTCTTTATATGTTTATATTCCGAAATGATCCTCTTTCTTTCATTATTTCAGATACTTACCGATAACAGGCATTCCCTTCAGCTCTTCTTTTTCTGCCGCAACCACCAAACGCAGGAACATAAGCATAAGAACGGTAGCTGAGCTCAAGCGAACAAATAGGTTGTCTGTAAAATGACCTACCAGCTTTTGAGTGAAAAATAACGCCACCATCACACCTATGTAAGACAGCAGTTTTTTCATATTGTACGGTACCGGGAAATACCGTTGACCCAGAAAATAAGAAATGACCATCATAGAGCAATATGCCGCGAAGGTGGTCCAGGCACAAGCATACATACCATACTCTGGTATGAACAATGTATTGCAAATAATAGTGAGCGTAGCGCCGACCAGAGTTATATACATACCCATACGCATCTTATCCGTCAGCTTATACCAGATAGACAGGTTATAATAAATACCCAGGCACACATTTGCTGCCAATAGTATCGGTACTACCCCCAGCGATCGTTCGTTCCTGAAAATAGGACCAAGAAAATACTTGATACCATCTAGATATAATGCCGTGGAAAGAAAAGCACAACACAAAATGATCACGAACCACTTCATGACTCTGGCATAGGTCTGCGGCGCGTTCTTCTCCTTTGCCTGACTGAAAAAGAATGGCTCTGCAGACATCCGGAATGCAGTGATAAATAAGGTAATGAAGATGGCTATCTTATAGTTGGCCGAATATATACCTACCTCTGTAGTACCCTGCGCAATGGTGCCATACATATGCTTCAGCATCTGGCGGTCTATCGTTTCATTGATCATACCTCCCAGACCGGCTATGATAAGCGGAGCACTGTAGGTGAAGGCCTTTTTCAATAACTCTTTATCCGGCGTAAAACGGAAGTCTATCCACTCTCTGAACAAGAGTAAGAACGTAACGACAGATTGTATCAGATTGGCCATGACCAAAAAGCCAACATTATTATTGCCGCTATACCAAACAGAATATGCATTGGTAGGATGTTCTGCTACAAAACGCGGACTGAACGCCAGAAAAATAACTGTGGCCGTAATATTAGCTACGATCCCGGCCACCCGCACAACAGCATATTTACGGGGTCTTTCCTCCTGCCTCAATCTGGCGAATGGAATTGCTGCCAACGTATCGAACGCAAGGATCAATACACACCAGGTTATATACTCCGGATGATCGCCTAGGTCCGACAATCGAGCCAGCGGCTGACGGAAAACAATAAGCAAAATGCTGAGTAGACCTGTGCTGACGATAAGTGAGGAAAATATAGTGCGGAACAATTTCTTCTGATCCTCACCGGCCGCTGAAAACCGGAAATAAGCGGTCTCCATGCCATAAGTAAAAATTATATTGAGAAAAGAAATTGCCGAATACAATGCACTGAAATTGCCATAATCAGTGACACCTGCCGGCCTGTTCAAAAAATAGGTAACAAGCGGTGTCTGTAATTGGAACAACAACTTAGCGGCTATATTGCTTACGCCATACCAGAGTGTTTGTCCTGCAAGTTTTTTGAGTGAAGCCATGTATGTGTGTCAGATGCCGCAAGATGAGAGCAACAGTTCAAAAGTAAAAATTCAGCAGGAGAAATAAATGTTATTCTTATTATAATATAACTTTCCTGCGCGCTGGCAGGGTGGTGCAAACTAGCTTCCCCTTCAGTAAAACCGTGGCTATCAGTACAAAAAATAGCAGGAATGCCCTATTTTTATGAAGATAATTGCCTTGAATACCTTGGATGTTATTATAATTTTAGAATAATGCTTACATTTAATCGTATAAAAAAACCAGAGCAATAAGTATGAAATTAATAGCTACATTATCTGTATGTCTGTTTGTATTCAGCGCCTCATTTGGACAAACCGCATCTGCAACTAAAAAAGGCTCAGCTCATAAAGCCGGCAATCCTGATAAAACAATGATATTCGGGACACTAAAGGATGCCCGCAACAAACCGGTAAAAGGTGTGAAAGCTTTCGTTTATAAACAAGATTCTACCATTGTTGCATCCGGCTTCACAGATGCAATGGGCAAATTCGAAACGAATAACGTTGCTCCCGGCACTTACTTTATTAAGTTCGTATATCCTACCGATAAGACCGTTCTTGTCTATGGTATAGAAATGAAAAAAAGCACAGAGATAAACTATAAGGGTAATCCTCCGGCAGAAGACACTATGTTGTCGCTGGAAACGATAATGCCTAAAGCTGATCCTAAAAAGGCTCCGGCTAAAAAGTAACACTTCAACTTTTCATTGAAGACCGGCCAAAGGCCGGTCTTTTTTATTTTATGCCCTGTCGGTCTTTACTATGCATAAAACAAAAATGCACCGACCATACAGCCGGTGCATTCCAATATGTTGTTCGGTACTATTAGCTGACTAATGTACCAACGTGTTTACCTGTAACTACATTCAGCAGGTTGCCGGTACGGTTCATATCAAATACAATGATCGGCAATTCGTTTTCCTGACAAAGCGTGAATGCGGTCATGTCCATTACTTTCAGATTCTGGCTGATCACATCCGCGAACGAAAGTGTTTCGTAGCGTGTAGCGGTCGGATCTTTTTCAGGATCTGCAGAGTAGATACCATCTACACGTGTACCCTTAAGAATAACATCAGCCTTTATTTCTATCGCTCTCAGTGAGCCTGCTGTATCTGTTGTGAAATATGGATTACCCGTTCCAGCACCAAAGATCACTACACGACCTTTTTCAAGGTGGCGCATAGCCCTGCGGCGAATGTACGGTTCCGCAACCTGCTCCATCTTAATAGCGCTCTGCAGACGGGTGCTCACACCTACCTTATCCAGCGCAGCCTGCAGGGCCATACCATTGATAACTGTTGCCAGCATACCCATGTAGTCGCCCTGAGCACGTTCTATACCTGTTTCGTGCTCGTTCATACCGCGGTAGATGTTACCACCACCTATTACTACTGCTACCTGTACACCGATGTTGGTGATCTCTTTTATTTCTTTAGCGTACTGATCCAGCATTTGAGGGTCGATACCATAATTACGTGTGCCCATCAGCGATTCGCCGGAGAGCTTTAAAAGAATACGTCTGTATTTTGGGAGCATTGGAGTTTGTTATTGTACTGCAAAGAAATAAAAAAGTTCTGTGTTTTCCCTAGATAAAAAGAAATGCTGATTGTTAATGTGGCCAACGCAGCCACAGCAGCGGTGTTGGTCGTGATCGGCATTTGATAATTATTGATCGCGCCAAAACAAATACAGCGGATATCAGTAGCGCGCGGCCCCATCTCATGTCCTACATAGCCATCGTCTGGCTCCATCGCTTAAAATGCCATAAGGCACCCCAACGGGATGCCTTATGTAAAATAGTGCTCTTTAAATATCAATTATGCGAATGGTATTTTTACAACCTTCGCTTTTACGCCCTTATCGCGGATCATCACAAATACCTCACTTCCCTCTGCAGTGTGCTCGGTAGCCACATATGCCATACCTATAGCCTTACCCAGACTAGGAGCCTGTGTGCCAGACGTGATCACGCCTATTTCCTTGCCTTCTGCATTCTGGATAGTATAACCATGACGTGGGATACCCTTATCTACCATTTCAAGACCTACCAGTTTCTTCTTCAATCCGCTTGCCTTCAATGCCTCAAGTATAGGGCGGGCAGTAAAGTCTTTGGTGAATTTTGTGATCCAACCCAATCCTGCTTCAAGCGGGCTGGTAGTATCGTCGATGTCATTACCATAAAGGCAGAAACCTTTCTCCAGACGCAGTGTATCGCGGGCAGCCAAACCAATTGGCTTAAGGCCCAGCGGTGTACCTACGCGGAAGATCTCGCTCCAAACCTTTTCAGCATTGTCGCCTTCGTTATCGAAATAGATCTCTACTCCTCCTGCGCCGGTATAACCGGTTGCGCTGATAAGTACATTCTCTATACCGGCAAATTTTCCCTTTACAAATGTGTAGTACTTAAGGTTTACCAGATCCATTTCAGTAAGCTGCTGCATCATTGCCGCAGCATTAGGACCCTGAACGGCCAATAATGCAGTTTTATCTGAAATGTTGTGCATTTCCACTCCCTTTGTGTTGTGGCTGCTTATCCAGTTCCAGTCCTTTTCAATGTTAGAAGCATTCACTACCAACATATATACTTTGTTCGTTTCTACACAATATACCAGCAGGTCATCAACTATACCTCCTTCATTGTTCGGCAAGCAAGAGTACTGCGCTTTTCCGTCAGTAAGCTTAGAGGCATCATTGGTAGTTACGCGCTGAATAAGATCCAATGCGTGCTCACCCTTCAGGATGAACTCTCCCATGTGGCTGACATCGAATATACCCGCATTGTTGCGCACGGCATGGTGCTCATCATTGATGCCGGTATAAGAAATAGGCATATTGTAGCCTGCAAATTCTGCCATCTTAGCGCCCAGCGCCAAGTGCTTTTCCGTAAATGGAGTATTCTTCATTGCTTTTTGTATATGATTGTGAGTGGTGCAAAATTAACAGGATATTCCAATTAATTCAATTTTCAACATTATGCTTAAATAATGCTGGTCTATTACTAGAAGTTAGGCTGTAGCTTATTATGTGTATAAAACTCGCTAATGTATGCTACCACCTCATCGGCTGTATCGAATACCTTGATCATATCCAGGTCTCCCGGGCTGATGTTGGACTCCTGGTCCTGCATTACTTCTTTCATCCATTTGAATAAGCCACCCCAATAGGCCGAGCCGACACAGATCATGGGTGTCTGAGTGAATTTTCGCGTTTGAATAAGTGTCGCCACTTCAAAGAATTCATCCATTGTGCCCCAGCCACCCGGCATCATGATAAAGCCTTGGGAGTATTTGGTGAACATGACCTTGCGCACAAAGAAATAATCGAAGTTGATCGACGTATCACGATCGATGAAGGGATTGCTCGTCTGCTCAAAAGGCAAGGCTATATTCAGCCCCACACTACGGCCATGACCCAGATTTGCACCCTTATTGGCTGCTTCCATTATTCCCGGGCCACCACCCGATATGATACCGAAACCACTCTCGGCCAGTCGTTTGGCTATCTCTACAGCAAGGTCGTAGTACTTATGGCCCGGACTTGTGCGCGCCGATCCGAATATGGATACACAGGGGCCTATCTTGGCAAGGGTCTCAAAACCCTGTACGAATTCGGCCATTATTTTAAATATCTGCCAGCTTGAATGTGCGCGTGTTTCGGTCCAGTCTCTGGATTTTAGGTTGGTAAGTTGTTCTTTCATTTATTGCACTTGGTCGGTTTCTACCCGACCTTTTTTAGAAGATAAAAGTAAGAGTAAAAAGGTTAGTGATGCATTGATGATAAGTAGTTCGGTACCTATCTGGTAGCCTCCCAGCCATTGGGCTTCATTCTGTTTCAGCATATAACAGATCACAGGTGCGGCAATACAGATTATGGGCACAAATTCCTTCCTCACGTTCCTGCGGGTGAAAATACCGAATACGAACAATGCCAGCAGCGGACCATAGGTGTAACCCGCAACGACCAACAATGTCTGTATCAATGAGCCGTTATCTACTATCCTGAAAATAAATACACAGATCAGGAACAGTACCGCAAATGTATAGTGCACGAACATGCGCGTCTTCTTCTGTTGCATTTCCGTCATTCCCTGCTTGCGGCGTATGCCCAATATATCTATGCAGAACGATGAGGTAAGAGCCGTAAGGGCTCCGTCTGCACTGGGGAATAGTGCGGAAATAAGGCCAATGATAAAGATAACACTGATGACAGGCGGCATATAATGGAACGCCAGCTCAGGGAAGATGTTATCGCCAATGATATTCTTACCATCCAGCAGGAATTGTACCGTGTCTTTACCGTTCACCATTACATGCTGAAAACTGCCGCCTTTACTCATACCATACAGGTACAACAAACCTCCCAGCATAAGGAAGATGAACACAACAAAGGCCTGCAGGAAGCTGAGAGTAAGCATGTTTTTCTGTGAGTCCTTTACATTACTTACGCTGATGTTCTTCTGCATCATTTCCTGGTCGAGGCCGGTCATCGCTATCGTGATGAATGCGCCACCGAATATCTGCTTAAGGAAATAGCCGCCTTTCTGCGGATCTGTTTCCAGCAGTTGGGTATAGCCATGTTCGCGCATCATCGCCCAGCCTGCTCCTGTGCTCAGGTTCATGGCATGCAGGATATAACCCACACAGATCATAAGTGCCAGCAACATGAATGTGGTCTGCAGCGTATCGGTCCAAACGATCGTTTTAACACCACCTCTATAAGTGTAGAGCAGAATAAGTCCGAGTATGATGATCGCGGTTGCCTCGAATGGTATCCCCATTCCTTCCAGTACAAATTTTTCAAGCACTTTTATTACCAGATACAAGCGCAGCGTGGCTCCCAATGTGCGGGAGAGAATAAAGAACAATGCACCGGTTTTGTACGCTGTTCCACCCAGCCTGCCTTCAAGATAGGTATATATGGACGTAAGTTTCAGCTTATAATAGAGTGGCAAAAGAATAAATGCTACCGCAAAGTAACCCAGCCAATAGCCAATGACCACCTGAAAATAGTCAAACCCTTTGAGGCCAACTGTGCCGGGCACAGATATGAAGGTCATGCCGGAAAGGGAGGTGCCGATCATCCCGAACGCCACCAGCCACCACTTGCTGTTGCGGTTGCCTATAAAAAATGATTCGTTGCTCGAATTGCGCGATGTATAGAACGCTATGCCCAGCAATACGGCAAAGTATAGGAGGATAATGGAAAGTAGTATTACAGGACTCATTATTCTGATTTAAAAGTAAAAACCTGCCTGCCACCGGCAGGGTAAAAACTAAAAGCGCATCCATCAATATTGATCTGATGCTTCATTGCTCCGTTGGGGCAACATGTAAAGTTGTACACCAAAAAACAAAATCGGTTGTGACCAAAAGTAGGACACAACCGACAATCAATAAAATTTAGCCAATATATTATAAGCCTACGTATATACCGGCACGGTACACCAGCTGGTTCTTGTATGGACTGTAGTCGGCCTGCAAGAGGTCATACATGATTTCGAATGTAGCCGAAGTACGGCCACCAAGAGATTGTTTGAAACCTGCGCCAACCAACATACACGCAGCGGTCACCGACTGTGTTTTCCTTATCGCACGATCGGCAGTACCGCTTGAATAGTCCGGTACATAATAGCGGAGATTGGTAATGTCGTATTCAAAATCCGCAGCAATGAATATGGGATTGTACACCATGCATTTGGCCCATACGCCGGGAAATATGATGTTATAATGCTGATACTGCGCCTGATTGTTCTGAAGGGTGTAATCATATATCTTATAGTACTGATAACCCAGACCTACCCCCGCAGACAAGAAGTCGGTAAGCTTGTAACCAACCTTTGGTGATATACCAAAGTTGGCGTAATCTGATGACAGACCTGCATTAAGACCGCCACCTAGCACCAGCTTGGCAGGGTCATAACCTTTCTGTTCTTTCTTTCTGTAACCGTTTGCCTTTCCTGAGCTATTATAAACGTCCTGAGCCGATACGCTCAAAAATCCTGCGCACAATAGTAATGTGCAAAGCATCTGCCTCATTATAATAATTTTATATCTACGAAGTTATTCTAAAAACAGCAATGAAACCGCAACTATCCTGCCTGTTGGCGTATTTTAACATTAGGTCATTAAGATTGTAGGGGGCTTAGGGTGGTTCATGCAAATCCATGCTTTATTCTATCGTTTAGATACAATTATGCGTTTCTGCGCATTGTTCTTTTGCCAAAAGCTAACCTAAATGATTATAAAACTATGTTTGTGCTGTTAAATCACTTCGTATGCTGAAAGAAGCGTTGGCCGAGCTTGCGAGGAGCGGTCTGGCCAACCACAATAACACGCAGCCTGGCTCCTTTTTCGCGCATCCCCGAATGTCAGGGTGAGCCTGTCATCCTGAGGCTCTCGAAGGACGACCATTAGGCATTCGCACGGGACGTATTCGTTTTGTACCCACCAAAAAACTATGCGCCTACAAACATTTTACCCGGATTTAAAATCCCCTTGGGGTCGAAAACATTCTTGATCTGTTTCATAAGCATGGTTTGCGTGGCATTGAAGGCGATATCCATATATTCCTTTTGCACCAGACCAATACCGTGCTCCCCGGAAATTGTTCCGCCCAGGCGAACCACTTCTTTGAATAACTCACGAATACCCGCTGTCAGCTTGCCATTCCAATCTTCATCACTCATGCTTCCCTTCACAATGTTTACATGCAGGTTACCATCGCCGGCATGACCATAACACACACTCTGGAAACCATATTCGGCACCTATTCGCTTGATGATCTGTAATAGTTCTGGCAATTCAGCACGCGGCACTACGGTATCTTCTTCTTTGTATATAGAATTACTCTTCACAGCTTCACCTACTTTGCGGCGCAGCGTCCATAGCATGTTCTTCTGTTCTGCACTATCGGCAAAGAGGATCTCACCGACATCAAATTTTTGTACGATCTCTGAAATAGCCTCCGCATCGCGATACAGCTCATCCATATGATTACCATCAACCTCAATGAGCAGATGAGCTACTATATCATCGGGCAGATGAACGCCTGTACTTTGCGTGAACTTCATCGACCAATCCAGCGCGTCCCGCTCCATGAACTCTAATGCCGAAGGCGTATAACCACCCAGAAAAATAGCATTCACCGCCGCACAAGCCTCTACCGCAGATCGGAAAGGCACCAGCAATGTCAGATCATGCTTTACTGCAGGAATGAGGCGCAGCACTATTTTAGTAATGATGCCCAGCGTACCCTCACTTCCTACGATCAGTTGAGTAAGATTATACCCTGTGGCGTTCTTCAACACATTGGCGCCGGTCCATATCACACTGCCATCGGGCAGTACCAATTCTACATTCAGCACATAGTCTTTCACCACACCATACTTTACCGCTCTCGGACCACCACTGTTTTCAGATACATTGCCACCTATAAAGCAAGAACCCTTACTGGCAGGGTCGGGAGGATAGAAGAGACCTTCGGCCTTCAGGTGTTCCTGTAGCTCCTGTGTGATCACACCCGGCTCTGTGGTTACCTGAAAATTGCGTTTATCTACATGCAGTATCTTATTGAAGCGCTTCATATCGAGCACCACACCACCATATACAGGCAATGCACCACCACTAAGCCCCGTACCCGCACCCCGTGCGGTAACAGGTATCATCTGCCCGTTGCAGTAAGCCATGATCTTACTCACATCTTCAGTAGTACCCGGTTGCAAAACAACCTCGGGCAGATAACGGAGGTCTTCCGTATGATCTCCCGAACAACGTTCCAGCTGTTCCTCATCGGTCATCACAAAACGCTCCTCCAGTAGGGTCTGGAAATATGCAATATCTTCTTTGTTTATTTTCTTGAAAGACATAGTGTAAAGGTAGGGAGTGTTTTGATGTTGTGGCTCGTCCGCAAAAATAGGATTACCGCCATTTTATAGACAATTGCATCTTGGGATCAGTGACCGGTGAATCTGTATAATCCTCTTAAAAAACACTCCCGCAGCATTGCGGGAGTGATCCAAAAACATATCCACAAAAAACACCCATCTCAAACCAACACCCACAAAGGCTTTCAGCCGATTGCGCCTTGACTTTTGTGAATATCTTTATTTCATAGATTTATTTTCGCGTATTATTTTGCACCCGATTTATAACCTGTCATCCTGATCTTGTCGAAGTGATGGACGGCCTGCTCTTTGACATATAGACACTATCAACTACACCAACCCCACGCAACACGTAGGGGCAGAAAATCTTCTGCCAGGCAACAACCCTTTCAAAAAACACCCTTCCGGCAATCGAAGGGCACCCCGAGGCACTCGAAGGCCAGACAAGCAAAAAGTGGAAAAAAGTGGAAGTAAACCGGAAGTAATGTGGAAGTAATGTGGAAGAAAGTGGAACTTTTATGAGATTTGTTAAAACACCCAAAAGCCTTACCCACAAAGCATTTCAACCAAAATCACACAAATAAAACTTCCGTAAACACAAAAAAACTTCCACTTTTTAAATACCATAAAACAGTGAACTTTTTTAAGGACGATACACATCGGGAATCATAGCCTATCATTTAATCAGCGTAATCCCGGTTCAGACATCACCCGACAAAAAACCGGCAGCATGTGGCAAAAAGTGGCAGAAAGTGGCAGTTTTCGGCAATTTGTTAAAATGCCATCAAAAGCCCTGCCACACAGCATTACAGGTAAATTAAACCGGGCAAAACTGCCACTTTTCTTAAAAACTGCCACTTTTTATAAATGCTCATCAAAAGGACCGCTCTATGGTAATCAGCTAAATGCAGATAACATCTATCGGGAATAAAAAAAGAGGTGCGCCTTACAGCACACCTCTCTTACCTGTTTCTATCTTATATATTAGTTCACTACCGGCAGGTAACCATATTTCTTGCCGTATTCCATCATTTGTGTAAAGAAGTTATCTGGGTATTCCACCTTTACATTGGTGATGGTCTTGCCATTCATTACCGGAACCAGCTTTGGCTGTATAAAACCACGGTAAGGCTTGATACCAAGCCTTTCAAAACGGGCCAGCACCTCTTTATGCAGCTTAGGATCTACTTTTACTCCGTAATGCTCTACCAGGTTTTTTCCGGCTTCGTAATCGCCTTCCGACTTGATGCGCTGGATCTCTTTCAACAACTCACCAAATAGCTTGCGCAACTTGGTATAGTCGTTAACCTGTATAAATGTTTTGCCATTACGATCTATCATTTCAACAACATGCTCTGCACGGCCTTTTTCATACGCCCAATGCGCTATGAGTGCGCGGTTACGCATGTGCGCCTCTTCTATCTGGTCGCCCGGTTTTATGCGCGTAAGCTGCGTCATCATACCGTTCATCATGTAGTTGTCATAAGCAGCTTTTGCTACATCCAGATTCGGCATAACGCCAATATCTACCAACTTCTGATCATTGACATAATACAAGCCAACAAGATCGGCACGTGCTTCCTCTAGGCAACTCGCATAGTTCTTCAGGGTCTTGTCCGTCGTTTCCACACCCGGATTGATCTGACCTGATGCATGACCTATACATTCGTGCATGTCTGTATGCAGATCTGATGCCAGTGCGCCATATTTTTTCAAACGGGCTATCACTTCTTCATTCGTGCCAAACTCTGTGAGCATACCGCCTTTCGCGCTGGCCAGGTTGTAAGAATGAATGATGTTACTGAGTGATACAGACTTAGAACCATGCTCTTTACGGATCCACTCGGCATTAGGCAGGTTGATACCTATGGGTGTGCTCGGTGCCGCATCGCCGCACTCCACAATTACGGTAATGGCTTTTGCGGTAATACCCTTAACTGTTGCTTTCTTATGCTCCTTCATGATCGGGGAATTATCCTCAAACCACTGTGCTTCTGCCGCTATCTTTTCCAGACGCTTTGTTTCTTCCATATCGCGGAGAGACAATGTACTTTCGAAGCTGGCCTTCTTGCCTATCGCATCAAGATACACTTCTATGAATCCGTTCACTACATCAATACGAGAGTTAACGTCTTTTACCCATGCCACGTTATAGTCGTCCCATACTTTCAGATCACCGGTCTTGTAGAAACGTATCAGCTTATCCAATGCGTCGGCCTGCTCTTTATTTTCAGCAACAGAGAGTGCTTTTTCAAGCCACATAACAATATGACCTATAGAGGCGCCATACATGCCATCGCGCTTCCACGTCTTTTCTATGATCTTGCCGTTCACCTTCATCAGTTTACTGTTCAAACCCCATGATGGTGCATTGCCTTTGGTATCAAACTTGTCGTAGAACGCTTCTACCTCCTTCTGTGTGACCCCTTCGTAGAAATTATTAGATGAGTTGGCTACATTATCAATGTTCGGGCGTAGATCTACCACCTTGGGTTCAAAGTTCATATCGAACACTATCGGCTTTATACGCTTGGCAAAAGCTTCTATTGTTTCGGCTTTCTCCTTCGGCAGTTTAGCTGCATCGCTGGCCTTTAACACAGAAAGGAAGTATTCGTAAGAACATTCAGGAATGAACTTATCATTACTATAGTGGTGGTGGTTGCCATTACTGAACCAGAAACGACCGCAATATTCTTCAAATGCTTTCCAGTCTTTTGTGTTCTTATCACCCTTATACGTTCCGTACATAGCTTCTATGGTCTTGCGAATAAGGATACCGTACTTACTTTTCTGGTCATAGATGATGTCACGACCGCAGAGTGCTGCCTCGTATAGATAATATGCCTGTTGCTTTTGTTTCAGCGTAAGCTCATTGAAACCCGGCACCTCATATCGGAGTAATTGCAGGTCGGCAAAAGATTGTGCCTCTACATTGAAGTTAGGGTCATATCCCTGCGCCAGAGATGTGTTGCCCGATAATTGCAGACTCATGAGTGCGATGGCGGGAATAGCCCATTTTTTTATGTGGTTAAACTTTTTCATTAAAACGTGTTTGCTTTTAAGAACGGGTTAAAAGTAAGAAAAGTAAAGGAATGGACTTGGCTTCGCCGATTACCCCGGCTCAAACTACGCACAGAGGTTATTATGACCTTATAATTCCTGGGTGTCCATGATATGCTGCCGTTTTATTCCGTCATAGCTGCAGCTTTTCAAAGATCTGCTCTTATCTACAACTATTGATCATCAGTGGTTTGTCCGGTGATTTATATCACTATTGAAAGAATTGTGTTTTTCCGTTGGATTGTTTCTTTTAATTTTGCCACGCAAATAAAAATTTTTTAATGGCTGTTGTTATTTTCTTTTTTAGTATCTGGTATTTATCCCTCTTTTGTCAGACATTCTTTCATCATAGATATGCTTCACATGCTGCATTCAAAATGAGTAAGGGTGCAGAAAAGTTTTTCTACGTCCTTTCTTTCATTACGCAAGGTTCGTCTTATCTCAGTCCGCGTGCATATGCGATCATGCACCGTATGCACCACGCATTCACCGACACCGAAAAAGACCCGCATTCACCATCTTACTCTAAGAACGTGGTGGATATGATGTGGAAGACCTACGTTATCTATGCCGGCATCAGCAACAGAACGGCTGTTGTTGACCCTAAATTTACCAAGAACGTGCCCGACTGGCCTGCATTCGACAAGTTTGCCGGTTCTATGTGGCCGAGGATCTTCTGGTCATTGTGCTATTTCACTTTCTTCTGGTTCTTTGCAACGGCTCCATGGCAGTGGTTGTTATTGCCACCACTATTGCTCATGGCCCCGGTTCATGGTGCTATCATTAACTGGTATGCCCATAAGTATGGTTACGAGAGCCATGAAATGAACAATACATCTAAAAACCTGATCCCGGTTGATTTTCTGATGTTGGGTGAATCATACCATAATAACCACCATAAATTTCCTTCTGCTATCAACTTCGGCAGAAAATGGCACGAACTGGATCCTATTTACCCGATCATCCGCATTCTCGGTGCTGTGCATGTGATACAGTTACCTAAAAAAGGAGCTGCACCTGAATTTACAGAATGGTAAGTTTTCCGATCATAATATTTAAAACGGCGATCAGTTTGGTCGCCGTTTCTTATGAGTGGTTTTGTAATGCGTGGCCTTGCCGGTGTTAGAAAACTAAAAATCTCTTTTTCTTCTTTTTAGGTAGCTCTACAGATACGATCTTATCTGCCTTCATGGAGTACTTGACGATATAGGCTGTTTTATACTTTTTCTTGCTTTTCTTCCTCAGCATTCCCAACTTGTTGATAACGGTGTCGCCTTTGATATTCGTGCCCATAGAAACCAGGATCGAAGGGTCGAAATTGGATGGCGTGGATGGATACTGTTTTGTACGGATAAGCTCATCGATACGGTGCTGCGCTTCCTGTGAAGACCGGAATTTTATCGTACCGCCCTTATCCTGAGCAAATGAACAGGTGGCAGAAATGATAAATGAGAGTAATAACGTCAGGCATTTCATACATTCAAATATAGCTCATAAAAACATAGCGAACCGTTAAATAGCATAGATAACAGGTTAGGCATTTTCCGTAATTTTGTGATATGAATCTTTCCGCTCCATCGCATATAGCCAATTACATTGGCGGCAACCTGCAGGCACCCATCAATGGTAACTACATGGATAATATGAACCCGGCAACGGGTGAAATATATAGCCAGACACCTGATAGTGACATCGCAGATGTAGAAGCGGCAGTAGCCGCCGCTAAGGCGGCTTTTCCGAAATGGAGCACTACTCCTTTGGAGGATAGATTTAAAATACTGAACCGCATAGCCGAGTTGATCGATCAGAATCTGGATGCTCTGGCCTTGGCAGAGACCAATGATAATGGTAAGCCTTTGTGGCTGAGCAAGCGTGTAGATATTCCGCGCGCTTCGAGCAACTTCAGATTCTTTGCTACGGGCATCATGCACTTCAGCACAGAGAGCCACAATATGGAGGACAAGGCCATCAATTATACGTTACGCCAACCAATAGGTGTCGTGGGTTGTATCTCTCCCTGGAACCTGCCTTTGTATTTGTTTACCTGGAAGATAGCTCCGGCATTGGCTGCCGGCAATTGCGTAGTGTCTAAGCCTAGTGAGGTAACGCCAATGAGTGCTTATCTGCTCAGCATTATCTGTAAAGAAGCCGGTCTGCCCGATGGTGTGCTCAATATCATTCATGGTGGTGGCCCTAAATGTGGTTCTTCTATTGTGGCCCATCCGCAGATAAAGGCGATTTCATTTACAGGGAGCACTCGTGCCGGTAAAGAGATAGCCGCTGTAGCGGCTCCGATGTTCAAGAAAATATCCTTGGAGCTGGGTGGTAAGAACCCCAATATCATCTTTGCCGATTGTAACTGGGATAAGATGATGGCGACAAGTGTGCAGAGCAGCTTCAGCAATCAAGGACAGATATGCCTTTGCGGTAGTCGCATATTGGTAGAAGAAAGTATCTACGAAAAGTTCAAGGAGGAGTTTATAGCCCGTGCTAAGAAACTGACCGTTGGCGATCCGCTGACAGATAGCAGCAAGCAGGGCGCCATAGTAAGTAAGCTGCACTATGATAAGGTGCTTGGCTGTATAGAATTGGCGAAGCAGGAAGGAGGCAGCATATTATTGGGTGGTAATGCTGTGAAGGGAAGTGGCCGTTGCGAGAACGGTATGTTCATAGAGCCCACGATCATAGAGGGTCTGGGACCTAATTGCCGCACCAATATGGAAGAGATCTTCGGACCGGTGGTTACATTACAATCATTCAAAACAGAAGAAGAAGCTTTAGAACTGGCCAATACCAGCGACTACGGACTGGCCGCCACCATCTGGACACAGGATGTGAGTCGTGCCAACCGTGTTGCAGCCAAGGTACACAGCGGTATCATATGGGTAAACTGCTGGTTACTGCGCGATCTGCGCACACCATTTGGCGGTTTCAAGAGCAGCGGTGTAGGTCGCGAAGGCGGCTGGGATGCGCTGAGATTCTTTACCGAGCCCAAGAATGTGTGTATTGAACTTTAATGGCTCAATTGCTCAAAGTCCATGTGCTAAAATGTGGGGGTGGGTGAACTTATTTGCCTATGAGATTGCTTACGTACTGCATAAATTCATGGCTCATGCCTTTCCTCTTACTCTCTCTTTGCGCAGCCACAATAAGACTAGGTATAAAATAATTGCAGCTAAGGCAGACTACAATATCGGCAACAGGTATTCCTTTGCTGTAATAGACAAATGCTTGGTGCGGCATAAAACATTTGGCTTGTGTACCACCGTATGACTCCTTAAGGCCAATGCGCATATTAAAGTCTTTCGCCACAGCATCGTCAAGTCTGGCACGGCTTTTTACATGGGGATTCAGATGTCCTGTTTTGTCTATGATGTATGTGCTATCATGAGGCGGGGAGTATGTATACATCACAACGCTATCATACTTTATAGCAAGAAAAGGATTTTGTGCGCGTGCTTTTGTTAAAACCAGTGGCAACAAAAAGAACCAGATCAGTGTTGATTTCATAGTGAGGACAATAATTGTTTATTCAAAAATAGTGATATTTGTAGTAATACAAACCCGAGTATGAAGTCGATACTATTCATTATTGCGTTCATTATTTGCTGCGAGGGTAGAGCACAAATAAATATAATAACGTCGGCATCTGCATCCGGTCAGGCTCCATACAGCAAGGCACACCGTCAGCGGTTGATGGATGAATTGAAAAGGAGTACGACCATCTTTATTTTACAGTACCGCGACTATGACCAGCTATCTGATTTTGAAAAGGCAATAAAGGAGTCCTGGAAGATCACACCGTATAAGATCATCAAACCACAGGAGTTACAGGAATATGAGGGAAAGAAAGGATTTACCTTTTTTACCTTCAATGCGATCTATACCGGCAAACATCATAATACGCAACATTTGCAATATGGTCTTTGGTGCCCTGTACTGAACAAGCATGGCAAATTAAAAAGCCAGTTCTTTTACTCCAGCGAGGTCTTGTATCCGACAGATAGTTCAAGGATATTAATGGTAAAGTATGCCTTGTCTCGGCATAAGTATGATGCTACATTAATGAATGATATGCTGGATAATGCCCGGTACTTTAACTGGAATGCGCCATTGCTGAAAGGATACTTGCAAACCACTAATGACTTTCTTACCCGTAATGAAAATCTGGGTATATGGAATACTTATACAACAGAACATTTAAAAGAACTTAAGACCGATACGTTATATATACCCGACTATGTAAAGACCCGAGAAGAGTTCTGGCGCAACCGCACCTATCAGGACTCATCAATGACAGACGCAACAATATTTTCAGAGTATCCTTATCCTATCAAATTTGTAAGTATGGACCAGTTAGCACAAATGCTTGCCGCAAATCAGCGGAACATACACTACCTGGTCTATACCGTAGATGCTTCTGTTAAATATGTTGATGTCTTTTCTTCGCACGACGGGCTATTGTATGCTTTTACCAGACTGATGTCGTGGACATTCAAAGAAAAAGATCTGGGGCACCTTGCGGGATATGTAGAATAGGGCTCATGAAGATTACGCTGCTGATGCAGCGCTTGTTAAGTTATCCTGTATTTACACCTCAGCTATAAACCTATTATACAATTCCCTTACTTTTGTTGCTTCATGACTACTACAGAATTTATAGCGGCGGCCCTTAAAGAAGATGTGGGCGCAGGTGACTTTTCATCGTTGGCGAGCATAGATGCCGATGCCCGTGGTTTGGCTGTATTGAAGATCAAAGAGGCGGGTATCATTGCCGGCATCACTCTTGCAGAAGAGATCTTCCGCTTTCTGGAGCCCGGCGTAACTTTTACTGCATTTAAAAAAGATGGAGATCGTGTGCATGTGGGTGAGATCGCTTTTGAAGTAGCGGCATCTGTTCATACTATCTTAAAAGCTGAGCGTCTGGCACTAAACTGTATGCAGCGCATGAGCGGTATTGCCACCATTACCAATCAATATGTTACTGCTATAAAAGACTATCCCGCAAGAATACTGGACACCCGTAAGACCACTCCTTTATTTCGTGCATTTGAAAAGGTGGCGGTAGTAATGGGCGGCGGCGTGAATCACCGTATGGGCCTGTATGACATGGTGATGCTGAAGGACAATCACATTGACTTTTGTGGTGGTATTGAAAAGGCTATAGCCAAGACCAATGATTATCTGAAGGCCAACAATCTGGACTTACAGATAGAGGTAGAGACCCGCACCATTGATGATGTAAAAAGAGTAATGGCTTGTGGAGGTATTCATCGTATCATGTTAGATAATTACTCTCCCGCACAACTGGAAGAGGCTATCCAAATAATAGGTGGCAAATATGAGACGGAAGCATCAGGAGGCATACAATTGGCCAACATTGTAGATTATGCCCGCACGGGAGTGGACTACATTTCTGTAGGTGCCATCATTCACCATGCGGTTAGTATGGACCTTAGCCTGAAAGCTAAAATAGTATGACAAAGCCGCCCAGACATATCACCTTCATCATTAATCCCCGCGCAGGAATGGAGCGGGAAAAAGAGATAAAGGCTGCTATCAAGGCACAGCTCAATGAATTTTTATACACTTACGATATTCAGCATACCCAATATGCCAAGCATGGCATAGCACTTGCCAAAGCCGCTGCTGACAAGGGTACATATGCCGTTGTTGCTGTTGGCGGAGATGGCTCTGTCAATGATGTGGCACAAGGGTTATTGGGCAGCAATACGATATTGGGTATCATACCCAAGGGATCGGGCAATGGCATGGCCAGGACCTTAAAGATACCTTTGGATACCTTTGCTGCGGTAAGAGCTATCAATGCCGGGCGTACTATTCGCACAGACATCGGATATGCCAACGATCGTCCGTTCATCAGTAATGCAGGTGTGGCGTTTGACGCTTTGATATCCAAGAAATTCGCAAAAAGCGAAAAGCGTGGATTTGGTGTATATAGTTGGTTGGTGACCAAGCACCTGTGGCTATACAAACCTTGGCAGTTCGAGATAACTATTGATGGTGAGCGGTTTGATGAACAAGCATTTATGATAGTTGTTGCCAATGGACAACAGTTTGGATATAACTTCAGAATAGCGCCTATGGCCTGCTACAATGACGGGCTGCTTGACCTTATTATTGTCCGTAAATTCCCTAAAATACTTGGTGGTCTTATTGCCTTGCGTGCTATGAATGGCACTATAACAGACAGCAGGTATGTAACTCATCAACGAGGTAAAACTATTACCATATCGCACCCGGAACTAAAGCTGATGCAGACCGACGGAGATGCCCATGACTGTGCGCATAGCATTGACTTTACAGTGAAGAAAGAAGCTATCGCTATATTGGTCCCTTAAGCTTGGGACATAAAAAAAGTGTGGCATGCCATCGTCACACACCACACATTTTTACTCCTCAACTCTAACCGCACAACTCCTCAACTCACACACACGTCTTCTACCTCATACTCTTGCTCACATCCTCCTCAAACGCTCTTCCACCAACCATTCCACAACTCTTACACACTATATCGATCAAATTTTTCTCCTTTCTGCCCCAGACTCTTTTTCACTCTCTCGACCTCTACTCTTGCTCTTTCTGATGTAAAAATACTACGCCGTATCAGGGCATACCAAATAAAGTTCACTAACGGTCGTAAAAGTTCATGAACGGTATTTTTTATGGTTTTCTGTTAAAGGATCTTGTGATAAAAGGGGTAGGTCACGGGCCAACTTTACTGCTTTTGGAGCTGTTTGAAACGTTGGTTTGTTGTTGCCAATACACCTTTATAAGTATTGACTTCCTCTTTATTTCAATGTTGGGAATTTTTATCAGGATACGTGCGCTCCTTGTCTATAGACAAGTGAATTATCCATAGATCTCTACATGCACATCTTTGCTGGTGTAGCCGTGTTTAAGAATTCGGTCGCGAGCTTCATCTGTCATAGCGCGCCAGCCACAGAGCATAAAATATGCTGGCTCTTTTGCCGCACTCAAATGTTCATATATGTCGTGAACATATCCTGTCTTGCCCTGCCACTCTTCTCTTGATAGAGTAGGGTGGTAGTTGAATCCCGGCAATGTCTTTTCCAATTCCTTCATTTCATCTACATAAAGCAGGTCTTTACTGGTGCGCGTGCCGAAGATGAGGTGAATGTCTTTATGGGGTATGTTATGTGTCTTAATATAATAAGCCATACTGCGGAAGGGCGCTATGCCGGTGCCTGTACAAATCATGTACAAGTCACGATCTATTATTTCAGGCATTACAAATACGCCCTGCGGGCCTCGCAAGGTAAGTTGGTGCCCCTCCTTTACTTCGTTGAAAATGTAATTGGATCCTATGCCGCCATCCAGCGCTACAATGATCAGTTCTATTACATTGGTACCGTCGGGCATTGATGCGATGCTATAGCTGCGCCAGCGTTTATTGCGCTGCTCATGAATAGGCAGATCGAGTGTTACAAACTGGCCGGGTTTAAAATCAAACCTTTCCGTTTCGGGCAAAGTTATCCAGTAACGCCGCGTATTGGGCGTTGCCTGTTCTACTTTGGTCACTATTCCGGTCTGCCAACTAGGTATCATGGTGTGTAAAGGTATTTATTATTTACGGGATATAGTTTTGCTTTCGTTTATCGCCCCATTGGGAGTACAAATAATTGCATATGCAGTAACTGTATCAAGAGGAATATCAATTACTTGCCTGCCATAAAAGCAAGTTAGCCATCCTTCGTTGACCCATTCCGCCATTATATTATTACCTTTGCGCAAAATTTCAATATAGATCATGGCATTACAGGCAGGAATAGTTGGGTTGCCCAATGTAGGAAAATCAACATTATTTAACGCAGTAAGCAACAGTGCAAAGGCGCAGGCCTCCAATTATCGTTTTTGTACCATTGAGCC
>CANFKE010000035.1 GCA_947447465.1 Chitinophagaceae bacterium | reverse complement strand
CTCGTGAAGCCTTTAACTTCTGTACTCTGTTTGTTAAGAACTGTGTGCTTTCGTTTCCCGTTTTGCGGAGTGCAAAGGTAGGTGGTTTGTTTCAAACAGCAAAATAAATTTTGAAAGTTTTTTCGTTATTCTTTTGTTGCCTTTTATAACCGTATCGAAAGAACTTTTTGTTTGCCCCTTTGCTAAGGGAGTGCAAAGGTAAGTGGTTGGTCTCAAACCGCAAAATTTAATTTCAAAATTATTTTCTGCCACTACTTTTTCACTACCCGAAACCGTAAGAACTTCCCGCCGATCTAAACAAGATCATTTCCTGTTTTTTTCGTTGGGAGGACAAAAGTAGGAGTTGTCAACCACCTGACAAAAACTATTTTATGAAATCACAACCACTTTTTCACTAAGATAAGCCACTGCAGAACCTTTCAGACAAAGTATATGTTTTAAACTATGCGTTTTGTATCTGATTTGACAAGAAAAGAGCGAAAAAACAAGCTAAATGATCAACATTACAGGCTAAGACAACAAAAACCGGAAACAGGCAATGTTCATGTCAAGGATATATTGAAAGACAGGATGGTACCCGGACAGATAATGACTATTTCTTAATGTGGAAGTTGAACTCCGTTCCGATATCCTTTTTAGAGTTGACTGTAATATCTCCATGCAACTTCTTCACAAGCCTCTTTACGATAGACAAACCGATACCCGTTCCGCTATTAGCATTATTCTTTACAGTTTTGAACAGATCGAAAATAGAATCGAGGTGCTTTTCAGATATGCCATAACCATTGTCTCTTATAGAGAAATGGTAATCCTCATCTGACTCGTAAAAAGAAACATCAATAGTGGCGTCAGGTTTATCGTTGTATTTAATTGCATTATTCATCAGATTCATGAGTACCTGTTTAATAGCAATTCTAGAGGTGGTGATGTAAGTTTCCTCCTGCGGATAGTTGATAGTAATATTGGCAGAGGGCTTCAATAACTGTATAATAGATGAGATACACTCTGACAGATCAAAACGTTCCTTGCTCGTAATGATCACCTGAGTTGACTTAGAATATGCCAGTATCGCATCGATCAGTTTGGTAAGCTGCAGTGATGAGGTCTTGATATGATTGAGGTACACTACCCCATCAGGACTAACACTGGCAGCATTCTCATCTAAAAAGTAATCTATTAGGGCAGTAATATTATGCAGCGGACTTCTGAGATCATGCGCAGCAATTGAAGCGAACTGTTCAATATCGTTATAGTTATTGATCAACTCCTGATAAGTTAGACTCAGTTGCGTATTCTTTCTCCTTAGTTCTAACTGACACATTACCTGGTGACTGAGTGCACTGAGGGACCTGAGCTGCATGTCAGTCAATTGCTTAGGCTGATTATCGATCACACAAAGCGTTCCGAGCGCATTGCCTTCAGGTGTAAGCAGCGGAATGCCGGCATAGAATATAATATTGGGCGTACCAGTGACCAGTGGGTTATCGTGAAACCTATTATCCAGCCTGGAATCGGCAACAATGAACGGCTGGTCGGGATTATTAATAGCATGACCACAAAAGGCAAAATCACGAGGCGTTTCCTTTACAGAAAGGCCGTGATGAGATTTGAACCATTGGCGTTTATCATCGACCAAGGATACCAAAGAAATAGGGGTATTACAGATCTGAGAGGCGAGCATGGTAATCTCATCGAAATCACTTTCGGGGATGGTATCCATGATCATATAGTCTTTCAGATTAGAAAGTCTTTGAATCTCGTTCTTAGGTATTGACGGATGAATCATAAGTTGTCAGGTCAACAAAAATAGGTTTAGTTTCTTATTTTCAAAAAACATTATTATTAATATAAATTATTATTTACTAAACTTCAGCAAACAGCAAGGACTTTACAAATACACAATGTATAAATAGTAACAAATAAGCCACACATAGCAGGCGGAGCCGGAGCTATTTTTAAAGAAGAACTGTTTATCAATTGGCTTGTTGAATTTTGTTTATATTTTTGCAGATATTTATAAACAACAATAATGAAACAGCTAATTACATCTTTGTGCTTATTGATCCTATTTTCACCGGCAATTGCACAAACCGGGAAAATAAGCGGTGTAGTGAAAGATAAGAAGACAGAAGCAATAATAGCTGACGCTACAATACTACTGGAGGGCACTACCCTTGGAGCGGTATCTGATAGTAATGGAAAGTTCTCGATAAAGGATATACCGACCAATTCTTACAACATAAAGGCATCGGTAATAGGTTACGAGCCTACGGTATTATATAATATAGTAGTATCATCGGGTAATGAGCAGGTATTGCTGATAGAGATGGACAATAGCAGCGTAACCTCACTGAAGGAAGTCGTGATCCGCAGAAATCCGTTCGCTAAAAATGCAGAAACACCATTATCATTGCAAAACCTATCGGCACAGGAGATCAAAAGTAACCCAGGCGGCAACTTTGATGTATCTCGAGTGATACAGGCGTTTCCGGGAGTAGGCGGCACATCAGGCAGTGTAGGCGGTTACAGGAATGACCTTATCATAAGAGGTGGCGCACCCAATGAAAATGTCTATTATCTGGACGGAATAGAAGTGCCTGTAATCAATCACTTTGCGACACAGGGATCTGCTGGTGGCCCTACGGGCATCATCAACATATCCTTCATACAAGATGTAAACCTTTATACCAGTGCTTTTCCGGCAAAATATGACAATCCGCTATCGGGTGTACTACAACTAAAGATGAAAGATGCCAATCCCGACAAAGTGCAGCATAATGTGCGATTGAGCGCAACCGAACTAGCTTATTCGGCTGATGGACCGATCAATGATAAACTATCATTCCAAGCGTCTGCAAGGAGATCTTATCTACAATTCCTTTTTCAGGCATTACAAATACCCATACAACCATCTTATTGGGACTTTCAGTATAAAGTAAATTACAAGATCAGCAAAAAGCTATCGTTCTATACACTGGCCATTGGTGCAATAGATAAATTCAGCTTCCTGACGCCTGATAATCTGACACCCGAGAATGTATATATACTTCATTCCAATCCGCTCATCAAACAATGGAGCTACACCAATGGTTACGGACTGAAGAAACTGATAGATAAGGGATACTGGAATCTGACCTTCAGCAGAAATATGCTGAATAATCAATTGGATAAATACCTGGATAACCAGAATCCGGTTGAGGCAGATCGTACATTAAAGATCCACTCTGTAGAAGCAGAAACGAAGCTAAGGTTTGAAGTTAATAAATTCTATGGTAGATGGAGCTACAGCTATGGCGCTATGGTACAAAATGATGAATATAAAAATGATCTATACCTTAAATACAGAAATGCAGTAACCGATACCAATGGTAATTTACTTCAACCGGCAATCATCATTCGCGGAAATACGGCTATAAATTTCATCAAGTACGGGGTATTCGGGCAGATAGCTGGGAAATTCTTCAACTCAAAACTTAATGTATCGTTGGGTCTAAGAACTGACGGAAATACATTCATGACAGATGGCAATAACATTACCAAGCAAATGTCTCCAAGACTATCGGCATCCTATACCATTACCGACCAGTTAAAACTGAATGCATCTGTTGGCAGATACTACAAAATACCTACTTATACCGTACTTGGCTATACAGACAGCACAGGTAAATATGTAAATAAGACCGCAGACTACATCAGCAGCAACCATTATGTGGCAGGAGTAGAAGTATTGCCAAAATGGCAAGGGTCAAGGTTAACACTTGAAGGATTTTACAAACAATACGGCGACTACCCTATCTCAAAAATGGATGGCATATCGCTAGCCAACAAAGGCGGAGACTTCAATGTATTAGGTAATGAGCCTATCAGCTCAACAGGGAAGGGACGTAGTTATGGCGTAGAATTTCAATTTCAACAAAAATTGACCAAAAATTTCTTCGTGATCTTGTCCTACACACTGTATAAAAGCGAGTTTACCAATGCTAACAACCAATATGTAGCCGCATCGTGGGACAATGGCAACCTCCTTTCATTCATTGGTGGATATAAGTTCAAACGAAATATTGAGCTGGGGGTAAAATTCCGTTATCAGGGAGGTGCACCATATTCACCTTTTGACATGACCGCATCACAAGCCAACTATACCACATTAGGAACAGGCATTATAGACTACAGTCAATTCAATGCACTGAGATTAAAGCCATTTAACTCGATGGACATCAGGCTGGATAAGAAATGGAACCGTAAAAAATGGAGTTTTGACCTGTATATGGATATCACCAATGCGTATGCGAGCAAACAGCCATCGGTACCAACATTTACTTTCAAACGCACAGAAGACAACAAAGACTTCCTGACAACAGACGGGAAACCACTAAAAGCAGATGGCAGCAATGGCATACCCCTATTACTGGACAATGCCAGTGCAGTTGTAATACCCACATTAGGATTTATTATAGAGTTTTAGTTTTGTTTGCCAATATTTGATTTACTTTTGCGATGTTGAGTCGCATAATTGCCATATCGTGTCTGATAGTGTATCTATTCACAACTACTGAATTACATCAGTTGCTGAAAATACCTGTGCTCATACAGCATTATCAGGAACATAAAGAGATAGACAGCGCCATTACCTTCTGGGAGTTTATGAGCATGCATTATTCTCAGCCTGATGACCATGATGCAGACCATGAAAAAGACATGAAGCTACCCTTTAAGACAGATGACGGGTGTATGTCTTTCATAACTGCCGTATATGTAACACCATCTGCTACTACAATACCGACCGAAGTAATTAAACCCATCTATTATTCGGAAAAGAAAGAGCATTTCCAAAAGCAGGTATCCCTGCAATCGTCATTCCTAGCCAGTATCTGGCAACCTCCCCGGAATTGTTAACATCCTAACACCTTAGTTATTCATTTAAATGAATAACTACAGACAATGCCCTATTTTAGGGTTCTACATCTCCATGATGTTTTCTGACCTCTACACAGCACTTTCATAAAGGAAGTCCTATGTATGCTATGTAGTGGATGCAGATAGGCAATGAGCCCTGTGGGAACAATGCTATAACGACAATAAATTCAACATACCTAACAACAGAACATTATGCTTAATGCAATAATAGGGTTTGCCATAAAAAACAAGCTAATAGTGGGACTGTTCATAGTAGCACTAATAGGATATGGCACCTATGAACTAACCCGACTACCCATAGATGCTGTTCCCGACATTACCAATAACCAAGTACAGGTGATCACCATTGCACCATCATTTGGCGCAACAGATATTGAAAGATTGGTGACATTCCCTATTGAACAAGTAAATAACAATATTGCCGGGCTGAAAGAAATCAGAAGTTTTTCGAGGTTCGGACTATCACTTGTGACCATAGTATTTGATGATGAAACAGATATATACTGGGCGAGGCAACAAGTAGCAGAAAGACTACAGAAAGTACAAACGGACATACCTGCAGAAATAGGCAAACCGGAACTGGGACCTGTGACTACAGGATTGGGAGAAATATACCAATATGTAGTGCGCCCAAAGGCAGGCTACGAAAATAAATATACTGCCACAGAGTTACGCACGATACAAGACTGGATAGTAAGGAGGCAATTGCTGGGAGTGAAGGGAGTAGCTGAAGTGAGTAGCTTCGGAGGTAATCTGAAGCAATATTCGATCGAAGTAAATTCTGCCAAACTACAATCACACGGCATCACCATCAATGATGTTTTCAAAGCGCTGGAAAACAATAATCAGAATACCGGAGGCGCCTATATAGAGAAAGGACCATCGGTATTGTATATACGCAGCGAAGGATTGGTAGGTAGCATAGAAGACATCAATAATATAGCTGTAAAAAGCCTGAGTGACGGCACGCCCCTGTTCATTAGAGATGTAGCAGAGGTAAAAATAGGTGCAGCTACCCGATATGGCGCGATGTGCTACAATGACAAGGGCGAAGTAGCGGGAGCAGTAGTGATGATGGTGAAAGGCGGCAATAGCAGCGAAGTGATCAAAACCGTAAAAGAAAGAATGGCCCAGATACAAAAGACCTTGCCCGAAGGAGTTGTAGCTGAGCCATTTCTGGACAGGAGCAAAATGGTGAATCACGCTATAGGCACAGTAGAAAAAAACCTTGAAGAGGGAGCACTTATAGTAGTATTCGTACTTGTTCTGTTCCTGGGCAATTTCAGGGCGGGACTTTTAGTAGCATCTGTGATCCCACTGGCTATGTTATTTGCAGTCATCATGATGAACCTCTTTGGTGTAAGCGGTAATCTGATGAGCCTTGGAGCACTGGACTTCGGGCTGATAGTAGATGGTGCTGTCATAATTGTAGAAGCAGTGATGCATCAACTGACACATAACCGATCGCATAAAGGATCTCCCAACATATCTCAACAGGAGATGGATGAAGCCGTAGGTAAATCGGCAGGTAAGATGATGAATAGTGCCGTCTTTGGACAGATCATTATTCTGATCGTTTATCTACCGATCTTCACCCTACAAGGAATAGAAGGTAAGATGTTCAAGCCGATGGCACAAACCGTGGCCTTTGCATTGGTAGGTGCATTCCTGCTTTCACTGACCTACGTACCTATGATGAGTGCTTTGTTTCTGAGTAAAAAGGCTAAGCATACAGCCAATTTTTCGGACAAGCTGATGGCGAAATTGGAACATGCGTATCAGACAGCATTGAGAAAAGTTGTGACCTTTCCGAAAACGATCCTCACATCTGTGTTATTACTGTTTACCGTCGCGATATTCTTACTTACCACACTTGGAGGTGAATTCATACCTGCTCTTGAAGAAGGTGACTTTGCTGTAGAGACCAGAGTGTTGACCGGAAGCGGTATCAATACCACCAAGGCAAGCACACAACAAGCTGCACATATACTGCTAACGAGATTTCCGGAAGTAGAAAAGGTAGTAACTAAGATAGGCAGCGGAGAGGTGCCGACAGACCCAATGCCAATGGACGCGAGTGATATGATCATAGTGCTGAAAGACAAGAAAGAATGGACATCGGCAAAAACATTCAATGAATTATCTGAAAAGATGGGTGCCGCCATGGCCGAAGTACCCGGAATAACCACAGGTTTTCAATTTCCGGTACAAATGCGATTCAATGAACTGATGACGGGTGCGAGACAGGATGTGGTATGCAAGATATTCGGAGAGAACATGGATACACTGGCACATTATGCAGAAAAACTGGGCAGCATCATTAATACTGTAGCAGGCAGTAAAAACCTTTATGTTGAAGCAGTAGCCGGTATGCCGCAGATCATTATCAACTACAAAAGAAATACGATTGCTCAATATGGCCTGAACATATCTGACATCAATAGAATTGTGAATACTGCCTTCGCCGGACAAAAAGCAGGGATGGTATTTGAGGGAGAGCGACGTTTTGACCTTGTAGTAAGACTGGCAGGCGCGACGAACAAAGAACTGACAGATGTACAAAATCTACTTATTGCAACTCCGAACGGTACACAGGTGCCTTTGTATCAACTAGCTGATGTAACAATAAAAGACGGACCTAACCAGATACAAAGAGAGGATGCCAAACGTAGAATAGTAGCAGGCTTCAATGTAAAAGGCAGGGATGTGCAAAGCATTGTAACAGAGCTGCAACAAAAAGTGGACAAGCAACTACACTTACCGAGCGGATATTACCTTACCTATGGCGGTGCATTTGAAAATCTGAACGCAGCCAAACAAAGGCTACTGGTAGCCGTACCGGTTTCGCTGGTATTGATCTTTCTGTTGTTATTCTTTGCATTTAAGTCAATAAGACAAGGGCTACTTATCTATTCAGCAATACCATTATCGGCTATCGGAGGTATCTTATTTCTGGCATTAAGGGGTATGCCATTCAGTATAAGCGCCGGAGTGGGATTCATAGCACTATTTGGTGTGGCTGTACTTAACGGAATTGTATTGATAGCAGAGTTCAATCAACTAAAAAATGAAGGTATGACCGACCTGAAACAAATCGTATTGACCGGCACAAAACTTAGACTGAGGCCCGTACTGATGACCGCATTTGTAGCCTCACTAGGCTTTCTGCCAATGGCATTGAGCAATGGTGCAGGTGCTGAGGTGCAGAGACCATTGGCAACTGTGGTGATAGGCGGGCTGATGATAGCCACATTCCTTACCCTATTTGTTCTACCGATACTCTATATGTTGGTCGAGAAAAAAACATTCCATATGGACAACAAATTGACCGTTTCAATTGTAGCTCTGTTCTTACTTACATTTTCAAGTGTAAGCCATGCACAGACGCCCATTACCTTGCAGGCGGCAATTGATAGCGCTTTACAGAATAATTTAAAGCTGAAGAATGAGCATCTGAAAGCTGCATACCTGCATGCACT
Source organism: Chitinophagaceae bacterium (assembly GCA_947447465.1). Classification (GTDB taxonomy): domain Bacteria; phylum Bacteroidota; class Bacteroidia; order Chitinophagales; family Chitinophagaceae; genus Flavipsychrobacter. Next base: position 35,633 of record CANFKE010000035.1, on the reverse strand, counting down.
GCAAGGCACAGGGATCAATGTTCAACAGGCCACAGTATTTGGTGAGACTGGACAAATAAACAGTGCCTACAGAGATAATAAATTCGGCATCACCCAAACCATTAATTTCCCTACTGTTTACAGTACTCAGAAGCGACTATTGAAAGAAGAGTGGGAAAGTGGAAAGTTAACAGCAAAAGTTCAGGAATTACTGCTCAGAAAACTAGTTGCGCAAGCATACTTCAACATAGTATATCTGCGACAAAAGGAAGCCTTGCTGCAGCAAACAGACAGCCTTTATTCAGAATTTCTCCGCAAAGCAAGCCTGCGGCTACAAGCGGGCGAAGCTAACTTGCTGGAACAAATAACAGCAGAAACACAAAAAGGACAGATAGCCATTCAATTGCAACAAGCAGCCAATGATCTGCATATACAGCTACTCAGATTCAGACTTTTGCTGAATACTAACAGTGACCTAGAACCTGCAAATAATGAAGAACGTACAGCAACAGAAATAGGAGACAAAACTTCATTAGCAGATCACCCCGCTGTGCAGCTACTGGCACAACAAGAAAAAATAGCACGGTCGACCATAGCCAATGAGCAGGCCAGAGTATTACCTGACCTTTCCCTCACCTACAATAACACTACAATTAAAGGTGTGGGTGCGGACGAAAAAAGCTATGACGGGCTCACCCGATTCTCGTCGTTTCAAGTTGGCATAGGAATTCCTTTGTTCCCAATGGCTCAGGTAGCTAAAATAAAAAGTGCCCGACTTTCCAGATCTATAGCAGCTAACGAATATGCTGCAGGTACGCAGCAAATGCAAAATGAGCTGGAGGCTGCAAAAGCAAAATACAAGCAATATGAGATTATGGTAAAGTATTACGAGACACAGGCGCTGACAAATGCCAACAAGATAACCGAAACAGCCGGCCAACAGCTTGCGGCAGGCAGCATCAACTATCTTGAATGGGTGCAACTGATCAACTATGCAACTACGGTAAAGAGCAACTATATAGAAGCAGTGAACCAACTGGAGGATGCCAGATTGGAATTACAATATTTCACCAACAACTAATTTAGAACTGATGAAGAATCTGACAATAATCGTTGCCGCAATAATACTTGCTTCTTGCGGTGCAGATAAGAAGAAAGAAGAAACTAAAAAGGAAGAAACTACAGGTAACATAGCAACATTCACCGATGCACAGCAAAAGAATGCAGGAATAGTAACCGGTGCAATGGAAAAGAGATCGGTATCGGCGACACTACTGCTGAATGGCAAGATAGATGTACCTCCGCAGAATATACTCTCGGTGAGCGTGCCTTTGGGTGGTTATCTGAAGAGTACACACCTGCTACCCGGCATGCACATCAACAAAGGGGAAGTAATAGCCATTGTAGAAGATCAGCAATACATACAATTGCAACAAGACTACCTTACCACTAAGGCAAAGCTGACCTATACAGAGAATGAATACCGCCGACAAAAAGAGCTGAACCAAAGCAAGGCCAGCAGTGACAAAGTGTATCAACAGGCTGAAGCTGACCTGAAGACACAGAAAGTGATGATCAATGCACTTGCAGAACGATTGAAACTGGTAAGTATAAACCCTGACAAGCTGAATGAGAACAACATCTCCAGAACTATCAATATATACTCTCCTATCAGCGGATATGTATCGAAGGTGAATGTGAACATAGGTAAGTATGTATCTCCAACCGATGTACTGTTCGAGTTGATCAACCCTACAGACATACATCTGGCATTAAAAGTATTTGAGAAAGACCTTGATCTATTATTCGTTGGCCAGAAAGTAGTAGCCTATACCAACAATGAGACAGGCAAAAAGTACAATTGCGAGATCATCCTGATATCAAGAGATCTGTCGGTCGATCGTACTGCAGATATTCATTGCCATTTTGAAGAGTACGACAAAAAGCTACTTCCTGGTATGTATATGAATGCAGAGATACAGGTAGCCAATGCTGCGGCATGGGCATTGCCTGAAGGTGCTATTGTTCGATTTGAGAACAAACAATATGCATTTATTCAAAAGAACGATCATCAGTACGAAATGACGGAAGTAACAACAGGCAATACGGAGAAAGGCTATGTAGCAATACTGAACGCTGAGAAATATGCAGGAAAGATGTTCGTCACCAATAATGCCTATGCACTACTAATGTCGCTGAAGAACAAATCGGAAGAGTAATGCCATTTAACCATCAAAACAGTCAAGGCTGCAATTGTTCCACCAACTATTGGATATAATTACTCAGGTAATAGTATAAAAGGCGAACCCTCCAACATGGAGGGTTCGCCTTTTATAGTTGATGTCAATCTTATTCTTTTTCGAAATTCTCTTTCATCATCTTCTTATAATCATCCAGCTGCTCAGTATCATCTTCTGCTGCAACAACTTTTTCGATAGCAGTCTTCACCATAGCTAATCTTTTTGTAGCAGTAGCAGCCTCTTCTTTATTGTCAGATTTAGCTGCTTCCTTTTGTTCTGCCGCTACCTGAAAAAGGAAAGAACCGAGTGTACCTCTATAAGACTTCATGCTCTCGAGTATAACCGCATCTTTATACAGTTCGAGGACGCGAGTAAAAGCAGCATCAGACTTTACATGCTTCAGATATCCACTTAAACTGTTGACCAAGGCAAACTTTTTACTTCCCAATACGTAAGGTGCTTCTGCTTCAAAATAGGCGGCATCCTCATCTTTACCATTCTTACCTATTATAGTCCAGATAGCACTTTGTAAAGAAGCGCGTGGTTGTGTCAAAGCCAACTTCTTAGCCATGATATAAGCAGTATCCATATCGATAGTACCCAGCGCTTCAAGTGCGCTACCCGCCAAAGCATATGAACTGTCGTAAAGGGCATCTATCATAATAGATTTTGAGGAAGTCACCTTCCAGCTACCTAACACATCCATAGCATCAGAGCGAACCAACTTATCCTTATCGTTCTTTGCCATATCTATTACTTTAGGGGTCCATTTACGACGATATTTATCGCTTTGGGCCTTTTCTATCTGAGACAAGGTATAACGACGCAATGCCCGGTTGGGATCATTAAGTGCCAATGTGAGTACTTCCTGTGCACAGCTATCAGACATAGATTTACCGGCACCACCTATAGCCAATCTGCGACCTACATAGTCATCAGCATTTTTATACTGAGTGAGCCATTGTGCAGCTTTTTTATTTTCTTTGATATCACCGGGTAATACGTGCTGGTAATCAGGAATAATGATAGGTTTCAACATTTCATTATTTGCACCTGCCTTGTAAGCAAAGACGAATGTATCTCTCCGTTTGCTGATGTTCCAGTCTATTATGGTCTTCTGATCGCCATAGATAACTGCTGTTTTTAATGGTAATCTAAAATCTGTAAGACTGTCCTGTTGTGTCTGATTGACGAACACAGTAAGTTTTCTTGCAGTGTCATTATAATCATAATTTATTTTCAGGCTTGGGTGTCCGGGATGATAGTAGAACTGATCAAAGAACCAGTTCCAATCCTGTCCTGTTGCTTCCTCTACAGCCATACGCCAATTGTGCGCCTCACCAGTACCAAAAGCATTTTTGGTAAGATATATTTTCATGGCCTTATTAAAAGCATCATCGCCAATGAGTGTATTGAGGTAGTGTAAAATGGCACCACCCTTGTTGTATGAAATAGCATCAAATACTTCTTCGCGACTATCATAATTGAACCTTACCAACTGCGGGTCTTTCATGGAAGATGAATAGATATATAGTTGCAGGTCGTTCCATGCCAACTCATCACCAGCATCTTTACCGTATTTGTGCCTGCGCCAAATTTGTTCACCATAATTTGCGAAAGATTCATTGACTGTGATATTCGTCCATGATTCTGCAGTTACATAATCACCAAACCACTGATGAAAGAGTTCATGAGAGACAACATCTTCAGAATTCTTATCAGCGATCTCACGAGTATTCTGGTTCATGAACTCGCCGAACAAAGATGCAGTTGTATTCTCCATTGCACCTGAAACATAGTCGCGGACAACTACCTGGCTGTATTTGTTCCAAGGGTATGACACGCCAGTGATCTGAGAGAAATAATCCATCATCTCACCCGTATTATTGAACATTTGACGAGCATAAGGTGCAAACTCAGGCTCAACATAATAGTTCACTTCTTTATCTTTCCACTTGTCTTTTATAACGCTGAACTTGCCAACGGCAAACATTACGGCATAAGCCTGGATGCGCAGATCCTGTTTCCAGATATCTGTTCGCATTCCACCTGCAACCTTTACTTGCTTTATCATTGCTCCATTACTCAATGTGGTCATTGAATCAGGAACGGTCAATTCTATCTGAGCAGTGAATTTTGTGTTCGGCTTGTCGAGTGTTATCATCCAATGAGAATTGGATTCAGTTTCACCCTGCGTCCATATTTGTGCCGGTTTATGAGGAATACGTCCATCAGTGTTAATGAAGTAAAGTCCGCGATCGTCTGTAATGGCCATACTGCCTCCGGTAGCCTTAGCATATGGCATTGCCTGATATTTAAGGTATAACTGAACACTATCAGAAGCTATGTAAGCATGATCAAAATGAATGACCAATTTGTCGTTTGTATACGCATACTGCAGACGTTTGTTACCAGTGGGTGTCACCAATTCTACACTATCAATGCGCATACTCTTGGCATCCAACACTATACTATCCGCCGCATAAAAATATGGACGCATCTTTATCCATTCCTTTGCATCGGCAGTTTTCTCTTTCCAATTAAAAGAAAGTGCTACTCGGGTATTGTTTATCTCCCAGACCTTTGGTGCGGATGGCTGATAAGGAGGCTTACCCGGTTTAGCTGTTATCTCCAGCGTATCGAGTGTGACCGTTTTTACGGTATCCACACTTTCTTGCTTACGATGTTTGCGTTGCCCATGTGCAACCTGTGCACAGAGCGACAGTGACAATAGTAATAATAGATGGCTTTTCATTGAAATAATCGAGCATATATTAACCCGAAGGCAAATGTAGCAGGAATATGATAGATTTCATATCACCCTGAATGAGGGATGAGTAATGGGGATACCCAAGAAAAGTCAATGAACGATTGTCAGTTTACTGTATCGAATATTTTGTGAATCAGTTACAATCATTACGGTGTAGCAACCGGATGGTAGAACGGTTACGTCTATCGACTCATTACTATTGGGGTGAACATGTAACCATTGCCGACCTGACATGTCATTAACCATAACTTCTTTAATTGTTTCACCAACAGGCATCTTAATATTCATCTTATCAAATGCAGGATTGGGAAAGAGAACCACTGATGCATCATTTGAGCTGATTGCAACTGATAATGGAGGGGGTATATAATCATAGACACAACCATCATTGTATTCCTGGGGTGAAGTACCCACAGCAGTCGAACTATACACCTCATATACATGTACAGGGCTTAGTGTTAAAACAGCAGGTGTAACCAAAATGATACTAGTATCGACAAACGAATAATTAATATTATCACGTTCACATATACCATGTCCATTACTATCTGTATTAAACAAATTGACAAGATAAGGAGCAGTAGTATTAGCAATAAAGTACCATTCATTGGCGCTCTTGATATATGGGGTTCCCAAAGCAGTGTATTGTGCACCTGTAATTGGCCGTTTAAAAGCATTAGACCACATAACGTGTCCTGCGGTATCCATTTCGGTGATCATATTTCCTCCGTGAGGAATCCAACCGCAGAAATTACCAGCGTTTAACCCATTGACCAAAAGAATATTCCCATTGGGCAATAATTTCAAAGATGTAATACCAGAGCCTATACTACTTACTTTTTGCCATTGCAATGCTCCTGAAGGTGAGAACTTCAATAATATACTGCGGGCGCTATCAATATGAAATTTAATACTAGTACCCAAAATTACTGAACCATCAGGAAGTTGAACGGAGGCATAGTGCTCAATAGGATAAGGACTATATAGTTGATTAGCCCACAATACTGAATTGTCTGCCAGTAAACTACTAACATAAACCATTTGAGTCCCCAGAAATTGATTGATCACCATTACGCCATTTCCTGCATCATTGACATCAATAGAGGTCGGCCAAAGATACATAGGATCAACACCATTTATATGTATGCTGTCAGCAGAAATAACATACCCATTGTTATCTAGATCTATAAGAAAAGGAGCAACTGGTATATACCCAAAAGAAGATGCATGATTTTCAACTGAAAGCATCTTAACGCCCGCAGGTGCTGCAGCAACTGCATTGATAAAAAAATGACAATCATCACTGTGAATAATTTTCGAGGAGAGTATATTTCCGTCAGTTCCTATTTTTCGAAATGAGATACCGGATACAATGGTATCAGCATTTTCGTTACTAACAGCACCAATAGTACCATCTGTAAGCGCTACATTAAAATAAGAACCACTTGTAAGCATAAATTGAGGCCTAAATGCAGTATCCGTTTTTATTAGCTCTTGTCCAAAATATTCAATTGATTCAGATGCGGAATACCCCCTCAAGTTGGAAGTCAGATAACTCCCGTCAGTTAAACGCTGAACAGGGCCGCAGTAACCAGTGAATGCATTAGAATATGTAGTAGTGTCGTATTGCTTGCAAATACGAGAAAAGAACTCCTGGCCGTGGCTATTGATGGCAAAAAACAGGAGCACTAAGAATGATAGGCGGCTCATAGTGTTGTATTTAGTATTACTAAGATACAATTAATACACATTCAAATATGATCTATGGTCAGATTTCATTAAGCATCCAAGCAATTATTTAGGATAGACGCGAAATACTGCCCAAATAAAAGAACGGTCTTGCCAGTGATTAAAATTGTATTTAAGCAGCCAACCGGGAAGTTGGCAATAGAGTAACTCTGTTCTGTAGCCGTCCAACTCCTTAGGAGGGTGAAGGCTTGTACCGAGAAAAATTACAGATCGCTTATTGTCGGGTGTCAGCACATTTCTGAGCGATGACGTATCGTTGAGCACCGTTATCTCTATAGTACCCGGAAGAGGTTTATAAAAATTACATTCTGCCTTATCCTCTTTATAGGGAGATTTTTCGAATGCTATTATTTGCGTAGGCCTATGCTGCGCATAGTTGTAAATAAAGCTGTAGTATTTTACCAGTTCTTTAGATGGTGTCAATATTTTAAATATCAACACACCGATGTTCACTACCACAAGAACTTTGAATATGACCTTGTATATTTTCTTTTCAGTTAATACCGGCACCAGATCATCGAAAGCTCTGCCAGCCACATAGATAAATGCAAATGAAGCTGGAAATAAGAACCGGAGTTCCTTATGACCAATAAAGAAGTGGCCCAAGAAAAAGGTAATACAAACAAGGGAAAACAGATCGAGCGGACGTTTCCAAACACCCTTAAAAAAGAAAAATAACATTACCAGAGCTATGGGGGCAATTCCCTTCTCTATAAACTGAGGGAAATAATAATACCAAGGGAATACCCCAAACTTCGCAGCTACATTCTGAACAATGTTGACATTGAAATAATTGTAGGGTGCAAATACCCATTCGTTATAGTACCAGTGATCGACACAAACAGATAGCCCCATCGCAACAATTGCAAACAATACAATGATCGACCAGTGTTTAACCGGCCATTTTGCTACAAAAAGGATCCATATACCCAAACCTACAAAGGCAAAGCTCATTTGTAAGCGGAAAAATAATGTAAACCCGAGCAGCAAACCTATTACGGACAGGGATAAGAATGATCGTTTTCCCGACTGCAGCATTAACGAAATCGCCAGAAAAAAAAGATCAGCTGAGATGGTTTCGGCTGAGAACCTAACACCCAGGTATGGTACGAACCATAGGAACAGGCTGCATACGGCAAACATATTTGCTCCTTTTTCCGTTGTGAAACCCGGGGTCAACACTTTGATCAGCCTGATGGCAGTGAACCAGGTGAGCACCCCCATTGACAGACGCAATAAGAAAGCAAGAAAAAAAGGACTTGAAATACCAATAGCATTCAATACTACTGAATAACAATACACAATAAATGGTTGCAGTGCAGATCGGCACTTAGCACCATATTCCCAAGGCAGATCAGAAAGCGGAGACAGGCCTCGCTTGTAATTATAGAACTCGAATATCTGGAAATGCTCATCGGGATGTAACCAACCCACACTAAAACATGCAGCTATGACCTGAACTAACAGTCCGAATATAAACCAATTGCGGTATGAATTGCTGGCGGTCATGCTCATTGTATTGTCAATTACTTTGAAGAGGGTCTTTTACTGTTATTATCACGATGGTATCACTTCTCTTCGTGCTACTGAAAATGTGCAATTGTAGATCATATTTAAAATTAAAGAGCGCAAAGATACCTTTGCGCTCCCGAAAAATAGCAATCAGATATTACAATTCTTTTCTGGTTTTCTCTTTTGTGAACCTCATGTAAGTGTACATGATAACACCATCTCTCTTAAATTCTATAGCCACTTTCTGATTAGGCCATGTATCATCGAGAATATCCTGAATATCACCCACAGTCGTTACCCGAAGATGGTCCAGGCGAATCAGCACATCACCATTCTGAAGTCCTGCATAATCTGCCGGAGAGTTAGGCTTAACATCCAGTATAGCCACACCTCTTCCATTCTTTGCCCCTTCAGCAGTGATGCCCATTTGCGGGGTATAGTCGAAATAGTTATCTACAGTATTATAAGTGTATGCGTTGAGGAATGGGCCGGGGATCCTGCGATTACCATGAAGATCAGGCACGGTATATTCGTAAGTCTGGTTTCTATGGCCAAGGCTTGTTTCCGCTAATTCAGCTTCAGCATGCAGTATGCGACCACGACGATCATAAGTGATCATTATTCTTTCACCTCCATCATGATCGTTGATAGCACTAACAAGATCTCGAGAATCTCTTATTTCGCGACCATTGATGCGAATGATCAGATCTCCGGGCAACAAGCCAGCCTCATCAGCAGGACTGTTGCGAACCACAGAACTAACATGGGCACCATCATAATCACCAAATTGATCTGTCAGTACACCCAATACTGTACGGCGAGAATGATCTATATACTCATCTTCCGGAATGGGGTTCGTCTTTTCGAACTTTTCTTCCTTTTCCTTATTGTTGATGACAATACGACGCTTACCTTTTTGATTGTCAGAAGATATCAGTTCTCCGTTAACATAGGTCTTTCCATCAGTAACTTCAATAACTGTAGCACCATCACTATTGGCGATCTCAATGGTTTCCTCTTTTTGAGAAGCCTTTGGTTTTGGTTTATACTTCTTTACAATTTTATGCTTCACAACTGTATCTTTCTTAACAACAGTTGTTGTTTTAGTGACAGTTGTAGCAGGCGTATTGTTTGTAACCGTTTTTTTTACGGTTGTCTGTGTAGTTTTCTTCACTTGCGCGTTAGCGGAATTACCCATAATGGTGACCGACGCAGCGAGAATTAATCCTAATGCAGTTTTCATTTTGTTTTGGTTGGTTTTATTTAACCTCGTCCCCCTAAGCAATAAAGTATTTCAACGTCTACTTTATAGAGAACGTATTAAGCACTAATAAGAAAACGCATTTCTTATCTCAATCGCATTACCATAAAGATCGATAACAAGATAATGAATATCAAGCCTACGATCAATGAAGTAATGATTGCTTTATAAGTTTTGTTTGCCGCTTTAATGTTGGTCAACTCATCGATATTGTTGATGATGTTTTCCATACGAGAGAACGCAGTTTCACCTTTGATAACATAATCATAGGCACCATACTTCATACTATCAACCGCTATCTCGATCTTATCCTGACCCGACAACATGATAACCTTAGCATCCGGGTGCATTTCTTTGATCGTTTTAAGCACCTCTACCCCATTTTGCGCATTAGGCAAATGAGCATTGAGGTGATAGTCCAAAACAATGACCTGAGGATTGAGCTGTAAATCCTTTACAGCGCCCTCACCACTATCATAAGTTTTGATCTTATAGTCAAAACGTTCAGACAGATAGTCTTTCAGCATTTCGTTCTGGATCGGCTCGTCGTCAACGAGGAAAATGTATTGTGTACTTTGATCTATGGCCATATAAGTGTGTATTCGGTAACTAATCTACAAAAGTAATCATGAAAAAATAATATGCCTTATTATCTGTTCAATATATTTTTCTATTCTATATTCTTTAACTCTTCAAATGCTTTTGCGCAAACCCTTTTCAACAATTTAATGAGTTCGGGTAATTTTTCCTGTTGAGAGGATGAACCTGCAGACTGCTCAATAAGCAGAATATTACTTACTTCCTCTTTAACCCCCATATAAGAGAGCTGAGGTTTAAGAGAATGTGCCGCTATTTTTACCGAAGGGTAATCTTTGGTTTCCATTGCTGCATCTATGCTGCTCAGGAGCTTAGGTGCATTATCAAGGAACATGGAGATATATTTCTGCATTTTATCAGGTTTTCCACCGGTAAACTGTTTCAAGAACATTCTGTCTGTTACTGTTTCCGGCAATGGTTTCTCTTCGGGCATAGGGTCTTTCTTTTTATTATTGGCGGATGGAGTATTATTACCCATCACTTCGTACATCTTCAGCAACAATTCATCAACATGGAATGGTTTAGACACATAAGCATTCATACCTGCATCAAGATACTGCTGAACATCTTCCTGCAGCACATTGGCAGTCATTGCAATGATCTTGACACTTTTTGAAGGTTCTTCCATCTTATTGCGAATGTAATGAGTAGCGGTGAGGCCATCCATTACCGGCATTTGAATATCCATCAAAACGACATCATAAGTATCTGCTTTAAGCCTGTTGATAGCATCTTCACCATTTACTGCAATGTCCAGAGCCATTGACGGGATCAGTTCCTTTAGGGTATCTTCAGCAACCATTCTGTTGAAATCATTGTCTTCTACCAACAATACTCTCATATTGTTCAATCGCTCCATTGCAGTGGCGTCCAACATTCCATCTTTCATATCACTCTCCTGCACTGTTGCTTCCTCAAAAGGAATAACAACTGTGAATGTTGTTCCCTTCTGCAGTTCACTTTTCACGGAGATATCTCCATTCATTAAAGTAACTAACTGACGAGAAATGGTCAATCCAAGCCCTGTACCCCCATATTTACGTGCCACATCGCTACCGGCTTGAGTGAAACTATCAAATATTTTATCCACATAATCGGGAGATACACCAATACCTGTATCAATGACATCGAACTGTATCCATAGTTTGCTGGCTCTTTTAATGAGACTGGTTTTTATTTCAACATAACCCCGTTCAGTAAACTTGACCGCATTGCCGGCAAGATTGATCAATACCTGATTGAGTCTTGTAGGATCACCAATGAGCCTGTTAGGAATATCTTTATCTGTAGTAATGCGCAGAGAAATGTGCTTTTCTTCTGCTTTGAACATGAGCATATCTCGTACACTCTGCAATACCTCCCTGATAGTAAAATCGGTATGTTCAATGACAATTTTGCCTGCCTCTATTTTGGAAAGGTCAAGAATATCATTGATGATCACCAGTAAGTTATCTGCTGATTGCTGGATCGCATTGAGATAACGTAATTGTGAAGGCTGAGGTTCTTTAGATAAAAGTAAGCGAGTCATACCCACAATTGCGTTCATGGGCGTACGTATCTCATGGCTCATATTGGCCATGAATTGATGCTTCAGGAAAGCTGTGCGTTCCGCAACTTCTTTTTCCTTTTGTGCCAACTCAATTTGCTGGCGTACCTGTAAATTGCGCAATTCATTGATGATCTTCTGCTTAAAGATCTCTTCTTTAAGCTGCTCAAAAGATTTGAGATGATGAAATGCCTTAGGTATATCACCCATTGCATCGTACAATGCAGACAACATTTCGTGAATGCTCATGAGATCATGCCTCCGATTGTATTCCAGGGCCATATCGTAAGCCTGACTGAGGTAATCTGACGCTCTGCGATAAGAGCCTTCGTCCATATACATGCGCCCCAGATAGAACTCGCAAATGATCTGAACTTCTACATTTCCCAGATGTTTGGCTACATTGAGTGCATTGGTAAGATATTTACGTGCTTCATCGAAATTCTGCATCTTGTAATACACCTTACCTAATCCACTTTCTGCCATTATATATGCCAGTGTCTCAAACTCTGATAACTGAATATTTTCGCTGAAATAATGTAATGCCTCTGTAAATTGCTCTTTTTTGAAATAAATGTTACCAAGCGTGTTGTATATGTTAGTCAGACTATTGACACTACGCGCCCTTTCAAAAATAGGCAGGCATTTAAGTGCATATTCAAGCGCACTATCATAATCATTAAGATCGTAAAGCAGGTTGGATATGCTGGTTAGTATAACCGATTGAGAAAATTCATCTCCTAATTCTTCATAGATGGTCAATGCACGTTCGAAGTGAGTCAGCACATTGGCCAGATCGCCCTGATCTCGGTAAATGTTACCGAAATAATAAAGGATACGCGCCTGCATACGTTTATCCTTGATCTTTGTAGCAATAGCCATACCCTCTTTAAGCGCCTCAATACCGGCCTCATATTCTCCCTTTAGCCAATGGCAAGAACCTTTCATTTTTAAACCATGACCAACAGCAGCAGTGTAAGATATTGCTCTGGCGCGCTGTATGATCTCATCAGCAATTTTCATTGCCTCATCAACTTCAAAATTCCTCACTTCTACAGCAATACTCAGCAATGTGTCTATCCTTCCCTTTTCATCGGTCTGCGCGGCAAGTTCTGATTGTAGTTCTTTATATCTAGGGGTATCCATCATTATTAAAATAAATAATTAAAATTGACAACTAAAAATCGGGGTAAGATCCCCTGATTTTGAAGTACATAAATGTAGTGAATATGAAGGAATGGTAAGATAGCTGAATATGCTGATTCTTGTCATTACCAATACTGATATTGTACAACATAGCATCCTTTCCCTTTCGAATGATCCTAACAAAAGTGAATTTACATACTAAAAAGCAACAGGGGCTGAAAAATCAGCCCCTGCAATAACTATGAAAAATAATTTACTTATTACTAAATCCCCTCATTTTCCAGACACCGTACATTGCTTCTTTGATAATATTGCCGCTCATTTTAGATACCCCTTCTTTACGATCTTCGAAAGTAATAGGCACTTCTTTGATCTTAAAGCCGAGTTTCCATGCACGGTATTTCATTTCTATCTGGAAAGCATATCCGATGAAATGCACCTGATCTAACGGAATAGTACTGAGTACTTTGCGACTATAGCATACGAAACCTGCAGTAGGGTCGCTTACAGGCATCCAGGTTATCAACTTTGTATAAAAAGCCCCACCCTTTGAAATAAGAATACGGTCCATAGGCCAATTGACCACTTTTCCCCCACGTGTATAACGAGATCCGACAACTACATCTGCACCATGAATACATGCTTCATAGAGCCGCTCCAGATCTTCAGGTTTGTGAGAAAAGTCAGCATCCATTTCGAAAATGTAATCGTATTCATGCTGCAAAGCCCATTTAAAGCCGGCTATGTAAGCCGTGCCTAAGCCCAGTTTACCTTTACGCTCCAAGATATTGAGCCGACCGCCGAATTCGGTTTGCAGCCCCTTGATGATATCGGCTGTTCCATCAGGCGAACCATCATCAACAATGAGTAAGTGATAGCCACCGGATAAAGAAAACACTCTACGTATGATTTTTTCGATGTTCTCCTTCTCGTTGTAGGTCGGTATTATGACAAGTTTTTTCAAGAAAATTTTAAAATTGGAAACGGCAAAATAATAATATTAATGGGTAATAACAGCAAAAATAATTGCAAAGCGAAGTTAATTAAATAAAATTCTCTTCCGTCATGCCTTAAAACCCGCTTTTTTAAGCTTCATTCTGTTGTATATCTCAGATATCTTCTGTTTGGTGTGTAGTGCAAAATCAGCCCCCATCATCCAGTCATAATACTGAGGCTCTGTAGTAAATACTTCTTCTACCTTTCTTCCCTTGTACTTACCAAAATTAAATACCGGATGACCATCTTTCATGATCATTCTCCTGGGATAGTCAACATATTCATCTGTATTAGTGAATTTGTGTAAAGATGGCACATCGGAAGCTATGTTCTCATATCTGTCCAATTGAGCTTCTAATACCTCGATAGTAGCCATGATATCTGCCTCTGCGCTATGGGCGTTCTTCATTTCTTTTTGGCAATAGAAACTGTAAGCAGCACTTAATGTCCGCGCTTCCATTTTAAAGAATATCTGTTGTACATCGACCATGTTACGCTCAGTAAAATCAACATCGACACCTGCACGAAGAAATTCTTCCGCCAATAAAGGAATATCGAATTTGCTGGAATTGTAGCCACCCATATCGCAACCCTTGATCCAGTCATAGAGTTCATGTGCGATCTGCTTGAAAGGCTGGCAGTCTTTAACATCTTCATCGGTGATGCCATGTATTGCAGATGACTCTGCAGGAATAGGCATTAGTGGATTTACCTTTTTTATGTACTTCTGAGTAGTTCCATCGGGTAAAAGCTTTACAAAAGCCAATTCAACTATGCGGTCGCGCACATTGTCGGTACCGGTAGTCTCAAGGTCAAAAAACACTATTGGCCTTTTTAAAGATAGTTTAGACATGCTATATATTATAAATCTAGTGCGAACTTACACTATTCCAATCAATTCCTTCGAAAGTTCCCGAGCTCATGAGCAGGAGAAATACCGGCTTACCTTTGTGACTGATCATATTTTCTACCGCAACTTCCAATGCTTCCTTGTTGTCAATTACAGAGATGTCGTCACGACGGAAAAAATCCTTTACTACACTCTTTTGTAAGGTAGGGAGGCCTTTCAGCTCAAGTGCATGATGACTGAAATAAACGACAGCTTCATCTGCGGCATCCATGCTATGCGCATATTTACTCAGAAATTTTTCATTGAGACTACTGAAAGTGTGTAATTCGAAACAAGCTACCAGATAATGATCGGCATATGCCTCGCGCACTGCATTAAGTGTTGCACGTAGTTTACTCGGAGCATGAGCAAAATCGCGATAGACCAATAGGCCCTCCTCCTCTTTTACCTTTTCTAACCTGCGAGCAGCACCAGTAAATGATGAGATAGCGGCATAACAATTGGCTTCAGTAATGCCCAATTCCATACATACATCGATAGCTGCCTGCATATTGAGCAAATTATGACGACCAAAAACTGATACACTTACCGGACCAGCCTGAGTATCCATTACAGCAGTACCATGTTCGTAATGGAAAGGTGGAGTATCATAAGGTACTGTCTTTATATGAGTAGCAGAACCGGCAATGACACGCTGCACTTCTGAATCTTCATTATTGTAAAACACAACAGCATCTTTACTCATACCAGTAAGATATTGCTCGAACTGACTAAAGTAATTTTCATAAGTTGGGAACACATTAATATGATCCCAGGCTATACCGCTTAATACGCTGATATGCGGATGATAGAAAAAGATCTTCGGACGTCTTTCTTCAGGAGATGCAGGGTATTCATCTCCCTCTAATACAATAATAGGAGCATCCGTCAGTTTCACAGAAGAATCGAAACCTGCCACACGAGCCCCGACCAGATAATCGAAATCAAGCCCCTGATGCTTCAGTATATGCATGATCATTGAAGTGATCGTTGTTTTGCCATGACTTCCGGCTACTACTACCCTCTTCTTATTTTTGCTTACTTCATAAACATATTGGGGGAATGAATAAATAGGCACGCCCAATTTCTTGGCAGCCAGTAATTCAGGATTATCTGCACGGGCATGCATACCCAGTACAACAGCTTCAAGATCGGTAGTTATCTTCTCGGGATACCAACCAAAAGTAGCGGGCAAAAGACCTGCTTCTGCAAGATTGCTTTTTGCCGGATCATTGATCTCATCATCGCTACCGGTAATGACATAACCTTTTCTATGTAGTGCTAAAGCAAGCTGGTGCATAATGGCACCGCCAATAGCTATAAAGTGAATGTGTTTCATATTTTTTTCCTTAACTTCGTACAAAGTTAATTGACGATTTTACTATTCATAATTTTAATGTATGCAAACAACCATTAATTTTCGCCGCTTGTTACCAATAACTGCAATAATACTTACTGTAGTGGTAATGGCATCTTGCACACCAACTAAAAAGTATGGTTGCCCCAACCATATGTTCGTTCCACCTGTAGTATCACAATAAATGAAAGCAAGGATCTTTTCCTGGCAAAAGATATTCAATAAAAATAGCCGATCGGGAAACCAATCGGCTATTTTTTTATGATTCTATTGAGTTACTCTTAAATAAACCTGAAACCCAGATATACCTGACCGGAACGACTGCTCCATGACTGCTTGATGGTACTCACATCTTCGTTATTGATATTGGTTACTCCCAAAATGTATCTACCACCCAATGTGAATTTAGCATATCTTACTTCAACGCCAACAACCGCGGAGATATTTCCTGACTTAAATGTGCTTTTAGCATCTCCGGCATAATCATTAAGACTTTTAATAGACATAAGATTACTGAACTGAGGCCCAGCCATGACCCATACCTTAGGAGATAATTTAGTACCTAATACCCGATATTCGAACAGGACAGGAATATCGAAATAAGTAGCACGAAAATCTCCTTTACGAACAGAATCGATCAGATCTTTGGTGGTATAATGTGAGCTATTCACCAGTACCTCTACCTGCAGACCGATCTTATGCTTGCGCACACCAAAGAGCGCACCTGCCAAAACACCGGGCTGATACGATTGTTCCCAATGATCACCACCCAATTGAGAAAAATTAGCTCCGAGCTTAATACCAACATCTGCCTTTACAGGAGACTGAGCATTTACACCGGAAACAAACAATGTAGCGGCAAGCAAAGTAAAGAGTAGTGTACGCTTCATACTATTGATTTATTACGATACAAATATAATATTAATCAAGCTATTTAGCGACGACGCCACTTTTCAAAGCGATACAGGAAGAAAACCTGAGCACTGTTAGCATTCCATTTATCGGTCAACGGCTTGAACTTTCCAGCATTCATATCGGAGGTACCCATTACGTAACGTGCCCCCATTTTGAAATCTTTATAAACATCCAATTCAAAACCTGTTACCAAAGCGATATTAGTCTTATTCAAAATCTGGTCGGTGCTATAACGTGCAGCAAAAGCCGAATTCTTATCTTTCACATTAAGCATATAAGTATATTGCGCACCAAACTGAAAGGCAAAGTGATCACCGGGTCTTACTTCTATCAACAATGGGATATTCACATACAATGCATTAAATACACCTTTTGTAATAGTATCAGCATACTTGGTATGTGAAAGCTCATATTTGTGAGACACCGGATACTGAGTTGTGTATTGTGCATTACTTGCAGTCACCTCAAGTTGAAGTCCGAAATTTCTGATCCTTCTTTTTATATATACACCTGCAGTACCACCTGTGCTATAATCAGCAGACATAGGGAAAGCAGATAATTGCTGAAAATCTGCACCAAGTTTGGCACCTGATTCAAAGTAATTCTTGCTGTGCATCAAAATATCTTCTTCGTAAACCTGTGCTTTAGCACCGGTAGATAACCCCAATGTGGCAATCGCTGCAGCCACAAATAATTTTGTTCTTAACAACATCTCAATTAACGGCTAATAGCCAATATTATTAATTAATTAATTAATGAATAATTTCATATAAGCAACCCTGATCAATGACATAATAGCTGCTCAAAAAGGAGCGCAAAGATAAGGAAGCACAGGTAAATAAAAACGAAATTTATGATCAATCTCCACTATCCTTCAACAAAGAAATTGCTCAGTCAAAAACGTATCATAAACATAAACCAACCATACAATATGTAGTTATTATTTAAGTTTGGTGCAAACAAAATTTATTAGTCCATGTTCAGTAAATTTAGCCTGTGACCAAAAACGACTACCAAACAACAGCAGCTATAAATAAGCACAAAACTTATGCCATAATAGGTATTTGTTGTCAGTTCGTCTTGTTGCTGGGTTCACTATTGTATTACAAGGAAAGAATGTTATTCTCTGATGCCCCGCATGTGTTGTTCAGGATAGTCAATGAGCATAAACTACAGATAGCGGAGAACAGATACGGTTCATTCATTACTCAACTTTTTCCGCTTATAGGCTCGAGCTTGCATTTATCTATCAGATCTCTGATGATATTGTATTCTGCCAGCTTCAATCTGTTCTTTCTGGCAACTAGCATACTACTCACTTTTAAATATAAGCGATACGATCTGGTAGTGATACTTACTCTCTATCTAACCTTATTTGTTAGTGATACTTATTTCTGGACCAACAATGAAGTACATCAGGGTATAACATGGCTGATGATAACTATTGCAGTGAATCAATACATGGTCGATAAACTGCGACCCAAAATAATTACAGTTATCGTTTTTGTTGCACTGGCAACATTGTCAATTTGGACTCATCCATTGGTCATGCTTGCGGCATTATTTCTTTGGTTTTTCTATTTTATAGACCGGGGCGTCCGTATGTTCTCAAACACTGAAATAATAATATACAGCATCCTACTGCTTGCATTATCATATATGAAGTTTTATCAGGGTATGCACCATGGGTATGACAGCGGTAAAATAGAAATAGTGACCCAATTGAATACAGATGGCTTGAAGCATATTTTTTCATCAGCACAACTCAGTTCATTTATAAAGCATTGCATTACTAATTACTGGATCCTGATCATACTTACATCAACAGGCATAATAGCAATGCTAAGAGGCAAAAAATATTTGCTGACTGTTTATACAATTATTGCCGTTTGTGGTTATTTACTGTTGATCTGCATTACCTATCGGGATGTAAAAGACTGGCTCTTTTACATGGAGAGTGAATATATGCCGCTAAGCATCATCTGCTGTGTTCCGTTTGTTTACTTTGTATTACCCCAATTAAAGCAACAACATGCAATAATACTGCTCGTATCTATCTTCTGTATTAGACTTGGCTACATACAACATTCATCGAAACAATTCACACTTCGGGCGAACATAATAGAGCAGATAAATGAGCGAATGAAAATAAAGGGTATAACTAAAGCTATAATTACCAATATTGATGAAGTAACTAACCAACAACTGATCATGAACTGGGGAGCGCCGGTAGAGAGTATCCTATCGTCAAAACTAAATGGAGAACGGCCACAACGCACTTTCATCTTTGCTGATAGTGCAATGCTAAAAGTGTTCAATACCAATAGTAAAGACACCTTACTTAGTTGCTTTGAAAAAACTCCCGATAAGGGTATCAATAGTCGGTATTTTATTATTGATACCAGCGCAAATTATACAACCTTGACATATAGCGAACTGATCAAATAAAATGCTACTCCAATGAATGATGCAGTATAAGGAATTCACCACCCAAAGGGCGGATGCCTTCTACGATAGCATCAAAAAGTGACTCTCCCTGCTCCATGTAATACTCTGAAAAATTATCCACTCGCTCCTGAAGCCCTCCATTGGGAAATAATTCATCTTTTAGACGGGAAAGTCGATCAAGCTGAACCTGCATTTTGCGTTTTTCTGCACGCATCATTTTTTTCTGCAGTGTATCTAACTGATGTTTCATTCTGGTAAGAACAGCATCAGAAGAGGGACCTAATGTCTTATCTACGTTGATCGCTTTGGCTTTCAGAGAGGAGAACAATTCCTCCATTGCAGCAGTCTCGTGATGTGTACTATAATCTGATGTACCATAACGTGAAACATATAATTTCACCAGTTCTTCCTCTTGTCGGAAGATCTCCTCGGTTGTAAATTCCAAACTGTGCTGCAGCTTTTCCTGATGATCATTCATCAACATGACTGACTGACGAAGAAATATGCAAGGGAAAAAGCCATTATAATGCTCGAACAATGTTTTAAGTTGCATCCAATAAGCGACCTCAGCCCCGCCACCAATGAAGGCAACATCCGGAAGTATTGTTTCCTGATACAATCCTCTCAACATAACATTGGGACTGAATCGCTCGGGATGAGCATACAATTCAGCAAGCAATTGTTCTTTATTCCAGGCAATATCAGTATTCAGCACTGCCCATTTATCATCATCTTTCTTTTCTATTCTTTCTCTGATCTGATCTGCCAGATAAAAAAGATTGATCTCACGAGGATGCGCCTGTATTTTATAATTGGCTCCCAATAAGGCAATTTGTTTTGCAAGAATAGGAGCAGAACTTTGGTTCAGCAATTCATCCTCCATTACGGGAATGTAAGTAGATTTCAATGCTGCATCATCCGGATCCAGTACAATAACACCAAAACGGCCAAAAAGTTCATTGACCAGAAACCGGGTAGCGGCACCTACTGTTTTGTGTTTCAGATAGGCTTGTGTAAATATTTCTTGTAGCCGATCTGCATCTTTTCCCGGAGGACCAAATAAGCGAAACAGCTCATTGAGCATTTTTTTGAGCCCTGTTGTATTCATCCTACCCACAGCACCTTTCTGTCCATCACCATCCCATACATATTTCTGTCCCCTGAATTTGAATACACCCAATTCTTCAATATCATTATCCTCGCTACCCATATAATACACGGGTACAAATTTTTTGTCGGGATGGGCTATGTTGAGCTCATCAGATAATTTTACCGCATGTAAGATCTTGTAAACAAAGTATAGATAACCTGTAAGCAAATTGGGCTGATGAGCTGTACAAATGGTATAAGTATTATCATCAGCCAGCAATTCCAGATTTCTTTCTACTTTTTGGTGCTTGGCCAGATCGGCATATTGCCTGTTCAAAGCCTGGATGAGTATCTTTCTGTTTACAGGATACTTTCCCCGCTCATCTATAGCATCGCTTAATCCCTTACTATCCCAATTAAACTTAAAGAAAGGCTTTATTCCTTCTTTATGGGTGAGATAATCTGTGACCAACCGTGAAAAATATCCGGTTGACTGAGCAGGAATGTAACTATAGCGATAAGCCATAAAGAAGGATTTTGTGTGCGAAGTTAGAGGGCACTCAACTATTTTATGCAATCAGGCTATAAGATATACAAATAACCTGACCAATGAACGTATGACGACAAACTACCCACCTGTCATCAGTATTGGGGCATCAACAATTTAATTAAGTGATATTTCAATATTATTTTCTGTGAACTCACCTGAAAATACAAATTCAGCAGGACCTATCAGTATTACGTCTTTAGCACTGTATGGCGTGTCTTTGATAAATGATACCTGTAAAACTCCACCCGGAGTTTCTATTTCTGTAAGAAAAGTACCTGTGGCATCTGCCGTTGCCGCGATGGCCGCTGCTGTAACCCCTGTGCCGCAACTCAGTGTCTCATCCTCTACCCCACGTTCATAAGTACGCACCAACAATTGATTATCGCCAACTACCTGCACAAAATTAACATTGATACCTGCAGGCTGATACTCATTGCGGTTCCTTATCTCATTGCCATAAGCATACACATCTGTATTTACAACATCATCCACCCATTCAATATAGTGGGGTGATCCGGTATTCAATATGGCATGATCTTCACCCAATTCAATGTTGTTCACATCTACCATGTGCAGGCTAATTGAACCATCAAGGTGTATAGTTGCAGTATGCGCTCCATCTATTGCCAGAAAACGGGCTTTATCAGTAATTACACCCAGCAAAGCAGCAAATGCAGTAATACACCTGCCTCCGTTACCGCACATAGTACTTTCGCTGCCATCAGAGTTGTAATAGACCATTCTGAAATCATATCCTTCTGCCTGCTCCAGTAGCATAAGTCCATCTGCACCTACTCCAAATCTGCGATGACACAGACCTGCTATTTGCTCTGTAGTGAGCATAATATTTCCTTCCCTATTATCCAGTAAGATAAAATCGTTCCCGGTTCCCTGGTATTTATAGAATTTCATAATCCCACAAGTTGTTAAACGTTATTTTCAAATCATGTCACCTAACACAATATCAAGCAGTTTCTTTCTCGTAGCCAACATCTTCCAGCCATTTACGACTATCTGCAGCTTCTGTTGCCAGCACATCGCAACGATTGTTGCCGGCATTAGTAGCATGACCTTTTACCCAGACCATTTTCACATTGTGTTTCTTGTAAATATTCAGAAAACGCATCCAGAGATCAGCATTCTTTTTACCCACAAAGCCTTTTTTAGCCCAACCAAAGACCCACTTTTTTTCTATAGAATTGACCACGTATGCAGAGTCAGTATAGATAGTAACATCAATACCCGGACGAGTAAGTGACTCGAGCGCTACGATCACTGCTAACAATTCCATACGATTGTTAGTAGTAAGTCTGTATCCTTGAGATAGTTCTTTTACTACACTCCCCCATTGCATTACTATCCCGTATCCGCCGGGTCCCGGATTTCCCCTCGACGACCCATCTGTATAAATTATTAGCTGTGACATTTACTATGCAAAAGTAACAAATGAGCGTAAGGGATAGCCCGTAGGGATAAAATAAAAAACGAACCAGTAGGGGTTCGTTTTTTATTAAATACCACTGAGATCCAACTTAGAATTTGTTCTTCCACATCATACTTTCTACCGGCTTCATATTTCGTCCGGTATATTTAGCATTGTCTTTGCTATTGTAAGGATTAATAACATCTCCCAAAACAGGGAAATAGATCAACTGACCAATAGGCATTCCCGCATAGATTCGTACCGGCTGCACACATGATATCTCAAGCGTCCAGGCATTGCAAAAACCAACATCGCCCTTACCGGCAGTAGCATGTATATCTATACCTAAACGACCGGTAGATGATTTACCCTCCAAAAAAGGCACATGCGCATGCGTCTCGGTATATTCCATAGTTACACCAAGATACAATGATGCCGGTTGAAGAACATAACCTTCCTCAGGTATTTCAAAATGACTGATGGTATTATGTTTACGTGCATCAAGCAATGTATCATTGTATATAGCCAGATACTTGCCCAGATGAACGTCATATGAGTTTGAGCCAAGGTTCTTACGATCGTATGGTTCGATCACAATATTTCCCTTTTCAATCTCTTCAAGTATGCTTTTATCAGAAAGAATCATACGGCAAATATATAGCTGTATTTCGGAATTGTAAATGACAATAATTACATTGTTATTTTTACAAATACATGGTTAGGCAACTATAATTTGTTTTACGTTGAAATAACTAACTTTATCGCGAAACCACAATGAAGGCTTTATATATTTTTATTACATGTTTTTTACTTTTCTGTACCGATGCTGATGCCATAGGGCGGCGTCACAGATACATGGGTGCGCCACGAACTGAAGGCGAATTGATGGAACATGTTTTACAATGCCTCAGAACAAAAGATACGATTGGTTACTATAATCTTTTCCCTCCGCTGGATACACTGTGGCGAATGGTAACGCATAACTCGGACCAAACACCGGAGGCACAAAAAGAACTAAATGACCTGAGAGACCACCCTACTGTACTGATAGACCTTGACCCTTTTTATAATCATGCTATCATTGGACGGTTTGCAGAAACGCTGAGAAAGGGAGAGGACTCCGGTATCAATTGGAAAGGTATTGTAATGCAACGATATGAGCTCCAAAAATCAGGTATAACTCCCGGGCTTGAAGGAATGCGCAGGATAGCTCCGGACCGCTTTAAAGGGTATATGTTCGTTAGAGATATGCTGAGCAGCACTACCTATTGTATCACCATAACTGAAATACAGAAGATCAATGGTTTCTTCTGTGGGGGGCAGGTACTCAATGTACTGGAGGCAAATAATATTGACCAATATCTGGAGCGCGAAAAGGCAGAACGAAAGTATCTGAGGAAACTACAACAATTGGACCTGCAACGTAAGGAAGACTCTGCAAAAGCAGATACAGGTGTTTTGAGTTTGGCATATAAAGACTCCGTAAGAAAGGATTCTATAAGACTGGCGGATGAAAAGAAAAAAGCAAGTGGACCGCAATTGCCTGTTGATTCTGTAAAAATAAGAAGAGACCTTTTGCTTAGTTCGGCTCCTGCAGTTGACGATGAGAATAATAAGATGAGAAGAGAGGTCGTAGATAGGAAATTGTATAAAGGAAAATTTGATGATGAAATACCGGTGGAATTATATGTAAGGTATATGAAAAACGCGCAGGGCAAAGTTACTAATTGGGACGGGCTCTATAAGTTTGGAGATATGCAAGACTATATTAAACTCGAAATTTCAAAAACTGAAGATGGCAAATGGGTGATGGAGGAGCCTGTAGGCGTTATGGACCTGGAACTGAGTAGTAAGGTATATACAGGATCATGGACCAATGGAGAGAACCAGACGGGATATGATGTGGAACTGGCACAGAAAGACCTGTCGCAAGCCAAAATGGAAAAACTGGATAGAATACTGGATAATAACGCCGGTGGCAGCACTAAAGATCAGGTGATCACGGAAAAGAAAGATCAGCCTGACAATGGCGACAGTGGTGACAAAAAGAAAGAGGATACGGAAAAGAAGAGTAAGGATCCGTTACACGACCCGGGCAGTAAAAATGATAAGTCGGATACTAAAGACAAAAAAGACAACCCGGATAAAAAAGAAGATACCAAAAAAGAACCTGAGGTAAAGAAGGAAGATGTAAAGAAAAAAACTCCCAAAAAGGACGATGAAGATGAGCCGGTAAAAGATAAGACCAAGAAAGACTCTTCTAAAAAGGATGATGACACCAAAAAGGAAGATGAAGAAGAATGATCTTTCCATCATAAAATAAGCGGGATCAGAAGATCCCGCTTATTTTATTGATATCGATATAATTGTAAAGGTATTGCTATCGCACTATGGTTTTAGTTTTGACTGTTTAGACTGATAGACATATCCGCCACCTGTTGCTGCTCCACGGGTAACATAAGCCACCAATCTGCAATGAGCAGGGTTCCATGCAGTATCTACATGATAATTATAGGTAACATCATATACACGTCCCTTGGTTTTCACAGGAATAGAAGACAAGACTGTTTCGCCAAAAGCACCACTTGTAACGGAACCGCGATATATATCATTAAAATGATAAGCAGTATCGAAATGTGTCGGGAATTCCTGAACATCAACAAAGCTATCTTCAACAACAACGATAGAGAAATTTTGCGGAATGCTGATCTCTTCAACATAGGTGATCTTAAGGTTGATCGTGGCCATACGAGTACCAGTATCAAAAGTACTTGTAAGCGTTAGGTTCACACTATCACCCGAGCCTATATGGCTGGCAACAATAGAGTTCCATTGATCACGGCCAATAAGATTAATGTTACCGTAGGTACCTGCATCACCCAGTGGCAATCTGTCAATACCAGCGCATGGCATACCGGATACAACGGGGAATACACTATTCATGATATCGGTAGCACCCTGTGTCCTGAAATCAGTATGGAAACCCTCCGGCGGTGTAGTTTGACTGAAGTTCTTTATGTATAGAGAAACGATATTGATACGACCGGCGTAAACACTATCAATGCCATGCAAAACATCGTGAGCTGCAGGACAATTTGAACAAGTTGCACCGGTAAAATTTTCAATAAGTATATTATGCGGTTCAGCTACAGGCACAGTAGTTAATACATATGTAGTATCGACCTTTGGTGCAACTGGTGTTGTGGAAAGATTAATATAAGGTGGCTTCTCTTTGCAAGAAGTTATAAGCAAGACACCAATTCCTGCTGTCAATAATATTTTTTTCATATCAGAGCTAATGAATTTCAAATTTAGTATTAATTCGGTAATGAAACCCTTTACGACACAATTTTGTATTTAGCCTACTACCACTCATATTGAACTTTTATGTTACTCCCGGGCTTGACTGCAGGCTGATCTTCCTGAATTACAGGCTTAACAGGTGGCTTCACTTCTACCTTAGCAGGCTCAGCAACTTTTGCAGGCTCAGTTGTCAGCTTAGCTTTTACCACTTCTTCTTTGATGATCTTTGCCGACTGAGTAGATGATTTAACAGGAGCAGCCTTCCTGGCAATATAAGGATGCATTTTATCGAAATGATTATATGCCTTAGCCAGCGCATTCAGCAACAATTGTCCTTGCAGATAATAACCCGCATTGTTATAATGTACCAGATCCTGACTGATGAGGCTTTGTTTTTTCCATGATAAGGTACCCGGCACACCTCCGCTGACTTTCAATAAGTCCCAATAAGGAATCCGAGACGCATTACAATGCATTTTCAGCGCATTGGCTACATTCTGAATTGATGCATTAGGTTTCTTCTTGCGAAAATAGGAGCCGGCAGGTGTAGTGATCAGTACTGCAGCATGAGGTGCTATGTGACGGATCATTCTGATAAAAGAATCGCAGGTAGCTGCAAACGAGGCTTCATTTACTGAAGGATTCTGCGCTTCATTGGTACCTAAAGAAACAATGAATAGATCACCATTCAGGTCTTTCAACTGAGACCAAAAAAGATCATTCTGTAAAAACTGATCGTAACGGGCTCCGTTCACACCAATAGTATGATACAATACGCCCGGTGTATCCCTCTTTTCAAGAGAGACTCCGTAAAAACTATATTCTACCGGAACTGAAGAACTGACTTTCGTTAGTTGAAAACCTGTGATCAATGACTCTGTATTCACTGTAAATGAATTATCAGAAGTACTTTTAGTGGTATTAAATACAAATGGCGAAGCAAGATTACTATCTGTCATCCTGTAGCAAACATTATCATTGCACAAGAAGAAGACCAAACGATTAAATCGTTCCTGCCTGCCATCCATATCTTTCAATCCGATATTTACCGTAGCATTTTGATTGGCTGTATGAATACCATAACCGGAGATACCTGTAGCTATCGGCTTATCTGGACTGGTGAGCCGATTACTTTTCCATGAAGTATTGGAAGACGACCTTATATCATGCGGCGCATTGGAATTAGCAAGTTGATACGGGAACACCAACCCTCGGCCGGCATTCCCAAAATATTCCTGCATGCCTAAGCGCACTACCGCAGTAACACCGTCGGCCTGCGTATGAGAATCACCTATGTGTATTACATTCACCCGTCCGCTATGTGTATGCTTCAGCAACTGCAATTTTTGAAAAAATGCATCCAGTCCATCAGGTAAACTGATCACATTCTCATCGTAATGAATGAAGCCATAATGTTGAGCAGGGATCGGAGTCCAGCTATCATTATTATTTTGTGCCATTCCCGTTAGAGATAACAGCAATAAAAAAGATAATATGGATATTAGACGTGTGATCATAATCAATAACGAGGGGCGAAATTACTGTAAAAGAACCAACGACCACTAGATGTGGTATTATTGCCATATATCTGATTTGACAAAATCAGTGTAAATTACCCGCAAATAATTTTATGCCATACGCAGTAATAACAGGAGCCACGCAGGGAATAGGGAAAGCCATTGCAGGTAAATTATTAGCACAGGGATGCTCTATAGCCATTTGCGCCCGTAACAAAGAAAAACTGGCCCTTCTTGCCGAAGAATGGTCTGCACAATATCCAGAAGCACAGATCATTGCTCATTCTGCTGACCTGAGCGATAAAATTGAGACCGAAAATTTCGGTAAAGTTGTGCTTCAGGCATTTCCCACAATTGATTTTCTGGTAAATAATGCGGGGGCATTCTTACCGGGCGAGATATGCGACGAACCTGAAGGAAGACTAGAGACATTGATGGGGGTAAACGTGTATAGTGCCTATCACCTCACAAGGGCTATAGCACCTGCAATGAAAAAAGCAGGTAGCGGACATATATTCAACATGTGTTCTGTAGCCAGCTTAAAGGCTTACCCAAATGGGGGATCATATAGTATAACCAAATATGCCCTGTTGGGCTTTTCTGACAATCTGAGAGAAGAATTGAAACCATTTAATATCAAGGTCACAGCTATTTGTCCGGGGGCTACATATACTCCATCTTGGGAAGGAAGCGGTGTGACAACTGAAAGAATTATGGAAGCAGATGACGTGGCCAACATGCTTTGGGCATCAGCCAATCTATCTCTACAGGCTAATGTGGAAACAATAGTAATGAGACCTGTTAAAGGCGACTTATAAAAATTCTTTTTAACGTAGGTTTAACCACTGCTTTTTCTGATAGATGAACAATCAAATTAATTTTGTGCGTACCTAAATATGAATCACATTAAACATATGTGGCGTTGTAACATACTATTCCTTTTAGTTCTAGGGGGTTGTTGCCATGCATGGGCGCAGGTAGCATTTATTGCAACCCCATCATCACCCAGGATCGGTATTAAGGACAGGGTGCAATTAGATTATGTAGTGCGTAATGTAGATAACCTGCAGGAAGTAAAGCCCAACGGCTTCGGTGATTTTACATTACTGGAAGGACCTTATGGTTCTCAAAGCATTTCAATAGATAATGGTGTCAGAACTAACTCAATAAAGGTTAGTTATATAGTTAGACCAAATAAAGAAGGTAAGATCACCATCCCACCCGCATCAGCAAGAGATGCCTCCGGACATGTCTATCAATCTAACCCGATAACCATTGAAGTAGTTCCCGGCTCTCTGGCACCAAAGCAACAAAGAAGGCCTGCCCAAATGATGGGGGATGAGGACGATGACCCAATGGCCCAATTTCAACAGCAGATCGCTCAATTTCAACAATTGCAGGCCCAATTACAACGCATTCATCAAGCTCAGATACAGCAAATGATGACACCTCCACCGACAAGTGGCGGACGACCATTGCCACAGCAGGCACCTCAGGGAAAACAGCAACCTGCAGAGCAACCCATTGATGAAGCTCAATTAAAGAAAGATATTTTTGTAAGGGTAACTGTTGATAAGAGTAAAGTACATGTGGGTGAACAGATAACTGCCAGTTATAAGCTATATTCACGAATACCATTCGAAGCAGGACTCAGCGGACTACCTAACCTAAATGGTTTCTGGGTGGAATACTTCGATATTCCTCAACCAAAACCTACTATTGAAGTTGTTGATGGTAAAAAATATCAGGTGTTCCTGATCAAGAAACTTGCCTTATTCCCTCAACAGGCAGGAGCACTGGAACTAGATCCGGTAGAAATAAAAGGAGCAGCAAAGATATTACAGCAAGTTCGCCGCCGTGTAGCAGATGACTTCATCAATCCGTTTGGCGGTGGTACATTGATGATGAATGACCCTGTATTCAACAATGCCTATTATAATGCCACTGTTTACAGAGATGTGGCAATAACACTCAAAAACCCGCCGGTAAAAATAAATGTACTGGCATTACCGGAAAAAGATAAACCACAGGACTATGGCGGTGCGGTCGGCAAATTTATCGTAACAACCAAACTGGATAAGAAAGAATTGACGACTGATGATGTAGCCACATTTACTGTTACGATCAATGGTAGTGGTAATCTGAAATTGATCGTTCCTCCTAAACTCAACCTGCCAAACGGCATAAACACTTACGACCCTGTGGTAGTGGATACCATTACAGGTCGCAGTACCACAATAAGCGGTTCTAAAATACTTACTTACGCCATAACGCCACAAACTCCGGGCGATTATGAAATCCCTGCTATTCCATTTACCTATTACGATGCAGTAAAAGGGGAATATGTAAGTGCCAGTACCGAACCCGTCAAACTACATGTAACTCCCGGCAAACACTACACACCGGGTAAAACAACTGAGAATAATTCGGTAGCAGTAAAAGATATACATACTAACGTAACTAAGGGGCTCAATGAATTAGGGATCAGAAAAAAGCCTTTATTTGAATCGCCTGTTTACTGGTCTCTATATGCTTTACCCGTACTTGCCTTCCTCGGACTATTGGTATGGCGCAAGAAGAGTGATGAGCAGGATAATGCAATGGTAAGACAGAAGAAAGCTAATAAGATAGCATTACAAAGACTTATTACTGCTAAAAAACTATTGGCAGAACAGAAAAAAACTGCCTTTCATGAAGAAGTTTCAAAAGCTATATGGCTATACCTGAGCGACAAATTACATATACCTTTATCATCATTATCAAGAGATACTGCAAGATCTGCATTTGCCGAACGTAAAGTGCCGCAATTGATACAACAACAATTTGAAGATGTGATATGGGAGTGTGAAACAGCCCTATATGCTACCGGAGGCAAGAACGATATGAACCACACTTATGAGGCAGCCATGAAAGTGATTAGCGACCTTGAAGGGGTGATCTAGATCTTTGATGAGACAAACAAAGTTCATACGGATATTAGAAGTAAAAATAACGATCAACTAACCACTTATAATAAATACAATATCAAAATGACATCGACCACGGCATCAATGAGGATCACATTACTGACCGTAGTTATGATAATTTTATCGTCAGTTGGTGCATTGGCCACAGACACAGGCAATGTGTATTGGAACAAAGCAAATCAATTGTTTCAGGTAAAACAATATGATAGTGCACTGGTATATTTTGAAAAAGTAGTCGCAGCGCACCCGGAAATTGCTGATGTTTATTACAACCTGGGTAATACATATTACAGACTGAATCAGGTAGCACCGGCAGTACTAAATTATGAACGAGCGCTCCATCTGGATCCCAACCATAAAGAAGCACGAGAAAACCTGATCCTTGCACAAAATCGCATTAGCAACCATATTCAGAGCCTGCAGGATATATTCTTCATAGAATGGTGGCACAGTCTCACTAAAGGTTCTGCGGCTAATATCTGGGCTGTACTGGCATTAGTAACATTCATTACCCTGATCCTGATAATGTTGGTAAACCGAACAAGAAAGACCGGTGTGACCATCATCCCTACACAGCTCATGGGCATATTGGTATTGGTATGGCTTTGTATATTAACACTGGCGTTCTTCTCTGCTCAAAATGTCGGCGACAGCCATAAAGGTGTGATCATGCTGAATGATGCTCCTTTGATGAATGCAGACATGAAAGGAAAGCCTTTAAGCCTGATACCTGAAGGCACAACAGTAAAAATAAACAATACTCGCGGCGAGTATGTTGAAGTGATACTACCTGATGGCCGCAGAGGCTGGGTGCAGCAAAGCCTGATAAATAAAATCTGAGGATTGGGGAAATCCTTTAAATTTACAACATGGTATCGTATTGGGTAAAAACACCCCAGTGGCTGAAAAAACTCTTTCCCAAAGAAATAATATGGGATATGCCTGTGGGTGGTGAACCTGCTATATACCTGACATTTGATGATGGCCCCCACCCTGCCGCAACAGCTTTTGTTCTAGATGAGCTGGCCAAATATGATGCTAAAGCCACCTTCTTCTGCGTAGGTAATAATGTGGTGCTGCATAACGAAATGTATAACCGCATATTGGCTGAAGGTCATGTGACAGGCAACCATACATTTGACCACATCAACGGATGGAAGAACGAGAACTATACTTACC
The DNA here is from genome assembly GCA_947447465.1 of Chitinophagaceae bacterium. GTDB lineage: Bacteria > Bacteroidota > Bacteroidia > Chitinophagales > Chitinophagaceae > Flavipsychrobacter. The sequence goes on along the minus strand of CANFKE010000035.1, from coordinate 4,201 downwards.
TGAAGAACATTACCAAGGCCGCACAGGTGATCAGTAATAAGATCTTCCGCCCCCCATATGGCAGAATAAAACTTACCCAGGCTAGAAAATTGATCACTGCCCGTCCTGCATGGAAAATATACATGTGGGATATTATTACAGGCGACTTTGATAAAAACATTACACCACAACAATGCGCTGCACATGCACTTAACCATATGCAGCCGGGCTCTATAATAGTTTTTCATGACAGCGAGAAAGCTTGGGACAGGATGCACTATGCCCTGCCCAAAGTGCTGGAACATTGTAAAGCTATGGGCTGGCAATTAAAATCATTACCCATATAAAATGTACATAGATACTCATACCCACCTATACGACGAAACACTGATCATTGATGAACAACAGATACAACGTGCTATTGATGCCGGTGTAAACCGCATGTATATGCCCAACTGCGACAGCAGCACAATAGCTGGTATGCTGCAACTGGCTGACCAATGGCCGGCAAACTGTATGCCCATGATGGGGTTGCATCCTACTTATGTGAAGGAGAACTATACAGATGAACTGGCAATAGTAGAAAAGTGGCTGAATGAAAGGAAGTTTTATGCCGTTGGTGAAATTGGCCTGGATTACTATTGGGATATGACGTTCAAAGATCAACAGATATCAGCCTTTGAAAGACAAATAGACCTTGCTCTGCAATACGACTTGCCTATTGTCATTCATAGTCGCAGCAGCACTCAAGATTGTATTGACATTGTTCGAAGAAAACAAAACGGGAAACTGACAGGTGTTTTCCACTGCTTCAGCGGCACTACAGATGAAGCAAAACAGATAATGGAACTAGGCTTCTATCTGGGTATAGGCGGCGCACTAACTTACAAAAAAAGCACCTTGCCAGACACACTTAAAGAAATAGGTGCTGGTCATCTGGTACTGGAAACAGATGCACCCTATCTGGCACCTGTGCCATACAGAGGGAAACGCAATGAAAGTAGTTATATACCGGTAATAGCGGTAAAGGTAGCAGAGATTTTGGAGCTACCCTATCTGGACGTAGCAAGTATCACTACTGCAAATGCTGAATTATTATTCAAAGCCTAGACTTTATAATATACATCTGCACCAAACCTGAGGGTAGGTAGTTGACTCTATAATTTCTATGTAAAAAGTAAAAGCTGCGGTATGATTTCCGCAGCTTTTTACTTTTTTATTTAAAATCAATTAGTTCTTCGGTATTCTCTTTAAAGTCTCCAATAAATAAGACCAATACTTTTGAACTGATGATATCTGTGCGCTTTCGTCAGGAGAGTGAGCACCTGTAATATTAGGACCAAAAGAGATCATCTCCATATCCGGATAATTAGTACCAAGTATGCCGCATTCAAGACCTGCATGGACGGCATTAACATGAGCTTCCTCATGGAACATCTCCTTATAGAGACCGGACATAAGTTGAACGATCGGAGAACCCGGCTTCGGAGCCCAACCCGGATAAACACCACTGAATGTCAGATCAGCATCCATAAGCTCAAATGTACTTCCTATAGCAGCAGTAAGATCATATTTCTCTGTATCTACAGAGCTGCGAGTAAGGCATTGTAAACTATATGCACCATCTGTTACGAGTACCCGAGCCAGATTATTAGACGTCTGCACCAATCCCTGTATCTCTGGACTCATTCGATAAATGCCGTTAGGGCATGCATAAAGCGCACGCAGCAACTTATGCTGAAATCCTGCTTCCATCACCTGTGTTGGCAATGCTGTCTCTTCAATACTCACTACCAGCTTAGGATCTGTAACCCTGTACTCTTCCTTAAGTATCTTATCAAAGTTGGCAATAGCATTCTTTACCTTAGCTATATTATCCTCTCCTGCTACAATAACAGCTACCGATTCACGCGGAATGGCATTGCGCAAGCTACCACCATTGACAGAGGCAATATTGATAGCCAGATCTTTGGTTAGCGTCAGCAATATGCGATTCATGATTTTATTGGCATTACCCCTGCCCAGATGTATATCTGCACCCGAATGTCCCCCTGTCAGCCCTTTTACAGCTATAGTGAATGCCGCAGTATTAGCCGGCTTTACCATTTCATAATTGCCGGTTGCAGTTATATCTATACCGCCTGCACAACCAATGGTCAATTCATTATCAGCCTCCGTATCCAGATTCAATAATATCTTACCCGTCAGCACTCCACCCTTCAATTCCAGAGCACCTGTCATACCCGTTTCTTCATCTATGGTGAATAAAGCTTCAATAGCAGGATGTGGAATATCACTCGACGACAACAGCGACATGATAGACGCCACACCTATACCATTATCCGCACCCAGAGTAGTACCCTTAGCCCTTACCCAGTCACCATCAACATACATCTCAATACCCTGCTTATCAAAGTCGAAAGTAGTATCACTATTCTTTTGGTGCACCATGTCCAGGTGGCTCTGAATAACTATGGTCTGGCGATCCTCCATACCGGGAGTTGCAGGTTTCTTTATCACCACATTACCTGCTTCATCTTCCAATGTAGGCAACCCAAGTCCCTCACCAAAAGCTTTCATAAAAGCTATGACTCTTTGCTCTTTTTTAGATGGACGTGGCACTGCATTGAGGTCTGCAAAATGATTCCACAGAACCGCAGGTTCCAGCTTTCTTACTTGTTCATTCATAATTGTATTGTATTTCGGAGTTCTAAAGTAAAGATAAAGGATGGGTAAATGGTAATTATCACCCTGTTGAGGGGTAGATTTTTCATTATCCGCTAAAATTTACTTTCCTCAAAATCGCTCACCGACCCAAATAATTCATACATTTGCAGCCCTCAACAAATGGAGAGATGCTCGAGTGGTTGAAGAGGCACGCCTGGAAAGTGTGTATACCTGTCAAAGGGTATCAAGGGTTCGAATCCCTTTCCCTCCGCTTAAAAAATGTGCAAAACGCTGCAAATCAATGAATTGCAGCGTTTTACGTTTAACGAAAAATGTAAATAAGTGCAACAAAATGCACGCTTTTGGTGTCATTTCGGACACATTTGGTGTAATTTTGGTGTAATTTTTTTAGCCTTTTTTGTTATTTCTTTCTCGATTGCATCTCCCTGCACCCAACTGCACTTTCACTTCTGCACCAAGTTATTCCTTTACATTTTAATCTTGGACAAATGAATTTGTTATTGTTGGAAATCAAGTTTTCCTTTTTCTGCCGAACTACCTATGTAAATAAAGAGGGTAATTCGCCGATTGTTTTGAGAATTGTATATCGCGGACAACGGGCCGACGTGTTTACGGGACTATATTGCAATTCTGATTTTTGGGATGGGCCAATGCAACGTTTATCGGGTGGAGGCAATCCGGCTGCAAGATTAAATGCCAACCTGGAAGATATTTCGCACAAATGCAGGGAGACATTTGATGAAATGAAATATAGTGGCCGACCTTTTACTCTTGATGAATATGTAATGAAGATAAAGGGAACAGAGGATGCTCCTGAGACGATCATTGAGTTCCTGAACGATAAAGTGGTTGAGTTGACGGAACGGGTTGGGGTCGACATCACCAAAGCAACGTTACAGAAGTACAATAGGTGCATCAATCATATAAGAGGATTTCTGAAACTTAAGTTTGGGAACAATGACATCTCTGTATCGTCGATCACCAATGCCATTCTGATGGACTTCTTTTATTATTTAAGGACCGAGAAGAAAAACAGCCATAATACTAGTGTAAATTATTTGAAGTGCCTTAAAACGGTCCTTATGCCGGCAATAAAGAACGGTGTGATTCAAAATGATCCTTTTGCTGGTTTGAAGATTGCGCCAAAGCTTGTCATGAGGGGTTTTCTAAGTGTTGATGAAATTAATATGCTTGAAAAGCTGAAAGATCTTACGGACGGAGTGCAACAAGCTTTGGACATCTTCCTTTTTTCTTGTTACACCGGTATGGCTTATATTGATGTAAAACAGTTTTCGAGGAAGCACCTGATAAGAGAGGCAGATGGAAGCTTATGTATTCATAAGCCCCGACAGAAAACCGGCATAATCAGCATTATTCCTTTGTTGCCACCGGCACAAAGAATACTAGAACGCTACTCGCCAACAAAAGATGTTATGGATTTCCAATGGAATGTGATTACCAACCAGAAAACCAATGAACACCTAAAGACAATTGCCAAAGCGGCTGGTATCAAGCAAGATCTGTTTTTCCACCT
>CANFKE010000034.1 GCA_947447465.1 Chitinophagaceae bacterium | reverse complement strand
TCGGACTCAGTCGCTTTGGAGACGCAATTATGCGTCTCTACGAACAACATTATTTGTACGTTTCTAAAAAGTGGCAGTTTTTAATAAAAGTGGCAGTTTTGCATAGGTATAGTATGCTAAAAGTCTTTGTGGGATTGACATTGAGGGTGTTTTAACAAATTGCTACTTTCTGCCACATTTTGCCACATTCTTCCACTTTTTGATAATGGATCAGCAGGGTCTCACAGTTTGTGCCTGGTTTTATGTTAGGCGGAAGATGTTATGCCCCTACAAGCTGTAGAGGAATAGTTTGACAGGGCCTATATGTCAAAGATCGGTGTTAGGTTTTTGACCTAATTGAGTGCAAATTAATGTGGCGGTTGTTTGCCTGCAAATAAAGATATTCACAAAAGTAAAGGCGCAATCGTCTGTAATGCGCTGTGGGTGTGGGTTTGAGAGGGGCGTTTTTGTGGATATGTTTTTTTGAGTGGGGTACTGGTGTTACAAACGCCATGCCGGTACATCCGCGTTACAAACGCGGACGAGTTGGGGCTTTACTAAAGAAATATAGACCAGGTTTTTGCTAACTGCGGTATTTCTTCTTATGATGCCGCTTGTGGTGATAGATAGCAACAACTACGACTTCCTTCGAACGATCCTTGATTAAATAAACAATAGTATAGGGATATACAGAGAGACTAACCTCGTAAAATTTTTTGTAGATATTCTTATATTGATATGGGTTCTCAGCTATTAGATCCAGCTTCTTATTCAGAATATCGATAAACTTATCCCCTGCAGTACTACTTTGATCATCGTACCAATTAATAGCCGCCAGATATTCGTCTTTTGCTATTTGGCGAAACAGTACTGTATGCATTATTTGTTGCGTGATTTTTTGATCTGTTCATTCACCTCTGCCCGTGAAATGGTCTTTCCATCTTTCAGATACTCTTCATATCTGCGGTCAAGCTCTGCTTTGAATTCATCGGTGTAATCTTCCTTTTTTTCTGCTAATTCATCTTCTACCATTGTGTAAATGGCCTTGATCTTTTTATCGGCAGCGGTATCAAGGTAGTCATGCAATTTTTTTCTCATTGCCACAGTTGTCATATCATTTGCCTTTTTACAAATTTATTCAATTTGAGGTTAATCCTACAATAAAAAAATGCCCGCGAGCCGCGGGCATTTTGTAAATATAATGAAGTGTACTACTAGTAACGGTACATATCTGTTTTGTATGGACCTTCCTTAGGAATACCTAGGTAAGCTGCTTGTGCCGGAGTCAATTCGTCCAGAACAACGCCCACTTTAGCAAGGTGTAAGCGTGCTACCTTCTCATCGAGGTGCTTAGGCAATACATAAACCTTGTTCTCGTATTTATCAGAGTGGTTCCACAATTCTATCTGAGCCAAAGTCTGGTTGCTGAATGAGTTACTCATTACAAAGCTAGGGTGGCCGGTAGCGCAACCTAAGTTAACCAAACGACCTTCAGCAAGGATGATGACATCTTTACCGTCGATAGTGTACATATCCACCTGCGGCTTGATAGTATCCTTAGTGCTGCCATAGTTGTCGTTCAACCAAGCCATATCTATTTCGATATCGAAGTGGCCGATGTTACAAACGATAGCCTTATCCTTCATCTGGCGGAAGTGAGCTTCAGTGATCAGATCGCGGCAGCCTGAAGCTGTAACGATGATGTCTGCTTCTTTAACGGCATCGATCATTCGCTTTACTTCGAAACCGTCCATAGAAGCCTGCAATGCGCAGATAGGATCGATCTCAGTAACGATAACGCGAGCACCAGCACCACGCAAAGAAAGCGCAGAACCCTTACCCACATCACCATAACCACCTACAACAGCTACTTTACCGGCCATCATAACATCGGTAGCACGGCGGATAGCATCTACCAGACTTTCCTGGCAACCATATTTGTTATCGAACTTAGACTTAGTAACCGAGTCGTTAACGTTGATAGCAGGCATTGGCAATGTGCCGGCAGCCATACGCTCGTATAAACGGTGAACGCCTGTAGTCGTTTCTTCGCTCAATCCCTTTATGTGCTGAACCAGTTCAGTGTATTTGTCCAATACAATGTTGGTAAGGTCGCCACCATCATCCAGGATCATGTTGAGCGGACGATCTTCACTACCGAAGAACAAAGTCTGCTCAATGCACCAGTCAGCATCTTCAAGGCTCTGGCCTTTCCAAGCGAAAACACCGATACCTGCAGCAGCGATAGCGGCAGCAGCCTGATCTTGAGTAGAGAATATATTGCAAGAGCTCCAGCGAACTTCAGCGCCAAGAGCTACGAGGGTTTCGATCAATACAGCAGTCTGAATGGTCATGTGCAGGCAACCTGCAATGCGGGCACCTTTCAACGGTTGTGACGGGCCATATTCTGCACGTATAGCCATAAGGCCCGGCATTTCGGCTTCAGCAAGTCTAATTTCTTTACGTCCCCACTCTGCCAGGCTGATATCAGCTACTTTGTACGGCAGTTTTAAATCAATTCTTGAACCTGTCATTGTACTCATATATATGTTATAATATTAAAAATTCCATGCAAAAGTATAAACAATATCATTATAAACCTTACAATGTAAGCCAATAGTTATTTAACTTTTCTATCCTTCCACTGGTATTTACCTATAAAGCCCATAAGGCCCGCAAGGGTGATATAGATGATGTGCAGCGGCTGAAGGAAGGGGAAATAGACTTGTACCCATTGCTTATGAAAGAACCTTACTACGGGTCTCATATAGAGGTATTCGGTAAGTCCTTTGATGATGAGCATAGCCCCGCCCAGCAGCCAATAGTCGTGATGGAAGCACCCTGCTATAGCCAGGTAAATGAACCATAGATTATAGAGATATACCAGCATGAGGATGGCTGTAAGTCGTTTGTCGTTATACTTGCCCGACTTGGAAGCCCAGCGGATACGCTGGTTGAAGAAGCTGAACCAGTCGGGTTGGGGCAGTGTGGTCATAATGGCCTGTTCAGACTTGAGGTAGCTGATGGTGGCGCCGGGTTCATGTGCTATTTTCATCATTAAAAGGTAATCGTCGCCCGATGCAAGGTTATCAATGCCTTCGTAGCCCTTTACCCTTTGAAAGATATCTTTAGTAAAAGAGAGGTTGGCACCATTGCTCATCCGGCCCATATTCATACTGTGTGCAGCGGCGGTAATGCCCTGCATGCTCATAAAGTCGGTAAGCTGGAAGATAGGTAATAGTCCACCGGTGACCTGAAAGATAACCGGCGCTACGATCATGTCGGGTCTGTCTTGCTCGTATCTGCAGGCAATGTTCATGAGCCATGCATTGGGGGCGATACAATCTGCGTCGGTAGTTACAATGAGCGTTCCATTTGCGGCATTGACACCTGCTGCCAGAGCTGCCTTTTTATAAGAGTTGAGTTGCTTGCCGGGTTCTATATGGTCTGCAAGCGCCAGGCAGCGAACGGCGGGGTTGTTGTACTCCCTAACGATATCACCGGTGCCATCGGTAGAATGATCGTCGATGACGATGATCTCGAATAACTGAGCCGGATATTTCTGCGCGAGGATAGAGTCTATACAAGCCCCTATATTGTTTCGTTCATTGCGGGCGGGAATGATGATGGATATGAAGGTGGCAGGCGTAAAACTGACCGGCAGCCTGAATTCGGGCTGACGCTTCCATCCGCGACCATACGCCAGCATGAGCAGCATGTAGGCAATAGAGAACAGTATGCAAATGATAATGATGAATGTCATTCTATAAAAGTGTTTGTGCTATCTGCTCAGCCGTGTCGGGGCCAATGATATTATGGCCTTTATCCAGTATGTGCAGGTGTAGATTAGTAGCGCCTGAAGCAAATTTTTTTCCCAATGCCGCAGGTATCACCTTGTCATATTTACCCATGAAGAGCGTAACCTGAATATTGTATCGCACAATTGTTGCCAGTACTTTACGTTGGTGAGGCATTAACCCGCTCATTGCCGGCCATACGAGGCTGAGTTGTTTACGCACAGCTTCATTCCCAATATAATGCGATACAAATTTATGTTGCCATTCGGATATCAACTTAAAATCTTTGAGTGTGGTAACAACCCTTGCATAAGGTGCGGGGTCATTCAGCATACGGCGGAACATAGTGCGGCCTATGGCAGTGCGGGTAAAGAAGAAGTAGTATTTGTTGGGGGACAATCCATCGCTGGCAATAAGTGTGACCTTATCTATGAGTTCGCCCATTTCTTCAATAATAGTAAGGCATACTCTGCCACCCATGCTGAAGCCCAGCAGCGATATCTTTTTTACATGGTGTTGTGCCATAAGTGCCAGACACATCTCTTTCAGCATCTGACGCGAGAATACAGCGCCTTGTTGCCACAGACTGCCACCGTGATGGGGGTGATCTATAAATATGCAGGTATAGTGTGCGGCAAGATATGGCGCGAATGGCAGCATACTATTCCCTTCATGCCCATAGCCGGGAAATGCCAGCAGCAAATGGCTGCCACTACCTGTTTTGAGGTAATGGACCTGTTCGTTGCCTGCTTTTATATAGCCTGAGGTATGGTGCATTGTACTATAAAAGTAAGGCCTTCTTTCATTGCGGTATGTTTAAATCTCGTAAGCCGTACCTTCCACAGTAACATGTACGCCGGGGAATATGGCTCCGGCCTCGGCTGCGAATGCGTCCAATTCTTTATATCTGGAGGAGAAATGACCTATGAGCAATTGTCCTGCATTGGCCAGTTTGGCCATTTGTGCTGCCTGAACAGTGGTGCTGTGAAAACGGAGTATAGCTTTATCTGCATTCTCATGCAGGTAGGTGCTCTCGTGGTAGAGGAGATCTACATTTTTGATAAACGGCAGATAAGATTCTGAGTAAAGCGTATCGGCACAATAGGCATATCTTTTGGCCGGAGCACCGTCTTCGGTGACTGCTATGTTGGGTATCATGCTGCCATCTGCGGCTATATAGTCTTTGCCTTGTTTCAGATCGTTGAAGAAAGTAGGCGGTATCTTGTATTCATAACACTTATCGAGCACCAATTTTCTGCCGCTGTTCTTTTGCGTGATCACAAAGCCGTGGCAGGCTATTCTATGCACTACCGGAAAGCAAATGATACTGAACTCGGGATTGTCTTCGAGGGTAGCATCACCTTCGGGCATAGGGTGAAAATGCAGCGGGTAGGCAAGTTCGCTGTCTGCTACCTGCATGATCATATCCAGTATCGGCATGAGCGGAGCTGGAGCATACAGATGCAACGATTGTGTGCGACCTTGCAGGCTCATGCTGTTGAGCAAGCCGGGCAGCCCGAAGTAGTGATCGCCATGCAGATGACTGATCAGAATATGATTGAGTTTGCGCCATTTGATACCATACTTCTGCATCTGCACCTGAGTAGATTCTCCGCAGTCAATGAGCACAATTTCTCCGTTCACCTCTACGGCCTGTGCGGTAGGGTGTCTGCCATATGCGGGAAGCGCAGAATTATTTCCAAGAATGGTAACTATCAAAATGTTGTGTTTTTATTCTTCTCCCAATAGATCCCGTTCCAAAATTTCCATACTGATGATATCTACAGCTTCTATCATTTTAGGAGCGATGTTGAGCAGGGTGTCGGCCTCTTCGTCTTTGAGTATTTTCACCAGATCTGGGCTGGTGCCTGTAAAAACGAGCGACTCATTATTACTGTAGCAATGTTCGTGAAGAGCTATAAGGCCATCAATGCCGTCTTTTTCAGCAGAAGTGACCTGAGAAAGATCAATAATAAAGTTATTACTGCCGTTTTGCCTTGTTTGGTCGCATGTGTTTTGAAGTTCGTCTGCTAATTTGGCATTAATAGTTGCATATATGGGCGAAATAACAGTAAAAGTATCTTTGGTATCAATTTTGAAATCCATAAAGAGAATTTAAGTTTTTAAAAATAATACTTCTGCGTTTATCTTTCGTATATTGTATTTAGGAATAGTTTTTGCAGTACAGTTACTTAAGCGAGATAATAAAATAACAGATGCATGTAGCTGATGCGATCCTTTTTTGTTTTCCCGTTCAAATTAATAAGGGTATAAGTATTGACTATTAAAGATTTGATTTCGAAATCGCTAACTTTATAAAAAACCAAGGGAAAAATATATGGACTCTAATTTCTCGCCTAAAGTAAAAGAGATCATTTCCTACAGCCGTGAAGAAGCATTGCGGTTGGGTAATGACTTTATAGGCACCGAACATTTGCTGCTTGGCCTCATACGTGAGGGCGACGGCATGGCCCTGAGAGTATTGCAAACGATGCAGGTGGACCTTTTTGAGCTTCGTAAAGAGCTTGAAGTAGCTATAAAAGATAAGAACAATAAGCCACTGGCCAACATCAATAGTTTGCCACTCACCAAGCAGGCCGAAAAAGTAATTCGCATCACAGTTCTGGAAGCAAAGTCGCTGAAGAGTCCGAGTGTGGAAACAGAGCACCTTATGCTGTCGATACTGAAGAATAAGGAGAATGTAGCTACACAGATACTTAACCATTATGATGTTGACTACGATCGCTTCAAGAGTGAATTGAGTATTCTGCAAGGCAACAGCCCTACTGCAGATTACGGAGATCCGGGATCGGAAGAGTTTGAGGAAGATGAAGAGCGTCGTCAGTTTCAGCAGCAGCGCAAAGCACCTGTAGGAGCGGCAAAATCAAAGACACCTGTACTTGATAATTTTGGTCGTGATATTACCAAGTTCGCAGAGTTGGGTACATTGGATCCTATTGTTGGTCGAGAGGAAGAGATAGAGCGTGTGTCGCAGATACTGAGCCGCCGCAAGAAGAACAATCCGATATTGATAGGAGAGCCGGGTGTGGGTAAGACCGCTATTGTAGAGGGTCTTGCATTACGTATCGTTCAGCGCAAGGTGTCGCGGGTGTTGTTCGACAAGCGTGTCATCAGTCTTGATCTTGCTGCACTGGTTGCAGGTACTAAGTACCGTGGTCAGTTCGAAGAGCGCATGAAGGCGATCATGAACGAGTTGGAAAAGAACCGTGATGTGATCCTGTTCATAGATGAGATACATACTATAGTAGGAGCCGGTGGGGCTTCAGGTTCGCTTGATGCATCTAATATCTTCAAGCCGGCATTGGCTCGCGGAGATCTGCAATGCATCGGTGCATCAACATTGGATGAGTATCGTCAGTATATAGAGAAAGATGGTGCATTGGACCGTCGTTTCCAGAAAGTATTGGTAGAACCACCAAGCGTTGAAGAGACCATTACTATCCTGAACAATATCAAGGCAAAGTACGAGGACTTCCATAATGTGATCTATGATGCGGAAGCGATAGAAGCATGTGTGAAGCTGAGTGACAGGTATATGACAGACAGACTGTTGCCGGACAAGGCGATAGATGTATTGGATGAGTCTGGCGCACGTGTGCACCTGAAGAACATCAATGTGCCTGAGAACATACTGGACCTGGAGAAGAAGATAGAAGAGATAAAGCAGGAAAAGAATAAGGTAGTCAAGAGCCAGCGCTTTGAAGAGGCCGCCGCACTGCGCGACAGAGAGAAGAGACTGGGAGAAGAACTGGACAGAGCGAAAGTGGAGTGGGAAGAAGACGCCAAGCACAAACGCTACCCGATAAATGAGGAGGCAATTGCTGAGGTGATACACATGATGACAGGCATACCTGTTATGCGTATGGTAGAAGCAGAGAGCAATAAGTTGCGCCGCATGGGTGAAGATCTTCAGGGGTCGGTAGTTGGACAGGATGAGGCCATACAAAAGATAGTAAAGGCGATACAGAGAAACAGGGTAGGACTGAAAGATCCGCGCAAGCCGATAGGTTCGTTCATATTTCTGGGACCTACAGGTGTTGGTAAAACAGAGTTGGCCCGTACGCTTGCCCGCTATATGTTTGACAGCGATGATGCGCTCATTCGTATCGATATGAGTGAGTATATGGAGAAATTCTCTCTTACTCGTCTGATAGGCGCGCCTCCGGGATATGTGGGTTATGAAGAAGGTGGACAGCTTACAGAAAAGATCCGTCGCAAGCCATATTCAGTGGTATTGCTGGATGAAATAGAGAAAGCACATCCGGATATCTTCAATATCCTTTTGCAGGTGTTGGATGATGGTCAGTTGACCGATGGTCTTGGCCGTAAGGTGGACTTCAAGAATACGCTTATCATCATGACCTCTAACATTGGTGTACGCCAGTTGAAAGACTTTGGTGCAGGAGTTGGTTTTGCTACATCGGCAAAGACCACTACACAGGAAGATACTAATAAGGGGGTAATAGAGAAAGCACTGAAGCGTACCTTCTCACCTGAGTTCCTGAACCGTATCGATGATGTGGTGATCTTCAACTCACTGGAAGAGCATCATATTGGTCAGATCATTGAGATCATCATGAAGGATGTGATGAAGCGCCTGACCACAATGGGCTTTACCATGACATTGACCGCTGCCGCGAAGAAGTTCATCGCTGAAAAGGGCTATGATCCGGAGTTTGGCGCAAGACCATTGCACAGGGCCATACAGAAGTACCTTGAAGATCCGTTGGCAGAAGAGATACTGAATCACCGTATCAAGGCGGGAGACGCAGTGACAGCCGACTACAACGAGGAAGAAAAGAAAATAGTATTTGTTACTACAGATGATGCACCGCCTGCCCCAGTGACAGAGGTAAAAGAGCTGTAATAGCTAACAGATAAATGAACAAAAGCGGGCTGCACTATATATAGTGCAGCCCGCTTTTTGATTGCAAGAGCTATAAGGGGAAACAAAAAAGACACCCATCGGTGTCTTTCAAGATCATTATAGAAGTGTGGTGCCATTAACGATAGCGACCTCTGTACCAATGCGGGCGAGGACCGTATCTGTGTTTACCCCAATATCTGTTGTGTAGTGATTGTCTGCGTGGAGCCCCAAAATGGTTCCTTGTTCTGTATTCAGCAAATTTGAACACATGGTGTGGCCTGCCTATCTCATGAACAGCACAACTGCTGAAGCCGGCGATAATGGCTATGAATGAGCATATTAAGATGAGGTATTTCATTGTCTCCCGTATTTATCAGGTCACAAATATATCTTAATAATGCAGAATTTTATATGCCCGTGACATATGTTTTATAAACTGTCTTTTGTTTCTGCCTTAACTTTGCGCATATGAACACTGAAGCCAGACTACGTAAACTGCTCGAAGAGCGTATTTTGATCATTGATGGAGCGATGGGCACCATGGTGCAGCGCTATAAACTCAGTGAACAGGATTATCGTGGAGAGCGATTTAAAGACTGGGCATCAGATGTAAAAGGAAATAATGACCTTTTGTGCCTTACCCGACCTGATGTAATCAAGGCCATTCATAAGGAATACCTTCAGGCCGGAGCCAATATCATTGAAACCAATACCTTCAATGCGCAGGTAGTAAGTCTGGCCGACTATGGTATGCAATCGTTGGCTTATGAGATAAATGTGGCTGCGGCACAACTTGCCAGAGCAGCCATAATGGAGTATGATGCCGAATGCAGAGCCGCCGGTCAGACTACCGAATTGCCTGCTGATGTTTGTTTTGTTGCTGGAGCGATAGGCCCTATGAACAAAACATTGTCCCTATCACCAGATGTCAATAATCCGGGATTCAGATCCATCACCTTTGATGAAGTAGCCGATGCTTATTATGAGCAGATAAAAGGCCTGATGGATGGCGGAGCTGACATATTGCTGGTAGAAACTATATTTGACACCCTGAATGCCAAAGCTGCTATATACGCAATAAATAAATATTTTAAGGATACGAAACAGGTCAAACCACCAATAATGATCTCCGGAACGATCACCGACGCTTCCGGCAGAACATTGAGTGGTCAGACATTAGAGGCATTTGGTATATCTGTAATGCATGCCGACCCGTTGAGTATAGGACTAAATTGTGCATTGGGGGCCAGCCAGATGAGGCCGCATGTTGAAGAATTGGCCGAGATAGCATCTTGCTACGTTACCGCATATCCTAATGCTGGATTACCTAATGCCATGGGAGAATATGACGAAACACCCGAGCAGACGGCAGCAATAGTAGCCGAATTTGCACAGCAAGGTTGGCTGAACATGGTGGGAGGATGCTGTGGTACGACCCCGCCACATATTGCTGCAATTGCCAAAGCGGTGAAAAGCTATCCGCCCAGGCGTTTACCGGAGTTGGCAACGGTCTAAAATAGGACGCTATCGATATATTAGTCTATTTAAATAATAGACTAATAATCAATTATTTATTGATTATTGGGGTGAATGAGGGTGTGATTATTTCCATTATCAGATATTCTTGTTATTTTTATCTCTCTTAGCCAACTTTTTCTCAAAAAAAGGTGTCTGTATATTATTGCGATCTCTTGAAAAGAATATTTTATGATGAAACGGCTATTTATAATAATTATATTAAATATACTGGCTATAAGCGGCTTTTCTCAGCCATTGCCCTGCCCGCCATCTAATACTACGAGTATAACAGGAATGAATGCCGGTGCCGCATGTAGTGGCGCATGTACGCAGGTCTATACTTCTCATTCAACATCGCTCAAGTCAACATCAAGTTATACGTTGACGGATATACCCTACTTGCCAACAACATTTACGGGCGGAACGCCGATATTAGTGGGTATAGATGATATCTACAGTGCTGCGTTGACTCTTCCGTTCGAATTTTGCTTTTACGGTACAAAATATAATAAATGCCTTATTGGCGCCAATGGTCAGATCTGTTTTGATATCACACAGGCTGGTGCATACGATCCATGGCCTATAACGTCTCCGATACCTGCGGGAAATAATACAGGTACTCTGAATTGTATCATGGGTGCTTATTATGATCTGGATCCTTCAATTGGAGGTAATATCACTTACGCTACTTATGGTACTGCACCCTGCAGAACATTTGTGGTTTCATGGGCGAATATTCCTTTGTTCAATACACCAACCTGCCCGGGTCTGATAGGTACTCAGCAGATAGTGCTTTATGAATCTACTTATGCGATAGACATATTTATTGAAAACAGAGCATTATGTACTGCATGGAACAGTGGTTTTGGAACAGTAGGTATTGAAGATGCTACCGGTACTAACTTCATGACCTATCCTGGTTATAATGGTACCGCATGGTCAGCTTCGAACTTCGCCTGCCGATTCACTCCTAATGGTCCGGCCTCGTGGACATTTACCTGGACCGACCCTACCGGAGCTGTGGTAGGAACTACTGATACAGCAACTGTTTGTCCGTTGGTAGCTACTACATATAATGTAAGAGGTGTAGCATCATCTAACTGTGATTCTATTGTGGTGAACTCATCAACAACTGTATTGGTAGGTCCTAGTCCTGCCATTACCAGTGTTACCACTACTGATCCTTCATTCTGCGGAGCTACCGATGGAACCTTTACCTTACATGGATTGGCTGCAGGCTCAATAGACACCCTATTTTACACTTATAACGGTGTGCCACAGCCAACAACTGTAGTGGTAGTGCCCCCAAGCGGTAACATAACGGTTAACGGACTTGCAGCAGGTAATGCTACCAATATACACGTGAAGGTGGGGCCATGTACATCTAATATTGTGACTGCTACGATCAACCAGCCACTGCCACCTGTAGTAACCGTAGATTCTGCATTGGTGAAGACCTGTGTAGGAGTACCGGTTCAGTTGCATAGTTATGCTAACCCTGCATTACCATCGGGTTTTGCCTATACTTATAGTTGGGCACCACCAACAGACCTGAGCAATACGGCCATAGCCAATCCGGTAGTAACTCCGGCTGCAGCAGGTAATGTTACCTATACAGTAACCGTTAACCCTACACCATCTATTGCAGCATGTGCGGGTACTGCCAATGTTACTGTGCATACAATAGGTGATTTTGTTGTGAACAATCCTTTCAATACTATATGTCTGCTTAACCCGCTACAATCTGTTACAGCCAATGTTACCGGTAGCAGCGAGATCAGCTATGCCTGGACACCAACCGCAGGTGTGGTCACAGCGACAAGTATGACTCCAGTAATAACGCCAACTGCAAGTGGCATATTTGTTTATACTGTAACAGGCTCATATGCTCATTGTCCTGATTATGTGCATACACTTACTATTTCGGTAGATACTCCGGGTAGAGGGTTATATGTAAGAGATACTATTTGTTTGGGTATGACCGATGTTGTTGATGTTAGTTCATCAGGCGGTCCGGGATACCATTATGCATGGGCGTCAAATCCGGCAGGAGTAACCTTTGTGAACGACACATTACCGAATACACCATTTACGCCAACTGCTGTGGGACTATATACGCTCACTGTTTCGGTAACGTCTCCTGCGAATGCATCGGGTTGCGGAGTAAGAGATAGTATCATACTATTGGTATTGCCTAATGCACTTATTATCTCACCTACTGATACTGCAATTTGTAACGGACAGGTGGTGCAGGTAACGGGCAATATTTTATACAGTAACATTTTCAGCTATCAGTGGTTGCCTACTACAGGTATTGCCAGTCCTAATGTGTTGAATGCATTGATATCGACCGATACATCTGATACCTATATTGTGAAGGCATCGTTCCATAAATGTCCGGATATCTTTGCAACGCTCAATCTTGAAGTGCAGCCTAATCCGACCGTATATCTGGGTGGTAACAGGCAATTCTGTCAGTTCGACTCATTGCATATCCATGCGTCGGTATCTCCTGAATGGTTCAGCGGATACACTTATTTATGGTCACCTTCGGCAGATCTTGATAATACAACTTCAGCGAATGTTGTGTTCAACAATGACTCTTCTACGATGGTATATGTTACTGTAAGTACCTCAGCCGGCTGTACTGCCAAGGACTCAGCATTTTACACGCTTTCTCCGGGTAATTTTGCATCTACTATACCTGATGCGGATTTCTGCCCTCATGATTCACGCATCATACCTATGACGCCATCATCAGGCGCAGGATATGCTTACCACTGGTCTCCGGCTATGTATGTTAGTGATACCTCAAGTTCTGCACCGGTACTTAGTCCTATAACTACTCAAACGTACACTATCGTGGGTACATCACCTGATGGTTGTAAGGATACGCTCTTCTGGACAGCTACAGTATATCCTGATGCTGTAATAGAAGTAGGCGATTCCCTTACATTGTATCCGGGAGAAAGTTATCAGGTCAATTCATTGACCAATTGCAGCACTTTCAGTTGGTTCCCTTATGCAGGATTAAGCAATCCGTTTGTATCTAATCCGGTAGCAACACCAGATGTGAGCACTATGTATGTGGTGACCGCTACTACAGAACATAATTGTGTGTCAAGAGATACGCTGAACATCTTTGTATCAGAAGAGTCTGTGTTGGCAATGCCAAATGCGTTTACTCCGGGTACCGGACCTAACAATACATTCAAGGTCATTCTGAGAGGAATAGCTTCCTTGAATTACTTCAGAGTGTACAACCGTTGGGGTAATCTATTGTTTGAAACCAAGAATCTGAGTGAAGGATGGGATGGTGCTTATAAGGGCGAACCGCAAGGCATGGGAGTATATGTCTATGATATTCAAGCTGTAAGTAGCACCGGGAAAACCTTCAACAAGAAAGGTAATGTTACATTATTAAGATAGTTACTCTAATAAGATCGTAAAAAGGTGCTCGGAAATGAGCACCTTTTTTCTTGTTTTTAGCCCTTTATTTATATCTTCAATCCCGCTATAGGGTGTGGCGGATGCACACCCGTATTTTTCAACTTATCTTTGTATAGAATAAATATTGTAATAAAATGGAAGTAAAGCAACTATATACTAACTGCCTGAGTGAAGCAGCTTATTTTATAGCTAGTGAAGGAGAAGCGGCGGTCATAGACCCGCTGCGTGATGTGGATACGTATGTGCAGATGGCGGAAGAGCGCGGTGTGCAGATCAAATATATATTTGAGACCCACTTTCATGCTGACTTTGTGAGTGGTCATATAGACCTGGCAAGAAAAACCGGCGCTACCATTGTATATGGTCCTGATACTAAAGCGTCTTTTGATCCGTATGTAGCTAAAGACGGAGAAGAATTCAAGATAGGTAAACTGACCATTAAGGCTATACATACTCCCGGACATACCCTGGAGAGTACCTGTTATTTGCTGAATGACGAAAAGAACGAGCCTTATTGCATATTTACAGGAGATACCCTGTTTGTGGGTGATGTTGGTCGTCCGGATCTGTTCAGCGGTAATCTGTCTAAAGAGGAGCTGGCATCAATGATGTATGATTCTCTGACCAATAAGATAAAGACCCTTGATGATCATATCCTGCTTTATCCTGCACATGGCCCGGGCTCATCTTGCGGTAAAAACCTGGGTCCGGATACATCAAGTACCATAGGTGCACAGAAGGCGACCAACTATGCCTTGCAGGATATGACCAGAGAAGAGTTCATTACTGCCGTTACTACAGGATTGAACACTCCGCCGGTATATTTTCCGCTCAATGCAAAGCTGAACAGGGAAGGATATGATAATATAGATGACGTTTATACAAAGGGCATGTCTCCATTGAGTATAGCTGCATTCAAAGAGAAAGTAAGCGATGGCGCATGGATACTGGATACACGCAATGCTACCACCTTTACAGAAGGCTTTGTGCCTGAATCTATCAGTATAGGCCTTGAAGGTCGTTTTGCTGAATGGGCAGGTACTTTGTTGCCACTGAAGCAGGCATTGGTATTGGTAACTGAAGCAGGCAAGGAGAAAGAAAGCATTACCAGACTGGCCCGCGTGGGAATAGACAATATTCTCGGTTACCTGGAAGGCGGATTTGAAGCATGGAAAGATGCCGGTGAAACAATAGGCCTGATCATAGATATAGAGCCTGACGAACTGGCAATGGATATTCCACATGATGAGCGATTGGCGATCATTGACGTGCGTAAGACCACCGAGTTTGATGCAGGACATGTAAAGGGGGCAATGAATGTGCCTTTAGATACATTGACCGATCCGTTGCACATAGCTACTCTGGATGATGATGAACATAACCTGTACATACATTGTGCTGGTGGTTACCGTTCTGTTATCGCTGCGTCGCTTATCAAACGTCAGGGCATACACAACCTTCGCAATGTGCTGGGTGGTTATGGTAAGATCAAAAACGAAAAGACCATACCATTGGTTTTGCCGGAGCTTAGTGCCAACTAAATGAATATGTTACCGGATGTTGGCAACACACTCGGTCAATAATATAAAACGGGACTCTGAAGAGTCCCGTTTTATTTTTTAGTGCCACTATGATTGTTTACATAGGTACTTCATAGATCAGTACATCACCAGTATCAACACCGCTGAGCGTTACAGCATCTATGTCGCTTATGCCTAACGCATCTTTTTTACCCAATAACTGATCGCCGGCTTTTACTGAGCCATCGAGCATGAATATATAAAATCCATGTTGTTTGCTATGAGGTGTGAGTGTCAATGTATTACCTGCTTCGAGGGTGGTGCGGTATATCCATGCATCCTGATGGATCTTCAAACCCGGATCTGCATTATCTATTGGTGACACCAATGTCTGTAAGCGATTGATACGATCTTCGGGCGCAAAGCTGGTTTGATCATAGCGAGGTTTTACAGCCTTTTTGTTAGGGAATATCCACGACTGTATCAGGTTTACGGGTTTGTCTTTAGAGTGGTTATACTCACTATGATAAACACCGGTACCGGCGCTCATTACCTGCACCTCATTAGGTACTATGGTTTCAGTATGTCCCATATTATCGGCATGTTCTAAAGTGCCATCTAATACAATGGTGATGATCTCCATGTTATCGTGAGGGTGCTTGCCGAAACCCATACCCGGAGCTACAATGTCGTCATTAAGTACCCGGAGCATTCCGAAATGGACTTTTGCAGGGTCGTAATAATTAGCGAAACTGAATGAATGATGAGCATTGAGCCAACCATGATTGGCATGACCTCTTTTGTCTGCCGCGTGAAAAACTATATTAGCCATAAAATTTGTTTTAAAATTGCATGTATGTACATGTATATTCAATTTCCGTGCCGAAAATTTACCTGACAAAGTTGCCGTAAACAGGCAGGTGATGGCAGACAGACAATGAAAATAAGGAAAATTATCATTTACTATGAGTCACATATAATAATGCTTAACTTGCGGCTTGCCTAAACGCCAATCAACAAATGATGAAACACATTCTGACACTTTCCTTAGTTGCTGTAACACTCTTATTCCTGGCCTCATGCGACAGCGTATATACTTATGAGTACAGAGTGAAGAATATAACGGACACTTCCTCTATGCAGGTTCGGTATCATTTTAAAAATGACAGCACGGTCAATACGATAACATTGGCAGCAGGACAAGAGCAGCTGATCTGTGTGACCAACCATGGCGTAGAGGCAATGCACGGCCCGTATAACAAGCCGGTATCGCACGATATTGATTCGGTAATAGTTATAAAGAATGGAATAAGATCAACCAAAAATATGCTGTTGGATGATAGCTGGATATTTTCAGTATCTCATGCCACAGGACTATATAATGCAACTATCTCTGATAGTGAATTTTAAGGGTCGTTTATCCGAAAATAGCCACTAAAAGGGCGATCAATGCGATAAGGGCGAGTATCTCCAGAGAGCCTATGATAAGGCCTGCAAGAGCAAGTCCGGTACCGGAGTAACGCTTACGGCTGAGTCCTATAGCACCAAACACGATAGCCAAAATAGCAAAAAGGATAAAGAAGAAAGGGAATGTGTAAAGTGCCGCAATGGCAAGTATGGACGCTATGAAAGAAGTGATGCCCGGCCATCCGCTTTTCTGTCCATTTTTGTCAATTACCGGTAGAGGGTGTGCTACATGCTTTAATTGAGCATATAGTTGGGCAACTTTAGTTGCTCTGAACGACCTTTTGGTCGATCCTTCATTAGCAGCAACATTGGAGGCAGATGTTTCTTTGACAGGGAAGGCGGCATAAGAGCGATCTATACCTGAGCAAAGTACAAGAATGATCAACAGAGACCTGATAATTAAGTTGCGCATAGGGGAATAATTTTAATGAAGATAGAAAAAAGATAATAATTTAATAGAGCGATATGCTTTTACAATAGACAATTGAGGTGGCATTAATACCCATTGCCTTACATTTGTATGGATGAAACAGGAAGAACAATTACTACACATACTTGAAAACATAGTTCCTTCAGATGAGCTGCATGGAAAATGGCTGAATAGCCTTTCTATGATGGAAAATACTGGGGCCAGAAAAATATCCAAATATGAACATCCCGTACTCTCTGATATCATTGTGCTGAAGCATGCAGCCGAAGAGGCACGACATGCCTATTACCTCAAGAAGCAAATAGGCAAGTTGGAGGGTATCTCCTGCCCCGACTATTCTTATCCATACTTACTTGCTCCGGTAGAGAGTCATCATTACCTGAACATGCTGGATGTAGAAGCATGTCGTTATCTTAAAAACAAAATGGGTCTGACGGGCAGAGAGCTGAAACATGGTGCTTATCTGTTGGTTACCTATGCCATAGAGGTTCGTGCAGATATGCTTTACGGCATCTATCAGCAAGTGCTCACCGCCAATAATTCCAGAGTGAACGTTAAGTCGATCATACTGGAAGAGGAAGGGCATCTGGCAGAGATGCAGCGGATGTTGGTGGCCTTCCATCCTGATTGGGAAGAACTGGCAAAAGATATGTGTGCGGTAGAAGACAAATTATTCCAATCGTGGGTGAATGCCATAGCTCAGATCAACAGCTCCAATTGATCGGGGGGTGTTAAAAAAAATCAAAATCGCATCAGATCATTGTCTATAAATAATAGGCATAATTAAATTTGCGTCAGAGGCTGGTCGCATGAGTAGCTATGTGCGAGCAGAGCTGGCATACCGGGCTCAATGAAAGATCTATACCAATAACGATCAAGTACTAAAAAGATGTTCAGATTTCAGGAATTAGATTATCTGTTTGCATTGGCAGTTGTGCCGGTGCTTATTGTGCTGTTCATTACTGTTATATACTGGCGAAGGAAAAAGATAAAGCAGTTGGGCGATGAAAGGTTGGTAGAGTCGCAGCTGATAGGATTTATTCCCGGGCGCAGCACATTGAAGTTCATCTTGCTGACCATAGGTCTTGTATTTACAATAGTAGGATTGGCCAATCTGCAGTCGGGAGACAAGATAGAAAAAGTGCAAAGGAAGGGTGTGGATGTAGTGATAGCACTGGATGTGAGTAAGAGTATGCTGGCCAATGATATACAGCCCAACAGGCTTACGCGCGCGCAGCAATTGATAATGACGCTTACCGATAAAATGCAGAACGATAGGGTGGCACTGATTGTGTTTGCAGGCCGTTCTTATCTGCAGGTGCCGCTAACTGTTGATTATGCGGCATTGAAGATGATGGTGCAAAATGTATCGACCGATATGGTGCCCACGCAAGGCACTGTAATAGGCGATGCGGTAGATATGGCCGTGCAGTCGTTTTCTCAGACCGAGCTCAAGTATAAATCCTTGATCGTTATTTCTGACGGAGAGGACCATGACGAAGAAGCATTGAAGAAGGTGCAGGCCGCAGCTGAGACTGGGGTGGTGGTGCATACAGTAGGTATAGGATCGCCGCAAGGAACTACCTTGTATGACCCTGAAACAAAAGCGGTGAAGCTGGATGAGAATGGCGCACCGGTGATCAGCAAATTGAATGAAGAAGAGTTGAGGTCGTTGGCAGCGGCAGGGCATGGTACGTATAGCCTGTTACAGAATACCAATGACGTAGCCAATAAGTTGATCAGTAATCTGGATGGTATGGAACAGAAGAGTCTGGGCTCTGTGGTCTATACCGATTACACCAGCTATTTTCAGTATTTTCTGTTGGTGGGTCTTCTGGCGTTTCTGGCAGAATTGCTGATCCCCGGAGCCAGATCTAAGCGCACCAATGCGAAGAAGACCAAAGCAGTTGCAACAAAGACAATGAAGACAGCAGCACCTGCGGCAGCAACAACTGCAATGTTGTTGTTGATGATCATATCCATAAGTGCGAATGCGCAGAATAATGCCAATTTCTTGTTGCAGCAAGGAAATAAACTCTATGACCAGAAGCGCTATGATGAGGCAACAGCGAACTATCTGCAAGCCCTTAAGAAAGACCCTACCAATGCAACAGGCTTGTTCAATCTGGGTAGTGCATTGTATCAGAAGAAGCAATATGATTCATCGCGTAAATTGATGACCGCTACTGCCGAAGCTATAAAAGATAAAGGTGGTAAAGCCGCAGCACACTATAATATTGGTAACACGTATATGGCGCAAAGGAAGTGGGAAGATGCCATTGCTGCTTATAAGAATACGCTGAGAAACAATCCGCAGGATGCTGATGCGAAGTATAATTTATCTTATGCTGAAGAGATGCTGAAGAAGGATAAGAATGGTGGTGGTAAGAACGATAAGCAAGACAAACAAAAGCAAGAGCAGCAGAAGAAAGATCAGCAACAGAACAAGGATAAAAAAGATAAAGACAAACAGGATAAACAAGATCAGCAGCAAGAGAACGATAAGGATAAAAAAGAAGATAAAGATCAACAGCCGCAGAGCCAACCAAGCAAGCTAACGGAACAACAGGCAGAACAAATGCTGAATGCAGTGCAACAACAAGAGAAGAAGTTGCAAGACAAGATGAAGAAAGGAAAAGGAATAAAAGTGAAGATGGATAAAGACTGGTAATGCAGTAAAAATGAAACGATGAATTTCATTTCACTAATGCTGAAACCTGCTACGGGATACACTTTCAGCGTATATGTCCACAGCCATACAGCACATACTATATGCACTGATACATACATACACAAGTACTAAAACAGATAGTGCGCTAACAGTAGTTATCAACAGTTGTCAACAACTTATCAACATTTAAAAAAAAGTTTTTAAAAAGTAACAGAAATATTTTTCCAAAGAAAAAATTCTTTCTAATATTGTGGTAGGGATTGTACTTACTAACCCATCCTAATAGAGTCCGGCAGCCACAACCTCGCCGGACTTTTTTTGTCTATACACTGCTCTGTGTACCTGCTTATTTCATCATCATTCGTTCATCAGCAACATGTCTCAATACTATATTTTTTACAAGCCATTCAATGTGTTGTCACAGTTCTCACCCGAGGGTGATAAACAAACCCTGGCCGATTATTTTCCCGGCATATCGAAAAGCATATATCCGGTAGGGCGGTTGGATTATGATAGTGAAGGATTGTTGTTATTGACCGATGATAAGACATTGACACATCAATTGCTGGAGCCATCGTTCGCGCATAAGCGCACCTATCTGGTGCAGGTAGATGGCGATATTACACAACAAGCCATACAGCAGTTGAGCAATGGCGTAACGATATCAATAGATGGTAAGGCATACCGTACCAAAAGAGCCGAGGCTGAGAAGCTGGATTATGAACCCGATCTGCCTGCTCGTAACCCGCCAATAAGATTCAGAAAGAGCATACCTACATCGTGGATAGCATTGACGCTCACAGAAGGTAAGAACAGGCAGGTAAGAAGGATGACCGCCGCTGCAGGCTTTCCTACACTTCGCCTTGTAAGATACTCAATAGGGCAAGTGAATATTGATGGTATGCAGCCCGGAGCACACAAGCTGCTTGATGAGCAGATAAAGAAGATGCTATTCGGTAAATGATAGATACAATATAAATAGAACGCCCCCGGTCTATACAGATCGGGGGCGTTCCATTTATTTACTCAAGGTTTCAGCTTATACTGTAGCGGCTACTATTATCTTCCTCAACACATCGGCCATTTTATTACCACGCTCCTGTGCCTGCTCTTCTGTCCATACCAGACTGATAGAAGAGGAGATACAACGGCTCATGATAGCATCACTTACCGGGAACGCCTGATTGGCATAATGCAATACTTGCTTTTTCTGTTCATCATAGAAACGGTTCATCCAGCTACCACTCTGCAGGTGCTGCCATTTACGGATGTAATGCCAGTTATTGTCATACCAGTAGAAATTACCGCCAATACCTTCAGCAGCAAAAGCTGCTACGGCGTCGCGTGTCATTTCTTCTGTAGGCATAAAGAAGGATACAAAAGAACCGGTATCTCCGCTTGGGTCAGGAATTACTCTGAAGGTAACGCCATCCACCTGCTTCAATGCGTTATAGATGATGCTGTGGTTCTTCTTCTGTAATGTAAGGAATTCCTCGAGCCTGCGAACTTGTGCAAGGCCTACAGCAGCATGCAGTTCTGATATGCGGAAGTTATACCCAAGATAAGGGTGCAGGTCAGCACCGCGGTCTTTACCCATATGGTCGTGACCATGATCGGTGTATTGGTCCGCTCTTAAGTAGGTCTCTTTATTATTGGTCATTACTGCACCGCCCTCTGCGCAGGTAATGATCTTTACAAAGTCGAAAGAAAAAGTACCGGCATCACCAATAGTGCCCAGACGTTTTCCTTTATAGGTACCGCCAATTGCCTGGCAGGCATCTTCGAGCAATAATATATTGTTGGCAGTGCAGATGGCCTTCAATTCATCCAGCTGTGCCATGCTGCCGCACATGTGTACGGGCATCACCGCCTTTGTGCGGGGAGTTATGGCCGCAGCAACTGCCGCAGGGTTCAGTGTCAGTGTTTCATCAATATCTACAGGTACCGGAATAGCGCCTACAGAAAGAACGGCCTCAAAGCTGGCTACGAATGTGAATGTCGGCATGATCACTTCATCTCCTGCGCCAATGCCCAATGCAGCCATTGCTGTGGTCAAAGCAGCCGTGCCGCTACTCAGCAATTGAGTATGAGCCGTGCCGAAAGTTTTACAGATCTCCGCCTCCAGTTCCTTTGCCTTCCATATTCCCTTGCGCGGACCATCAAAGCCGTAACGCATCAGAATACCAGTTTCCAATACATCATTTACTTCTTTGCGCTCCGCGGCGCCAAATAATTCATAACCCGGCATACATGTTAGTTTTTATTACTTGCAAAAGTAACTTATCCCTGTCGTATGTAATTCGTTGAATCATTAAAATTTTCCGAAAAATGCGTATCGGCTCATTCACAGTAAGCAGCTTTTATTTCAAATTATCTGTCTGTTAAGTATTCTATCACTAAAAATCGCTCTGCCTGTGAGCTGGTGGCAGGAGCAGTCAAATGCCGGAGTTGCAGTAAAGCTGTAGTTGTCGCGTCGTTATATTTTTAATTACTTTCGCAGCCTATCATATTGCGGGTAGATCTAAAATACAGGATATTCCATGTACTCATTTCACAGGCTGTCGGGCAGTATCATTTGCTTTTTTATTGTATCGATCCTACTGTGTGTGAGTAGCCCAGAGCAGATGATGGCTCAGGTATCTGCAGATATTAAGGGGCGCATTATAGACAGCATCACACAGCAACCTATAGAATATACTACCATCACAGTTGCTGATCGTGCGTCACAAAAAGTGATCAGCGGTGCAATTGCCGATACATCAGGTCGGTTTACAGTGACAGGACTTCAGGCGGGTACTTATAAAATAACTGTGGAATTCATAGGTTATAGAAAGAAGCTGATAGATAGCATATCTGTTGCCGGAAAGGGCGTCTCTTTGGGTACTATACTATTATCGCCGGTAGGGCAAACCCTGAGGTCTGTGACCATATCGGGTAGCGCTCCAGTAATAGAGAATAAGATAGATAAGATGATCTATAATGCTGCTAATGACATTACCGCGCAGGGAGGCATGGCATTAGATATATTGAAGAAGGTGCCGCAGGTAAATGTAGATATAGACGGCAATGTAGAGTTGCAGGGCAACGCCAATATACGTTTTCTCATAAATGGTAAGCCCTCGAGTGTATTTGGCAATAGTATCACCGATGCGCTGGCGGCCATACCGGGTAGTCAGATCAAGAGCATAGAGGTCATTACCAGTCCGGGTGCTAAATACGATGCGCAGGGTACAGGAGGCATCATTAATATCATTCTTAAAGACAATAAGATGCAAGGTGTTAATGGAAGCATCAATCTTTCGGGAGGAACCAGACTGAATAATGCATCTGCTAATCTTAATATCCGGCATGGCAACTGGGGTATCAATACCTACATCAGTGGCAATAAGCAGATACCCTCGCGCACACCGGCCACACAAGACAGGCTTTCTATTGGTAACGGGGGTGCGGTTACTCACCTTGTTCAGGATGGTTATACCGATTTTGAGCGTGATGGTTATCAGGGAGGTATTGGTTTCGACTGGAGCATCACTAAGCGAGATAATATCACCGCATCACTTAGCTACAATCATTATGGCAATGGCGGGTCCGGTATAACGCGAATTACAGAAGATTCTGCAGGTATAGCAGTTCCTGCCATTACCCGTAATTCAACGAGCAATTTTCACACAAATTCAATAGATGCCAGTCTCAACTATAAGAAGGAATTCAAGAAAGAAGGGCAAGAGCTGAATATACTCTACAGTACAAGTATAGGAAGGCCACATTCCGATTATTCACAAACGCTGACATCTGATGTCAATAACCTTCCCTACAATGGCACGATCAGCAGTAATCCCGGAACAGATAATGAGCAGGCAATAACAATTGATTATACACATCCGGTATCGGCAAAGATCAATCTAGAAGCCGGAGCTAAAGCACAGCTACAGGATATAACCAGTATCGCAGATGTCAATGACCTTCGTCCGTTGTATGGCGACTATGTGCACGACGGCGGCCAGTCATACCACCTGCAATACAATAGGTCGGTCTATGCGGGCTATGGTTCTGTATCTATGCCGGTATCTTCTTTTTTGAAAATGAAGGCGGGATTACGCTTTGAGCATACAGACACTAAGATAGATTATCCGAATACTACCGTGCCGGCTTATAATTCGCTGATCCCTACACTTACCTTCTCTCACGACTTTAAAGACGCATTTATAAAGCTGTCTTATTCCCGTCGTTTGGAACGCCCCGACTATGGTGATATCAATCCTTTTCTGAACCGTTCAGATCCTTACAACATTACCACAGGGAATCCTTTTCTGAAACCTGAGATCGGAAACAATACCGAATTGGGCTATAATCGCAGCTTTGGCAAAAGGGGTAATATTTACATAGCATTGATAGAGCGTATCAATACTCAGGACCATAAAAGGATCACCACTTTCTATCAGGAGTATCGTGCCGGTGACTCTGTATTCACCAATGTATCTGTTACTAATGTGCAGAATACGGGTACGGAATACAATACGGGCATTAACATGTCAGGGTCATACAATATTAAAGACAAGCTAAGCCTTAGGGGTAACTTTTTTGCTACACACCGTTACCTGATGACCAGCATAGGCAGCGGTAATATTGATGCCGGGATAAGAGTAAGGATCAACCTGAATATATCTTATGTATTTCCGCACGATCTGGTAGCGGAGGCGTTCGGTAATTTCAATTCAGCTACCAATAATATACAGGGCAGGTCGCCGCAAAACATATCTTATACTATGGCTTTCAGAAAGCAGTTCTGGAATAAGAAAGCCAGCATAGGTGTTACCGCTACCAACCTCTTCAATGAATATACCAGCCAGGTGACCACCATTGCTACTGCCAGCTATACTTCCTACAGCGCTCGTCAGGTACCCTACAGGTCTGTAGGTATCAGCGCTACCTATAAGTTCGGCAAACTGGAATTTAAGAAAAACAAAGACGAGGAAAATTACCTAAATAATCAGCCGGTGATGGGGAATTGATAGCAGGCGGTGTGCATTCGCTTCTTTTTTGCGGCAAATTCCGCAATAAGCAGTTAATTTTGCTGCAAATATTCTACAGATGAAAAATTTAGTACGATTATCTGCAATTGCTGCAGTAGCCACAATGGGTCTTACTGCATGTAACAATGCGGGCACAGACGGTAAAAAGTCTGCTACCGATTCTACTAAAGCAACGCCACGTGCTGCAGTTGCCATTGCCAAAGTAGGTACTTCGCCTGAGTTCAAGGAAGCGAAGCTGGCTATAAGATCAACAACAGCAGAAAAGGTAGGTAAGGATTCCGCTAAGATCACCTTCAACTTTGATGTAAAAGGATACGAATTGAAAGCGCAGACGGCTGACAACAGCGGAAAGGGCTGCAATAATTCAGACAAGGGACAGCACATACATTTCATTCTTGACAATGCGCCTTACAAGGCATTGTACGAACCAAAGAATGAAGTGACCGTTGCCAACAATACAGAGCATTATCTGGTTGGCTTCCTCAGCCGCTCTTACCATGAGTCGTTGAAAAATAAAGAGGCTGCTGTGGTCTTGCACTTCAAGATAGACGAGAAGGGTAACTACAAAAAGCTGGACGATCCTAAAACACCTATGCTGTTCTACAGCCGTCCTAAGGGCGATTATATTGGTAAGGACACAGCTAATGTATTGCTCGATTTCTATGTAATGAATACCACTCTGGGTGCCGACGGCTATAAAGTGAAGGCACAGATCATGAACGAAGATCTGAAGATAGACACTACAGTTACTATTGGTACATGGGAGTCTAACTTCATACAAAATCTGGGAACCGGCAAGTGCAAGGTAACATTGACGCTGTTGGATAAGGATGGTAAAGCAGTAGAAGGTCCTATGACCACAGCTACCCGTTCTTTCAACATGGCGGCTGCTGAGCCTATGAAATAACTTATCTGTAAATTTATGCCTGCCCCTTACCTCAGTAAAGGGCAGGCATTTTTATTTTATTACTTTTGCAACAATGAGCAAATACACACCTAAACAGATAAGAATGCTGATCGGCTACTTGCTACTGGCATTTATATTTCTTATGAGTGCCTTGTGGGTACTGCTTAACTCAATGACCCCCAATTGAGGAAGGTAGTTGAATGAAAAGACCGGACAATTACGTGCGCTCCATATTCGTCAGGGGAATTATCCTTTCACAGATCGGGAATATAAGACTTAAAGAATAACCTTAATGTTTTTATAACAACCGGGAAGGTCAAACATGTCTTTTTATTAAAGTATTTCCGTACTTTTGCAGCCTGAAATAAATCGGCCCTTCCTGATTGCTTCGCCAGGGAGGGTTATTTTTAGGAGCAAATTACAAAAAAATCATACCCTTTACAAGGTATATTGGAAGTTTTTTATGGATATTCGTAACATTGCCATCATTGCGCACGTTGACCACGGTAAGACAACTCTGGTGGATAAAATTTTGCACACTACTAACGTTTTCCGCGAAAATCAGGAAACCGGCGACCTTATCATGGACAGCAATGACCTGGAGCGTGAGCGCGGTATCACCATTTTGGCAAAAAACGTTTCTGTTACTTACAAGGGTGTAAAGATCAACGTAATTGATACTCCGGGTCACGCCGATTTTGGTGGTGAAGTGGAGCGTGTACTGAAGATGGCTGATGGTGTTTTGTTGCTGGTAGATGCGTTCGAAGGCCCTATGCCACAAACTCGTTTCGTATTGCAGAAGGCATTGAACCTCAATCTGCGTCCTATCGTTGTTATTAATAAAGTAGATAAGCCTAATTGCCGTCCTGATGAAGTTCATGATTCAGTATTTGAATTATTCTTCCAGCTCGACGCAACAGAAGAGCAGCTTAATTTCCCTACAATATATGGTTCATCTAAGCAGGGTTGGTTCAATACTTCATTGACCCCTACTGAAGATATCACTGTATTGTTGGATACGATCATAGAAAAAGTACCTGCACCTACCGTTGTTGATGGTCCGGTTCAGTTGCAGATCACTTCACTCGACTATTCTTCATTCCTCGGTCGTATTGCCATCGGTAAGATCACTCGTGGTGTGCTTAAAGAAGGTCAGCCAGTTATGTTGTGCAAGATCGATGGTACAATGCAGCGTAGCCGCGTTAAGGAATTATATGTATTCGTTGACATGGGTAAGAAGCGCGTTACCGAAGTACAGTGCGGAGATATCTGTGCGGTAGTGGGTATCGAAGGTTTCCAGATCGGCGAAACTATCGCTGATGCTGAAAATCCTGAAGCAGTAGCCATCATACCTATCGATGAGCCTACAATGAACATGCAGTTCTCTATCAACAACTCTCCTTTCTTTGGTAAAGAAGGTAAGTTCGTTACCAGCCGTCACATCCGTGACAGGTTAATGAAGGAACTGGAAAAGAATCTGGCACTTCGCGTTCAGGAAACTGACGATGCAGATAAATTCCTGGTATATGGTCGTGGTATCCTTCACCTGAGCGTATTGGTGGAAACTATGCGTCGTGAAGGTTATGAGTTGACCGTTGGTCAGCCACAGGTTATTACCAAAGAAATAGATGGTAAGAAAAACGAACCTTATGAAGTACTGGTAGTTG
Source organism: Chitinophagaceae bacterium (assembly GCA_947447465.1). Classification (GTDB taxonomy): domain Bacteria; phylum Bacteroidota; class Bacteroidia; order Chitinophagales; family Chitinophagaceae; genus Flavipsychrobacter. The sequence continues at coordinate 18,849 of CANFKE010000034.1, read as the reverse complement.
ACGTTCCTGCTGAATTCAGTGGTAAGGTCATCGACCTGGTAACACAGCGTAAGGGCGAAATGCTGATCATGGAAACCAAGGGTGAAATGCAGCATCTTGAATTCGATATTCCTTCACGTGGTCTTATCGGTCTTCGTTCTCAGATGTTGACCAACACTCAGGGTGAAGCAGTAATGGCACACCGTTTTGCAGAATACAAGCCTTGGAAAGGATTTATTCCGGGCCGTAACAATGGTGTATTGATCGCTAAGTCTGCCGGTAAAGCAACAGGTTATTCTATCGACAAGTTGCAGGACCGTGGTGCATTCTTTATCGATCCGGGTCAGGAATTGTACGAAGGTCAGATCATTGGTGAGCACATCAAGCCGGGAGATCTGGTGGTGAACGTAGCGGAAACCAAGAAATTGACCAACATGCGTTCTAGTGGTACTGATGATTCAGTTCGTATCACACCAAAGATCCTGATGACCCTTGAAGAGTGTATGGAGTATATACAGCAGGATGAGTGCATTGAGGTAACTCCTCTGAACATGCGTCTCCGTAAGATCCAGTTGGGTGAAGAAGACAGAAAGAAAGCTTCTAAGATGATGAAATCAGAAGCTTAATAATATTAAGTTCTTGCATTGTTTAGTACACCCCGCATCTCAGGATGCGGGGTTTTTTAAATTCATGCGGCTACAGTAGTGATATAAAATGCACGGAATGAGTAACTTATATCTTACTATCTTTGTCTGAAAAGTTGGTATTGTAGAACTAATTCTGGTAAAACTACCCATCCTATTGTAGATATATTGCTGTCTTATTGCTTGATAACTATAAAGGTCATGTAGAACTTATTCGGACTTGGTCACGAACTCTTAAATAATATTCGTAGTAATTTTACAGAAATAATATTTAATATAAGTTGAATGTTTTATTGACTATCCCTGTTTATACTTTTGAAATAATAATATGAAAAAGATATTTTTACTCTTACTGGTAAGTACATTTATTTCCGGTTCACTTTTTGCCCAGTTCACTGCTACTTTGACCGGTTATCCTATTGGTACTACCGGATGGATCTTAGGAGGTTCATCTACTGCAATTGATAGTACGCTTAGGCTTACCCCGCCTGCAAGCACACAAAACGGTTATGTTTATTATAATACACCTACCAATCTGACAACTTGCGGCCATTTCACTGTTGATTTTGATTATAAGATAGTTATTACACCGGGAACACCTGTTGCCGATGGTATCGCATTCTGGTACCTGAGCAATCCGCCGGTTACAGTAACCGGTGGTGGTGGTTGCGGTATTCCTAACAATGCTAACGGTCTTATTCTGGTATTGGATACATACGACAACAACAGTGCTGCTGGTCCTGATAACCCTTTGATCACCCTACTAGGGTACAATGGAACGGTCACTTCTTATGTAGAGGGTTCTACCACGGGTAGGTTGGGAACAGTGGCTACTAATCAGTTCTATATTACAGATGGTACCTGGCACCACGTTAAGGTAGATTACACAGCAGGTACTATCAATGTGTATGTCAACTATTCTACAACACCAATTATCACTGGTGTGTACCCGATGACCATCAACGGTTACTTCGGATTCAGTTCAAGTACAGGTCTTTATTTCAGTGATCAGCGCATTAAAGATGTGCATGTAGTGGCTACCAGTACTTCTCCGGCTCCTACAGTAGTTTCCCCTGTTAACTATTGTCTGGGTGCAACAGCAACACCGCTTACGGCTAGTGGCGGCGGACCATATACCTGGTACACCGATACAACTACTGCGCCATTGGCAGGTGCTCCTACACCTTCTACGGCTGCAACAGGCACTACTACTTATTATGTTCGTCAGGGATCAGGTACATGTATTAGTCCTGCTGCAGCTATACAGGTAATAGTGGGCACTCCTCCTGCAACTCCTGTTCTCACGGGTCATTCACCATACTGCTCAGGAGAAACATTCATTCCGTTTGTAGTGACCGGTGCTACAGGCACACTTAACTGGTACACGACCGCTACCGGTGGAACTGCAAGTACAACAACACCTACGGTCAATACTGCCGTTGCAGGCACTACTACTACATGGGTAAGCCAGATAGTATCAGGTTGTGAAAGTAATCGCGCGTCGTTCACTACTGTGGTGCACCAGACTCCTCCGGCACCCGCTCTAGCAGGTACGGCTACTTATTGCCAATACAGAACATACACTCCGTTAACAGCTACCGGCACTAATATTAAATGGTACACAACGGCAACAGGTGGAACAGGTAGTACTACACAACCAACTGTTAATACCGCAGTTGCGGGTGTTACTACCATATATGCTACTCAAACCGATACCGGTTGTGAGAGCCCGCGTGCCGCTTTTGTTGTGACTGTCAATGCAAAACCGGCAGCCCCTGTTGTAACACCTCCTACTTACTGCCAATTGGATCCTTCAGTTCCATTGGTGGCAACAGGTACCTCCCTGCTTTGGTATGGCCCGGGCATTACAGCCCCTACAGCAGCTACACCTGTGCCATCCACTACATTGGCTAGGGTAGATACTTATTATGTTACTCAGACCGTTCTCGGTTGCACCAGTGATAGTACAAGAGATATCGTTACTGTAAAGCAAAAGCCATTACCACCTATCACCGCAGATACCGCTTATTGTCAGTTCTTCCCTGCGCCGGCACTTACTGCAATAGGTAGCAATCTGCTTTGGTATACAACGCCTGGTGGCATTGGTAGTAATACAGCTCCGGTACCACCCACCACAGTTTCGGGCAATACTACATGGTATGTTACGCAAACAGTGAACGGATGTATCAGCAATCCTTCGCCGCTTACAGTAACAACAATGTTCCTCCCTACCTTCACTATTACACAGAGCAGACCCTATGTTTGTCAGTTCGATACGCTTACATTGAGTTATGCAGGAGCAACACCTATTGGTGCAGGCTTTACATGGACATTACCACAAGGCGCATCTTTTGTCAGCGGTTCCGCTTCTTCAACATCAGTAGTTGTTCGTTTCGATTCGGTAAACCTGCAGGACGTGATATTACGTATCGGTGACAACGCTAACTTCTGTGCTAATTACGATACATTGCGCATATCGGTTTCTCCTACTCCTGTAGTGGATCCTTATATAAAGGAAAATGTTTGTTTGGGAGATACGGTCGGTCTGGCGCTCACATCGCATTCAGACAATGCTTCTACCTACGTTTGGGATTTCGCAGGTGCCAACATCATAACACATAATTCTAATAGCGGCGGACCATATACCGTGAGTTGGAGTACACCTGGAATAAAGGTCATAAAGATCTATGGTATTTCTGTAGCCGGCTGTAAGAGCGAAACAGTAGCTGATACTGTTAAAGTACATGCGGTGCCCGATGCTCGTTTCAGAATAGTAGGCGATGGTCCATTATGTCTGGAAGATAGTGTTGAGTTTAGAGCAGATTCTTTCAATTACTCGCATAGTTACACCTGGTCACCATCGCATTTCTTTGCACAGAACGTTGGTGCAGATGTTTGGGGTAAGGTAGAGATACGTGGTTATGTATCACTAAAAGTTGCTGATGCATTTGGCTGTGTGGGAATAGATAGTATGTTGCTGACCCCGGATTACTGCTGTACAGTAAGTTTTCCATCAGCATTTACGCCTAACGGAGACGGTAAAAATGATCTGTTCCGACCGATCTATCAGGGATATCACAGATTCCATAATTTCCGTGTCACCAATCGTTGGGGACAGACCGTTTTCGAATCTACCAATAGCAATATGGCCTGGGATGGTAAATGCAACGGCGTGCCACAGGATATGGGCGTGTACTATTACTTTGTAACATACGATTGCGGCGATAAAGAACTTATTGCCAAAGGTGATGTGACTCTTATACGGTAGTATAGAATAGCGTTTCTTTTTTTGAGCGATGCCTTCCTTTATGGGAGGCATCGTCTTTTTATGCCCATTTTGCGCCCTGATTTTCTCAATATTTACCAATAGCAATAAATGGTTAACTATCTGCAATATCTGCTAATTCAGTCTTTGCCTGAAAAGGCTAATGTATTGTTGCAGATTATTAATAAGTGATTGATAATATGGCTATTTCGTGTAGTTTAATTAAAAATTTATAAATCATTTTGGATTTATAAAAATTGTCCATTAAATTCATAGATTAATATTCACATTGAAACCATAATATATAATACTTATTCGACATGAGAAAAATATACTCATTAAATAGTTTGGTTTTCTTGCTTTCTTTCTCTTGTTTGACCATCATATCAGGAGTTGCCAAAGCACTACCTACACTTTGCACTCCGGTCCATACTAACGGATGCTCCTGGGACTATTTCACCAATGTTACATTTGCCACAATTAATAACAGTACCAGCTGTTCGGGTCTTACATCCGGTTCATCAGTATTTCTGACACCTAATCCTGTGTTGATGCCGGGGTCTACCTACACTTTGACTGTATCTACTTACGGGTTGGGGAGCGGAGATAATGCTTATGGTTGGATAGACTACAATCAGGATGGTACATTGGCAACAACGGAGGCGGTGTTGACTGGAATATCAGCAGGTACAGGCTCCGCAAATACCTATTCTGTCGGGGTGACCATTCCTCTCAGTGCCACACCCGGAGCTACTTATTTGAGATTAAGATGTAACTATCTGGGTAGCACAGGTAGTGCGGGTTGTGATGTCTATACATGGGGTGAAACGCACGACTATCAGGTAACCATCGGAACCCTTTGTTCTGTAACAGCAACAGCTTCTAACAGTGGTCCTGCATGTCCGGGTAATTCCGTGAGTTTGACCGGTGTTACTTCTGGTTCTACCTATTCATGGGCGGGACCTGCCGGATTCTCCTCATTGGTATTAAACCCTGTTTTACCTGTTGCTGTAGCCGGAGTATATACTTTGTCTGCAACCAATGGCACTTGTACAACTACAGCTACAACTACAGTAAGTTTACTAGCTGCTCCCCCTGCACCCATTATTACTCCTTCAGTATCCACTATGTGTAATGGTAGCATACAAACATTAACTGCAACCTTACCTCCGGCTTCTGTTACGCTATTCCCTGCACAAGGCTGGGAAAGTGGTGTGCCTACTAGTCCCGGAACACCTGTGAGTGGTTGGAGCACTAATGCCACATCTACAGCTTACATCACTCAGGCAACCGCAGGAACATCACCAACAGCCAGTCCTCATTCGGGTAGCTACTTTGCTGATTTTCATAGCTGGAGCTACAGTGGCATATCTGCCGCACTTATATCTCCCGCATTCAGTATGACAGGAATTACAGGAGGGCAGATCACTTTCTGGGTTTACAGAGACTATGCCAGCTTTTATACAGGTACTGGTTATGCAAATGAAGGTTGGGGGGTATATATGAATACTACAGGTAGTATGACAGGTGCCACCTCTTTGGGATTTGTTCCTCGTACTGCAGATCAGCCTATAACAGGGTCTGTAACCGGCGCATCAACTACTACTTCATCAGGATGGCAACAATATACTGTGAATATTCCTGCTTCTTTCTCCGGTGCAACTAATTATGTCCTTTTTCAGGGTGTTAGCCAGTACGGCAACAATTGTTACTTAGATGATATTTCTGCTACCGGATTACAGCCATTAGCTCCCCCTATCTGGACGCCGATCACAAATCTCTTCAGCGATCCTGCTGGTACTACAGCTTATGTAGCAGGTACACCTGCACTTAATGTATATGTACACCCCACCACGGTTACTTCATCAACAGTGGTTAATTATGTGGGTACTATTACAAATGGTACATGTACGTCTTCTGATACCGCTGTTGTCACGATCAATACTCCACCTACTGCGGTAGTCGCTACAGCATCGAGCATAACCTTATGTGTGGGTAGCACACTTACACTTACAGGCTCTGCCACAGGTGCTACTTCTTATTCTTGGAGTGGACCTGGTGGCTATACTGCAGCGGTATTGAACCCTGCCGGTTTTACAGTAACTGCAGCTTCCGGGGGAGTTTATACGCTCACAGCTACCAACAGTTGCGGTAATATTACTGCAACAACAGCATCGGTTACCGTTAGTGCCGGTCCATCAGGAGTTACGGCCACACCATCAGCAACGACCTTGTGTAGCGGTGATATATTGACCCTAACGGGAACTGCTACAGGCGGTGTATCTTATTCATGGAGTGGCCCGGGAGGCTATTCAGCTGCGGTTATGAACCCGCCATCTTTTGCTGTCACTACAGCATCGGCGGGTATCTATACTTTTACTGCTACCAATACTTGCGGTTCTATCAGTTCCACAACAAGCAGTATTACGGTGAACACTGTGCCTACAGGGGTATCGGCCACCGCATCATCTACCGCCATTTGTCTGGGTAATACGCTTACGCTTACAGGTACGGCTACAAGCCCTATAACTACTACTTATGCATGGTCAGGCCCCGGTGGTTATAGTGCAGCAGTACTCAACCCTGCAGGATTTGCTACCACTGCATCATCGGGCGGTATCTACTCTCTTACGGCTACCAATGCATGCGGAAGCAGCAATGCGACTACTGCTTCTGTGACCATCAATACAGTGCCTACTGCAGTAACAGCATCTATATCAGCCACACCTCTGTGCAGTGGCGATGCGCTTACTCTTACCGGCACCGCTACCAGCCCCATAGCTATGACCTATTCATGGAGTGGCCCCGGCAGCTATTCTGCTGCGGTACTTAACCCTCCTGTCATAGCAACATCTACGGCATCAGCGGGTATATATACCTTGACGGCTACCAATACCTGCGGCAGCACTACTGCAACTACAGCATCACTTGTCATCAATACTGTACCTACAGCAGTTACAGCAACCGCAGCACCTACAACACTGTGCAGCGGCGATGCGCTGACCCTTACCGGAGCAGCAACCAGTCCTATTACAATGACATATGGCTGGAGCGGTCCGGGTGGCTATACTTCTACCTCACTCAATCCTTCGGCTATAACTACGAGCACCTCGTCTGCCGGAGTATATACGCTTACGGCTACCAATGTTTGTGGCAGCACTACCGCCACTACCGCTTCGGTAACTGTAAATACAGTACCAACAGCAGTAACGGCAACACCATCAGCTTCTGCATTATGCAGCGGATCGGTATTGACATTGACCGGCACAGCAACCAGCCCGATAACTACGACCTACTCATGGGTAGGTCCTGATGCTTTTACATCAACAGACCTCAATCCATCGGGTATCACTACCTCTACATTGTCAGCAGGTGTCTATACACTTACCGCTACCAATATCTGTGGTAGTACATCAGCAGTAACGCCTGCTGTTGTGATCAACACAATACCATCAGCGGTTACAGCTACGGCAGCCCCTACTACATTGTGCGCAGGTAGTCCGTTGACCCTTACCGGAACATCAACTAGCACTATCAGCACTACCTATAGCTGGTCAGGTCCCGGTGGTTATTCATCTACCAATCTTAACCCTGCTGCCATAACAACTACCACCTTGTCAAGCGGAATATATACGCTTACAGCTACCAATGGTTGCGGCAGCACTACAGCTACTACTGCATCGGTTACAGTAAATGCAGCACCAACAGCAGTAACAGCTACACCATCTGCCACAACACTGTGCAGCGGTGCTACACTTACGCTCACAGGTACTGCTACAAGTCCTATCAGCACTACCTACAGTTGGTCAGGTCCGGGCGGTTTCTCCTCTACCAACCTTAACCCGGCAGGTATCATTACCACTACCTCATCTGCAGGTGTGTACACACTCACCGCTACCAATAGTTGCGGCAGTACCTCTGCTACAACAGCTAGTATCATTATCCGCACTATACCTACAGGTGTAACTGCCACGGCATCACCTACCACATTGTGCAGCGGCAGTACGTTAACACTTACCGGTACAGCAACCAGTCCTATAACTACTACGTACTCGTGGACAGGACCTAACACATACTCTTCAGCAGTGCTCAATCCTACTGGTATCATTACCACGACCTTGTCGGCGGGAGTATATACGCTTACGGCTACCAATATATGCGGAAGTGCTACCGCAACTACCGCTTCTGTTACTGTGAACAGAACACCTACATTAGTAACGGCTACCGCATCACCATTGTCAGTATGTAGTGGAGCTACTCTTACGCTCACCGGCACAGCAACCAGTCCTATAACCACAACCTATTCGTGGTCAGGTCCTAATGGCTATTCATCAACAAATCTCAATCCTGCAGGCATTACCACATCATCACTGTCAGCAGGCATTTATACATTGACAGCTACTAACACTTGTGGTAACACTACCGCTACAACCAGCTCAGTAACTGTTATCAGTGCACCTACATCAGTATCGGCCAGCACAGTAGCAAGTTCATTGTGTGCAGGTGCATCACTGTCGCTTATTGGCACTGCATCAGGAGCTACTGTTTACAACTGGTCAGGTCCCGGCGGATATAGCTCTACACTCCTTAATCCACCAGCCTTCACTGCCGGCACAGCAGCATCAGGTACCTATACTTTGACTGCGGGTAACAGTTGCTTTACTGTTACGGCCACTGCATCAATTATCATTGCACCGCTACCGCCTATGGCTTCTATCACGGGCAACACCACAGTATGTATTGGTACTACTACCAATCTTGCAGATTCTGTTGCTGGTGGGGTATGGACAACAAGTGTTCCTTCAGTAGCTACCATAAATGCAGTCGGTACTGTATTTGGCTTGTCAGTAGGCAGTACTACTATTTCATACGCTTACACCAATACCTGTGGTACAGCCTTGGCTACTACTACTATTAACGTTATCCCTGTACCCGTTGCTACACCTGTTGCAGGTGCTGCAATGATTTGTCAGGGTTCATCATCACTCTATACTAATACCTTAGTTGGCGGAACCTGGAGTATCAGCGATCCGACCGTAGCAACTATTAACGCCTCGGGTATGGTTGTAGGTGTTGGTACAGGTGCAGCTACAGTATCCTATACAGTTAACAATGGTTGCGGATCACCGGTAACAGATACATTGCCTATCAGTATTATCATTACTCCTGATGCGGGTAATATCTACGGTGCGGTTCGTGTTTGTCCGGGAGATACGATCAGGCTCTATAATCACACTACCGGAGGTACATGGCATTTGTCAAATACCAGCGCAAGTATATCTCTGACAAGTGGATTGGTAACCGGCAGCACTTATGGATTGGATACCGCTTACTACGTAGTGTCTAATATGTGTGGAGCCGACACTGCACGTTACACATTCTATGTGTACACTCCCGTTCAGTGCGCTGCGATGGGTGTTTCTACCATTACTGCCAATGAGGTTAACTGTACGATCTATCCTAATCCGAATGCAGGCTCATTTGCATTGACAGGCACTTGGTTAGAGGGAGATGATGAGGCCACAATAGAGATCATTGACCTTTTAGGTCAGGTGGTCTATAAAAAGGCGATCAACATTACCAACAGCAAAATTGATGAGCAGGTTCAGATAGGTGGTAATATTGCATCGGGCATGTACATGCTGCGCATTAATTCTACCAATGCACATAAAGCAATTCGCTTCTCTATTAGTCAATAGCTTTGCTTCATATCTTTGACAAAAGGGTAGTCGTTCATCAACGGCTACCCTTATTTGATTACGGCAATTGACATTATGTGTAATATTGTATTATAGCAGGCCGCAATGAAATATACCATCGCCTTACTCATACTTATCTTTTGCAGCAGCTTTACGCTCTGCCGCAAGATGGTAGTAAAAGACGGCAAAAATTGGTGGCAGATGTACATCTATCCCAACTGTACTGATACCGGTACTTACATCCTCATTGATTACTATGTGCGACAGCCATACAAAGACAAAAAAATAGGGGAGAGGGAGTGGACATTACACGGGCAAAGTATAGCGGTTAGCGAGCGTGCTTATATACAAGGCAAGGAGAAATATGCTGCTGACTTTCATGCGGGCATAGATACTGTTTATGCAGAGCAGATCATAAAGAACAGAGATAACAATGAACATCAGTCAGTAACGTCGTTGGGGCACCCATCACATAGGGTAATACAGATCGACGATTCAATGCAAATAGCACTTCACTATTTCAGCAATGGTACAATTAGCTGGTGTGAACTCATCAATAGAGATCAGATCAACATAAGAGAGGTGATAGTTTGGGATAGCAGCTATTGCTGCCAATGGCAGGGTCATGAAGAACGAGTGCCGGCTACAAATAAGGTGATCTACGAAAAGCCTTCTGAGCGCAATGCTGTCATTCCACATGATGTTATGCGTAAGGTAGGCGTATGGAAGAGATACGACAATTTTACCGGTGCGCTTTTAGATAGTGTAGATCATAAATGATCAGACAAAAAAATGCCCGGACTTGTGTCCGGGCATTGATAATTATCAGTCAGTATGGTCATTAGTTCTGTCCTGCCTTGAATTTCTTCACAGCTTCGGTCAGCTTCGGAACGATCTCCATTGCATCACCCAATACACCATAGTCAGCAGCCTTAAAGAATGGCGCTTCAGGGTCTTTGTTGATAACAACTATGGTCTTAGATCCGTTAACGCCGGCAAGGTGCTGTATTGCGCCTGAAATACCTACTGCTATGTACAGATTTGGACGGATAGTACCACCGGTCTGACCTACGTGCTCTCCATGCGGACGCCAGTGCGCATCTGCTACCGGACGGCTGCAGGCTGTTGCAGCACCCAACTCTGTTGCCAGTGCTTCCAGTACATACCAGTTCTCGGGGCCCTTCAAGCCACGGCCACCCGATACTACCAGTTCAGCTTCAGACAATGGTACAGAACCACTAGCCTTGCTTACTTCCAGTACCTTTACAGAGAAGTCAGCATCAGAAAGTCCTGCTTCCATCTGCTCAACCGTTGCGCTACCTTCTCCCTTTACTACAGGGAAGGTATTCGGCATCAATGATATGACCTTAGTATCGCTGGTAATGTTCACAAATGCGAACGCCTTACCCGAGAATACATTTTTCTTTACAGTAAATCCTTTAGACAGGTCGGGATAACCCACCGCACCTGCTACCAGGCCTGCTTGCAAGCGTGCAGCTACACGCGGCATCACTGCCTTGCCTGTAGTGTCATGCAAACCTACTATTACCTTTGCGCTTTCTTTCTGCGCAGCAGCTACTACCACCTTAGCATAGGCCTTAGAGCTGAAGTTGTCCAAACGGGCATCAGTAGTATGCAAGACCTTCTGTGCGCCATAAGCACCCAGTGTCTGCATTTCGCTGTCAGATACATTGCCCATCGCTACGGCAGTAACACCTGTGCCCATTTCTTTTGCTATATGCGATGCATACAACACAGCTTCCAGCGACTTCTTTTTAAAAACTCCTTGTGAATGTTCTACTAATACAACTATCATAAAAATTCAAAAATTAAAAGTAAAAACTAAAAATGGCCGACGGCATTCAGTCATTCTAAACATAAGCATCACTTTGCCGCATTCCATCACATTGACGTATTGACCCAACTAAGCCATTAGATCACCTTTGCCTCAGTATGCAACAGCTTTACCAGCTCGTCCATATTGTCAGCAGAGATCATTTTCACACCACTCTTCGCCGGCGGCATTTCATAACCCGTAATGCTGGTTACAGAAGTGATGGCAGCACCCGCTACCACTGTCAGTGGCTTGGTACGTGCAGCCATGATGCCGCGCATGTTAGGGATACGTGCTTCTGCAACACCTTTCTGGCAGCTGATCACCAACGGTAGTTCGCAAGCGTCTGTTTCTTCACCGCCATCTATTTCACGCTTCACAGTTACTGTAGTGCCTGCTACGTCTATCTTAGCGGCAAAACCAAGGAAGTTCATGTCCAGCAGTTCGGCAACCATAGCACCAACACTACCATTATTATAGTCTATCGATTCCTTACCGCACAATACCATGTCATAGTTATGTGCCTTGGCATAATCTGCTATGTTAGCAGCTATTGAATAAGGATCGTTACTGTCAGCATCTATACGGATAGCTTCATCACCACCCAGTGCCAGTGCCTTGCGGATAACAGGCTCAGCATCAGCTTTACCTACAGTTACCAGATGCACAGCGGTAGCCGCACCACTCTCTTTCAATTCCAAAGCCCTTACCAACGCATACCATTCGTCATAAGGATTAATAATGAAGGTAACACCCTGTGTATTGAAGGTAGTGTTATTATCACTGAACGCTATTTTAGCCGTGGTATCGGGTACCTGGCTGATACAAACTAATATTTTCATTAAAATAGATTTGAACCTTTAAAATCGACTGCGAAACTACGCAAAAAAGCGTAAATCAATATTAAAAAACCACATTTTGAACATCGCTCCGCTAAATACTATTGGCTTAAACTATATACCTGCAGCCATGCTCACTACTTTTATAGATGACGCAGCAACGTTGCTATTTGATATATTTACATCGTGAAATCAAAACTGGTAGTTTTTCTCTTTACATTCATAAGTATCTATATATTTTTCAATCGCGAAGATTGGAAACAGAATATATATGAATATGATGTAGATGGATATTATACCTACCTGCCCGCATTATTTCTCTACCATGATCTGGGAAAAATGGGCTTCCACCATCAGGCGCACATCGATTTTGGGGTCACTGAAGATACTTATTACATTTACGACCAGCCGTTGACAGGCAGAAGGACCAATATGTATGCCATCGGCACGTCCTTATTCGAACTGCCATTTTTTTTGGTCGCCTGGGCTTGGAGCGATCATGTGGACGGTTACAACCCCGATGGATATAGTACACCTTTCCAGATAGCGGGGCATTTCAGCAATATATTTTGGGTCATGCTGGGGCTGTTCGTTTTGCGGCGTTTCCTCAAAGCATACTTCACCGATACGGTCACAGCGCTGGTGTTGGTCTGCATTGCATTGGGTACCAACCTCTACACCTATACCATTTTCAGTGCAGGTATGAGCCATCCTTATGTATTCTTCATTCTGGCTTGCATGTTATATTATACGCAGCGATGGTATGCGCAAGGTAAGCCTGCACAATTATATATGTTAGGCATGTTGGCAGGGCTCGCTGTCATTACCCGACCCATCGCCATCATCGCTTTCCTCATTCCTTTGTTATGGGAGGTCAATAGTGTACAGTTGCTCAGGCTCAGATTCGCGTTTTTAGCAAAGCAGGGTAAAAACATAGCTATTGCAGCACTCTTTTTTCTGGCGGTGGCTATGATACAAATGAGCTACTGGAAATATACTGCCGGTCATTGGGTATTTTTTTCTTATCAGCACGATGGTTTTACTTTCCTCAGACCAAAGATCTGGGATGGGCTCTTCAGCTACCGGAAGGGGTGGTTTGTATATACACCGATGGCCTTATTGGGTATGGCCGGCTTATTTTTCCTTTGGAAGAAGCATAAGACCCTCGCCCCTGCATTCATTTTGTATTTTATGATCATCATCTATGTTGTCTTTAGCTGGAGAAATTGGTGGTATGGCGGTGGTTTTAGCGCAAGGGGTATGATCGATTCTTTATCCGTAATGGCACTGCCGCTGGGTATGTTCATTGAATGGATAATTTCACTGAAAAGGAAGTTGGCTACTACCGCTATGCTGGTGGTATGTACTGCGTTCATTACGCTCAATATGTTCCAGTCCTACCAATACGCACTCTGGATATTGCATTGCGAACGTATGACGAAGACGTTTTATTGGAAGATATTCGGAAAGACCAAGATCAATAATGCGGAAGTAGATCGTTACCTGATGAGTGAACACGACTATAATGAGGAAGTAAAAGATCGATTTGACAATAAGTGATACAGAACTTCGGGTCATTCTGTACAAGCAAGTTACATATAAGTCAAACTAGGGTGGATCTCATCGGTAAACCGCCTCAAAAATATTTTTTACATTTTTTGTAACTTTTTCTCCCAACCGCCGATTTATATACGAATGAACGTCAGAGAGTACAATACATGCGTACAGGAGTGGTCAGATGCTCTTTTTCGGTTTGCCTGCAAATGCACCGGAAATGCAGATGACGCGCATGATGTGGTACAAAACAGTTTTGAAGTTCTTTGGCAGAAAAAGCAAGACATACAGGATGGTAAAGCGAAAGCTTTTTTATTTCAGGTGGCTTACAGGCAGTCGATAGATAATTACAGGAAAAAGTCGCGAATTTCCTATATCGATGCACCGGAAGAAAGCTATTCCCAATCTAACCCCGACCTGAAAAGGGTGTTGGAAAGGGCACTGGCCCAGCTCGATGATCAGGCCCGGGCTCTGGTGCTGCTGAAAGACTACGAAGGATACCGCTATGAAGAAATAGCGCAAATAACTGATCTCTCCGAATCACAGGTGAAAGTGTACCTGCACCGCGCACGCAAAACACTAAAAGATTATTTGGTAAGTGTAGAACACGTGATATAATATGATAACGCTGGATAACTACGAGGAATACATGATGATGCACGCCGATGGCGAGTTGCAACCGCACGAAGAAGTGGCATTGCAGGCATTCCTCAACAATAACCCCACGCTTATAGCCGAAATGGCCCTCTACCAGTCTGCCCGCCTTACACCCGACCATTCCCTGGTGTACACGCAGAAAGATGCACTGATGAAGCCAATGGCCGAAAAGAAAATAATCGCTATACCTCGTTTCAGAACGTATGCAATAGCAGCAGGTGTGGCAGCACTCATAGTATTCACCGTTGGGGCATTATATCTCAGCAATAGTACAGATCACAATGTATCTCCTGTTGCTGCATCTTTACCTGCCAACAGCACGCTACCAGCGGTCAGCAATGTCCCTCAGCAGCAATTGGCAGTTACTACACCATCTGCTCAGCATACTGCTGTTCATACACCTCAAGAAGTGACCAAACGACCTACCGCATCACATACAACTATATTGCCCGAAAAAAAGAACAACAGTACAGATATGGCTAACGTAAAGCAAGTTAGGATCAATAACATTGATGGGTTGGAAGCAAAAAGAAAACAACAGATCATCAACAGTATGCCGGTCAATAGGATCAATGAATTGCCGGTCAATAGGACACAACCCGCAGCATTAGCCCTGGCAACAGTTCCGGGTTACGAAATGCCGAAGATAGAGAACGAAGAAAGACCATCATGGATAGACAAATTGCCACTGGAAGAACATAAGAAAAAGAATCTGGCAACAATGGCACTGGCTGTAGCTAACAAGTGCGAACAGATCAGTGAATTTAAAGAGAACATTACTAAGAAGCATGTATCACTAAAGGTCGAACACAAGAACTTGATCGTATCATTTTAACCAACACTAACAACAATAAGTTATGAAATATACATTCAGCACCATCGTAGCTACCGCCGCAATATTTCTGGCAGCTAACACTTTTGCGCAAGAGAAGACGACCATTAAAACGGAAGTGACCACCATTGACACTACAGGCTCGAAGAAGATCAAACGCAATACCATTACCATTTCTAATGATGGTATTTACTTGGGCAGCAATGACAGTACCTGGAAAAAGAAAAAGGCCGCAAAGCGTTTCTTTAGTACCCTCTCTGTAAATCTTGGTTATAACTTTTTGCAAGACAATACCAACTACAACGATCCCGCAGTGGTTAGCTACTTGTCCAATGTGCCCGGAGCAAAGAAGAACGCACAACTGTTCAACCTCAATCAGGCCAAGTCTGTCAACTTCAATTTGTATTGGCTCAGAGCATTCAAGGCAATAGACCATAAAGCTCAGAAGCTCACCATATCGTCTGGTCTCGGATTGCAGATATATAACTTCCGTTACGACAATAATATCACCTACACCAGAACTCCCTCTATTACTCAGGATTCAATACCATTCTCTAAAAATAAACTGGCTATCGATTACCTGAATGTACCATTGACCTTCACTTTCAAAACCAGGATCCACCTGTCTGAAAGCGGTAAGAAAAGCACCTGGCTGGTATATGGTGCAGGCATTACAGCCGGTTACAGGATCTCATCATGGACCAAACAAAGATCAGATGCTCGTGGTAAAGTAAAGATGCACGACGATTTCGGGCTCAACGATTTCAATAGCTGCTTTACCGCCGAGATTGGTATTGACGATGTCATCCGCTTTTACGGTTCTTATCAGCTCACCTCTATGTATAAGAACGGCATTGACCAGCACCCTATATCAATTGGCGTAAAACTCATAGGTATTTGACCTGCCCCCATCTTCTCTGAACCATTCTTATAGCCCGTTCACAACTGTGTACGGGCTATATTTTTAACTTTCATCAGGGAAGGGAATAGCACGAATAAAAAACAGACATTGAAAATGGGGATCATGTCATAGCGCAGTATATGCAAAAGCTTTGTAGCATTTATTGATGCCTCTTGCGCATGGCGCACCGTAGGTTACTACCCCTGTGGGTCTTTTTCTTTACGAGCTTCCCCATCTGCCAACTCAGGTTTCGTGATCTCATCTCCCTCATGCTTCGCCGGGCTTATAGGCTCGTCCTGACTCATAGAATGATCCCCCTTAAAATCTCCGAAAATAGCATCGAACACCTTCCCGAAAACATTCCCTTCTTTTTCATTCTCCTGCGGGTCGGTCACATTGGGGTCATCGCCCGGGTGCTTCAGATCGTCGTTGTTTACTTGCTGTAAGATTGGCATAGTTGTACGTTTTAATTACATATGACGATCAGAAAACCATGCCACGACCACGTACACCTATGTTTATTGACAAACAGATGATGATATTTATTGGGGACATACAGTTGAATTGTTGATTTTCAATAATGTAACCCGTAATACCTCAACAATATTATTTATATTCGTAGAAACCCGCACATTCCTTTTATTTTTGCAGATTATCTACCGGAATGACAGAACAACAGAATATATTTTTGGCTAAAAGCGATGTAAAGGCAAGCGATCTGGAGCACAAGCGCAAGATCGCCTTCAACATCAATAAATACAACGACAGCGTAGTAAAGGGCAAACAACAATTTGCCAATCTCGACTATGCCCGTAAGAAAGCCAAAAATGTGAAGTGGAAAGCCATCGAGAACCTCGACCACTATCTGGAAATGTTCGAAAAGAACTTTACGGCCAAAGGCGGTAAAGTGATATGGGCCGAAACTACCGACGATGCCTTGCAGGCAATACTGCAGATATGCAAAGAGAAAAATACCAAACAGGTGGTCAAGGCCAAGTCGATGGTGACGGAAGAGATACACCTCAACAAGTTCCTGGCTGATAACGGAATAGAATCTGTAGAGACCGACCTCGGTGAATACATACAGCAATTGGATGGAGAAGCGCCCTACCACATAGTTACTCCGGCTATGCACAAGAGCAAGGAAGATGTGGCTCGCGTATTTCACGAAAAGCTGGGCACGCTCCCCAATCTGTCTCCTACCGAAATAACGATGATAGCGCGCAAGAACCTGCGCGAAAAATACATCACTGCCGAAGTTGGCATCACCGGCGGTAATTTCCTGCTGGCTGATGTAGGTG
Source organism: Chitinophagaceae bacterium (assembly GCA_947447465.1). Lineage (GTDB taxonomy): Bacteria > Bacteroidota > Bacteroidia > Chitinophagales > Chitinophagaceae > Flavipsychrobacter. Next base: position 1,344 of record CANFKE010000034.1, on the reverse strand, counting down.
GGGTTTGTGTAACGGAAAATGAAGGTAATGGCCGCTTGTCAACATCATTTCCTAAGACACAGATATCGATAGTAGGAATAGAAAAAATGTTGCCGTCCATCAATGATCTGCACCTGTTCTGGCCACTATTGGCCACCTTTGGTACAGGACAGAACGTCACTGTTTACAATACCATCTTCACAGGTCCCAGAAAAGAGAACGAGACTGACGGACCCGAAGAAATGTATGTGATACTGTTAGATAATGGTCGTACCAATCTGCTGCGCAAAGAGGTACGCGAAAGTATGTACTGCATTCGTTGCGGATCATGCCTCAATGCCTGCCCTGTTTATAAGAATATTGGCGGACATGCTTACGGTGCTACTTACAGCGGACCCATCGGTTCTGTTATTACACCGCATTTGCTGGGTATGAACGAGTACAAGCACATGAGCTACGCCAGCAGCCTGTGCGGCAACTGTACAGAAGTATGCCCCGTAAAGATCAATATACACGAAATGCTCCTGGAGAACAGAAGCATTGCAGTGGCCGACGGACTGAACGAATTCTCTGAGAACATGGCATGGAAATTCTGGAAACAGGCCATGCTCAGCAGAACCCTCCTCAATATGGGCGGACAGAAAATAAAGAACAAAGTGGTCAACACAGTATTCAAAGATTCCTGGGCCAAACACCGAGGCACCCTCCAATTTTCAGAAAAGACCTTCAATAAAATGTGGAAGGAAAGAAAATAAAAATGTACACTTGTATAACATGCGCAAACTGGTCGAAGGGTAGCTCTTCGACCTCTAACTTGTTGTAGGGCGTTCATTAAAAAACATATCCACAAATATCACCCTTCCCAAACCATTGCCCATAGGGCATTACAGCCGATTGCGCCTTTACTTTTGTGAATATCTTTATTTGCAGGTATACATCCGCCACATTAATTTGCACTCAATTAGGTCAAAAACCTAACCCCCGATCATTGACATATTGACCCTATCGATCTATCCCCTACAGCTTGTAGGTGCATAACAGCTTATGCCTTGTATAAACACTTTTGAACACTGGCACAAGCTGTGAGATCCTGCTGATCCGTCATTAAAAAGTGCCACTTTTCTGGATCGCACGAAATATCCACCCGAATGTCACGGTGAGGCCCTCGAACCGCGACATGCGCACGGGACGTATTCGTAAATAGTACACCACACAAAAAGTAGCGACCAAAAGTGGAAGAATGTGGCAAAAAGTGGCAGAAAGTAGCAATTTGTTAAAACACCCTCAATGTCAATCCCACAAAGACTTTTAGCATACTATACCAATGCAGAACTGCCACTTTTATTAAAAACTGCCACTTTTCTG
>CANFKE010000033.1 GCA_947447465.1 Chitinophagaceae bacterium | reverse complement strand
GTTCCCGCAACACATGGACCATCATGGCATGGACGAAGGTCCGGGCGGAAGGCATCCTCACTTCAACTTTGATAAGGAATTGAATTTTACCAAAGAACAGAAGGAGAAGTTTACTGCTATGACTGCCGCCCAGCATGTGATCATCGACAGTCTTAAAAAGCAGGCCAAGGCTACCAGAGAACAATTTTTCAGTTCATTGAGCGCCCCTCATGCCGATGCGGCACAGTTGGAACAGCTAAGTACTACATTAGGTAATTATCATAAACTCATTGAATTACAGACATATAAGCACTTTAGTGAGGTTAGGGCCATGCTCACCGATCAGCAAAAGGTGATCTTCGATAAACTGATACAGGATGTACTTACCCGCTTGCCGGAACAACCTCACTTTAAAGGCGATGGTCTGGGGCCAGAAGGACGCTACCACGAGCAGAGTGAAACTGAACCTGAAGAGCAGGAAGAGCATCAGGGAGAGCATCAGGGCCATGAAGGTAAACGCGAAGGTGATCGTGACGACGATTGATCTTGGTAAGGAACCTATTTTATTGCTCTGATCCCCGCAGCTTGCGGGGATTTTTTTGTGTATCACAGATGTAATTGATTTTACTGATGCTCTGCTAATTCGATAGATGTCGCTTGACCGCAAGTGAATATATCGAATCAGAATATCGATAATATTTAGGTAAATGTTTATCCCAATATAGTTAGTACGCCACCGCCTCACTACATATTACTCAAAAAGCACTTTAAGTACACCTATCTAACTTATTCATACCTCGATTATTACAACAAGATGTTCACATTTTTGTGGATATGTTTATTTGCTGGATCTCCAATGTCACATTAATTTGCACGCTAAACGGGAATTTTGTCTGTGGTTCTTTGATATCTATGACCTCATATAATGCTGTTCTCATCACGCTCGGCTAAGTCTATCGACTTCTTCATAACGTTATGAGAGCGCTCAATTCCAACAAGTAAACCTCTTTAGGGACGATTCACTAAGTGAAATTCGTGATTAAAAGTGGCAATAAAAGTGGAAGAATGTGGCAAAAAGTGGCAGAAAGTGGCAGAAAGTAGCAATTAGTAAAAAATCTTGAAACCCTTATCTGGAAAGCATCACAGCCAAACACCCATTAAAAAACTGCCACTTTTATCAAAAACTGCCACTTTTCAAAATTCATTTCAAATTGAAATAATAATGTTAGCCCTAATTTCAACCCGAGAGGTGTCTCTTTTCTCCCCCTTTTTCTGCCATATAATAAGTGGTATTTAGAGATTATATTTGCGCATATTTTTAAAAAATAAATAATGAAGAAAACGCTTTTACTTTTTGTTGCCGTTATTGGTATGATGGGCGCAAGGGCAGATGAGGGTATGTGGATACCTATGCTTATCGGTAAGAATTATGATGAGATGCAGCGCCTGGGCCTGAAGCTTACTAAGGAAGACCTGTATAGCATTAACCACAGCAGCATGAAGGATGCTATCCTGCAGTTTGGCGGTGGCTGCACTGCCGAGATGATCTCTCCTAATGGCTTGCTGCTGACCAACCACCACTGTGGTTATGATGCTATTGCCGCGCTGAGCACTGTGGACCGTAACCTGCTGGACAATGGTTTCTGGGCGCACAATATGAACGAGGAAATGCCCGCGCAGGGTGTTACCGCATTGTTCCTGCAGCGTATGGAAGATGTGACCAACGAAGTGAAGATGGCGGTGAACGGTACTACCGGCGCCGAATATACCAAGGCTTTTGATGCTGTGCGCAAGGTAATAGAAGAGCGCGAAGGCAAGAAGGGCAAGTATGTAGCCAATGTAAAGGAGTATTTTAATGGTAATCAGTATTTCCTGCTTATCTACAAGCGTTATACCGATGTGAGATTGGTAGGTAATCCTCCGCGCAGCCTTGGTAAGTATGGCGGCGATATAGACAACTGGATGTGGCCACGCCATACGGCGGACTTCTCTATGTTCCGTATCTATGCCGATAGCAACAACAATCCTAAGCCATATGCTGCCAGCAATGTGCCTTACCATCCGGGCAAGTATCTGCCGGTATCTATCAAGGGTCAGCAGGAAGGTGACTATGCTATGATCTTCGGTTATCCGGGTCGTACCAACCGTTATGAGGTGAGCTATGGTGTGGACCTGGCCATCAATACCGTCAATCCTTCTATCGTTGCCATCCGCGATCTGCGTCTGAACATTATGAAGAAGCACATGGATGCCGACAAGAAGACTTACCTGCAGTTGACCGGTCTGTATAGTAAAATTGCTAACTACTGGAAGTACTTCATTGGTCAGACCGAGCAGTTGAAGCGCCTGAACGTAGTAGAAAAGAAGAAGGCGAACGAGGATAAGTTCACCACCTGGGCTCGTGCTACATCGGGCATGGACGCGGGACTGATGAGCAAGTTCGAACTGGCATTTGATGATTATAAGCCCTATGCCAAGCATGCAACTTATTATGGTGAGTGTTTCCGTGCCAGTGCTATGTCGCGCATGGCGGTAGCGTTAAAGCCATTGTATGATTACTATGAGAAGAATGAAAAGCCTGATGCGGATAGCGTAAAGAAGTATGTGACCAATGCACATACCGCATACCGCGCCGCTGCTCATGATTATGAGAAGGCTACCGATATGGACCTGTTTGCACAGATGACCAAGATGTTTTATGAGAACGTAGATAAGAGCCAGATGCCTGACATCTACGCCAATGTTATCTTTAATAAGGAGTGTGTAGGCAAGAAGAGCTGCGCTAAGCCTAAGAAGGGCGAATTGCCTTGCTTTATGGGTACTACTTATGAGGCCTATGCAGCGTATGTATATAGCCACACTTTCCTGACAGACAGCGTTTCTTTCAATAAATTCTGCGAGGCACCAACATTTGCAGCATTGAAGAATGATGCCGCTGTGCAGTATGCTTACAGCTTTGCCAACAACTACAAGAAGTATGCACCTAAGGTAGAAGCATTTAACTACCGTAAGGCTGAACTGGCCAAGGAGTATCTGCGTGAAATGATGATCTGGAAGGAGAATAAGATGTTCTACCCGGATGCTAACTCTACAATGCGTGTCACTTATGGTAAAGTGTCGGGTTATGAGCCACAGGATGGTGTGCACTACAACTACTTCACTACCATGGATGGATTGATGGCGAAGTACAAGCCGGGCAATGAAGACTTTGATGTGCCTGCTGATCTGGTGAACCTATACAAGGCTAAGGACTATGGTCAGTATGCCGATGCTGATGGTAAGTTGCATACTTGCTTCATCACCAATAATGATATTACCGGTGGTAATTCGGGCAGCCCATGTATCAATGCTAATGGTGAGTTGATAGGTGCGGCATTTGATGGTAACTGGGAGGCTATGAGCGGTGATATTGCTTTTGACCGTAAGTATAAGAGAACAATTGTATGCGATATCCGCTATATCTTGTTCCTGATAGACAAAATGGGTCATGCCGATAACCTGATCAAGGAAATGGAGATCCGTAAGTAATTAATGTGGTTTTAATGTGGGGGAATGTGATGGAATGTGTGCCATATTATATGAGTTAATGAACTATAGGGCAGCCGCTTCGTTTACGAAGCGGCTGTTTTTGGTTTTAGTTGGTATGGTGTGTTGTATATGATGTCGTGGTTCGGCAGGGCTCAACATCACCTACTAAGGTTCCAATTTCATATAAAATCCACCGATCAACGTTTGTAATAATTACGGTAATTTTGAAATAGCATTTATACCCGTATGACCTACCGTACTACAGTTTCCGATCCTTTTTCGCGGATGGTGGCCTTTGTTGTCAGCTCATTCATCGGCATGATCATCGTATTCTCTTTATCGGGGTTGATGAATGTATGGCTGATATTGCTCATTTACCTTGCTGAAATGGTATCGCTTTCTTATTTGTTGATGCGGGTATTTTCTTGGGGTATGATAGAGACGGTAGTAATGAACGACCGTTTGCATATGCGCTGGATGAAGCATTACCTGCTGAGCAGGCAGGAAGATAAAGAGATACACTTTAAAGATATAGAGGATCATGAGTTCATAGCCAGCCGGATAACGCGTAGTTATGCTTTGCTGCTGAAGGATGGGACAGATGTGGTCTATGATCAGTTCAATCTTTACGTGACCCGCAAGGAGGATATGGAGGCTATGGGCAGGGATATATGGGATGCGGTGGAGCTATATCATGTTAAAAATCCCGCGCCGGAGGTGCCGCTGGGTTATGAAAAGAAGGCACCTGTATATACGCAAAGTCCGGCCGATAAACGTAAGGCCGCATGGCGATTGACCGGCGGCATATTGGGTGCAATTGGTATTTACCTGTTCATTGGTTTTTCTATTTTAAAGATGTTGTTCCTTGCGAGGCCTGTATTGTGGGAGTTTAAGATGCTGGCCGCTTTTACGGGTATCCTGCTGTTATTTGCCAAGGTGTTTGGTGCTTTCTATGAAAAGTGGCAGAAAGCTCAGGGCAGCGATGATAGAGAAGAGACAGAGCGGTGCTAACTGAAGCAGAGCGGGAGCGGGTTTATACGCAAGCGAGACGCTTGCATGTGTTAGGACGAAGCGAGACGCTTCGACCAGTGATGAGGTTCATTCATTAATAGCCTACCTTATCAGCGTTATATCTCCCTTCTTTAATATCGGGTGCTTATCCGAGTGTCTGCAATTGACGATGAGTGAGTAGTAGTAAGTGCCCATGTCGGCAGGCTGTCCATTGATGGTGCCATCCCATCCCGGAGTTTCGTTGGTGGAGGAGAATACCAGATTGCCCCAGCGGTCATAGATATGGAATTCGGTCAGTGCATAGTCGCCCGATGTAACAATTCTCAAAACATCATTATGCCCGTCGCCATTAGGTGTAAATGCAGTTGGTATGATGATCGGTCCGTTGCAGCAAGACTCTATGGTCACATCTATCTGTTCCTTTGGCCCTACACAGTTGGTCTGGAAAGAGATCTGTGAGGTATAGAAATGTTGTGTGCCTAAGGTGTCCGTATTTATATAGGGAGCAGCTACTGACGGGGTAGTGTCGGCTGCATCTGAATACCAAAGCAGGTTGTTATAGTATGCTAATATGAGTGGCAGAGCAGGGGAGTATTGGCAGATGACAATGGGTGCTGCCTGAATAGGTGTATTGGAGATGGCATGTACAGTTATGTTCTCGGCTGCAGTTGCAGCGCATCCGCCGGCATTGGTCACCACAAGGTTGTAGGTGCCTTCGTTCAGGCTGGTAGCGGTGGTGATAACACCGTTGAGGAATGGTGAGGTATAGCCGTTAGGGCCTGTCCATAGGTAAGTGTAGCTGCCTGTAGGAGTTACCGATGCATTGAGGTTGATGGTAAACCCTTCGCATATTGCGGTGTCTCTTGTGCTTATGGTAAAATTGAAGGGTATGACCGTTACCGTTACCTGCTGTGTGGTAGTGCAGCCATGCAGGGTGGTAGCTGTGGCCACATAGGTGGTAGTAGCGAGTGGGGTAGCGAACGGTTGTTTGATAAAAGCATTGCTCAGTCCACCGGCCGGGCTCCATGAATAGCCGTATGCCGATGAGCCATTGACCCTGATGGTGAATGCAGCCCCTTCACATATTGTTGTGTCAGGGGTAAGGATGGAGAAAGACGGATTTTCTACATTTATGGTGATGATGTCAGTAAGTACCGGGCAGTGAGAGCCGGCAAGTGTTGCGGTCATGGTATAGGTGGTATTAGCTATAGGAGTAGCTGTTGGGTTGGCTACTATAGCACTATTCAGTGTTGCGGATGGCGTCCAAGCGTATGTTAGTCCTGAAGAACCGGCAGTGTTGATAGTAAAAGAATTACCTGCGCAAATAACAGTATCGGGTGAAGTGATGGTTGCAAATGGAGCATCGATCAGTGATATGGTAATTGAATCTATAACACCACATATAGAGGCGGAGGTAAGCACAATATTGATGGTCTTAACACCAGCCGGCGTGGTAGCCAGTCCGGTAACAGGTATCTTAACTATTGAGTCGCCGGGAGCTATAGTGACACTGGATGGTAAGGGCGTAAAGTCGATGCCTGAGGTAGCGGTGCCACTATACGCAAGGTTGAGGGTGGTAGTGAATGGAACTGTGTATGCGCTTTTAATGGTAATGGTATCGGGTGTACAGGTCTTAACCACAGCATTGGGAATGGCACCGATAGTTGCCCCAATGGTGGCTCTGTCGAAATGATAGGTGTTGGTCTTAAGGCTGCCAGCTTCAATAAATACCCCTGAGTCGTAGAGATAGTTACCGGCATCTGCTATCACCATTTTTATGCGGTATGTGTCACATGGGTTCACATGATGTTTGGCTGTGAGTACACTGGTATAGCCTCTATAGGTAACTTGCGTGCCTCCGGTATTGTCTATATAATAAGCTGTGAATGGCGACCCTGCGCCCATTGCATTGCAGGTGGCAATAGACAGGCCGGGGCCGGGGATACCGCTGTTGATGGTGTTGACCGTAACAGGAATGGTAGTGCCGGGTACTATGGCCATGTTCACGCCAGGTAATGCAGTAGAGATGCCGGGGCCGGATATGTAAAATGCGAAGGCGTCATTATAACCGCCGCAAGTAGAGTTCCTGTATTCTTCTGATCCGAACTGATAATTGAAGCTGATGGTATCGCCTTTGGGCACAAAGTGAATGATCAATGCGCAGGCATCTCGGCTAACTGCTGTCGTTCCGAGTAAAGGAGTGAGGTCGGGGTCTCCGGCGCCGGAAAAACTGTTAGAAGTCAGCGCAGGTTCTGTACCTGCTGTCATAGATACTTTTCCGGTACTTAATATGATGCCGCTGTCAATGGCAATGGGAGTGGCATTTGATACGAAAGTGCCATTGGCCTGTGCATTGCAGATAAGGGTATCGCTGACAATGGTAATTCCCGGCCCGGCAAGTTTAGCTGCAAGAGATGCGGCGGTGCCTGTGGGTACTACGGTAAGCTGTGCCAGACATATAGTGGTATTGACGACTGATAATAGCAGAAGGGAGGATAGGAATAATATTTTAGTAACCTTGGTGATCATGGTACTGCAGAGGTTTGATGCTGCAAAGAACAACCTTTAATATTACCTGTGTATTATGAATACATACAGGTGTAGGGTGTTCTTTGGGTCTATTGTTAAGAAATGGCCTCAGTCTGCAGGCGGGTGTTGTGCTACTTTTGTGTGATCACATAATAGTACCTTCTTGTTTCCCTACCTATAGATCTGAAACCGGGTATTTGATATACCGCTATATTATATGACCGATATTTATGTGTTTTGGTTGGGCGAGCATTGAAAGTATAATATTGAGATATTTCAATAAAGTTCCCTGTCATGATGAAATTGCCACCTTTTACTGTGTCGCCTTTGGGGATTATAATATGTGCAGTATCTGCTATATTTCCTTTTCTGTTGGTCGTTACCGTAACTGAGAAAGGAAGATGGTTGATAAAATAGAACTCTGTACTGTATATGGCGCTGCAGGGTTCTACATGTGGTGGGTTGATCGGTGGGTTGGTCTGCGGTGTATATTCTCCGGGTGGCTGTTTTAAATGTCTGCCCGGAGCATCGTCGTAATTGTTTTCTTCCACTCTTTCTATCTTACCATCAACAGAGAAGTAGGTAGTGCTGTTATACAATTGAATGCCTGCATCGGGTGCGCTATGCCATTTAGCGCTGCTTACCGCACCATTGGGGTAATAAGTGAATACTACGCTGCTGTTACCGCCCACATGTCTTAGTTCTTTTTCATAGATCACTTTACCGTTCTTGTCCAACGCAATAGCCTTGCCCCATCTGTTGTCCTTATCATAACATTCTGAGGTCGATACCCGCTTGTTGCTGAAGTAATGATAAGCACATTTACTGTACTCCTGTGCCCATACAGGCATGTTGCAGCAACCTAATAGGCAAACAAATAGTAGTGGTCGTATGTTCATGTTTATATACTTGCCATTTTCGTGCCATTTTTGTAGGGTATTCGTATATCGGCACCAAGGTTCCGTCATGTGTGAAGAGCAGGAGTCAGAATGTTCTTTTTATGATAAAACTAATTCTACTCAAGTTAACAGTAACTAATGTAAATTTGATGATCTGCTCAATCGATAGAATTTTTATTTTAACTTTTGGTTAATGAAAATTAATATTGTTTATTTGTAGTCTATTGTTTATCTGATAAATAGAGGCGATTTGAAGTCAATAATGAAGAGAACGGGTATAGTATTGTCTGTAACACTTGTGTTGATACAATTCATTCATCCTGTCAAGAACAACAATACGACCATCAATGAAAATGATATAACCCGTGTTTATCAGGTTCCTGATGAGGTACATAAACTATTGCAGCGTGCGTGTTATGATTGTCATAGTAACAATACCACATACCCTTGGTATAGTAAGATACAACCTGTAGATTGGTGGCTCAATGACCATGTGAAAGATGGTAAACGTCATCTGAATTTTTCGGAGTTCGGTACATATACTGTTAAACGCAAGGCTAAGAAACTAACTGAAGTAGCAGGAACGATAACCGATAATGAGATGCCGTTGAGTAGCTATACGCTTATCCATAAAGATGCTATTCTTACAGACGCAGAGAAGACATTGGTGGTCAATTGGGCAAGAGGTCTTGCTGCACAAGTAGCTGATACAGTAAGGAAGCCCATGTAATGATGGGTAGCTGATCCATATTTCACATAACATTTCCATTTACAGGTAATACAGTTTACCGCTCAATCCTTACCTTTATATTATGACACTTAAAGAGACTTTTGAGAGCGCGGTAGCCGCCAGTAAACAATTGACTACACGTCCGGATAACGAAACTTTACTGAAATTATACAGTCTGTATAAACAGGCTACCGATGGTGATGCCCCTGAAGAAGGACCGTCAAATTTGTTCGATATTGTAGGTCGTGCCAAGCACGGCGCATGGAAAAAACTGAAGGGCATAGCAGCAGATGATGCCATGCAACAGTACATAGATCTGTTCAATACCCTGAAATAATTCATCCAGCATTCAACATAAAAAAAGCATGACATCATAAAATGTCATGCTTTTACTATTTGTAGCCTATAGATATCAATAATCTATGGTAGCCTGTATCTCTCTTCCTATCAGTGCTTCAGCAAGAGGGCGTAAAGTATCGAATGTGCCTCTTTTTACGGCATATTTTCCGGCATTATGAATGATCATGGCACATTGTTCTGCCTGATGTTCATTGTGACCGCATACCTCTATCAGAGATGCTATTACCCAGTCAAACGTATTCACTTCATCGTTCCAAACAATGAGATTGTGAATTTGCTCGGTGATCTCATCAACTGCAACGTCTTCATTAGTTTCCCATTGGGGGAGTCCGTTATTGAACAGCCTGCTCATAATACAAAAATAATGAATAAAATTTAAATATGGAACGATATATTCATTCCTGATATAGATATTTTCTATTTGTTCATGTACAATACTTCCTTCACCAATTTCAGTGTACGCTCTACGTTAGGCAGGTAAGCGGCCACGAGATTAGGTGCATAGTGCATGTTGGCATCGGCGCTGGCGATACGGCGAACAGGTGCATCGAGATAGTCGAATGCTTCTTTCTGTATTCGGTATGCTATTTCAGAACCTACGCTACCAAATGGCCACTGTTCTTCAACAATTACCAATCGGTTGGTCTTTTTTACAGATTCTACGATAGTGTGCCAGTCGAGCGGGCGGATAGTGCGCAGGTCAATGACTTCTGCACTGATGTTTTCCTTAGCCAGTTCATCAGCCACGCCCATTGCCACCTTCATCATCTTATTGTAAGATACAATGGTCACATCGGTGCCTTCGCGCTTTACAGCGGCCTTACCTATCGGGATCAGGTATTCTTCTTCAGGTACTTCGCCCATTTCGCCATACAATGACTCACTTTCCATGAAAACAACAGGGTCGTTATCTCGGATAGCAGATTTCAACAATCCCTTTGCGTCATAAGGATCTACAGTAGAGATCACTTTAAGGCCGGGTACATTGGCATACCAATTTTCAAAAGCCTGAGAGTGTTGTGCCGCCAACTGTCCTGCTGAACCATTAGGACCACGGAAAACGATAGGCGAGTTGAACTGTCCGCCGGTCATAGAGACCATCTTAGCGGCATGGTTCACTACCTGGTCAATTGCGAGCTCAGCAAAGTTCCAGGTCATGAATTCAATGATAGGGCGAGTATTGTTCATAGCCGCACCAACGCCTATAGCTGCAAAACCCAACTCACTGATAGGAGTATCTATCACTCTCTTAGGGCCAAATTCATCGAGCATACCCTGACTTACCTTGTAAGCACCATTGTATTGAGCTACTTCTTCACCCATAAGAAACACGCTCGGGTCACGGCGCATCTCTTCTTCCATTGCTTCTCTTAATGCTTGTCTTAACGCTATTGTACGCATTTTCTGAAATATTTTTATATAATATCTAAGTCCTGTTATTTCGTTCTGTTATTGCTAACAGGTTGCAAATGTAAATATACTGAGTCTATTTTTTATCCCTTCCAAAAGTAACTGTGCTAAAAGTCTTTTCCTGTTCTATTTTTAGTTTCAGCTCGCTTTTGGTCAATTGCAACACTTCTATCTCTGTTTTGCTTCCTTTGCTGCTGCCTGTCAACTCTTCCATTTCCAACTTTTGCTCGCCTACAAAGCGCCATTTGCTGGTATCCATCCGTCCGTCAAATGAAATCACAACTAGGCTGTCGCTGTAAAAGTTGAACGATGTATTGGTCACTGCCTTCATTTGCAATGTCTGCGCACTGTCGTGTTGTAATTGCAATACGTGGCGAATACTGTCCATATTCGTAGCGCCGTATAATTCCATATTAGTGGCATCATTGCCGTTCTTACCTATTGTGTCTATATATGCCTGGCTTTCTTTAAAGAAAGCATCCATTTCTTTATTCTCAAATTTTTGCGCGTACCATTCTCCCAATATCAGCTCGTTCTTGTCGTGCTTGCAAGATGACAGGATAACGGTTAACAATAATAAGGATGCTACTAGGATTCTCATACAATTTGTTTCGTGGTTATTGGTCAGCGGGATCGATGATGGTTTTTGTTGCTATATCTGTCAGGGTGAACTTGTCGTCTTGTCGCGACAGAAAATACCCTTTATGACCATCAGCAGGCATATTTATGATAAAGTGATGAGCAGGGTAGGCATTTTGTTGAAATAGTATCTCGACATTTACCTTACCTGCATGTACTTTAGGTACGATACAATAGTTCTTGCCATATCTCGGCTGCATCACACTGTCGATCTTTACATAAAAAGGAATCGTTTTATCTCCCTGAATATATAGATAGGCATCCTGAGCGGCGGCTTTGAGGACCACAGTACAGGCAACAAAAGTAAATGCAATGAATTTGAGCCGCTGATCCATTTACGGTTATTCCATTTCTATTAATACAGCTCCTTTCTCTACTGCAGTCCGCTCAATTGCTCTGATGGCTTTTACTGTTCCGGTACCGGCAGCTTTCAGCATATTTTCCATTTTCATGGCTTCAAGAATGATCAGACCATCACCTTTGTTCACTACCTGACCAGGTTCTACCAATATTTTCAATATCATGCCCGGCATTGGTGCTTTAACCGGTTCTGCTTTCTTCATTGACTTCAGGTCAAGACCCATATTGGTCAATAACTGATCTATCGGTTCTTTGATAGAGGCTGTGTATTGCTGGCCATTTACCCTGATGCTTACTTCCTTGTTCTTTCTGTCGGTCTTTTCAATGATAGCGGTGTAGCTTTTGCCATTATGCAATACGCTTACCAATCCGTTGGGCTGCATGCTGATGTCGAGATCGGCGCTATTGTCATTGATCGTCCATTGACCTTCATTATTGTCAATAGCATAATTATTTTTTTCGTTGACCGTTACCTGCAGCATGAGCTATTATTTTTAGTGCAACAAAAGTAATGAACTTTATAAAGTGATGGTTGCTAGTACCAACAAAAGTTTACAGGTAAGGTGAAAGTACTTTTTGACGATTATTGATAAATCAGATATGAAATATTGTATTCAAGATGGCTGCACAACAGTAGATGAACAGTGTGTTCTGTAATATTTAATACCAGCAGTTATCTTAAACGGACATCATTCATGTAAAAACAGACACACCGTAAAATATTTTAATTTCTAAGTGACTAACCAATAAATGTATCTGTAAGTTTTGAAACACAAATTCGGGGGATATTAAGCATATTTTTCCCTATATTTTTTATTTTTTGAATTTCTTTATTGTATAACTTTGCGTCCGCTTATACGAAAAGTAAGTCCAACCTTTGACAAAGAATCTGAATAAAACAACGGTAGCAGGCCTCATTATAGCTCTGGGTATTATTTACGGTGACATCGGTACCTCTCCCCTCTATGTAATGAACTCCATTTGCAATGGAAGGATCATTGATTCTGAACTGATATTGGGTGCACTGTCTTGCATTATCTGGACGCTCACTTTGCAAACAACTGTAAAGTATGTAATGCTTACGTTGAAAGCAGACAACAAGGGTGAGGGTGGTATCTTTTCATTATTCGCATTGGTAAGGAGACATGGTAAGTGGACGGTGATACCGGCTATGGTAGGAGGGGCAGCGCTACTAGCCGATGGTATGATCACTCCGCCAATCTCGGTGACATCGGCTATTGAGGGTTTGCGGAACATTCCCCAATTACATGATCTGGGGGTAATGACCATCGTATATATAGTTATCTCTATTCTGGGGATACTTTTCTTCTTTCAACAGTTTGGTACCTCTACTATTGGTAAAGCCTTTGGTAATATTATGTTACTCTGGTTCCTGATGTTGGGTACCCTGGGTCTATATCAGTTATATAAGGTCAATGACTTCAATATTTTAAAGGCATTGAATCCGTATTATGCAATTCGTATCCTTACTGTTTACCCTAAAGGTTTTTGGATATTGGGTGGTGTTTTCCTGTGTACTACCGGTGCTGAGGCGCTTTATTCAGACCTCGGGCATTGTGGCCGTGCCAACATCAGGTATTCATGGATCTTTGTAAAGACCTGCCTCATTCTGAATTATCTGGGTCAGGGTGCTCAAATGCTGGCCTTGTCAAGTGGTCAGAAATGGAGCTCAGCTATCAGAAATCCATTCTTCGATCTGATGCCGCATTGGTTCCTTTTATCCGGTATCATCATTGCAACTGTGGCCGCTATTATTGCCAGCCAGGCATTGATATCCGGATCGTTCACATTGATCAGTGAAGCTATTAAATTGAATCTGTGGCCTAAAATGAAGATCAATTATCCGACGGTAGAACGCGGACAATTATTCATTCCGGGCATCAATCTATTATTATTTGTTGGTTGTACTGCCATTACATTATACTTTCAGCGTTCTTCTAAAATGGAGGCGGCCTATGGTCTGTCCATTACCATTTGTATGATCATGACATCGGTATTGTTCTCTTACTATATGTTTGTAAAGAGGGTGCCTATCATTTGGATTGCCAGCTATCTGGCAGTGTATCTCACTATTGAATTTGCCTTCCTGTATGCTAATCTGGTAGAAAAATTCATAGAGGGCGGTGTGGTGACCATCATAGTTGCCGGTGGTCTGTTCATGACCATGTTCATCTGGTTCAAGAGTCGTAAGATCAAGAACAGGTATGTGGAGTTTGTAAGGTTGGAGAACTATGTACCTGTAATTCAGGAATTGAGTAATGATCCGGGCATCAATAAATATGCTACGCATCTGGTATATCTTACCAGTGCCAATAACCCTAAGGAAATAGAACACAAGATCATTTATTCTATCCTTTACCGCAAACCTAAGCGTGCCGATATCTATTGGTTCGTACACGTTGATGTATTGGATGATCCTTACACTATGGAGTATGTGGTGCAGACCATTGTGCCTAATGAGATCATCAGGGTGGAATTCAGATTGGGCTTTAGGGTAGAGCATAAGATCCAGAGCATGTTCAAGAGGGTAGTAGAAGAGATGGTGCAGAACAAGGAGGTGAATATAGTGAGTCGTTATGAGTCGCTGAGTCGCAATAATGTAATGGGTGATTTCAGATTCATTGTGATGGAGAAATTCCTGTCTCGTGATAATTCATTGCCTTTGTGGGAGCGCCTGATGATGCGTGGTTACTTCCTGTTGAAGAAGGTAAGCCTGTCGGAAGAGCGTGGCTTTGGTCTGGACCCATCGGATGTGACATTGGAGAAGTATCCGCTTATAGTTTCAGCTGTGCCGGATTATAATTTGAAAAGGATGGAAGAGTAATAGTTGATCATAATATTCAGAAAGGAGGCATTTGCGGAATTGATCCCGGATAGCCTCCTTTTTTTGTTGTATTCATTCACATTGATCGGCCTTTATTGTATAGGTTCATGGCATAACTTTACAATAACTATTCTGATATGAAAATATACCGCAGAATGATGTGTGTCATGTTACTGGTATTGTGCTGCATTACAGATGCAGCAGGGCAACAGTATGATACCAGTGGTATCAGAAATATACAACTGGATAGTTTTGTGGTGAAGAGCGGGTTTAATATGAACTCATTCATCAAGCGGGTAAAGAATGATACTACATTCTACAAAGCATTCAAGAGTATGCACCTGGTCCCTTTCAATGCTGTGAATAGTTTTACTGCTGTAGATAAGAAGGGTAGGGTTATTGCGTCTATGCATACTAATGCGCAGCAGCGATTAAATACCAAAAGGTGCAGGACCACGACATTCTCTAACCAGACAGTGACGGGTGATTTTTATAAGAGAGATAAAAAGACCATCAACTACTATACTGCCGAACTGTTTTATAATCTCTTTTATTCCGACAAGCCGGTGTGCAACCAGAATGATATTGTAGCTGGGAGTATGGTGCTTAAGGATAAGAGCAGGATGGAGAAGAATAAATATGAGCTGAAGCAACTCATATTTAATCCCGGATCTAAGGTAGATGGCGTACCTTTTATGGGAGATAAGGCGTCTGTTTTTGATGCGGATGAGGTAGAAAAATATGATCTGAAGATCTCACAGGAAATGTATGACAGCGAAGAGGTATTTGTTTTTAATGTGACCCCTAAGCCGGAGTATAAAAATAAGGTCGTGTATAATGAGTTAAAGACTTGGTTCAGGCGAAGTGATTACAGCATTGTTGCCCGCGATTATGCACTTTCATTCAATACACTCTTTTATGATTTTGATGTGCATATGAAGGTGCGCATGAAGCAGATGAACAACAAATTGTACCCCACGCTAATAGATTATGATGGTAATTGGTATGTGGCTACTCAGGGCAGGGAGCGAATGAAGGTGGTGATGCAGATAGCTTATTAGGATTAAAATGCCAGATCTGACAACTCAATAGGGAGTTGTCAGATCTGGCAAGGTCAATTACAAACCGGCATAGCTTACACTAAACATATTGGCATAATTATCAGCAAACAGTTTGGCATCGGGGCCGGGAGCGTGTATGCTGCTGAGCGTAGCAAAGTCGATCACATTGGGTGATCTGAATAAAGCCAGAACGTCGGCAGATAGATGAACATGATTCTCTGCTCCCGAACCTACAGTTATTGGGGTAGGGAAGTTGAGTGTTACCGTTCTGAGCACATTGTTGACCCCTGAAAAACCACCTGAGTGCAGGGTGATGGCATAATTGGCCTCTGTAGATCTGGGTGATACCCCTTCAAATTTAAGCATCACATAACCTGTTGTCCAACTCCAGAACATACCATTGATCGGATCGAGTGCTCCTGATTGTGTGCCGCTTACATTATGTGCACTGTCAACGCCTATAGTAAAGGTGATACCGGTATAAATACCATATGGCACACCGCTCAGGTCAAATGAATGAGAAGAAGATACACTCTGCTGTACCAGATGATAGCTGTAATCTTCCGCATATATTGTTGATGCGGAATTGAGCTTGATATTGCTGATGTAATAGTTGAATGTTGTGACCTCGAATGAGTCATTGTGCTCATTCTTATACCATTGGTTGCCCATGTTGAGGCTACTGGCGCCTACCATGTTGAACAGTTCTATCTTTACTTTGGCACTGTCGCCCGCAGGGTCAACGGGGACAACTGTTTCTTTGTCCTTATATCGGCATGAGCTCAATGCAAGAAACAGCATAAGTGTAGTGATATAAACTAACGTTTT
This sequence comes from Chitinophagaceae bacterium, assembly GCA_947447465.1. GTDB lineage: Bacteria > Bacteroidota > Bacteroidia > Chitinophagales > Chitinophagaceae > Flavipsychrobacter. Next base: position 31,236 of record CANFKE010000033.1, on the reverse strand, counting down.
TATGTTCATAGCTGTTTAATTGATGTTATTATGAATCACTCTTGTTGTATCCAATTTCCTGGTGCCTATGTATAAGTTCACTATCAGCATACCCAGCAATGCAAACAATGACGCACTGATGAATATGAGACCGATACTTTGAGATGTGCTGTCTGATAATAGTTTGAAGGCCATTGTGCTTATCGTAGCGATGCCGGCACCGGCAAGTATGTATTTTAATGTTTGGTCCATTTTATGATTTATTTTTTCGTTACTCTTCATAACTGAACATTGACGGAATATTGTTACTAATAGTATTTGCAAGCGACGACGAATTGGCGCTCTTTGACATGATCATCAGGTTAGCGCTGTTGTTGATAGCAACACCATTGAACAGCTGACCATAATCTACTGTGATGTGGGTAAGGGTGGGTTGCCCCTTAGCTACCGTAAATACCGGACTATGATCGGGCATTGTAACAAGTGTATTGTGTGCAGGAGTACCTATGTAGTACATGAAAGGTTGCATTTGCGCTATGGTACCATTTTTACCGGAGGTCGTATCTATTGAGCCTTCAAAGTTGACGTAGATATATCCATTCGGCTGTGCAGTTACTCCAAACCACATTTCGGGATGGTTGAGTGCAGTATCAGCAGTGCCGGACAGCGTATTCGTTGCTGAGTCCAGCCCTACATAAAACCTTACTGACTTATAATCACCTACGGGCACTTTACCTATATAGTATTGCTCAGTTTCCTGTTGTTTCAATACAATGACAGAGGGTACTGTATAAAAAGTACCATCCGTTTTGATGAGTTGAATATGAGACAGATACAATTGTGCACGGGTAACAGCTATTTTTCTGCCGGCAGAGGTAGTATAGACCGTGCCATAGTCCACCTCATTAGTGTCAACATTGGTATGCAGATGCATATAGTATGTACCTGAGTCAACATTGGTAACTATAGTAGTGTCCGGTTGATGTTTTTTACAACCGGAATTGATCAATAGCATGGCTGCAACAGCAATGAATATTACTGCTGATGTATTCTTAAGTATGTTCGTTTTCATTGGTCGATGTTTTAAGAGTGTTTAATATACTTGGTTGGTCTGCCCAGAAAGGCTTTCTTGCATGTCTCGCTGCAAAAAGTAATGGTGTCGCCATTGTAGATGGTCTGTTCTGTCCATGCCTTATCGAAAGGCATTTCACATACAGGGTCTATTTTGCCTGCGGGCTTTTCTGTTTTCACCACCGGTGCGGCGGGTATGGAAATAGCTTCTGATGTAGCTGGAGTATTGCCGCATGAGGCAATGAAAATGGCTAAGGATATGATCAGGATATTGCGCATGTTGTTCGTGTTTTATGTCGTTGGTCGACTTTAAGGTTGATAATTCAAGTAAATAGACTTTGCTGCTGTGGTGCCATTATGATCTATTTCGGTGGTCAGTTCCAGTTTCAGGGTAGTAGCTTGTGTGCCGGTATTTACCCAGGTGTCACTGATGTCGAAATGGTCGTTATGTACATGCTGTGCATCGTCATACAATATTGTACCGGTCAGTGTGTCTGTTATTTTCACTTCATAACCATGCAGCTCAGCAGGATAGGATACTGTGGCATTGATATGCACCGTATCTCCGCTATGGAATGTCTGTGCCGCGACAGGTGCGGTAATGCTGATGGTCACTTTTGCTGCATCCGGTGTTGTGGTATCTTTCTTCTGGCAGGCAGTAAGTGTCACCGCAAGCAGTAGTATGGAAAGTATGTATCTCAATGTAATTGAAGTTTAGAATAAAAGAAAAATGCCGCTTTCTATCTTGTGATCGGCGGTAACGTATCCGCTGCTATAGTGCTGTGCAACAGGTAATTGGTAATTGATGCGCGCGCCTATCTTTTTATAGTATGCCTGTACCCCTGCTGTGGCATACAACAGGTATCCGCCCGATTGTTCGTTCAGCCATTTTCTACTATAGTTGTCATAGTCATGCAGCGCATATTCGTATCGCACGCCCGCAACAGGCATAATAGAGAACCGACCTGCGGCAAAGGAGTAAAATCCCATTGCTCCGGCATTCAGTCTGTTACCATATTTGTAGCTGTCTTTGCTGGTAGTTGTAAAAGTGTATGCAGCATCTGCATTCATACCTGCATTATTACGACGAATAGTGTAATTGACATTTACCAGAAGATCGGTAGCACCTGTACCGGGTTGCATATTGGGCAGTCCTTGCTTATCCGCTATACTCAGGCTGGTGTGGCTGCCTGTAGGTAGTTTTATGCCTGCACCTGCCGTAAGCTGTTGCTGTAGTTTTTTGTGTTCTTTGTTGAGAAAAATTCTGTTCACCAACAGCGAAATATCACCAATGCCCGAGCGAAGTGCATTGGCACTGTCTTGCCTGTGGATATTGTACTGATAAGGTACAAAGGCAAACAATTGATAATGCTTGCCCGCATTAAACCTACCCCAAACCTGAAAGGTATTGTAGTAGTCGCGTGAATGTTCATCCGGCCTGTTTTCATAAACGGATGGATGTGCACTTGAAAGATCGGTATTCATATACTGAAACCCGATAAAATTGTAGTCATACCCGGGTAGCACTCCCAGAAACTGATTGCTTGCCGAGCAGCCGCATACATCACAGGCCATTGCCGGCAGGTATATACAGGTTGCAAGGAGCATCATCTGAATGATCCTTTTCATTGAATTATTTTATTAAGTACGCAAAAGCAACTCAACCCGAATCACGAGTTGATCGTTGGCTTAGATGATCAAAACATCTTTCTTGCCTGCAGGCAGGCATACTTAACAAACAGATGGCGGATGGAAAATGGGGAACGGAACTGTATGACCATACATATGCTGGCCAACAGGGTTATGAACAGAAGAAATAAAAGCAATGAAGTGTTGAGGAGCTGTAAATACCGGAGTAACTACAAATTCAACGGTTTCACTCTTTTCTGTTTTTACAGGTGCTTTTTTGGATGTGCTGTTCTCATCTACTTTTTTCAGCTGTTTTCTCAGATAGCACTTGCCACAGCAATTTTTCTGTGGTTTGTTCCTATTCTCGCAGAGGTTCTGAGCAATGTATGCCTTGTTTATCTGGTAATACCCCCACACACCCAATTGTATGACACATTGAGTTAGTAACGATAAAAAGATAATGATGGCAACAGCTTTCTTCACACTGCGAAATTAGTAGTTATGACCTTAGCGGCAAAAATGATTTTGGTTAGTGTTTTTCTATATTTCAGACGTTTGTTATAGAAGAATCCTTCTGGCAGAGCTATATTTAATTTGGCTGATATGTAAGTGTTTCATACTGACCAGATGAAATAATCTTACTGTAGAGTTTCCGCAGCTTCGGTCTTTTTTACAATGTCATGGATCACCTGGTCCAGTTGTTCTGCTGATGTCTGGATATGATCTATGATCTCACTATGCGACATTTCTGTCTGATTCTTTTCTTTCAACAGGTACACCAGTCCCAGCAGATTAGCAAGCGGAGCTCTAACAATGTGTGATTGTGTCCAGGCAATATCTTTGAGCATATTGTTCTGCGACTCTATCTTACTTATCCTTTCCAGTGATTCAGTCAGGTCGATCATAGCTGCTAATGCTCTGATTGCTTTTCCTTCTGCATTCCTGATGAACAGACCTCTGTGTTGAACGTATGTTACCTCTCTGTTGGCTTTCAGAAAGCTGAAGTCAGCATTGAAATAATTACAGGTGGGATCTGCTAATGCTTTTTGCAGGTCACTAAGTACACGTCCTTTATCATCCGGGTGAATGTTTTCCGACCATAAAGTATTATTATATACAGACAGGTCGTAACCGAAAAGAGTACTGAACCCTTCCCCCCAAATTGTTACATCGTTTTCAATATCCCAGTCAATGATGGCTTCAACCGTAGCACTGGCAAGTAATTTGAAACGTTCATTACTTTCCCATATTTCCTGCTGGTAAAGTTTACGTTTGGTAATATCAACTGCAATTCCTTCAAGTCCAATTGGTATTCCCTGTTCATTCTTCACCATGTATATTCGTTCCAATATCCACTTTATCTTACCGGTTGGGGTAATAATCCTATGCTCGCTTTCATTGACTTTGTCGGTGTCTGTATCTGAATTGTTCTCATCATTGAACTGAACTCTGTCTTCAGGGTGAAAATAACTTTGTATATTTTCCAGAGTTAAGACAAATGTCTTTGGGTCAACTTCAAATATCTTGTAAAGTTCTTCAGACCAAATGATCTCGTTTTTGATAAAGTCGTTTGTCCAATACCCCAGACTTGCTAATTCGCTGGCTTGATGCAGTCTGGCATTTGATTCCATTAATTGGATACGCATATCGACTTCTTTGGTGATATCTATTGCCGATGCTAATCTTACGGTTTTACCTTCGTAGGTAATGTTCGTATTTTGGATCTTGACTTTAATGATCTCTCCATTTTTCTTCTTATGTCGAATTACATCAGGAAAGCTGTAGAATTCACTTTTAAATGATTCGGGTAGTACAGACTCAAGATGCGGGATATCTTCTTGTGGTCTGATATCTCTAAGTGACATATTGCTATAGTCCTCTTTGCTGTATCCATATATTGTGCAAGCAGCATTGTTGACCAATAAAAAACGATAGGTCTCAGTATCAAATATCCACATAGGTAGTGGACTGTGATTGAACAGTGACATGTATTTTTCCTCTGAGCCTTTTAACTGGTTATCTGAGGTTTGTTGCACTTCTATTATTTTCCGGTAATGCGTTGTTACAGTATCGATATTCTTTTTGACCAGAATAAATAACAGCATTGCTGTCACCACAATAAATCCAAGTCCTTTGTAGGTTTGAATTTTAGATATCAGCACCGGGTCCTTGATCAATAATTCTAAAATATAGTCTGAAAGGAAAATATACAAACCACTAACTATTGCGTACAATAGTGCAATTTTGAGTGCAGGATATTTAACGAGTGGATTGTTCTTATTATTCATTCGTACTTCAGTCTTTTTTGACAATGCAATCGCCAAATTTTTCTCAAAGTACCAACATTGTTACATAATTACGAATGACTAAAATTACAATATTTTATTGTTTGATATGACGAAGATTAGTAGTATTTGTTATGGATAATTTGCAAGAAGGTAGTATGGCCAGTGGGCGCAACTATTGGAATACTATGCTCACCTAAAAGAGAATGATTTCATTGGTCAGATGCTTACCATACCTCTGAACCCTCTTGCAGCATAATAAGATTCTGCACCATTATGATACAGAAATACTGTATCGTATCGGCGGTCACAAAACACAGCACCTCCCAATTGTCTTATTTCATTCGGTGTTTGCACCCAACTAGACGTTTTAAGGTCAAATTTTCCCAGTGTTTGTAATGTTCTGTATTGCGCTTCAGTGAGCAGGGTAATACCCATATCTTTCGCCATGCCTATGGCACTGTCTGAAGGTTTGTTCTCTTTTCTGGCCTCCAGTGCTTCATGATCATAACAGATACTTCTACGTCCCTTAGGGCTCTCCGCACAGCAATCAAAGAACAAATATTGATTGGTGTTTTTATCATAGCCAACTACATCAGGTTCGCCGCCGGTCTGTTCCATTGCGTTGATCGACCATAATTTGTCCACATTGTCTGCCAATTTTGCCTGCACATCAGACCATTCAATTCCTTTGTGTCGAACTTTATTGGCTTCAAAGCGTACATTAAGTAAGTTGATCAGCGTACTTGTTTCTTCTTGCGATAGTTTTCTTTTCATTTGTTTCAGGTCATTTTCTTAACGGTTTGCCTGGTTGGTCACTACGCTACATCATCCAATCCTTTCCCATCCAATATCTGGGGTATGTATTTTTCAATTCTGGCTTCTCTGGTCTTTGCCTGTTTGGCTTGTGAAAAGTAAAAGAGATATGCCCTTTGTCGTCCCGGTGTAAGCGCAAAAAAGGCTTTCTTCAGGTTTGCGTCAGTATTTATTTTGTTACTGAATTCTTCAGGCATAGCATAATCTTCAGTTTTCTTCAGTGCTACTTTCAGTCCTGCTTGCTCTACTTTTATGGCCTCGTTCACGTATGCTTTTATTGCAGCTTTCATCTTAATGATCTCACCGGCACCGGTGAACCTTAGCTGTCTTGCTGCTTGTACATTTTCGGTCTGTTGTATCAGCAGGCCCTTTACATCTTTTAGGAGTGCCCCTTTCATAAACAGAATAGCGCAATATTCTTTGAATCCATGAATGAGCACTACGTTCTTTCCATTGAGGGAATAGCAGGGTACGCCCCATTTTAACTCTTCGGTAAGACCGCTGTCAAGTATCAACGTTCTGAGCAAGTGGTATGCTTCTTGCCATTGCCCTTCCTTCTTAAAGAAAAAATCGACCTTAGGATTCATCATGTTCATGTACTATCTGCTTTAAATTACTTAACCGCTATCATTAACTTTCTGTCTGCGGGTCTGAAATACCACGACAAAATAATAAAAATGGTTTGCATTACAGGACCTAATACTTCTTTAATATCATGTATGCCACAGGCCAGGTGAGATATAAGCGCTCCTGTCATGGTGAAAAATAATCCTGCATATGCCCATTCTTTTATCAACGGAAAGCGAGGTGCCAATATGGTGATCACAGCCAGAATCTTCCAGATGCCAAGAATAGTAAGGAAGTAGGTAGGGTAGCCGAGTGGTGTTATCAATGCCACCATATCTTTTACATGTAGCACCTGCGCCAGTCCGCTACCCAGCATGCCAAAAGATACTAATGCGGTAGAAGTCCAATAAATGATCTTGTTGCTGTTTTTCATCTTTAGTTATTTTAATTGTTGGAGTAAGTCTTGTATCCTGTTATGTGCCATATTTATACCTTGTGCAAATGGTAGTTGTAGCAATTGGTCTCTTTTTTCTACTGATTCATAGATGACATGCATGTTGAGCATGCTCGTTTCGGGTGTCAGAGCGGTGAATTCATATACTTCTAACTGTACACCATAGGGCGTACCTTCCATTTCAAATGTTCTCACTATCTTCTTTCCGGGTATCACATCATGTATAGATCCGTTGAACCTGTGTTTGTTTCCCTTAGGGTCGGTCGTCTCAAATTGGTAACTACCGTGTTTGTTACTTTCCAATTTCAATACTTTCGTACCCATCCACTGTTCTACTATATCTGCTTCTACATACGCTTTAAATAGTAGCTCTACCTGAAGCTCGAACGTTCTGGTTATTGTCAGATCTTGTTGTCCATCTGTGGCGGTAACTTTTGTTTTCTTTTCCATATTCTAGCTTTTATATTTTTTCATGATCGTTTCCAGTTTGTCAAATCGTTCTTCCCACATCTGTCTGAAGGGCTCTATAAAGTCGGCTATCTCTTTCATGTTCTTCGGATTCAGATGGTAGTAGATCTCTCTCCCGTTTTGCTCCTGTTTTAGTAGCTCGCATTCTGTAAGTATCTGCAAGTGTTTTGACACAGTAGGCCGTGCAGTGTCAAACTGTGCTGCTATTGCACCTGCAGTCATAGATTGACTGGCCACCAGTAGTAGTATAGCTCTTCTGGTGGGGTCGGCAATGGCCTGAAATACATCTCTGCGTAAATTCATTGCGTAGTTATTTGGCTATAAATATATGTGTAGTTATTTGGCTACACAAATATATTTTAATGAACTCAGCAGATTTTTTTAAACCGTTCATACGCACATCATCTTCCTTTAGTAATTTTATTTCATAACATAATCATCAACGACAATGAAAAAGGTAACAGGTATAGGTGGTATTTTCTTTAAGAGTGCAGACCCTGCAGCTACTAATGAATGGTATAAAAAGCACCTCGGTTTCGATACTACACCATATGGTACGAGTTTTGAATGGCTGGAGGCTGACGCTGAATCAGGAGCGACCAAAAAGGGAATTACACAGTGGAATCCATTTGCTGAAAAGACCAAGTATTTTGAGCCATCTACCAAAGATTTTATGATCAACTATAGGGTGGCGGATCTGGTAGCTTTGGTAGAGGAACTGAAAAAAGAAAATGTGACCATATTGGACAATATTGAAACGTATGACTACGGAAAATTTGTACATATTCTGGACAATGAGGGCAACAAGATCCAGTTGTGGGAACCTGCAGGAGAATAAGATAATTAACAGAAGCCGCTCAGACGAGTGGCTTTTTTTTTGCTGTTACCTATGTGCGGGGCAGCAGAATTGAATTACATTAGTGCATAATCATCTGCGATCAAATTGCTCATCCATATTACAAACTGACCATACAATGAAAAGAATACTACTCACAGCTTTCGCGATCATATTATCCTTCGGATTAGGATTTGCTTTCAATCACTTACTCACTGCTCAATCTGGCGCGGGTGCTAAGATGAAACGGGTAACAGGCATTGGAGGTGTATTCTTTAAATGTAAGGATCCCGGGAAAATGAGGGAATGGTATAAAATGCACTTAGGACTGAATACCAATCAGTACGGTAGCGTTTTTGAATGGAAGCAGGCAACAGACGCCACAAAAAAAGGCTTTACCCAATGGAGCCCGTTCAAAGAAACGACCAAGTATTTTGAGCCATCTACCAAAGATTTTATGATCAATTACCGTGTAGCAGATCTCAAGGCGCTTATCGTAGAACTGAAAAAAGAAGGTGTGACCATTACAGATACTATGGAGACTTACGATTATGGCAAGTTTGTCCACATTCTGGATGCGGAAGGTAATAAAGTAGAGCTATGGGAACCCAATGATGTTGTTTATGACAAAATGGGGGTGGATATGGGTATAGAGACAACTAAGTGATGAGTGTCTGATGGGAGCATCGGATACAATATATCGTCTCCAATAATGTTATATGAATAGCCAAAATGAAGTCTATGAAACAACTCTTGTTACTTATCGTTGCACTTTCGCTAGTGGCCTGTGAGCACGATAGTCATAAAAAATTGACTACTGTTTACAGTATCACCTGTCCTGATACGACATACTCGGGAGATACTATAATTTACACCAGTTCTGCCGGTGTAAGTGCTGCTGTTCATTGGTTCTTTGGTAATGCCATACAGCAAGGGGTAAATACTGCTACCTCTCACACTGATCCGCAGAATGTTGTATGTGCTAGTTGTGCATCACTATGTACCAACTGTCCTTACACTTGCGATACATTGAATGGTCAAACCTGCAGTCATGCCTATATTACTCCGGGTATCTATAATATTGTGATGACAGTAAATGGAGATACTACAAGCAGTGTTTCCAAAACTATGGTGGTGTTGTCACCCGGGTATCTTTCGACAAGAATGAATAATGTGCGTACATGGAAGAGAAGAATCCGGGATCTTAGCCCTTCGTGGGACAGTGCCATCGTATTGACTGATACAAATTTTGCAGTGATAGCGGACCAATACCATTGCAGTACGCCTCATAGCAGTGCCGATCTCAGTTTGTTCGGTTCCAGTTCGTCGCATTTACTCTATCAAAGAGCCACCGATTTCAATGGTAGTTTTACTTATGTTCTCTACAACACTATAGGTGACTCTATTACGATCTTTGAACATCAGGTTTATGGACCTGCCTCACATAGTGTAAGTTACATTTCGGGTAATTAGCGCGTCCATTTGTTGAAAGGATGGCTATTGTTAGTTCTTCGATCCTGTTGAATCAGAACAAGTAGTTCGATTGTTTGCAGTAGTAAAAGATTATATACAATTAAAGATGTTGTCAATTACAAAATGATTCTAGGAGCGACTCAGTGACTCGGCCAGCCAGCATATAACATCTATAATTTAGAAATGAGACCGTATAAATTTGTTTTTAGAACCCGCTTATACAGCGGGTTCTATTATTTTGTATAATTGACCAAGCTTATTGGTCAACTACTAGTTTTTGCACTGAGACGTTTTCATGGAATTACTATTTTGTGATTGAAAAATGCATGGTTATACTAATTGAAAGTCATAAAACAGAATAATATGTCGTCAGTTAAAAGTTCTAAGCTGTTGTTAGTTGTCCTTGTCTTGTCATTATTGAGTTATAGCTCTTGTAAATGCAAGGGATTTAAAGATAGTGTCTTTGACTCTTGGTTTTACCACTATTCTAATGGTCAGAGTATAGTACTCAAAAGTCAGACAGGTAAACTGGATACTTTTATTATCAACGAAGTTACTCGCGGTGTCAATTCAACAACAATAAGCGAAGGTGGTTGTGGGCAAGATTATACTAACATAACAGCCAATAAGTTCAAAATTAAATCATACGGTTCTCCTGCAAATACAGATGTAAATTTTGGAGAAGACAATTTTTCTTACATCACAATTCACTCAGCTAATCAATGTACAGCCGGTAACTTTTATCTTGGTGATCAACCATATGGGATTAGTTTACCTACTACGTTCAATTGCCTTACAAGTCTTACTGCGGTTGGTAAGACATACAACAATGTAGAGTGTATCTCTGATACCTCACATAAAAATGTTGTTACTTTTTTTGTAGCTGATCAGGTAGGTATAGTGGGGTATGTGAATAAGTTGAATGATACTTTTATAGTACAGTAAATTATGTCATTATGGGTCGGAGTGTTCGGGGGGGATTTCTTTCCTATGTATTTGTATTTGTAATGGTATCAGTTAAATCCGGATAGCCAGTATTTAGTGCGTTTCAGGTAATAGTCTGGAGATAGAGGTGAATAATCTTCGTAGATGAATCCCTTGAAATTATAGGGTACTGAGGGCTCTATTTGGGTGCCCTCGTGCCATTCATTGAAGGAGGTTATACCTATCATTTTTAGATCTGCCGATAGAGCTGAGGCAAACATCTGATCATAATATTTACCCTTCAAACGGAATTTTGTATTGGATCGGTTCCATGGTCTTATTCTATTATCATTATAACCCGGACCTACTGATGGTATAAAGATCTTATTATGCTTTTTTGCCCACAACTGCATCTCTTTCCAGTTTGCAGGTGTCGATCCGTATGTGAATCCGCTGCTGGCAAAATAGGTGTACATGCCATCGAAACTCCCATCAATAAAAAATTGTTCGTCACCCTTGTTTACCCAAAGCCCTACTATGTCTGCATCATGGCTGGTATGCCTGATGGAGTAGTGCACGCTATCTGATAATATCTGGGCCCAATGATTGGCAGGTATCATGTATGAGTCATAGATGAAAAAAATGGGTCTGCCGGTTACCTCATTTCTATAAAATGCAGGGTGGTGGCCGAATTGGTCAATGAGAAAAGCGATGGCGTCTTTTGTGGTAAATATGGTCTTTCTCACAACAGGTTCTATCTGAAAACAGACCTTTACATGATAACGTTGAGCAGCATCAAGTATAGGTCTTACCGATCTGTAAGTATAGTCATCTTTACCCAGCCAGGTCACAGCTATGACACCTATACCGGCTGACGCGATCTGTGATAGATGCTTATCTATAACAACCGGATCTGCACTACTGTATTCGCCCGATTGAGGATAGAAGTTGGCTCCGATATCTCCATTACCTTCAAACATCGTTTTGGTCGTGTCTTTATCGTTTTGCGGCATTACCGGGTGCGACCAATGATAGTTTTTGTTATCAATAGCTTTGCTCCCATACCAATTGTAGTAAAAACAAAACGCGCGATAATTCAGCGAGTCTGCTGATCGTGCCGGAGTGGCCAGGCAAAAAATAAACAGAAGTATAAATAGGATTGATCTTATTACGTTTGAATGCATTGGTAGCTGAGCGTTTTTTTCTACATATTGTTGTTAGCAATGGTATTGCCAATTTAGCTAATAAATCTTTCAAATAGCTAAGCTGCAATATCTGCTATATTACTTAGACAGCTTTCCAAACCGCTAACATTGCTTTCATTGTATCTGCTATGTTGTTGCCCGGATTATCGTTGATGATTTGCTCCAGAATAACGAAATACTCACCCAAAGCTATTGCTGTAGCATTGAAAAAATCATTTTTATTCACAAGGATAGCTGCAAAAAAGCGATCTCCTCTCACTTCGTTATCTGTGGTTTCCCCTTTACGCAAATAGGAGATCGATACATTTTCTGAAAGAACCGTTATGATCAGTGAGTTGCCACCGGTAGTCTGAACAGTAACGCTGTCGGGAGATCCATCATCGAACCAAGATGATGTTTTGCCTTTTATCTTGTACAGCGTATGCAGCAGGAAGTTGATGACCTTGCATAAATAGTGAAAATCAAGTGATTTGAAAATGACTTTATACTCATCGATCACAATTTCCAGTCCACCGCAACAGCCCCAGAAATTTCCCGGTTCATAACCTTCCTCATCTATATAGTCATTACCCGTCAATACATCTCTTAAAAAGACCTCCCCATTATCAGCTGATTGGTAGATTATAGACAACTCAGTACTTTTCTTATCACTTACCATTTTATGTGTTTAATGACCGATGAGCTTGATTTTATTAGTGAAAATACAAAAGCCACTGAACTATCAGTGGCTTTTACTCTTAAAGTGATCCGGATTGTATTTAATTTATTCACATGCATTTCGGTTAAATTCCACTAAATGCAAGCTGGCCATCGTTTTGGTTATATAGAGATGCGCATTAATGTGAAAGAAGATGAATTAAAATACAGAGCGACTGCCACAAATCTGCCTCGCGATAATGATTGAATTACAACTCTTTTGGTAAAATATACATGACTGCATGAAATAGAATAACAGTAGGCATTTTAGCATGACACTTGTTCGTTCGCAAATAATCATATTTGTTGGCTTAATAGCAATTTGCAACTTATTAATGCTGACTTGTTATCACTTTTTACACTTGTGAACGTTCTTACTGTTACTGTAAAAGCCGTGCAATACACCAAAAAATACCGATACAAGCAATACTTATTGATATTGTTGGAACAATAGATGCCTGATATGAGCTCTTTGACGCCAAACGTTTAGCTATGCCGTAATACAAAATCATAACAATCGTTATTTGTGCAAACTCCACACCTATATTAAAGCCTAACAAGCCGATGATAAAATCTTCTTTGGGTAGTCCTGCTTCTCGTAACGCAGTAGCAAAACCCATTCCATGCACTAATCCAAAAACGAATACTAACACTAATCTTAAAAGTCGCACCGTTTGAAAATATAGGTTCTCAATGGCCACCAAAAAAATTGAAAAGGCGATAAGAGTTTCACATACTTTCTCATTGAAATGTATCGTTCCCACCGCAGTTAATGCTAAAGTTATAGAATGTGCAATTGTGAACACGGTACATTGAAGAATTGCAGACTTTATCCTGGAATTCAAAAAAAATAGCGCACAGATGAACAATAAATGGTCATAGCCTAATGGAAGGACATGTTCAAAACCCAGCAATATGTAATGCGCTAGCAACATCATTCGGTGATTATTTTCTTCGTTACTACCGCATTTGTAGTTTTAATAACTATAAAATATACCTGGTTGCCTACAGACGGAATACTGATATGTTCTGTATAGCTTGGTAGCGATGTTATTGTTTGTCCATTAGCAGATATTACAGTTATATTCTTGATCTCAGCGGGCTTAAGACCATCTTTCAACATTACACAGATCTGTCCTTTCGATGGATTGGGGTAGATATTGATCTTATCCTCGGTATAAGTTATATTAGATATGCCTACAGGTAGTTTGCATGGGATAAAGCCATTGTACGTTTCTGTAGTGGTCCCTGTAGGGTTGATAAAATTAAAAGTATAGACACCGGAAGCTGTCCAACTGTAACTGACCTGGTATGTTTGCCCTGCCAGTGTGTAGGTTAGGACATAGCCGTTGGTACCCACTGCCATACAACTTGTGATCAAAGCGCCGCTAAGTGGGGTCTGCCCTGGCCTTACCGGACTAGCTGTAGCCTGCGGTATAAGCTGATGGGTCGCATCTTCAGTAACATTACCGGCCATTCTTGCTATCATATATGGATAAGAACTGGTGCCATGATAATGATATATCCCATTGCTCCCATAATGACCATGATTTATGTCCAACGCAGTCATAGTGCTTCCATCGGGCTCTAATGCACCATACACTGCAAATCCATCGAAAGCCCATGCAATGGGTAAGGTGGATGCTGTATGGCCATATAAATGCAGTGGGGCTACGTGGTAATGATAGTCGTCCGCACGTCCGCAATGTCCCCCATAGTTGTCCAGTTGCCCTGCGGTCAAGGCATCGGCCCCTGTATTGGTATGTTCATTAAAAATCGGAACACCATTTACTGCTATTGCTATCGCTCCTCGGGTAAAGTGCACACTATCTACAGGTATAGGGCTGGATGCCATAGTTGGGTGCAATGGTATGCTCCACGCATTGGGCAATATATAACACTGCGGTATTGGTACTTGCTGTTGCCAGCCAGAGTCAGAAATGCCAACCATCATACCATGTGTAGATGGAATTCCTTGCGACTCAATATAAAAATATGTACCATCCCAGGATGTCACAACGTTTGGTTTGAATGGAATAAAAGAGGAATCAATACTTGTCGGGTCAGTTGTTATTGTGGTCTTCTGCAAAGTGCCGTTTTTGAAACTGTACAACATCGCCAGTATACCGGATACCATGATATACGGTAGGTACTTTACTTTTGTTTTGGGAGGGAATGTGTAGAGAAGCAAACCAATTACCAGCAAACCCGCCAGAATGAAAATCAATCGTTCGGGACTTATGTACATGGTCTGTATCGGCCTTGTTATGTGGCTTTCATTTATTGTTTTGATTTGTTCATAACGTTTCAATATCCAATGTTGGTCGGATGCGGAAAAACTTGAAAGAGGATATTGAACAACAGTTGAATTCCCCCTCTCCAAAAACACAGTGTTGTTTTGGAAAAAAAGAAATGAACCTTCAATATCCTGTCCCCCTTCCAAATGCCAGCTTCGCGAAGCTAGATCTTGCACATTTATACTATGAGCATTCGAGTTAATAGCGAAGGCAGATAAGATCGCAACAATTAGTATTTTCTTCATTTTATTGTCAAATATGGGTGAACTAATAATTTTGGATATAACTTACTTTTTTTCTGGTATTGGTTGAAAATAATCTCTGATGTCTGTAACTACTTGGTTGAGTTGTCTTAATTGTTCAGGCGTAAATATCATTTGTAGTTGCCGTGCTTGCGCAATTCGAAATAACTCCATCTGGTACTCATTGTCCGCAATTTCTTTTGCAAGAGCGGTTAATCTTAGAGTATCTATTTTGTCGCTGAACATATTCTCATTCATAGAGTCTCTTTTTGCCCGGATACTGCTACTCAGTTCTCGTTCCTTCTTAAAAAAATCGGCTCGTATGACAATTAACTGTTGAGCCTGTGCATCGGTCAATTTCAATGACCGATGTAAAATCTCACTAACTTCTGCAACGCCTCTTTGTCTGCCATCTTTATTATTTTGCCATGTAGAATGTCTACTGTCCCAAACAAGCGCTCCTATAACAACAGCATTGACAAGTAAAAGTGCGATGGTCAACCGCATCAACAAATTGCTTTTTGAATAGATATCCATAAAACTAAAATTTTGAGTGGTCAGTTGAGATGAGAATTTCGTTTGCTACTACACGATAGTCACTTAGATTCGTTCGGTGAACAACAGTATATACTATGCCTAATTCCAATATGAAAAGTATGCCGATTGCCGGTATTACCAGATAGTAATTGTGGCGCGTCATACTGGTATGTGTTGCTTTTTTTACTGTTTGTGTTGTCCATTGCTCAGTTGGTATAAGCTCCTCGATCATATCAAACTGATCTAAATAGTTCTGCTGTGGCATAACCCTTATTTTTTAATTTTATTACTCAGTGTTTTTCTAGCACGGTAAATCAGCGACTCAACAGCAAATGTGGTGTTACCCATTATTGCGGCAATTTCGTCGTGTCTTAATCCGTTGATTTTACTCAGTGATAGTGCAATTCTTTGGTTAGTTGGCAATATCGCTATGGCTTGTAGTAGCAACTCGTACTGTTCTTTGCCTTCCAACAAGCGATCTGGACGATCATTCTCCGGCATATTCTTCTCCATATACTCGTTACCAAGAGCTTTGCTGATGATCGCAAATCTTTTTTTACGATTTTTTCTTTTTAACAGATCAAGCGATTTGCTTACAGCAATTCTATATAGCCATGTTGAAAGTGCTGAGTTAGCTTTGAATTGATTAATAGAGCTAAATACTTCAATAAATACCTCCTGAGCAACATCTTCAGCGTCCTGTTTATCCAGTAAAAGACGAAAACAAATATTAATGACCATATGCTGGTAGGCTTCAACAAAAGCCCTGAAAATAACAGGGTTTCCAGAAGTTAACAAGTCTATATATTCTTGGTCGTCAGTATACATCTATTCTTGGTCTGTCGTTAATTGGACGACAAACAATTGAAAATCTGGCGATTTGATAAAATAATAGAAAATGAACTTTAGGGATGAAAAAGCAGCATACAAAGAAAGTCAAGTTGATAAAATTTATAGCAAAATTTGGCTTGTGGCGATTTTTTGAAGATTGTTTTGTACCCTTTTGCAAAACTTGATAGGCAATATCGCTGGAAAGTAGCCAAAACAAACCAGTGCAGTTTTAGGATATTATACTCGTTTTACCATTTATAATTCTGTAATCTGCCACAAATCTGCCACAAATAAAAATAATTAAGCGTTGTAAATAATTGATTTACAACGCTTAATAAAATTAAAAGTGATCCGGATTGGATTCGAACCAATGACCCCCAGCTTAGAAGGCTGGTGCTCTATCCAGCTGAGCTACCGGACCGGAACACTTTTCAATTATGGCATTCCTGCCATTTCTTTTTTATATACTCTTTGCCGCTACCGGCTTTCAAATATACTTCTCTTTTTCTTGCTTCAACTCTGGTGTCGAAGGACTCTGAAAAAAATAATTCCCAAGGTCTGTGAGCCTTTGTAGATTTATTTTCTCCTTTATTATGCCTTAATAAACGAGCGGTAATATTTTCTGTCATGCCGACATAAAAATTCCCGTTTACTGTGCTTCTTAATACATAGACAAAGAACATAGCCTCTTTAAAGTGATCCGGATTGGATTCGAACCGTTGACTCCCAGCCCTGCCTGCCGGCAGGCAGGTTAGAAGGCTGGTGCTCTATCCAGCTGAGCTACCGGACCGAAACACTGTTAAAAGGAGTGCAAATGTAGGAAATTATTTTGATTATTTCTTATCATCTTCAGTCGGAGCTTGTCCATCCTGAAGTTCTTGTATTGGCATTATATTCATTCTTAATGTCCACATGTCATTCAGCCACATAAATGCATTGTATTGTCCGCTGGGTACATAGGTATATTTTCGGTTAGGATCGTTTACCTGTGATGTCAGATCATCAAAGATGATCACCTTCTTTTCATCATCCCAGTTCAGTCCTACGGTCACCCCTTTTTTATATTCCATAATAAAGCGGTTGATCCTGCGACCGGGGAAATTTTTAGAGCCTATGCCGAATATCGGTGCTCCGAAAGCCAATCCGTTGTCGGTGATGGTCAGCGGGTCCAATACCTTCTTATTGCTCAGTGCATTGGCGGCAGAGAATCCGAATAGGGTATATACCTTATGGCCTTCTACATCATTGGTCATGATACGATAATACAGCGCACCATACCATTTGCCTCCGGTAAGTATGCTGTCTTCCGCGCCCTTGCCCAATTGTTCGCTGTAATCGCTGAGTCCGTATAACTTCAGATTTTCAGATGGCATCTGTATAGCGCCATAATATCTTCTGAAGATGGCCGACATATCTACGCCCCAGTTAAAGATGCGAAAAGAATGGTCGTCGGGAGCAATAATGTTGATCTTATCCTTCAGTTTATCGAAAGGGTAGAGGTATGAATTGGGTATCTTCAGTGTTTTTACCAATTGCCTGATGAAGCGTTCGCTATACCCTACATGGGTATCGGGTATATAGGCCTCATACATAGAATCGGCTGTTACCATCATCGAATCTTCCATTATCTGCAGTTTCTCCAGGTCGCGCGGAGTGATGCCGCCACCCTGAGCTGACGCCCTGTTCCCGGACAGCAATGCAAAAATGACAGCGGAAAAGAGGAATAGTTTTTTCAACATAGCACTAGTGTACATACCAACAAACTTAAACATTTTGCGGTTAAAAATACCATAAAAAGAAGGGAAATAGGCACTTGTGTATGCCTGTGTACTCTTTACTCAATATTGTCCTGTACTCAGCATGACCAATGTGCAGGCCTCTACAGGTTGTATGCCGTTCTTTTCGGCCAGTGTTTCCAGCTCTTCATTCTCCGTGCCCGGGTTGAAAATGATCCTTCTTGGTCGGAGCGAGAGAATATAATCGTAGTAGGGTTGCTGGTGCAGCGGATTAAGATAGAGTGTTACTGTATCCACATCAGATGTATCCACCTTGTCAGTAAGAATATCAATGCCATCTATATTGCCCTTTACCTTACCTATGGCCATAACTGACTGCCCTTTGCTCAACAGCTTTTTTACAGCCATATTGCTGTATCGAGACGGATTTTCAGAAGCCCCCAGTACCAGTGTTTTGTTCTTCATACTACACAATTATAGCTGTAATGACACAAATATCATACCCTCACAGTTACATAGACATAGCGATCATCTCAGCTATATCCATCACTTTTACGCTGTCTTCCTTTTCTTTGTTCTTCACACCATCGGTAAGCATGGTAGTGCAGAAAGGACAGTTAGCGGCAATGATGCTGGCACCTGTTTCCAATGCCTGCTCGGCACGGTCAAAGTTCACTCTCGATGTTCCCGGTTCCTCTTCCTTGAACATCTGTGCGCCACCCGCGCCGCAGCACATGCCATTGCTTCGGCAGCGCTTCATTTCTATCACTTCGGTCTCAAATATCTCCAGCACCTTACGCGGAGCCTCATATATCCCGTTGCCACGGCCAAGGTAACAGCTATCGTGATACGTTATTTTCTTGCCTTTGAAAGAACCGCCTTCTTTTAACTTGATGCGGCCTTCATCTATCAATTGCTGCAGGAAGGTAGTGTGGTGGATCACTTCATAATTACCACCCAGTGCAGGGTATTCATTCTTGAAAATATTGAAGCAATGCGGGCATGTGGTCACAACTTTCTTTATTCCATAGCCATTCAGCAATGCAATATTGTTGTAAGCCATCATCTGGAAGAGAAATTCATTGCCGGCCCTGCGTGCAGGGTCGCCTGTGCACGACTCTTCTTTGCCCATAATAGCAAAAGATACACCTACCTTATCCAGTATCTGCGTAAAGGCTCTGGTCACTTTTTGAGCACGTTGGTCAAAACTACCTGCACATCCTACCCAAAAAAGCACTTCCGGTGTTTCGCCGCTGGCGGCAAACTCTGCCATTGATCTTACCTGCATATTGTTGTATTTCTATATTAAGAATGGCCTGCCTGAAGGGCAGGTATCATTAAACTTATTGTATGACCAAAGATAAGCAGGGGTACTTAAATTCCCCAAAATAAAGGCTTTAAACAGTAAAATACTTTGCCTTAATTCACATAATACCCATCCGGAGAGTACATCACCGGCAATATCTTATGGTTCTTTTCAAAGTAGTCATAGCCGGGTTTAAGTGTATTCCAGAAGGCAATGCTTTCAGGATAGTTCACATATTCGCGCTTCAGATATTCCATGCCTTTTGCGGTCATACGGGTAGGGAAGATATGTACAGGTATGTTTTCCTCGCCGTTCACTTTAGCGTTCAGGCACAGGGTGTACAACTCTTGTATCCCTTCGTCGGTCATCGGCATACAGCCTACGGTCACGCATCCGCCATGTATGTAGATGTCGCCGCCCTTCTTGGGCTTGGTGGCCAGCAGGTTGTCTGAATAATTGGGGTAATTCAGCAACATCGACAAATAGTAATCACTCTTAGGATTGAAATCATCAATGAAATAATACCCCTCAGGCACCTGTCTGTCGCCCTCGCCTCGCTTAGGCCCCAACACACCTGAAAGCGCGCAGATGTGGTACATTTTGATCAGCTTGTATTCACTGTTCTCATTGTTCCTGCCCCATACCTCCAGCTCATTCTGCGCCTTAAAGGCACGCAGATAGATGTCTTTGGTAGGGTAGTTCAGGTTCTTTCGTTTGAAATTACTGGCAAGTGAATCATTGTACTTTTTCCATGCGTCAGATACGCGGGGGCACGACAACTGAAAGTTCTTGAAATTCTGAGCATCGGTCTGGGCATACATATTGCCACTCAGCAATAATGCCAGTGCAGATACTATGATCGTTCCAAATGCTTTCTTTATCATTATACTTTCAGGTCGGTCGTTTCATTGCTTGCCAACAAAACAAATTTAATGAATTTATTACAACACCATCGCTTGCTGCGATCCTGTCTTGTATTTGTCGTATTATTATAATGTTTTGGGTTGGTGCATGGCCTGTATCGACTCAGTTAATGCCTCATATACCTTCAATATTTCAGGATGTGCTGCCAGTAATGTTTTGTGCTGTTCTATGGTCGTTATGTCCTTTCTTATGGCCGGGCCTGTTTGTACCGCCCTGGGCGATGAGTGTTTTAATCGCTCAAAGGTCTGCGCTATCATGGGTTGCAGGGTAGAGGCCGGTAGGTCGTTCTCCTTGCATATCTGCTCATTAATGGCCAGCAAATGGTTAATGAAGTTGTTGGTCATCACTGCCGACAGGTGCAGCCACTTGCGTTGTGAGTCTTTGGCTTCAAACAGATTGTCTGTTATGGCATGACCCATCTCCAGCACAAATCGTTTGGCCCTGTCAGACGATACTTCCCAAGCTATGGGTATCTCTCTGTGTCCAGGAGTATTGTTCTTGAGAATAGAATAGACAGGCCATAGTACCGCATGGTCTTTGGCTGCATTTTTAATGATGTCTAACGGCTGAGCACCGGACATATGTACCAATATGGTCTTGGTAAATCTGATCTGAGCGGCTACTTCTGCTATAGATATGTCTGACACAGCCAGGAAACATACATCTGCATCTTCATCTCGGATATCACTTATTGCGCCAAATCTGTTAGATAGCAATGCATCGGCAAGCTCTTTTACTGCTGCTGCGTTTCGGCCATATACTCCTTTACACTGGTGCCCTGCTGCTGCTAATCTCTTTCCGAAAAACCAGGCTATGTTGCCCGTACCGATAATACTAAATGTCATTCTTACTTATTGTGATTGATATAATAGGTTTCCATGATCTTGAACAAACGCTCCTTCAATGCCGGTACATCATCTTGGGTCAACCCGTCTGTAGGAATAGGGTCAAGAAAATGGAGTTGTATAGGATGTGGGCGGGCCCAGAATGTTTTGGTCGGTGGCAGCACTTTTGCCGTATGGAACAGGATACCCGGCATGATCGGCTTCTGTGCTTTGATTGCGGTTCTGAATGCTCCGTCAAAAAATGGTTGCATAGGTTGGCCGCCCTTATTACGAGTACCTTCAGGATATAAACAAAGGTTTGTTCCCTGTTCCAGTGTTTCCTGCATCTTACCAAAACTACCTCTGCGGCTCTGGTCGCTTTTACGATCCACTAGTATAGAGCCTGCCTTGTAAATGATGCCAAACAAGGGTATGCGAGACATTTCCATCTTAGCCAGCGTCTTATTGGGGCCCGGTATCCAGGGGGAAGAAACAGGTACATCCATGAAGCTGTTGTGGTTCAATATCACCACATAATTCTCTCCTTTTTTGAATTTCTCCTTTCCCCGGCGGCTCACAGGGCAGAAGATGAGTGGCATATATACGCCCATCCATAACCTGAAGACAGGGTGCAGTGCCCTGGCCCTGCGTGGCTCAGGTAATAAAGAGATGATCCATACCGGTATCAGTATGACCAGCATAGTAGCCACAAACATGATGGCGGCATATACTGCAAATATTTTACCCAATATGTTTTGGATCAGTTTCATTGTTTAATGGTGTTTGCTGCAATGATAGGCAAGCATTTCAGAAGTCATTTACACTGAATAGCTTACAAAGTTACCGCATTTGGCTAACGAAGATTATTATTTCCTTCTATAGCGACCAGTCTATAGGTTGAATACCTTGCTCCTGCAGCCAGCTATTGGTCTTACTGAATGGCGCACTGCCAAAGAAACCATTGTAGGCCGACAATGGTGACGGGTGTGCCGATTTGATGATCCTGTGTTTCGTTGCGTCTATCAGCACTTCTTTGTTCTGCGCAAACTTGCCCCAAAGTATGAACACCACATTTGCTTTTTCTTTCGATACAAGTCTGATCACCTCATCAGTAAAAATATGCCAGCCTAATTGACTGTGAGACATAGGTTGATTGGCTTCCACCGTTAGTGATGCATTAAGTAATAATACACCCTGATCGGCCCATTTGGTCAGATCGCCGCTTGAAGGCGGGTCTATGCCCAGGTCGGTCTGCATTTCTTTGAAAATATTCATGAGTGATGGCGGAGGTTTTACGCCATCAGGTACAGAAAAGGATAGTCCCATTGCCTGTCCCGGATTATGGTATGGGTCCTGTCCTATGATCACCACCTTCACATTATCAAGATGAGTATGTTCAAAAGCATTGAATATTTGTTTTCCCGGTGGATAGATGGTCTTACCTGCAGTTATTTCACTCTTCAGAAAATCTGCTATTTTCCCGAAGTAGGGTTTGTCAAATTCCTCTTGCAGTGCAGCTTTCCAACCTGCTTCTAGTTGTACATTCATGAATAAAATCAATTGATGATCAGCATCTACATAATATCTACTTCAAGTAATTTTTCACCCTTCAATAAGCCTTCCAGCTTATCACCTACTTTCACCGGACCAACACCCGCCGGGGTGCCGGTATAAATAAGGTCTCCAATATTGAGGGTGAAATAGCGCGATGCATAGGCGATAATACCATTGATATTAAAGATCATGTCGCGGGTGTGTCCATCTTGCACCACTTCATTATTCAGTTTTAACTGAAAATCAAGATCACTCATTAATGTTTCTTCATTCAGCGGAACAAATGTACCCACCGCCGCCGATCCGTCAAATGCCTTGGCTATTTCCCATGGCAGGCTCTTTTTCTTTAATTCATTTTGTACATCACGGGCGGTAAAGTCTATACCCAGACTCACTTCACTATAATATTTATGAGCAAATTTCTCTTGTATGAATTTTCCGTTCTTGGCCATCTTTACTACTACCTCACACTCATAGTGCAGGTCTTTGGTAAACTCAGGGTAGTAGAATGGTTTGCCCGGATGCAATAATGCATTCTTTGGTTTCATGAAGATGACCGGCTCGGTAGGCAGGTCGTTTTTAAGTTCTTTGGCGTGGTCGGCGTAATTACGCCCAATGCATATTATTTTCATAACATTATATTATTGCCGGCTTACAGATGTTTGATCCTGAACCCGGCAGGTTGCAAAATTAATCGTTTAAAAATTGCGGATGGCTTTTTTTACACTTACTTTGTTTCCCGATCATGTTATCTGCCGCTATCAATGATGGTTGGTGGGAACAATGACTAATTTATTTGTAATTGTTTACTTGTTTATTTTCACCTTATGGCACGCGTAAAAATTCAATTTCCGGCTACCAAAGAATTGCATACTGTAACTATTCCGGTTAGAATTGGTGATATCAACTATGGTAATCATGTAGGTAATGATGCTATATTGAGCATTGTACACGAAGCCAGAATGCAGTTTCTGGCGGCCAATGGCTATACTGAATTGAATGCGGCAGGTACCAGCCTCATCATGGCTGATGTGATGGTGGCATACAGAGGTGAGGCTTTTTATGGTGATGTACTCACCATAAAAATTTATGCAGAGGAGATCGGTACCATTTCTTTCGACTTGCTCTACCATATCTCTACCCTGCGTAACGGTATAGCTAAAGATATAGCTCATTGCAAAACAGGAATGGCATGTTTTAATTATGATACCCGCAAGACATCGGCAATAACTGATGGATTGAGGGCGCTGTTAACAGGTAATGCAGAGCTAAAATAGGACCTATGGCGCAGAGCAATTTTGAACGAATGATACAATTGGCCGATGAGGTGTTTGCTTATCGCAGCGACCCCGACCAGATAAGTGTTACGGAAAAAGAAAGAGAGCAGTTGGAAAACATTCATCCTGCTACCTTGTCAGAATATAATGAAGGTAATGGACCAATAGCATGGATACTGCTAATCCCTACAACAAAAAGGGTAATGCAGGATTTTGTAGCGCATGACCTATCAGAACGGCAATTATTGGAGGAAACCCGCCCCGGAGAAAAGTACGATGCCATCTACCTCTGCTCTGCACTGGTATTGGAGGAATACAGGCACAAGGGCATCGCACTTAAACTATCGCTCGATGCGATCAATTCAATAAAGCAAGACCACAACATTACAGCATTATACGTTTGGCCATTCACAGATGGTGGTGATAGGCTAGCAGAACTGATAGCCGAGAGATCGGGTCTCCCACTTTTGAAAAGGGAAGACTAATGGACGAGAACAAGAGAGACGATAGGAATTTTCAGAAGGTTGCATGGGGTATAATAATTGGTACGATACTATTGGCCATCGCCATAATAATTATTATAGCCATTGCCGGCATTACTGGCCCAGTCGATAAGGTGGAATAGATGATCATATTTTTTTAAGCTTTTACTTTTTTAATCACTTTTTCCAATCTTTTTCTTTTAGCCTCTCCTTCTATATCCGGTAAGCGTGTTTGTAACACATCCAGAAATGCAGCCTTGTTTGCGGTATCTATCACAGGTAGTGTTTTCTCGGCGTAGGTAGGCATCTGGTTCATCGGTGCAGCCAATATCTGCTCCAGTAGCAATGGCAAGGTATCATCAGCATATGCTTTAAATGCCGATAGCTTCACCAGTATATTCACCGCGTGGTCCTTAGTGATCACTGTACCTTTGTCGGCAATGGCTACTATGCGGGCAATTGCCTTGTATAATAGTGGTGCGCATTCTGTAGCAATAGCACTCAATGCGGTCATTGCGCCCCATACCATGCGGTTGTTCTTGCTATCCAGCAGTTGAATGAATACGGCCGCATGTGGCACCACCAGAGAGGGTTTCCTTTCTGCTGTTTCATACAACGTCTTGATGATGTCGCTCTGTATCTTCTTATTATTAATGTTGTCCACCAACTCCTTTACGCCGGCCTCATCATTATTGTCTGCCAGCTTTTGGGCCAATGCCTTGTTGGGTTCCGAGCTTCTTATATTCAGTACAGAAGCCAGTTCATTGAGTACGATCATTATCTAAATATTTGCAGGGTTATTCAGGTCTCATTACAGGTAATAGGATGCTCGACGGGTTATCGCTGCCGCAATTGATCTCCACATCACAATTCATAAAGTCGCTTTTGTCGCAGGTGTAGATATTTACGAACTTTTGCGGATTTCGATCTACCAGCGGGAACCAGGTACTTTGTATCTGCACCATGATGCGGTGCCCTTTTTTGAATACATGTGCCACATCAGGTAGCTTGAATTTTACTTCGGTCACCTTACCGGGGGTAAATGGCTCGGGTTTGCTCAGGCTGTTACGGTATTTGCCGCGCATCACCTCTCCGCGCACCAACATCTGGTAGCCACCCATCGGGTAGTCTTTGCCATTGCCCATTCCATCGCGGGCAGTGTCATAGGCAAAATTGTCGGGGAATACGTCTATAAGTTTCACCACTATATCTACATCGGTAGAACTTATTGCTGTGAATATATCTGCGATCACCGGTCCTGCAAGGGTAACATCTGCGTTCAATGAATCTGTCTGATAGACCATCACGTCCGGTCTGCGAGCAGCAAATCGCTGATCGTCCGTCATATACTCGCGAGTGCGTTTAAAGTGTACATCCTCGGTATAGGGTACAGGTTTATTAGGATTGCTGGTGTATTTATTGATGTATTTTACTCCGCTGCTATAGGGCGCTTCATTAGTCAGCCTGCCATCTACCTGCAGATACATTCGCTTGTAGTCTATTTCTTCCACAGGCCATTTGCTCAGCTTCTTCCATTCGTTGGAGCCACTAAAGAAGATGGTGGCTTCCTTTATCTTTCTGATGTCGCCCTTGTCTTGCAGGTAATACTGGAAGAATGGCAGCTCCACCTTTTGCTGATACCATTCAGATATTTTTTTACCAAAACGTACATTACCTAAAAACTCTCCCGTGCCGCGTGCCCATCCGCCATGACTCCACGGGCCCATAACTATCTTATTGCTGTTGTGTGCTTTTTCCTCTATCGATCGGTATAGGTTCCATGCACCGTAGCAATCTTCAGCGTCAAATAGTCCGCCAACTACCAGCGTGGCTACATTTTTAGGGATGTACTGCGCATAGTTGCGGGTATTGCGGTCCTGCCACCATTTGTCATAATCGGGATGAGCATAGAGGTCGCCCCAAAATTTTACGTCCTTACCTACATAATAAGCCAGGTCAGTAAGTGTAGGTATGCCCAGGTAAAATTTATAATTGTCCTTGGTATAATATTGAAATCCGGGAGCGCTTTCTTTGGTAGGCACAGGTCTTGGCTTGCCAAAAGAGGAGTAGAAGTTGAACGCATCCATCTCCATGAACGCACCATTGTGGTGGAAGTCATCGCCAGCATACCAATCTGTCACCGGAGCCTGCGGACTGGCGGCTTTCAACGCAGGGTGTCCGCATAGTGCCCCCATCATGGCATAGTAGCCGGGGTAAGAAATGCCATAGATGCCTACTCGTTTGTTCGTTCCTTTTACATTATTGATCAGCCAGTCTATTGTGTCATAGGTATCGCTGGCCTCATCGGTCTTTGATTTGTCATTAGCCGGCAGGTAGGGGCGTACATCTACAAATTCTCCCTCGCTCATATACTTGCCTCTCACATCCTGCAGCACCATTATATATCCTTCTTTCAGATAGTTCATATAAGGGGTGTTCCAATAGTCCTTGAACTTTTCGCCATAAGGACCAATAGAGTAGGGAGTTCGGTTCAGCAGAATAGGATGATCATTTTGTTTGTCGTTGGGCTGATATATGGTAGTGAACAATCTCACTCCATCCCGCATAACAATGTACAGCTCCTTTTTGGTGTAATGTTCTGCCATCCATGCCGAGTCTGCTTTGTCTGCAAGGCACATAAATGGTGCGGTCACCAGCGTTATTAAGAGCAATATCCTGTTCATATAAGTAGCGTTATGGCATAAATATACAAAAGCAGGGCAGTAAGTAAAGTAATGTTACATGGATCGGTGGCGAGACGATCTAATCCTTATAGGTGATCAACACCTTTTGGGACGTTTGTGCAGGACCAAAATGGAACTTTAATTTAGAGAATGAAGGCATACCGGTAAAAAAGCCTAATTCCCATTTGTTGGTATAGCCCAGTTGCTCGGCAGGTAGTCCGTAGGCATGATCTATTTGCCCATTGCTGTTCTCATCATGTACCAGTATAGCTGCATAATCGCCATAGGGTAATCCGTGAATATCAATGATCGCTGACTTGTTTTGCAGGCTGCCGCTTACTTTCATGAAGGGATGGTCCGGTACCTTATCGGTACTTCTGTATAATTGTATCATAGCCCTGCCGGCATCATTGTTGAAATTGCCGGTAAAGAACCTTAATGTACCGGTGTCTTTGTATTGTCCCAATGATGTACCTACAATAAAATATGGTGCGAGGACTATCAGCGATCTATGCATGTTGAAAATGTACTTGATGAAAACAGAATTAAGTACAAAGCTATCTTAGATAGATGTTATGAAAAAATACTGCTGCGTTGTTTTGTCGCGATCATTATTTATTGATGGAAAATTTGTCTTTTATAATGATCCTGCCATCAGAGTTGATCAGATAAAAATACATTCCGCTTTCCAGTGCTGTCATATCAACTTTTTTGTTTCCTTTTGCTCCTCTTATAACCTCTTCATGTACCAATCTACCTGTTATATCCCTTATTTCTAAAGCCGAATTTTGTGCTGATAAATTGTAGTCAATTGTAAAAATACCGTTAGATGGGTTAGGGTAAAGTTGTACCCTTTCATTTTGATCATTATAATTTTCTATCCCTGTAGAATTAGTGGTTAGCGAAACATCATCTACAAATATATAGGTACTCTGATACATTGATCCGCTACGTAGAAATACAGAATCAGAGTTAGCATAATTTTTGAAATTCCCAATGATCAGATACTTCTCTCCTCCTGCTGCAATAAAGTCTCCTTGTATCAATACCCAATTATTGGTATCTGTTATGGGGCCGGTACTATTGCTTACCTGTGGTGTAAAGGGTAAGTTATTCTGTGTGCTGAAATCATGGATGAGTGTGTCAGAAAAATATGCGCCCAATGAACTGGTTGTATAAGAATAGTAACTTTCAGCAAGGCTCACATACATCTGAAAATGATATTGTTTACCACTTATCAGTGTATTGGTCAGCTGTACTTCCATATATTCTCTGTAATCAGGTATAGTACTGGCTGCATCTATCCATATGTAAATACCGGCATAACCCACGCCGCTATGCGCGCTTTGATGTCCTAAGATATTTGTTGGTACAGAGAGTGTACAGCCATTCAGGTAGTCGGCACTACCGAATGTGGGTCGTATCCAGTTCGCAGCCGAGTCCAGAATATCTGGATAGCCGCTACTAGATGCTCCTGAACATCCTCTTATAGTTTCCAGATCTCCGTTAGGTACCAGATTTTGTGCAGTTACGGTTGTTCTTGTCATAAACAATAAGATGCAAACAAGTAAAAGGTTATTGTATTTCATTTAGTAGATTATTGTTTGAACAGGAACTTGAATAACTTTAAAGACATCTGTTTGTGCAAAATAGTTTGTTCTGAGATTAAAATGTTTATATATAATAGGTTGTGTGTCCTTTATTCATCTATGTAGCCACCTTATCTATGTTATTAGGTTCTCAATATTTTCTCCATTGCCCTTCCTTTGGCTATTTCATCTACCAGCTTATCCAGATACCTGATCTTTTGCATGAGCGGGTCCTCTATTGCTTCTATTCTGTAGCCGCAGATAAGTCCGGTTATCTTTGATGCATTAGGGTTCATTTTGGGTGCTTGCCCAAAGAAGGTCTCAAAGTCGGTCTGCTTATCTATTTGTTCCTGCAGCGATGCCATATCATATCCGGTAAGCCAGCAGGTCACAGTATCTACATCGGCTTTTGTCTTTCCTTTTCTCTCTACCTTATTGATGTATAACTTATATACACTGGCAAAAGACGTTTTGAATATCCTTGTGTTATTCATACTGCCATATTTTGCCTGTAAAGTTATGCGCCTGCTTCATTACTCCTGACGATCTTTATGTAGTTTAACTAAAAGATTGGCGCAGATGAACCCGATGTACATATTTGGTCTGATCAATCAAACTGGCTTGGTGCTATACATTCCTGCCAGTATTCAACGATCTTCCTGATGGTATTCTCCAGACTTTGCATTGTGTTGGGTTTTGTGAAAAAGCCTTGAACCGACAATGCATAGGCGTCGATCACCGATTTTTTGGTGGCCGATGTAGTGAAGAACAAATAAGGGATACACTTGGTCTGAAGTAATTCATTGGTGAAGATCTTGTCCCTCAATTCAAACCCGTTTATCTTCGGCATATTAATGTCAGACAAGATGAGAAAAGGTTGTGTATCGGTTTTATTCAGATAGGCCAGTGCCTCATTACCATCAGAGAAATAAATGACTTTATTGGGATACCCAAGGTTGGCAAATATCTCTACCAATAGATCCTGATCGTCCTGGTCGTCTTCTATAATAATGATAGGGCCTAACTTATTCATTTGCCTGAGGCATTTATTTCATTTTCAAAGGTAGGTAAGTAGCGCTGTATTATAGGGTTAGTTTGATATTGGTACTTCTAATACCTCCTTTTGGTTGGCATTGCAATATTCGCTGTTTGTAACAGGCTTGTTGGGCATGTTCATTTTTGCCCACCGATACATACTATCTATTATGGGTAGCAGACTGCTGCCGTAAGGAGTTATCTTATACTCAACTCTTGGTGGTATCTCGGGGTAAATGATCCTTTCCAATATGCCGTCCATCTCCATTTCCCGTAGTTGATTGGTGAGCGTTTGCTTACTGATCTCAGGTATGTTTTTGAGCAATAGGCTGTACCTGTTCCTGTCTGTGCGGATCATATGTATGATACTTGGCTTCCACTTGCCACCAATGATATTCATGGTGTAGGCCACCGGACAATTGCCGGGAGCGAAGTCTTTATTCTTTCTGACACCTTTATTTTCCATTGGTCTATAATTTTAGCCTATACACATTATTAGGTCGTACAACCTTAATACAGGCAAATCTAATAATTTCAACCATCAACCATTTGTTTTAACCAATAAAAGATAATGCATATGAACAGAATATTAGTGATCCTGACCATCGACACAGAGAACTTACCGGCCAACTTCCCCGAAGTATTACAACACGAACGTAGAGTAGTAAAAGAATGGAAAGAACAAGGTTTTTTAGATCAGCTATTTCTACGACAAACAAAAAATGGCGCAGTGCTCATTTTTAAGGATGTGGAACTCGACAAGGTCAATGAATTGATGACCACCTTACCGCTCTACCAATTCAAGAAGACCTTAGAGATATTACCTCTTATCAAAGACACTGAAATTTAAACCAGTCAACAGTAGGAAGCATTTGTTTGTATCACTGAATGACCGAACCAAAATGAGAAAAGGAACACCATGGTGTTCCTTTTCTTAGTAGACACAACACTGCCATTATCGAACCTATTAAAGCAAAAGTTAAAGATGATCTATGAATGTTTTGCATTGGAAAAGCAATATCAGGTTCAAGACCGAATGGGAAGCGAATAATAGCAAATTAAACCTGGGACTTTTTCGTCGAACCTTAATTGTAATAACAAGAGATTTCGGTCTCTTGCTATTATAATTATAAGGATATTTTGTTTACTTTTTCTTGTTTATGCTTTTCGCAAAACTCTTCCCAGCCTTTAACTTAGGTACTTTTGATGCCTTCATCCTGCGTTTGCACGCTATTAGCTGTTAGTCTTTTATTTTATCCTATTTTTCAGATATCGCTATGTACTTTTTTAATTCAGTTTGTTTTTCAGCTTGTTTTATTAAAAAATCTGCTACGTCAGCTCTATTAATTCCGCCGATATTAATTCCTTTGAATAATTTGTTTTCAATACGGTATTTCTCTGTCAATTCCTTGTCTAAAAGCCTTCCTGGTCTCACAACTGTCCAATTCATATCACTATTAGTTATGATTTCTTCCATATTAGTTTTGTCAGCATAGACGTCTTTTAAGAGGTATTT
>CANFKE010000032.1 GCA_947447465.1 Chitinophagaceae bacterium | reverse complement strand
GTAACTGCTTTTTTTATTCTGTGGTCCCACTCGGGTTTGAACCAAGGACCCCCTGATTATGAGTCAGGTGCTCTAACCAGCTGAGCTATAGGACCTGTCGGCTTGCGCCAAACGGATTGCAAATGTAAGGGATTTTTTGAAACAACAAAAAATTAGGGTCAATTTTCTGTTGTAGCTTACTTATTCCGGCGTTGCAGTTTGTCTATCTCGGCCTGTTTTTTAGCTTTCTTCTTCTCTATCTTATTCAGCTCTTCCTGCTTTTCATTGATCTGCTCTTTTAGCTCTACTTTATTGTTGAGCTCGGTAAGAAAGGTGCTCACACTTGCCGATATGTGGCTATCGTTGGCATTAGTCACGTAGTTGTCGTACCCTTTAGATACAGCAAAGTGTATGGTGGTCTTCCTGCGGTTGCCGGTTATCTTGTAATAATAATCTTGTTGGGTGTTGCTTATTGCCGGCAGCACCGCGCCTTTATACACGTAATACCCTTTTTTATGTTTGGCCTTCCTCATGCCGGCATCCTTTAGTGTTTCTTTCAGCGTAGCGGCGGTAAGGCCTCTGCTGTGTCTCAGCCTTATGGTATAGCCGGGTATGTGCTCTTTACCCTTCTTCAGCATGGTCTCTTTCACTTCCTGGGCATGTGTAAATGCGGGGAGTAACAATGCTATCAATATCAGTAGTTGGTATATTTTGTTCATAGTTATTCGTATTTGGAGGTACTGTGTATGAGGATCTTATTGCTTATCGTCCTGTACTATTTTACCATCGCGCATGGTAAGAATGCGGTCGGTCATCTGAGCCAGAGAATCGTTGTGGGTCACCATTATAAAGGTCTGTCCCAGGTCTTTGCGCAGTTGTAAGAACAGCTCATGTACCGACTGTGCATTCGCACTATCCAGGTTGCCGGTAGGCTCATCGGCCATAACTACCGATGGGCGTGTTACCAATGCTCTGGCAATAGCTACCCGCTGCTGCTCTCCGCCCGACAGTTCGGAAGGTTTATTATTGAGTCTGCCACCCAACCCTACGCGCTCCAGCATTTCGGTTGCCTGCTTTATGGCTTCTGTTTTGCCTGTATTACCTATCCACAGTGGCATGCACACGTTCTCAATAGCGCTGAATTCGGGCAGCAGGTGATGGAACTGGAATACGAAGCCAATATGTTTATTTCTGAATGCGGCCTGCTTTCTGGAAGGGAGTGTAAAAATATCGGTGTCATCAATGAGTACGCTGCCGCCATCGGGCTTATCGAGCGCACCCATTATGTGCAATAAAGTACTCTTTCCCGCCCCCGATGGCCCTACAATAGATACTATATCTCCCTTCTGCACGGTAAACGACACATCATTTACTACAGCAAATGCGGCATAGTTTTTAATAACATGGTTAACAGCAAGCATAATAACGGAGCAAAGATGATTAAAATGTAAAATTGCACAATAATGACCAAACCCGTGAAAATACTTTATTCGGGCATGGCAACAATAAGATTTCATTACATGTTGTTATGATTTGAAAAAATAGGTTTTGTTTTTTTGAAAAAAAACTACATTTGCGAGAAATTCAGAAATTTATAAAATAATCACAATATGTTTTGGACACTTGAATTAGCATCTCACCTAGAGGATGCACCCTGGCCGGCAACTAAGGATGAGCTTATTGATTATGCCATCCGTTCGGGTGCACCACTTGAAGTGGTAGAGAATCTGCAGGAGCTGGATGACGAAGGTGAAATATACGAAGGCATAGAAGACATATGGCCCGACTATCCTACGCAGGAAGACTTCTTCTTTAACGAAGATGAATATTAAAGAGCCTGTATCAACAATATATCAAAGCCACCTTTTGAGGGTGGCTTTTTTATGCCTGCTCAATAGCTGGATTTTGCATAATTTTATTATTGCTTATGAGAAACATACTGCTACTACTCTTATCACTGCCGCTGATGGGAACGGCACAGAACATGCCTGCTGTTGCACCTACTGCAGCGCCAAAAGAAAAACTACTGGAAGGATTTGCACAGGTAGGATATGTACATGAACTATGGGTCATCTCCAACAACCTGTCTTACGGATATTCTTCACTCAGCTATACCGGTGCGGGCTACTATGCAGGCGCCGGACTACGCTCTAAGATGAGTGCAGCACGCCCGCTGGGATTTGGCGTATCTGTTGATTACCTCAGTTATAACATGGACAAGACCCTGGCCACCAATGAACGTGCGCCACTGACTTATGGTTTTCTGCGGATGACCCCTATGATCTATTACCGCTTCAAAACAAAGTCGTCTCTGACCTTTACCGCTCGTGGCGATATAGGCTGCATGGTAGCAACTACCAACAATACCGACAACTATCTGCAACTGGGCCTGAAAGGCTGTGTAGGATATGATGCCTATGAAGCTAATATAGGCTTCAACTTCAGTCAGGGCAATAGTACGCCGGCCACTGATGTGAACAATAAATGGAGGGAACAGATGTTCTCTATAGGCGTTGCCTGCTACCCCGGCCGCATACCCGGCTTCATACCTCATCATCAACCCGGAACGACAATAAAATAACAACTCTATGCGCTTACTTACCACCCTACTCTGCATCGTACTTGGCTATACAGCCACAGCACAATCTGTGGCACATTACCTGGAGCTGGCAAAGAAGGGCGATGCTGCGGCACAGGATAGTATGGGTAACTATTACAGAGAAGGCATTGGTGTAGAGAAAAATCTGCAGGAAGCCTTTAAATGGTATCTGCTCTCGGCAAAGCAGGGCACCATTTCTGCGATGGTGGATCTGGGGCATCTGTATATAGATGGCATAGGTACTGCCAGAAATGATGAGGAAGCGATGAAATGGTATGAACTGGCAGCGAAAAGTAATGATCCGCGTGCATTGTGTGCATTGGGATGGGCCTACTCGAGTGGAAGAGGCACCATGATAGACTATACCCGGGCAATGAATCTGTTCCGTCAGGCTTCGGAGGGCGGATATGAAAAGGCAGATTTCAATATGGGCTGGATGTATCTGGACGGAAAAGGAGTGATGCCTGATGTACAGAAAGCCATTGCCATATTCAGCAAGCTAAGCGACAAAGGGAACGCTGACGGAATGGAATACTTGGGGCGGCTCTATATGCTGGGACGTGGGGTAACTAAAGACACCCTAAAAGGTCTGCAATTGCTGGAAGCTGCTGCCGCAAAGAAAAACAATGATGCGATAGAGCTGCTGGCCTGGGCTTATTTCGACAGCGTGGGCGTCCACCAGGATTCGACCAAAGGAGTGCTATGGTTAAAAAAGGCCGCACTGAACAATGACATACGCGCTGCCAATGTGCTTGGCAGAACTTATTATCTGGGCATAGGCGTGAAACAGGATTATAAAGAGGCCTACAGGTGGTTCTATGAATCGGCCAGAAATGGAGATGTAAAAGGACAGGAGTTTGTAGCCAACATGCTGGACAAAGGAACAGGTGTGCCGCAAGATGGCCCCGCAGCACTGGAATGGTACCATATTGCGTATCAACAGGGCAGTAAATATGCGGCCGGCATCATGGGTCAAAAACTCTACGAGGGCATAGGTGGTCTGCAGGATAAAACAAAGGGGAGAGCGTTGCTGCAAGAAGCCGCAGAATATGGCGACAAAAATGCCATCAATTACCTCAAGAAGATCAAGTAGGGACTGCCAATCAATTAGTTATTTATTTTATTAAAGATAATTATTTATTTAAAAATTATTATTTGTAGGATTTATAATTTAACTTGTTGTTAGTTAAAACCGGCACGCATGGATAAATCTATACTCGACGAGCATACTACTAACTTTCCTAGTTTACTAAGAAGATGTCAGGCAAACTTTATCGACAGAATGATCACCTATGCTATAATGGGGGCACTACTATATCTGGTTGCCGAGATCAATAATGACAATTGGCCACTTAAAATATCTGCGATACTACTGGCATTATCTTATGAACCATTGATGGTCAGTACCTTCCGCAGAACAATAGGACAGCGCATTACCGGCATTACCGTTGTGTCATTGACCGTAGATCAGAAAATATCATTACTCAATTCATACACGCGTTTTGGTCTGGGCCTGATACTTGGCTGGGTCTCCTTTCTGGCCATACATTCTAACAACGAACGCAGAGCACTCAACGACCTTGTAACAGATACGGTACTGGTACTCTGAGCGATACCTGTTACAGCAATTTAACAAGAGCATAAGCATGTTTTTTACTAGCTTTATAAAAACATGTTTATGTCCTCAACTATGGGTTCTATACAAGGCGGTGGCTTTCTGATACAGTCATCTGTTCCGGATACAACATTCACTCCCGAAGACTTTAACGAAGAGCACCACATGATAGCCGACATGTGCAGTGAATTCTTGGAAAAAGATGTATTGCCTCACCTTAATGAGATAGACAATAAGCAGGAAGGGCTGATGCAGGAATTGCTGAATAAAGCCGGAGAGCTGGGCCTGCTGGGTGCTGCATTTCCAGAGGCATATGGCGGTCTGGGCAAAGACTTTATCACATCGGTACTTATTACTGAGCAACTGGGTGGCGGCCATTCATTTATAGTGGCCATGACCGCACACAATGGTATCGGCTCATTGCCGATACTCTACTTTGGCACAGAAGCACAAAAGCAAAAGTATATGCCCTTGCTGGCTACCGGCGAAATGAAAGGCGCATACGCGTTAACAGAGCCTGGATCGGGGTCGGACGCACTGGGGGCAAAGACCACAGCCACACTGAGCACTGATGGAAATAGCTATATACTGAATGGTCAAAAAATATGGATCACCAATGCCGGCTTTGCGGATGTGTTCACCGTATTTGCCAAGATAGATGGCACCCAATTCACCGCCTTTATTGTAGAACGCGGCACACCCGGTCTTTCTTTTGGTGAAGAGGAACATAAGATGGGTATCAAGGGCAGCAGCACCAGACAGCTATTCTTTGAGAACTGTGTGATCCCTAAAGAGAACTTGCTGGGCGAGATAGGTAAGGGCCATATCATTGCCTTCAACATATTGAATATAGGGAGGTTGAAACTATGCGCAGCAACAGCCGGAGGTGCTAAGCTTGCCATAAAGCTCACTACCCAATATGCCAAGACCCGCGAACAATTTAAAAAGCCATTGGCAGCCTTTGGCGCTATACAGCATAAACTGGCGGAGATGGTGATAAAGATATTTGCTGCAGACAGTGCTATGTATCGCACAGCGCAATGGATAGATGATAAAGAAAAAGAACTGGCCAATAATGGTCAACATGATAATGCATTGCTGGGTGCGGCCGAGGAATATGCAATAGAATGCGCTATGCTGAAGGTGCTGGGATCGGAAGCGCTGGACTATGTAGTAGATGAAGGTGTGCAGATACATGGCGGCAACGGCTTCAGCGATGAATATAATATTAGCCGCGCCTACCGTGACGCGCGCATCAACCGCATATTTGAAGGCACCAATGAGATCAACAGGCTGTTGATACTGGACATGTATCTGAAACGTGCCATGAAAGGCCGTATCAACATAATGGGAGCTGCCATGGATGTGCAGCAAGAGATGATGAGCATTCCCGACTTCAGTACAGATGAAACACCATTTGCAGCAGAACTGAAGGTTATTGCCAACTTTAAGAAAGCCATACTGATGTGTGCAGGCGGTGCCGTACAAAAGCTGATGATGCAACTGGAGCAGGAACAGGAGATATTGATGCACCTCGCCGACATGGCAATAGATACTTTTCAGGCAGAGAGTGTATTGCTGAGGGCCATGAAGATGCAGCAAAACGGACATGAGCTGGCGGGTGTGGCGATGGATATAGCCCATACCTTCCTGTATGACGCGGCAGACCGCATTAACCATGCCGGAAAGGCCGCCATCAATGCATTTGCCGAAGGCGATGAACAGCGTATGATGCTGATGGGTATCAAACGATTTACGAAGGCCGACAATTACAATACCAAAGATGCCCGCAGGAGAATAGCAGCGGTGCTGATAGAAAAAGGACAGTATTTTTTCTAAAAGGCTTTTAGCGCAGCCCAACGCTATTATCTTTCTGTTAACTCATTGTACGATCGACGAATTAATCAGGCTATAATTCAGTAATCCCAATGTACAATCATGTAGCCCTTTCAGGGTTCTGTGATCAGGGTTTAGCGTACTCGGGGTTGAAACCCCGGGCTATTGGTTTCACCGCTTCAAGGCTCGTTATCTAAAAATCATTATTCGCTTCGCTCATGTTAAGTTAATGACCACATTCAACCCAACAAAAGAGATGCGGGCAATTTTATAAGGTCGGAAATGTTAATTTATCTCACATTTTTCACATTTATTGATAAATAGGTATAGCTATGAGGTCAACAAAATATTTAAGTTCGTAACTAATAGCTATTTTTGCGGCGTATATCAATTACGATTATTCATGTTTAACCTAGTGTTATTTGGCCCTCCGGGAAGCGGTAAGGGCACCCAGTCTGAAAATATTGTGAAAACCTACCAGTTGCAGCACATCTCTACAGGAGATCTTTTGCGCGATGAAGTAGCTCGCCATACACCACTAGGTGTTGAAGCGCAGAAGTACATGGATCAGGGCATCCTTGTTCCTGATGAGGTGGTAATAGGTATGATCAGCAGTAAGATCGACGAGACACCTGATGCCAGAGGATTCATATTTGATGGTTTTCCACGTACCCGTGCACAGGCTGAGGCTCTGGACAAACTACTGGAGTTCAAGAACACTAAAATAGATCTGGTACTTGCACTGGATGTAACTGAAGCTGAATTGATCAAGCGACTTGTAGGTCGTGGATTAACATCGGGCAGAAGTGATGATAATGAGGAAGTGATCACCAAGCGCATAAAGGAATACAGAACCAAGACAGAACCTGTAGCCAGCTATTATGATGCTTATGGCAAACTGGAGACAGTAATGGGCAACCATCCTGTTGACGAGACCTTTAAATTATTGTCTAAGAATATTAACAAGTACATACTACCGGTAGCATAGTGGAGAGAGGAAATTTTGTTGACCATATACGTATATTCGTTCATTCCGGTAAGGGTGGTGCGGGTAGCGCGCATTTTGCACGCACCAAGTTCAACCCTATGGCGGGTCCCGATGGGGGTAATGGCGGACGTGGCGGCCACATCATATTGCGGGGTAACTCGCAGTTGTGGACATTGCTGCACATGCGTTACTTTAAGAACGTAATAGCCAAAGATGGTGTGAACGGTATCAAGAACAAATGTACCGGTGCCGATGGAGAAGATATCATACTGGAAGTGCCGCTAGGTACTATTGCCATAGATGAGGAGACCGGAGAAACAGAAGCTGAAATACTGGAAGACGGACAGGAAATAATATGGATACCCGGCGGCAGAGGCGGCTTGGGTAACTATAACTTCGCTACCTCTACCAATCAGGCTCCCGACTATGCGCAACCCGGCGAACAAGGACAGGAAGGCAATAAAGTACTGGAGCTGAAGATATTGGCAGATGTGGGCCTTGTGGGTTTCCCCAATGCCGGTAAATCTACCCTGCTCTCTGTAGTGAGTGCCGCCAAGCCTAAGATAGCCAATTACGCATTTACCACATTGGTACCGCAACTGGGCATAGTAGCCTATAAAGATAACCGTTCGTTCTGCATGGCAGATCTGCCGGGAATCATAGAGGGTGCGGCCGAAGGTAAGGGGTTGGGACACCGTTTCTTGCGCCACATAGAGCGTAATGCTGTATTGCTGTTGCTGATACCTGCCGACAGTGATGATCATGCCCGTGAATATGAGGTGCTGATGAATGAGCTGGAAGAGTATAACCCCGAACTGCTGGACAAGGAAATGATACTGGCCATAAGCAAGAGCGAAATGCTGGATGATGAACTGAAGCAGGGCATCATAGATGCGCTACCTGAAGATGTGGACCCTGTGTTTATCTCGTCACTGACCAATCAGGGTATTGGTGAACTGAAAGACAGGATATGGGAAGCATTGACTGCGGTGAATGAATAATAGATAATCAATAGAAATAGTAACTTAGGCAAGCGATATCGCTTGCCTTTTGTTTTTGTTGCGGTCCTGGCTGGGAATGATTATTTGTGCGCAAGCGGGACGCTTGCATGGGTCAGGACGAAGCGGGACGCTTCGACCAGTTGCGACGAAAAAACAGGAGATCATGATCGATAGTACACTCCCATAGTCTAAGACCAAAGCTACACCGCCTTATTGGCAGCACTCTCATAGATGACCTGTAGCAGGGTTTGCCCTACGGCTTTGAGGGTAGCCTTGTCTATGATCTGCATGTTGTCATTGTGGGTATGCCAGTGTGCAGGAAAAGGTGAGCGTGGATCGGCATTGATATTGATGATGTCTATGGTCTTGATACCGGTCAATTTGTTGAGCGGATCATGATCATCTATGATAGCAGGACCTTCGGTATAAGGAAAGAAAGAGGAAAAGCCAGCATGACCGGCAGCCTGCCACACCATCTGCTGCACCCCATCGGCATACTGACGGGAAAGACCTTCTAACAAGAACTGCGCACCACGGCCGCCTACCATGTCGAGCAGTATGCCGAATTCGGCCTTATACCCTGCTACATGCGGGTTCTTAGCCCAATATTGTGTGCCCAGACAGTAAGAGTCTTCTCCCCATACATCTTTACCATAATCTTCAACATCGGTAAAGAGAATATCAATGCCCAGCTCGGGGGAAAGACCCATTTTCTTTACCTGACGAGCCACTTCTATCAATACGCCTACACCACTACCGCCGTCATCTGCTGCCAGCACCGGCTTGTCGCGGTCTTTTGAATCATTATCTGCCCAGGGACGACTATCCCAATGTGTGAGTAAAAGAATACGTCTTTGTGCTTTGGGGTTAATGCTACCAATGAGGTTGATACAAGGCAACTGTTTCTTATCTCCGCCCGTAACATTTACATTCTGAACGTAAACGGTGTCGCACACTTGTTTCAGTTGCTGCTGCATCCATGCGGCACATTTTTTCTGCGCATCAGATCCGGGTGTTCTGGGCCCGAAAGCTACCTGAGCAGCTACTGCATTATAGGCACTATCGGCTTCGAAAGTGGGTGTCTTTATCTGGGCTTCTGCTGTGGAAGCAGGAGTGTCGCTCTTTTTTTGTTCTCCGTCTTTACAAGATGACAATAATATACCCACTAACAATGATGGCAGCAGTAAGCGACGGAAGAACATGATCGACAACTATTAAAAATATTAAGGTACTGAATGAATGACTTTGGGTAACTATCCGTTGGCTCTGCGAGTGTTAGGGCGCTTAAAGCTCACCCTGTCTTTACGAACCGGAATCTCCTGTATCTGATCTCCGGCACTGATGGCAACCATATCTATATTACAATGTGCATTTCTTGTTTCTACTACAATATAGCCGGAAACGGAAGCGCCGGGCTCTATGCTGGCAACACGAGACAATAAGCTATCTGAGAAAGAGGGATCATTGACATTTACATTCCACTTTTCGGAAATGGCCCTGTAACGCAGATCGGTGATAATGGGCACCGCAGGGGTTATTTCAATGACCACATCATCGAGGTCGTGATCTGTTTTGTTCTCAATAGTGATATTCAGGAACACGTAGTCTTTACCATTATAGGTATTGATAAAAGACGGCACGTAATTCATGATGATGTTGAATGCCTTCTGAGTGATCTCGGGAGTAGGCGCAGGTTTCGCCTTGCGTTTCCGCCTGATGAACCACCATGCGGAAACGGCAAGAAGAATAATAACAATAGCAGCTATAATAATGTAGGAAATCATTTCATCAGATTTTGATCATAGTAAAACCCTTTCCGACTAATATCATGAATCTTAGATCATCTTTATTTACGGCTCATCGCTTTTTCGGCAGCCGCTACAATATGAGCGGTGGTCAGACCATATTTATCGAGCAATTGGTTAGGTGTACCGCTTTCACCGAAAGTGTCCATGACCGCAACATATTCATGCGGCACAGCACAATTGCGGGCAGCTACATTAGCTACGCTATCGCCCAGACCACCGTTTATCTGGTGCTCTTCGGCAGTAACCACACAACCTGTTTTGGTCAATGACTTAATGATAGCAGCTTCATCCAGCGGCTTGATGGTATGCATGTTGATGAGATCAACAGAAATACCTTTTTCAGCCAATATCTTAGCTGCTTCCACTGCGCGCCATACCATATGACCGCATGCAATGATGCTTACATCAGTACCTTCAGCCAAAACCTGAGCCTTACCCAGTTCGAATACCTGATCTTCGGCAGTAAAGTTTGGCCACTTGGGGCGACCGAAACGCAGATATACCGGACCGTCATATTCGGCAATAGCGATAGTGGCAGCCTTTGTCTGGTTAAAGTCGCAAGGCACAACTACAGCCATACCCGGCAGCATCTTCATCATCCCTATATCTTCCAACACCTGGTGGGTAGCACCATCTTCTCCGAGCGTAAGTCCGGCATGAGAAGCGCAAATTTTTACGTTCTTACCGCTATATGCTACCGACTGACGTATCTGATCATACACACGAGATGTAGAAAAGTTAGCGAAAGTGGTAGTATAGGGGATCTTTCCACCAATGGTGAGCCCTGCAGCAACGCCGATCATATTGGCTTCCGCGATACCACACTGTACAAAACGATCGGGAAACTCCTTAATAAAGGCATTCAATTTAAGAGAACCGGCAAGATCGGCGGTGAGCGCAACCACATTAGGATTGCGGCGACCAGCCTCTAAAATACCTTCTCCAAACCCTCCGCGGGTCTCTTTTTCATTTAATATCTGTATGTCTTGTAACATGATGTGGTAGCAATGAGCCGCAAAAATACGTTTATCATTTGGTTATTGGAATAGCTTGTCTTCGCCTGAGTAGAAAAACCATCTTAAGTATTTTTTATTATCCAGATAGTTATTATGAACTGCATGGGTAATAACAAGATCATTTATAATACGACAGATCGCCAGATAGGAGAATGATCTACTGCAACCTTGGGAAAAATATACTTCCATTTGTAGGGAAAGTAACTGTTATGACGGGCACATATTCAAGCAGATCTTAATATAAAAGATATACTACTATACTATGATCATTTGGTGAGCACATAGCCCCATTCTTTCAGCCATGTAAGCACCTTCAATTTATAATCACCCTGTATGATGATGTAGCCATCCTTTATACTACCGCCGGCACCACATTTGGTCTTCAATTGCTTACCTAGTGCCTCCATGTCATCATCCGAGCCTACAAAACCATCTACCAATGTCACAACCTTCCCGGCGCGTTGTTTGGTGTCGAGCATCACACGTAACTTTTGTTTTTCTTTAGGCAGGGTATCTACCGGCTCATCAGCAGGAAAATCGTTGAAAAAATCTTTGTTGGTAGAATAAGCCAATCCGTCGGGGCGGGAAGATGTTTTTTTAGACATGGGAAAATAATTATCTGCTGTAAAGGTAAGAGAAAAAGGGCGCGGGAAAGAAAGGACAGAGATCCGGATCCTACTATTAGTGTCATGCAACATCCGACATTTCATTTTAACATACTCCATCTTCCTTTGGCAGGGTTTTTATTGCAATAAGGAACATCAGTAAACATCAACAAACCATGAATACGAACCGACTTTCGAAGAAAATAACCAAAGCATTGAATGAGCAAATGACCAAAGAAGCTCACGCAGCACAAATATACCTATCTTATGGCGCATGGGCAGTCGGGCAGGGATATGCCGGTATAGCTAATTTCCTTTTCAGACACTCGCATGAGGAGCGCAACCACATGATGAAATTTATGGAATACATACAGGAACGGGGAGCTAAAGCGATAGTGACCGCAATACCGGCACCTCCTGCTGACCCTACAAGTATCAACAATTGTTTTGAAAAGGTATTTCAGCA
This sequence comes from Chitinophagaceae bacterium, assembly GCA_947447465.1. Classification (GTDB taxonomy): domain Bacteria; phylum Bacteroidota; class Bacteroidia; order Chitinophagales; family Chitinophagaceae; genus Flavipsychrobacter. The sequence goes on along the minus strand of CANFKE010000032.1, from coordinate 38,278 downwards.
TGAGGTAGATAATACCAGTGCCATTTATGATCTGGTCAACCTTAGTCATGAGGAGCGCGACTGGGCTACATTCAGCTTTATGCAGTGGTTTGTAAAGGAGCAATTGGAAGAAGAGACATTGGCACAAAGCCTGATGAATAAAATAAAGATAGCCGGCGGTGAAGGTGCCAAAGCCGAGGCACTGTATAACCTGGATAAAGATCTGGAAAAGACCCCTGATGAAGGCAAAAAGGCAGAACAGGCCAAAGAAGAGTAGCCATTTACAAGAGCCATAGCAGGTGAATTTAAGGGTGAGCAGATAAAGAGCGATGCTTATGCAGGGAAATGAAACTGCGTATGCATCGCTTTTGCCTGTTTGACCTATCTATTACTAAACAAAAGTGACTACTTTTATCAGATTTTTTTTGATAGCGTAACACTTTACTATGTATAAACTATTACTACCCCTATTTCTTTTAATACCTCTGTGCGGACACGGGCAAACCCAAGTTGACACTCTTACAGGCATAACACCGGCTCCCGGTGGTAAGGATTATAAATTGGTAGCACATGCCCTGTGTGACGGGCTGCAAGGCGACCAGATAAAGGCCAATGCCATTTATAACTGGATCACCCATACCATAAAGTATGACATCAAGAAAGTACAGTCGGGCAAAATAAAGCCGGACAAGATAGAAACGGTCATGAAAACACATTTGGCCGTATGCGACGGATATGCCAAACTGTTCACGGCGATGTGTAATGAAGTAGGGTTAAAGGCGATCAATGTTGATGGCTATGCCAAAGACTGGATCTTTGACAAAGGAGACCAGCTGACCATACCAAGGCATTTGTGGAGTGCAGTGCTGGTAAGCGCCCAATGGCAATTGGTGGACCCTACCTGGGGTGCAGGCCATGTGATACAGGCCCCGACGGTGATGAGAAAGATCATTAACAAGGTGACATTCAAAAAAGTGACCTACGCTAAAAAGCTGAAATTCGAATTCAAGTACGATCCTCAATATTTCCTTCAGGACCCTAAGACATTCCGATTGAAACATTTACCGGCAGACCCTTATTGGCAACTGACCGACACTGCCATGCCATTGGCAATATTTGAAGCGGGAGACAGTGCAATAATGGCTTTCAATGCAATAAGCGAGCTGAAACAAAACAATAGTGAGCTGATGCGGATAAGCACACTTGACGAGGATTCTGTAAAATACGAATCATCTGACAGGGCCTACACCTTCAATGAACGCTTTCCGGTAGCGCTGGCCCTGAAACAGACCGCGAGGGTTGATGCGGATGTGGCCAAAGTGCTCAAAGAAAAAGATCCGCAAAAGGGACAGGAAATGTGGCAAGACGCTGAAAAAGCATTGAAGATAGCAGAAGCACACATCAAAGAACAAAAGAAGTTCTTTCCTGACCAGTATAATATACTGAAGAAGAAAAACAGGACCAAGAACAGTGATGCCAAGCAATACATGATGCAGATAAAGACCGACGACAAAAAGCTGGCAGCACAGAGCAACAAGTACCAGCACAATGCGGTGACCAAGGTAAATAAAGTAGTCAAAAAATATAACGAGACACAACAACGGAAACGGGGACTGAACCCTAAGAAGATAAATGACCTGGAACCCGCAAAAACACAGAAGTCGGCCAAATCGCCTGAGATGCTGGCCATTGCCGATTCTATCAATGCCAGAGAACATCGGATAGACTCTCTTGACAAAGACCTGCAACAAAGAGCAGCAGCCATTGAGCAGATCAAGGATGCGAATAACCTGAGGCTGGACTCGCTGGCTACGTTTCTGATCGTCACCGATTCATTCCTTACCAATGAGGCAAAAGCGCGCCTGCAGATGCATGACAACTATGATGATGAAGTGATCAAATGGAGCAACCTCTTTAAATCACAGAAATACCAGATTGCTGATACCCTACATAAATACTATGTTGCCTATTATGACACCATAGTAACACGTAGCGAGGAGAGCAGGAAGGTAAAGACATTGCAGCTTGACGCTTACAAAAAGAACATCAGTGATATAGAAAAATACGCCAAATGGAATACCTCTGATACCGCCATATCTGATAAGTATGCTGACGTAGTGAATGGGTATATTGCCAAAATAGACTCGGCATCAAAAGAGATGTTAGCTACATCGGCCTACATAAAGGGGAACAAAAAACTATTCCACAATCTGGAGCAGTTATATAATCGCCAATTGACGATAGTGGCCTACATGCAGAAGGTAGAAGAAATAAGGAAACAACTCGAACTGAAGACAATACTGGCCAAGCAGGCACTTGATGTAAATGAAAATAAGATGCAGGCCACTACCGTAAAAAGCGCCATAAAAAAGATGGAAAAAGTATATAAATAGCCGATGGGAATATTGAGCTGAAATACATCCGATCAGACATTAAAAATAGGATTGTCGCGACCCTACTGGGCACCATGTGAAAAGGTATCTATAATGTCAATAAAGCTTTTGCACCTAACGGCTCAATGACATGATATGGCGTCTATTCCCAATGCCTGTTTTGTATAAAGCACGTTGCGACAAGATCTGCCACCAACATCAACACAACAAAAAAGGCGCCATGCAGATGTATTTGCATGGCGCCCTTTCATTTATGCAGTGATCACTGCCTTATCAATCCTTTTACTTTGTTATAAATACCCTGAAATCTGTCATTGAGTTGCTTTGCACCTTCGGCATCTCCTGCAGCCTGCGCGGTTCCACTCAGGCTATTGACAATAGAGGCATCATTACGAATATCTCTGGACAGGTATTCACGTTGATTATCATCGAGGGTAAGGATATACTCAATATCATCCTCGCAATTCTTAGTGATGTCTAAAGAAAGCGCCCGGCCTTTCTCTTTAGCACCAGCCTTGTAGTAAGACATGGCCATGTAGAAAGCAGTCAACTCGTAGTAATAGGCATGCGGTGTAATGCTGGCCTTTACTTTATCGAGCAATTGTATGGCTTCTGCGTTTCTGCCATGAGCAGAAAGATCATCAGCGATCTGCGATGCATAAATGCGGTAGGCCATCATCATCACCCTGTTCTTCTCGTCGAAGTAAACATTTGATGTTTCAGTTCCACCCCATTTAAAGGTATTCATAAATAAGTTGTAGCTCTTGGTCAGATTGATGTTCATTCCGATCTGCTTAGTTTCGGCAGTAGGTATCTTCTTGTACGGAACAAGACGATATACCATACCTTCCTGACGCAGATAGTCGTGCAGGCCGAGGTAAGTATCATTGCCCGGGAAACCACCACTGAGGTAAATAGGCCTTTGCCAGCCGTTCTTCGCATTCTCAGCTATCATATTGATCAGAGTAATGTCGTTCTTGTACATACCATCTTTAGGCAGGCTGAACTTCATTTCATTGATTATAGCACCGGTATCCGCAATGTCGAGCATACCTTTTTTCACCAATTCTTCCTTACTCAGACCACGAACAAATACGTTCAACGCCGGTATGTAGCCATCGCCATCATCGGCAACCGCGTCATCTTTAGAGCACATGAACTTGCAAATGTCGTACAGGTCGTAGTACTTATCCTGCGGCACCTTGTGATTGTCTATATAGCGCACATGCTCATGGCGAGAGCCTATATAGTCTTCCCTCTTCCATACCATAGGTACTGCATCGGCATCATTTATCTTTCGTTGCAGCTGATCGATGAACCATTCAGTACCTATGAGGGTATTGATCATGATACGAACATCCTTACGAACACCTTCTACCTCCTGCAGATACCACAGCGGATAAGTATCATTATCACCAAAAGTGACCAATATAGCATTAGGTTCGCAAGACATCAGATCATTATAAGCCGTTGACCATGCCAGTCTTTTCTGCGAACGGTCGTGATCGTCCCACTCTTCTTTGGCCATTAGCGTAGGTACTGCCACCAAACAAAGCGCAGTAGCTCCTATAGCTGCGGGGTAGCCCTTTACTGCCTTAGCGATGAAGTCATAGACCATGATAACACCCAAACCTATCCAAACGGCAAAGGCATAAGTGCACCCTGCGAATGCATAATCACGTTCACGAGGTTGTCCCGGTGTCATATTGAGGAATATACCGATTGCCGCACCTGTGAAGAAGAACAGCAGGAATACGATCAATCCGTCTTTCCTGTTCCTGTTGAACTGGAACACCACACCCATGATACCTAATATCAGAGGGAGGAAGTATAATTGGTTTCTTGCGCCATTATTCTTGAATCCGTCGCTCATTTTATCCAGATCACCTACACGGCCCTTGTCGAGCGCCTTGATACCGGAAATCCAGTTACCGTTCTTAGCATCGCCCTGACCCTCAAAGTCATTTTCACGACCGGCATAATTCCACATAAAATATCTCCACCACATCCAGTTCATCTGATAACCAAAGAAGAAACTCAGGTTGTCGCTACTTGAAGGTGCTTGCCCTTCGGCCAGCCCCAGATAAGAACGGTAGAACCCGGCATGACCTTCACTACCATCCCATACGCGAGGGAAGAAACGAGTGGTTGTAGGATCATAAACAGCTTCGCGCTTAACGCCTGTCTCTTCATAAAGATCTTTACCATTTTTCTGCACCTGTGTATATATCTTTCCCGTATTCCTGATGCTGACCATAGGGCTGGTAAAATCCGGACCGGTGAGTAGTGGCTGCGATCCAAATTGTTCGCGAGACACATACGAATTCAAGCTGAAAGCATTGTCGGGGTTGGTCATATCTACCGGCACTTCAGCACGAGAACGGATTACAGGTACTATATAACTACTGTAACCAATAATAATGAAGATGACACTAAGGATACCTGTGTGCAATAATGGCTTTTGTTTCTTTTTAGCCCACATAAGCAACCATACCAATGCGCCGCATAATAAGAGCACGAAGGTTATAGAACCAACATCGAACGGCAAACCAAAACTATTGGTGAACATGATATCGAAGTTAGCAGCGAACTTAGGTATGTACTGTATCACACCAAACTGAACGAACCCGAGGATACCGCAACCTATAAGGAATGCAAGGATGCCGCCCTTTACCGTTGGTGTATAACGTCTGAAATACCAGATCATAACGATAGGCGGGATACATAATAAGTTGAGTAAGTGCACACCCACTGACAACCCTATAAGGTAGGCGATCAACACCAACCATCTATCGGCATGTTTGGTATCCGCTACATTCTCCCATTTGAGCATAGCCCAGAAAGTAATAGCAGTGAAGAAAGAAGAAGTAGCATATACTTCAGCTTCAACAGCTGAAAACCAGAACGTATCGGAAAAAGTATAGGCAAGCCCACCTACCAGACCGGCGCCCATTATGAGCGCGAGCTTATCGCCGGTAGCCTCCTCGCCGTTGGGCACCAATAGCTTTTTGGCATAATGGGTGATGGTCCAGAACAGGAATACGATGGTAAGCGCACTGGTGAGCGCAGAGAAAGAGTTGATGAACAGAGCCTGCGTAGCCGGAGATGGTGCAAATACCGCAAAAATGCGTTGCATCATCATGAACAGAGGTGCTCCAGGCGAGTGGCCTACTTCCAGCTTTGCTGCGCAGCTAAGAAATTCGCCGCAATCCCAGAAGCTGACGGTAGGCTCCATTGTTTTAATGTAAACCAGATAAGCAATGGCTCCCGTTAGCCAGCCAAATAGGTTATTGATCTTATTGTACTTCATATGTGTTTTTGTCAGAACGCTCAAAAATAGATTATTCCTCAAGTTTGTGCGTTAAAGAAAGGGGAATTAATGTTAAAAAAGGTTAAGAGATATAAATATATGGCAACGCAGTGAGTATTTTTGTTGTGTATGATGAACGGCGGTAAACAAATAAATCTCAAAACTATCAAGACACTAATGGTGTTTTGTCAGGTATTGCTGGTCGTATTTACCGTTCAGTGGCTGATGAGCCAGTACAACAGCCAGCGAGATGAATTAAAGAAAAACCTGACCAAGATATTTACTGACATACAGCACAAAGTATCGGATTCACTCGTCATACAGCATGTTATAGATCCTGTGGCATCTGATGCGCCGGCATCCCATGGCAAACTGGAAGGAACAGACCAAGACGGCCATGTGGTCAGCCTGTCTCCGGGGAAGATACATAAAATGGTAGCCGGCGGCACCATGATATCCAAAGGACAGGAACAAAGCCTTTTCAAGATGGACACCAGTGCTTTCAATGAGCTTTTTGCCACTCAGATGAGACAAAACGGCTGGAACTTCAACTCTCAGTGGGTCAATAACTGTGACAGTAACAAAGAAGGAAAGTCTATCTTCATCAAGAGTGACTTCTTCACTCAGGACAACGGTATTATTGTGCGCGACTACAGTGGCTATCTGCTGCTGATGCTACTGCCGCAATTATTTTTTGTACTAATCTTACTTACACTTACCGCGGCAGCGTTTGTAATGGCATATAAGGGTCTGAGCTCTCAATTGAAGCTGAGCCAGCTTAAAGATGACTTCATCAGTAATATGTCTCACGAGCTGAAGACGCCTATATCTACCGTAAAACTGGCGCTTGAAGCATTGAATAATTATAACATCATTGATGACCCTAAGCTGAGCCGCGAATACCTGGGCATGGCGACGTCTGAAATGGACCGACTGGAGCTGCTGGCCACAAGAGTGCTGAATACCTCTCTGTTGGAAAACGGGAAAATGCATATTCAGCGCGAAAGCTACGATCTGCGACAATTGGTAACTGAGGTATTGCAAAATATGCAATTACGCTTTAACCAGCATGAGGCAACAGTGTCATTCAATGTTACCGGCAATGCATTTGTAGCACCCATAGACAAACTGCATATGCAGGGTGTATTGGTCAACCTGTTGGACAATAGCCTGAAGTATTCCACTACAACGCCACATATTTCCATCACCCTAGCTGAAAATAATGGCGCTATTCAATTGTCGCTTACAGATAATGGACCGGGCATACCGGAAGAGTATAAAGAGAAGATCTTCGAAAAATTCTTCCGGGTACCCAACGGACTGCGCCACAACACTAAGGGCTATGGTCTGGGACTTAGCTACGCGGCACAGGTGATGCGGCAGCACAATGGCAGCATCAATGTCAACAACGTGAATGCAGGAGGCTGTGTATTTACGCTTACCTTTTAATTGACCACCATCATTACTTATTCCCGCATATGGCAAAAAGAAAAGTGCTCTACATAGAAGATGAAGTATATCTTGCCCGTATAGTAAAAGACACGCTGGAACTGAAGGGCTTTGAGGTGATGCATAAAAAAGACGGCACACAGCTACATGAACACGTGACCTCATTTGCCCCCGACATATGCCTGCTGGATGTGATGCTGCCTAACATAGACGGCTTTACCCTTGCCAATCATATACGAAACATCAATCCCCGACTGCCCATAATATTTCTTACTGCCAAGACCCAGACCGATGATCTGATAAAAGGGTTTTCGTCGGGTGGTAGTGACTACCTGCGTAAACCATTTAGTATGGAAGAGCTGGTAGTAAGGCTGGACAACCAATTGAAACTGGCCGGCAGAGATGCAGGAGCCGCACAATCGCTACCCGACCAAGTAGTCCTTAAAGACTATACCTTCTTTCCCGGCAAGTTTGAGCTGCAAACACCGGAAGGAACTATAAAACTATCTAACAGAGAAGCACAGATATTGTCTATGCTTTGTGCCCATACCAACAGCGCACTTGATCGCAGGGAATTATTGCAGATAGTATGGGGCGATGATTCTTTCTTTAACTCCCGCAATCTGGATGTATATATCCGTAAGATACGCGGCTACTTTGCACCAGACTCGGGTATAGAGATCGTTACGTTAAAAGGAAAAGGATACCATTTTGTGGTATCCCGGTAACATAGTTACATTACTGCTGTTATAGCCTGCTCAGCTTTTCGATGGCTTGCTCCAGTGTTTCTTCCTTTTTAGCAAAACAAAAGCGAATGATCTTATCGTCGTGCCTGTTGTGGTAGAACGCACTTACAGGAATAGTAGCTACACCATGTTCCTTTGTCAACCATTGCGCAAATTCCAGATCACCTTTATCCGATATGGATTCGTAGGTGGCTATCTGAAAATAACTGCCCTGCGCAGGCTTATGAATAGTAAAAGGTGTTTGTTTCAGCAGTTGTAAAAAGTGGTTACGCTTTCGCTCCATAATATCTCTTACTACAGATGCGGTGCCGGATGCCAAATGACGTGCAATTGCATATTGCGCAGGAGTATTGACAGAAAAGCTGGTGAATTGATGCAAGCGCCTGTAGGCCAGTGTAAATGAAGGTGGCGCTATACAGTAACCCATCTTCCACCCTGTATTGTTGTGTGCCTTACCGAATGAATAAATTGCGAAACTACGTTGCCTGAGCTCAGAATGCTGCAATACGCTGTAATGAACTGCACCATCGAACACTAATTGCTCATAGACCTCATCAGAAAGCAGTACAATATCTGTATCCCTCACTATGTCAGCAAGTGTATCCCAATCGGCCTTGTTCCAGATAGCACCGGTAGGGTTATGAGGTGTATTGAGAATGATCGCCTTTGTTTTAGCTGTTATCATTGCTCTTACCTTATTCCAGTCCACTGAGAAATGGGGTGCCGTAAGCGATATAGGTATTGCTTTAGCGCCATTCATCTCAATATTAGGTATATAGCTATCGTAAGCAGGCTCAAATACAATGACCTCATCGCCCGGTTGCAGAATGGCTGTGAGGGCGGTATATATGGCATAAGTAGCCCCCGGACTGATAGTGATCTCATTATCGGGATCGACATCTACATTATACCTGCGCTTAAAGTCATCAGCTATAGCCTGACGCAGCATAGGCAATCCGGGCATAGGAGCATATTGATTATACCCCAGCCTAACTCCTTCCTCAAGAAAAGTTGACAATTGCTCATCAATAGGGAAATCGGGGAAACCCTGTGACAGATTTATTGCGCCATGCTGTGTTGCCAGCCCGCTCATAACAGCGAATATGGAAGCTCCTGTTGATGAGTGTTTCAGAGGAAGTTGTATCATTGATCTGTATCGATAAAATGTTGTTATACCTTATCTGCCATCAAATTACGGCAAAAGTGGTCAATGAACAAAATGGCCCCGACGAGCAAATGCAGTCGGGGCCATCTGATAATCTATATCTTTTCAGAGCACATTCTGCTATTGTTTGATCAACTTATAACTAACAGCACCTTGTGCACTTTTTATCTGTAACAGATACATACCTGCCGCAAGATCAGTTGCAGGAATAACAGTCGACTTATCTGTAGCCGATCCTTGCCACAATACCCTGCCACTAAGATCCAACAGAGTCATATTACTTCCTGAAGGAGCATTGTTGACTGTCCAACTGGCAGAAGCAGGATTGGGCGTAATGATTATTGATGATCCGGCTACGTTATTGACATCAAGCGTAACATCATGTGTTGTGCTTGTAAGTTCATATAAGAGCCAATAATTGGGGTCGAAGACCATATTGTTCATGGTACGGTTCCATGTAAAATGAAATACCTGTGAAGCAGTATTGTTGAAAACCCGAACAATGGTATCTCCTGTAGCAGAGCGAAGTTTCAACTCTATGGGAGTGAAATAAAATGGTATGGATGCCGGAACAGAGGTCGTCTGATCCAACTTTACCCAAACATCATTACCTATCTGATTCCATTTAGCAGTGTAGATAGGATAGCCCTCTCCGTAAGCCCATTGGTTGAAGAAGGTGTCGATCCTCATACCATCTATGGTCATACCGGCAATAGCTGCGGTCGTATTTTTAAAATCGGCAATGGTAGCCGTGCTGTCGCGCATTTGTACCTGATGGGTCTTTAGTACCTGAAAGAACATATTGTCGTTGTTGATCACAAAGCGCAACATGTGCAATAAGCAAGCACCTTTATCGTATGACAAACGAGAGTCGAAGATCCTGTTCTCATTGGTCGTATCATCTACATATACCGCACCACCTGCAGAGGTCTTTACATTGGTCTGCTGATCTGAAATGGTAGCGATGGCAGCTGTATGATTCCAGAAATGATCTTCGAATAAATATTCAGAGTAGCTGGCAAAACCTTCGTTCATAAAGATGTCGGCCCAGGTACCGCAGGTGGCATTATCTCCAAACCACTGATGACCCAATTCATGAGCGATGAGCGTAGTCCCGAAATTGCCTAAAGTGGTCATTGTCTGATGTTCCATACCACCACTAAGCGGCGCCATACAATGTCCGTACTTTTCCTGCCAGAACGGATAACGACCATATAATGTAGAGAAGTAATCGATCATCATACCAGTAGAATCTATCCTGCTCTTAAAATTGGGCAAGGTAGCCGGATTGCTATACACATAGTTCTGTACCAGCATAGAATCGGTACTGGCCGTGAAATGCATGTAATATGAATAATCAACATAGTTAGCTACCGAAAATGAAACGAGATAATAATCAATTGGGAAGCGCTCTTTCCACTCAAAGCGTTTGTGTGTAGCATCAACTGTAGTTACAGCGGTAAGTACTCCATTGCTACCTCCCTTCAATGTGTCGGGCACAGTAAGCCATACATCTACAGAGTCTATCTTATCTCTCAGAGACTGCTTGCATGGCCACCACTCATTAGCATGATAAGACTCACTGAGCGTATAAGTGGCCTTATTGCCCCAACTAGGAGATGAGATACAGTTAACACCCAATGAGCCGCCGAAAAGAGTACCCGAAGTAGGCGTACCTGAATAAAATACCTGCGCAGTAAATGATGTGCCTGCTGACAAAGGAGCAGCCAGATTGACCGTACGTACTACACCTGCAGAAGTAAATGGCCTTGGTGCGCCATTAATGAGCACCGAATCTATGGTCAGTAATGTATTGAGTTCAAAAACATAAGAAGAAAGTGAAGCTGCAACAACGGTAGCGGTAGTGGATACATTACCGGCAAGATAGGTAGAGGTATTGGACACATTAAGATCGAACTTAACATACTTTACATCATAATCATCTTCGGCAACACTGGCTACAGTAGTACGGGCAGCCATTTTATTTTTTAATGCATGGCATTTGGTATTGTTCTCATTTTCCTGTGCCATTGCAAAATAACTTACCGGAATAAGGGCAACGGTAAGCAAACTCTTTAAAAACGAACGCATTGTTTATTAATTTATCGATAAAGCTATGATTTTTTCGTCTGTCGTATGGAAATTTCATAGAATAATATAACTTTATAACCTAATCAGCACTATGCACAAAGCCACTAAAAAACGAATGATCTTCGCCGGAAAATCTCTGGTATGGGGTACTTTGCTTTTTAGTATAGTTATGATATTACTTAACTGGAATGACATCAGGGGCTCTGTGACGGGCAAATATGTGATCATTACCAATACACAAGACACGATCATACACAGGATAGGCACGGCAGGTCTGGACCCGATACAAACATTTGTAGATAAGGCCAGAACCACGCTGAAGTCAATTTCGGGCAGTTTGCCATCCACTCAGTCCAATTGACCTTTCATTATTTCTTTTACCATTTACTATCTATTCACTAACCTCTCCCACCTTTGCTATACACTATGAATCGTTATTCTATTGTCAGCGTTTGTTTTATTCTTTATTTATTGTTGACGAACACTTCCTGCTTCGCGGCATTCCCTGTACCTGCTAAGACATTGACTACAGCGGTATCCACCCCTGCCCCTATAGTTGAAAAAACAAGGACATCGGAACGTCCGCTACGCTTGTTTCTGGAGAACATTAAAAATACTATTACAGGAGAAGACAGTAAGAACAGCACCCACCTGCATACTCATAAAACAGGCTGGCAAGGTATCGTAGCATTTACCTGTGGCATACTGGGGCTGCTTACAGGTAGTCTGGCCATCGTCCTGATATTGGCGCCGGCTGCAGTGGTATTCGGGGTAATAGGACTCAACAAAGCATACCATAACAATACCGGGCTGGCTATAACCGGACTAATTCTTGGATGCATAGAGGTGATGGTCGCACTTTTGCTGGTCATCGTTTTAGCTACAACAGTAGTATAAAATATTACTACCGTAACCGCCCATATCTTGCCTCGGGCGTATCCTACCGCGCAACACGCTGAAATAGTGTTGAAAAAATCTTAAAACTTTGTTCTGTATAGGGTTCAGCGTACTAAAATGATATCAACTCCACTTCAATATCTTTATATTTGCCATCACCATTGGTCATGTTTTTCGGTCGACTGAAAACGTGCTAAAGCATTTTTTCACCAATGGCTTTAAAGCAATATACAATGACAACGGCTGAGATCTTAAAGAAAGTAAGAAGAATAGAGATCAAGACACGGGGCTTGAGCAATCACATATTTGCAGGAGAGTATCACTCTACCTTCAAGGGCAGAGGTATGTCATTCAGCGAGGTGAGAGAATATACCCCCGGTGACGATGTAAAATTCATAGATTGGAATGTGACCGCCCGTTTTTCACATCCTTTCGTCAAGGTATTTGAAGAAGAACGTGAATTGATAGTGATGCTATTGGTAGATATAAGTAGCAGTTCGCTATTTGGCACCCAGCAAAAATCAAAGCGCGAACTGATAACAGAGTTGGGGGCAGTATTGTCATTCTCCGCTACTACCAATAATGATAAAGTGGGTGTCATCTTCTTCAGCGACAAGGTAGAAAAGTATATACCCCCCAAAAAAGGTAAGGGGCACATCCTCCGTATCATCCGCGAATTAATAGCACTGGAACCCGAACATACAGGCGATACCAATGTGGGTGTGGCACTGGAGTTCCTCAATAATGTGATCAAGAAAAAGACGATCACCTTCCTGATGAGCGATTTTGTAAGCAAGCCATACGAACATTCTTTACAACTGGCAGCAAGAAGGCACGAACTGGTAGGCATCAATGTCTATGATAAATATGATAAAGAGCTGCCATCGGCAGGGTTGGTGCAAGCAGCAGATGCTGAAAGCGGTGAGTTGATATGGCTGGATACCGATAACAAGGCTGCCCGCACAGCTTATGCCGCGGCCTATGATGCCAAAAACAAATATTGCACACAGGCATTCAGAAAGAGTGGCGCCGCCTTACTTCATGTGCGCACAGACGAAGATTATGTAAAAGTGCTGCAAGGCTATTTTAAGAGAAAATAATATTGTTCAACATAAAAACAGCTGCATAACAACAGGGCTGATCAATTAATAAGATGATCATAAACGTAATTAAGAGGTCGTTTTTATTTACGGTTTTACTTTTCACTTCAGTGTTCTCATTTGCACAGGGCGATGCCAAAGTAAGCGCCAGAATGGATGCAAAACAGATAACTGTTGGCGACCAGGCCAGATATTTCATTGAAGTTCAGCACAACCCATCTTCCGGCAAGCTCAACTGGCCGGCATTTACAGATACCTTCGATCATCTGGAAATAGTGGAGAAGGGTAAGATCGACACTATACAACAAGGTGGAACTGTTACCTACCGCCAACGGCTACTGATCACAGGTTTCGATTCAGGTGTCTTTAAGATCCCTGCTTTCCAGTTTGCCATTGTCCCCAACACCGGTAATCCCTATGTTATACAGACAGACTCCTTTCAGCTATTGGTACAGACAGTTGCTGTGGATACGACCAAAGAATTCAAGCCTATCAAAAACATCATCTTCGTGCAGTGGAGCTGGCGCGATTATATATGGTATATAGCAGGCGGATTGTTATTACTGATCATAGTAATTGCTGTGACCATTTATCTGGTGAAGAACAGAAAGCCCGCCCCTCCGGCTCCTAAAGCACCTGAAGTACCGCTGCAGGATCGCTATCTGAAAAAGCTGAGCGAACTTGAAGCAATGCAATTGTGGCAGAAGAATCAGGTGAAAGCCTATTATGTGGAGCTTACAGATGTAGTCCGTAACTATATAGAGGAGCGGTTCAATACGCCGGCTATGGAGCTTACTACAGATGAACTATTGTTCAAAGTGCAGCATCACCGGGAATTGCAACCTTATTACGAGCAACTATCGGTCATTTTGCACACCGCCGATCTGGCCAAATTTGCCAAGGGGCAACCATTGCCGCAGGAGCATTTTGACGCCATGGAAAAGGCAAAACAATTTATAGATACATCAAGACCGAAGATCACGATTACTGAAACTACAACGGAACAAAAATAATGAAAGCATTCCTCGACTGGAAACACATCACGTTTGCGCATCCGTTATACTTTGCGTTACTCCTGCTCATACCGCTGCTTATCTGGTGGCAAAACAAGCGCAGGCAGAATAATCCTGTTATCAGGCTCACTACTATCGGTGGGCTCTCTGCACGCAACGCCGGTGGAAAGGCAGCCTACAGGCCTGTAATGTTCGTGTTGCGCATGATTGCACTCACTATGCTTATTATCTGTCTGGCGCGCCCTCAAAGCACCAATACCACCACTAATAATGATACAGATGGTATAGACATGGTGATGAGTATGGACGTATCGGGCAGTATGCTGGCAGAAGACTTTAAGCCCAACCGAATGGAAGCTGCCAAAGAGGTGGCCATCAACTTTGTGGATAAGCGACCAACGGACAGAATAGGACTCGTCATCTTCTCGGGCGAGAGTTTTTCTATGTGCCCGATAACTATCGATCACAATGTGCTTAAGGAGCAATTATCACAAATAAAAACAGGTATGATGCTGGAAGGTACCTGCCTGGGAATGGGACTGGCCACTGCTGTTGACAGACTGCGCAACTCCAAGAGCAAGAGTAAGGTGATCATATTAATGACCGATGGCGTGAACAACGTATCAGTACCTATTAGTCCGCAAACTGCATTGGAAATAGTGAAAGCTTATAAAATAAAGGTCTATACCATAGGCGTGGGTACGCACGGACAAGCACCTACACCTGTGCAAACACCGTTCGGCACACAAAAAATGATGATGCCTGTAGATATAGACGAGCCATTACTGAAACAGATAGCTACAGAGACGGGAGGTAAGTACTTCAGAGCTACCAACAACACCTCACTACAATCTGTTTATGACGATATTGACAAAATGGAAAAGACAAGTATAGAAGTAACCTCTTTCAAACACTATACTGAGTTGTTCTTTCCGTTTGCTATCATCGCTGTCATTTGCATAGCTCTTGAAATGTTGTTGAGATATACCGTATTCAGGAGTATCACAGGATAGTGGCGAATTGCATGCGCTACCAATGATATATTTTACTACTTTGGCAGGACTAATACCCTATCAATGTTGACCGAACATATCTATTGGTTTGCCTACTTCGGCACCGAAGAACCGAGTGTAAGATACAGGGCAAAGTATGCATTGCAGCAATTAAGCGCAGATCATGACATCAGCTATGACATTGTCTATCCGGGTTTTCGCCCTGCAACTATTTACCGTTTCTTAAAGGTGTATTGTTCCATACTCTTTCTTCGAAAGAAGAACTCTGTCATCGTCTTTGAAAAGATACATACCCGCAGACTATATGCTACCGCATTAAAAATATTATTGCGCATAAGATCCGGGCGAACACTCTATGATATTGACGATGCGGACTATCTGAAGTTTCCTCCCGGTTCAATTCTGTACTTCATGAGGCATGTGACCCAGTGCGCCGCCGGCAGCCGATCCCTTGCAGATTTTACAGCCCGGCACAATCCCAATGTATTTATACTCACCTCACCCGTTATCGCACACAACTGCATCAGATCTGAAAGGAACAAAGTATTCACTATTGGCTGGATAGGCTATTACAATGCCCACCGAGAGAGCCTGCTACAACTATTCTTTCCGGCATTGTCCATGATCTCATTCCCTGTAAAACTGGTATTGATGGGTGTGGTAAAAGAGGCACATTTTACAGAACTGCATGACTATTTCAGATCCTTGCCACATGTTACGATCGAGATACCTGAAGGTATCGACTGGCAGAATGAACATACTGTTTATCAGGCTATCTCCACATTCGATGCAGGTATCGCTCCATTGCTCGACACAGAGATCAACAGAGCTAAATCGGCATTCAAACTGAAGCAATATATGTCTTGCGGGGTTCCAGTACTGGCAAGCGGTACCGGCGAGAACAACGTATTTCTGAAAGATGGTATCAATGGCTATACCTGCAATAGTGCTGCGGAATTTGCTGACCGTATCACTCTACTTGCCAATAGTTCAGATGATGAATATTACAAGCTGTCGCGGCAAGCACAGGCAACTGTAGCAGAGTTCAGCATGGCACAATATTGTCATACACTGATCAGCAATATCAATAAATAGAGATATACCCAGAAAATTAAAGGCCCTGCAAGAGGGCCTTTAAATGATATGATATTGAATGATATTACTGTACAGGCTTAACTGAAACAAAAACCGAAGTCTGATCCCATGCCATTAAGAAACCATCTTTCTGTAAAGTGATAGTGAATGTTTCTACCGGCTGATCGAGCAATTTCACAAGTGAAGTGCTTTCCAATACATTCTGGTTCTTTACGTTCTCATAATCAAATGAGCCCCACTGACCTAATTTGCTGTTAAGGATGATCTTCCACTCACCATGGTAAGGAATGGTGAACAATGTGTAAGTACCTGCCTTCAATGGCTGGCCTGCAAAAGTACAATCTTTGTTAACTGTGATCTCTGTAGCCTCGTCAGCACCTGTGCGCCATACCTGACCAAAGGGAGCAAGTCCGTCTTTAGAAAAAATGACCCTACCCTTCTTTGATGGTTGGCCATAAGTAACTTTCATTAATTCGTTCTTTACTGTAGTATGTTTACTTACACGGTCTTTTGCAAATGTTCCCGTGATAGTCAGCAACATGATGAAAGCTAAGGAAATGATCTGTTTCATAATTGATTATTTACTGCAAGATAAATATTATTTATATTATAGACAGCTAGTTTTCCTAAAAAGTTGGGCATATGTTCATCAATTAACAATCTTTATTGACCTGCCGTATATATACTCTGCATTATTTCCAAAATGCAATAGATAAACCTAATTTTGGAATACCGGAAGTAGTAACGCTACCGGATCAATTTGTACGCTGTGCCGTCTATTCCTGTTATCACTTTACTCTCCGATCTGGGTACCAATCACCCGGCCATCAGTAATGCAAAAGTGTTACTGACAGGTAACGGCACACAGGTATTGGATCTGTCTCATCGTATCACTCCATATAATCTGCAGCAGGCCTCCTATTTATCTAGATTGGCATTCCAACACTTTCCTGCAGGCACAGTCCATCTTTTACTTATAGATGTATTATTTGGCGAACGACACAGAATGCTATTGTGTAAAGCAGGCGGACATTATTTTCTTGCCCCCGATAATGGTATCCTCTCCCTTGCATTTGGCGGACAACCACAGGAAGTATGGTTGTGCCGGGAGTTCAGCGGATCGGTAAGTATGGCGCAGTGGATCGGATATGCCGATCAGGTGATATCTGTTATCAGGGAAGACCGTGATGTCAACAATTACTTCAGCCGGTTTCTGGTAAAAGAAGTAGCACAGATCATGATGCAGAAACCTATCGGGGCTCGTCTCGACTGCACTGTTTTACATATAGACCGATATGGCAACATTGTCATAGACTTTACCAAAGAACGATTTGATGAGTTGATCGGTGATGGCCCTTTCAGCATAAAACTGCCGCGGGAGAAAGAGATCACCGCCATTAGTGATCATTATAATGATGTTGCCGAAGGAGAACTATTATGCCGTTTCAATAGTATCGGTTTTATGGAGATCGCCATCAATCACGGTTCCGCAACCAGTGCCTTTGAATTCGACATAGCTACCGACAAGGGTATGAACTATAGCGTGATCACCGTTAATTTCTGATGCTCAGTTGCAGTCAGGCATAAAAAAAGCCATCTCTTCCGAGATGGCTTTTTTGCCTTTATATCTTGAATGTTATCTGATCAAAGTAACACTTCCGTTCAGAGATTTCTGCTTACCATCAGGGTTTGCAACGATAACCTGATAATAGTAGGTACCCATATCCTGCGGAACACCATTCAGAGTACCATCCCATCCTTGCTTAGGATTGATAGAGTGGTACACTTCATGTCCCCAACGGTTGTATATTCTGAAGTCAACCAATTTCTGGTAGTAACCCAGGTTGAACACTCTGAATACATCATTCAGACCGTCTCCGTTAGGAGTGAATGCTTCAGGGATGAATTCAGTAACGGTTGGGTCAACTCTGATGGTCACATAAGCTGAGTCGCGGCAACCATAAGGAGACATACCCACTACCATGTAAGTAGTAACTGAATCTATCGGTGTAGCGATCGGATTATTGATATTTGGATTAGACAAAGAACCATCGTTCGGAGTCCATACATAGATCCATGCGCTATCTGCATTCAACTGTATGCTACCACCGATAGGTATTACCTGATCTACAGTTACATGAGTAAGAATGATCGGAGGCTTCGAGTGGATCGTCATTACATCAGATGCAGTACATCCTATCGGCAATACAGTTGCAGTAAGTGTATAGGTGTAGTCACCAACACCCGTGAATGTAGGATTAGGAATTGTTGGATCAGACAAGTTAGTACCCGGCATCCACTGATAAGTGATGTTTGTCAGAGATGAAGGAATAACATCTGTATAAGATTCGATCTGCAAAGGCAATCTCAAGCATACGATAGTATCGTGGAAATCTGTACGTGTAGTAATAGAGATCACATCGAGAGAAGTGCTTGATGCAGCAGTACAAGGTACGAAGTCAGTTACAGTCAACACTACATTGTATGTACCCGGAGCAGCATAGCTGTGGTTAGGGTTCATGTCTGTAGATGTAGCACCATCTCCGAATGTCCAGTAGTAAGTAGCACCTGTACCCACTGATGAGTTGGTGAATGACACCGGCACACCCAGACAAACTGAATTAGCAGAAGGCGTGAACACTGATGATATAGGGTGACCCAATGTTACAGGCAATGTAGCTACTGAAGAGCAACCGTAAGCATTGTGCCAGAACAAGCTGATATTATATGTACCCGGTGCTGTGTAAACGTGCGTAGGACTATATAATGAACTAGAACTGTCTATACCACCATCACCATAACTAAATACTGAGGTATATGTAGATGTTGAAACAGGTGTTGGGCCTGTAGTATCTATTGAAGTAGAAGAGTTAGTTATTATGATGCTATCACCTGCACAACCCAAATGTGTTACGAAGCTGAAATTAGCAGTCAATACAGGATTCACAAGTGTTACCGGTATTGCGTTAGAAATACAAGCACCTTGCTTCACATAGAAATAATCATAATTACCTGCACACAGACCGGTGATGGTCAATGAGCTATCAGACAATGAAGTTTGTACTATTACCGGTTGTGGTACACCACCTATAGAATAGAATATAGTATCAGCAAAACCAGGGTTAACACCTATCAACTTAACTGTTCCGTCACATTTACCGCAATCTGTAGGGTTTGTATGTGTAAGTGTAGTGATATGCACCGGCTGTCCACCACCTGAAGCGGAAACAGGCATTACATGAATATATGCACGGGTAGTATCATCGCAACCAACAGCTTTTGCTACATAAGTAGTTGGTACTGTAGGATGAACAGAAACTGTTGGACCAGTACCTACCAATACACCTGTAGTACTGTCATACCAATAAATAGTTGATGATGCATAAGGAATTGAAGCGAAAGGAATTGAAGAACAAACATAGCTGCTGGTAGGTGTTCCTGATGGCGTAAAGCGCCATGCTTCGTTAAGAGCAGACCAGATAGTAGGGAAGTCTCTGCCCGGAGCAGCAGTAGCTGCTGTACCTGTTGAGTTGGCTACACCTACTATGCAATAAGGACCATTCCATGTGCAACCCGCAGATGTTCTGTGCGCAATGTGCGACTCAACAACATTAGTTGTTTCATATAATATGATCTGGAAAGTTTCCCACTGAGAAGTACAGCTATACATGATGGTACGACACCATGTAGCTACAAACTTTCTGTAAGGTGCAGTACCGATAGTAGAATAAGTAATAGTACCACCCGGAGTTGCGCATGATACGCAAATATCTGAGTATGCACCACATATACTATTTCTGCAATTCACATTTGTAGCGATGGGAGCCGATATTGACCATGGGCAATATGCACCTGCCAAACCTGTTCCGAATGTCAATATACCATTACCACCTATGAACAAACTTGAATAGGTATTACCATAGAAGTCGAAATTGAATCCTATGTTGATGATACCTGAATAGTTATCATCGGTAGTGATACCTGCTGCAGTTGGCAATGTACCTAACAATGCACCATGTAATGTAACAGCAGTATCACTACAGGTCGTAGGATCAGGAGTGATTCCTATCTGTGCCAGTGATCTGTTACTGAAGCAGCATAAAAGTATGCCGCAGAGTAATGTGAGAGCGTAGCGATTGTATTTCATAATTAATCCTTTTTTTAGGGATGTATGATGTTATATTCGGATAATTTCTGTCTTGCAAGATAGAAAAACTTTTATGATTTAATAAAAATTTATCTCCTCGTACATATTTAGACAGCATTAAACATTCAAAGGTTGGTCTAAACCCAACATTTTTTGCAAAAAAACATAATAATTTGTCCAAAAATACATCAGATTACCATTTTATGAGGTCTGTAGTGGCCTAATTTTCAAATTAAATATCGCCATTGTATTCCTTTCTTATGCTTTTGAGTGGTGCATACCCCACTCAGCCATTGCCTGTAACACAGGCGCCAGTGTAAGTCCTGATTCAGATAGACTGTAAGTAACATGCGGAGGCACGACCGGCATTGCTTTACGATCTACCAAACCATCTGCTTCCAACTCTTTCAAATGTTGAATGAGCATTTTTTCTGTTATGGCAGGTATCGCCCTTTTTAATTCTCCATATCTCAGCGGACCACCTGTAAGATGGTAAATGATCAATGGCTTCCAGCGCCCACCTATTTTATGCAGTGTATATGTTACCGGGCATCTGTTCAGCGCAGTGCTCAGGTTCAGTTGGTTGGTTGATGATTCTTTGGCTTCATACATAATTGACACATACTTTTTGGTAGGTACTAGTTAAAAAGTATGTACAAATATACCTTTGTGTCAACAAAAAACAAAAACAATATGAAATACGTTATCACAGGTTCACTTGGAAACATCAGCAAACCGCTGACTCAACATTTAGTAAAAGCAGGCAATGACATCACCGTCATCAGCAGTAAAGCAGAAAAACAACAAGAAATTGAAGCATTGGGCGCTAAAGCGGCCATCGGCTCGGTAGAAGACATTACATTTCTTACACATGCATTTGCGGGAGCGGATGCCATCTACACCATGGTGCCACCTAATATGACTGCTACCAACTGGGTAGGCTATATACATGGAATAGGTAAAAATTACTCAGCCGCAATAAAAGCAGCAGGAGTAAAGAAAGTAGTGAACCTGAGCAGTATAGGCGCACACATGCCTGAAGGCTGCGGACCGGTAAGCGGGCTTTATTACGTAGAGCAGGAACTGAATCAACTGGAAGGTGTGGACATTAAACATCTGCGCCCGGGATTCTTTTTCACCAACCTGTATGCTAACATAGGCATGATCAAGCACATGGGAATAATGGGTGGCAACTATGGTGAAAATACCAAAATGGTGATGGTACATCCCAACGACATAGCTACCGCAGCAGCTGAAGAATTATTATCACCCACATTTACCGGCAAGAGCATCAGGTATGTAATGAGCGATGAACCTACCACAAGTGAAATAGCAGCAACTATAGGCGCTGCCATTGGCCAACCTGAACTGCCATGGGTAAACTTTAAAAATGAAGATGCATTGAATGGCATGCTACAGGCCGGTATGCCTGCTGAGATAGCTAATAAATATGTAGAAATGGGTGACGCGATGGCAACCGGAAAAATGACAGCAGATTATATACACCACCAACCGGTAGCAAGCGCTACAAAATTGGCCGATTTTGCTCAGGAATTTGCAGCAGCTTTTGCCCATGCATAATTGAACCTTCTGAAAGACAAAGAGCGCATTCTACAGGATGCGCTCTTTATATTTATATATAAAACCTCTACCCTTCCCTCCACTCTTTGCCCGTCATATTCAGAAATACATCTTCCAGATTAGCTCCTTTCACTTCTTTTTCTCGTTTAAAGCCGGAGTCAAGCAACTTATCGATCAATTCATTAGGGGTGCTGAGGGCAATGATCTTACCACTGTCTATTATGGCTACGCGCTCGCACAGTACTTCGGCTTCATCCATATAGTGTGTGGTGATGACCACAGTACAACCACGATCACGCAATTGTTTGATGAGGTCCCACAGGTTTCGGCGTGCCTGAGGATCTAAGCCGGTAGTAGGTTCATCCAGGAATATGATCTTAGGCTCATTGATCAGTGTAGTAGCAATGGAAAATCGTTGCTTTTGTCCGCCGGAAAGTTCTTTATAGCTGTTCTTTGCCTTATCTCTCAGATTTACAGTATCCAACAAAGCCATAGGGTCCACGCTCCGGTTGTATAGCCCGGCAAAAAGATCAATGATCTGCTTCAGATTTAGACTGGGATAGTAACCGGCCGCCTGAAGCTGAACACCGATGATATTTTTAATGGCTTGCGGATCTTTATCCAGATCGATTCCATCTACTATCACCTGTCCGCTTGTTTTTTGGCGCAGGGTCTCTATGATCTCCAGCGTTGTGGTCTTGCCGGCACCATTAGGTCCCAGCAACCCGAAGATCTCCCCTTCCATCACTTCGAAACTGATGCCTTTCACCGCTTCAAAATCGCCGTACGACTTTACCAGATCTTTTACTTGTATGATTGCACTCATAATCTTTGCGTTTGAGATCGCCCTGCAATTTAAAGTTTATATCCCGATTGATACCGGAACGATGATCGAAATTACCTTTTGATGGCAAATAGTGCCGGCACCAGACATTCACCCATGTTAATATATGTTAACCCATTCTTACTTAATCCCTGCCTGAAAGGATAATTTTACTAATTTAGCTACCTATTATGATATACCGTAGCAAGGCGCCACTGCGCATAGGACTGGCAGGCGGGGGAACAGATGTAAGCCCATACTGCGACCTGTATGGTGGCGCAATACTTAACGCCACTATTTCTTTATATGCCTATGCCAGCATTGAATTGCTGCCGGAGCAGCGCATCATTATTGAAGCGCTGGACAGAGATGAGGTAGTCTCTTATGCCAAAACTGATGAATTACCTATTGATGGTATGCTGGATCTGGCAACAGGTGCTTACAATCACATAGTGAAAAAATATGGCCCTATGCCATCAGGATTTAAGTTGTCTACTGTAGTAGATGCGCCTGCGGGCTCAGGGCTGGGCAGCTCTTCTACCCTTATGGTAGCCATCATCGGTGCATTTGCAGAGTGGCTGAACCTACCCCTCGGAGAGTATGATATCGCCCAGATGGCGTATGATATAGAACGTGTAGAACTAGCCATGGCAGGTGGTAAACAAGACCAGTACGCGGCTACTTTCGGGGGTGTCAATTTTATGGAGTTCTATGAAGGCAACAAAGTAATTGTGAACCCTCTGCGCATAAAACCTGAGTATCTGTACGAACTGGAAAACAATCTGCTACTCTATTTTACTGCCACAAGCCGCCTGTCTTCTACCATTATAGAGGCACAAAGTCAGAATGTAAAGGACAAGAATAAAGAATCTATCGATGCTATGCATAACCTCAAAGAGCAGGCATTGATGATGAAAGAGGCCGTACTTAAAGGCAATATAGATGAGATAGGTGCGATATTGGATTTCGGTTTCCGCTTCAAAAAGCAGATGGCACAGGGCATATCCAATAATAAAATGGATGAACTCTATGAGGTAGCCCTGAAAGCCGGTGCTACAGGTGGAAAGATATCCGGTGCCGGTGGTGGTGGCTTCATGATGTTCTATTGCCCGGGCAATACCCGTTATGGGGTGAAAAAGGCACTGGAATCATTCAACGGACATTTCTCTCCGTATCAGTTTACCGAGCGCGGACTATTCAGTTGGCATATGTAATAGCTATTCCGGCGTATAGCACGCTTTACTTTTTTAATTTATACGACCTTACTTTTTTATATGGAGGCTATCATACTGGCGGGGGGATTAGGTACAAGGCTGCAGGGCGTAATAGGCGCACAGCCCAAATGTATGGCACCGGTGAATGGTGAGCCATTCCTGCATTACCTGCTGGAGTATCTGACAAAGCATAATTGCACCCGCGTCATCCTGTCGCTGGGATACAAGCATAAGGTGGTGATCAATTGGCTGGAAGAACAATTTTTATTCTTTGAGTTGGACTATGTTGTAGAAACAGAGCCATTAGGAACCGGGGGAGGCATACTGGCCGCGCTTGAAGAAGCAGCCACAGATGATGTGCTGGTATTGAACGGCGACACGATGTTCGATGTTGACCTTACAGCAATGTTTGCGGCACACAGAGCCAATAAAGCCGCTACCACATTAGCGCTTAAAAAGATGAATAACTTCGACCGTTATGGTGTTGTGCATACCAATGATAAAGGTATCATTACCGCGTTCGATGAAAAGAAAGCGACCACTGAAGGAACGATCAACGGTGGTGTATATATTATCAACAGAGAGGCATTTCTGGCTAAAGACCTTTCAGAAAAGTTCTCTTTTGAAAAAGATTATCTCGAAAAATTTGTAAAGGAGAACGCGTTCTACGGATACGAGGACAAGGGTTACTTTATAGACATTGGCATTCCCGAAGATTATACCAAAGCTCAGGAAGATTTTAAAACCATGTTTCCATGAAGATAGCGTATCTGGGTACTGCTCATCCATTGCGTGGCGGGCTGGCAGCGTTCAATGAGCGTTTGTCGCAAGAGCTTACCGAAATGGGCCATGATGTTACCATCTGGTCTTTTTCATTGCAATACCCATCATTCCTGTTTCCCGGCAAGACACAATTTACAGACGAGCCTGCACCAACCGGTTTGAAGATACGCACTGAGGTGAACTCTGTAAATCCGCTCAACTGGCTGAGTGTGGGCAGAAAGATGAATAAGGAACAATACGACCTGATCATTGTAAAATACTGGCTGCCATTTATGGGGTCTGCATTCGGTACTATTTTAAGAGGTGCTAAAAAGAATGGCAAAACGAGGGTGGTATGTATTGTTGACAATATCATTCCTCACGAAGGCCGCCCCGGAGACAAGCAGTTTACCAACTACTTCATCAAAGCTGTAGATGCGTTCATCACAATGAGCGATGACCAGCTCAAATACCTGAAACAATTCATCAGCAAGCCGTCGGTATTTTCACCTCATCCGGTGTATGATATTTATGGTTCCAAACTCAGCAAAGCTGATGCATGTGCCCAGTTAAAGTTGGATCCTGCAAAGAAATACC
This sequence comes from Chitinophagaceae bacterium, assembly GCA_947447465.1. Classification (GTDB taxonomy): domain Bacteria; phylum Bacteroidota; class Bacteroidia; order Chitinophagales; family Chitinophagaceae; genus Flavipsychrobacter. Next base: position 12,903 of record CANFKE010000032.1, on the reverse strand, counting down.
TGCTTTGCTTTGGCTTTATTAGAGATTATAAGGGAGTGGATAGGGCATTACTGGCTATGGCCGATGAACGGATCCGCAATTCAGATATAGAGCTCATAGTAGCCGGCGAATATTACAGCAAAGACGTAGAAGCTACCAATAACAGAATCATAGCTGAACACAACCTGCAAAATGTAGTTCATCTCTTTACAGACTTTATTCCTGAGCGCGAGGTATGTAAGTTTTTCAGTGCGGCCGATGTAGTGGTGCAACCTTACACAAAGGCTACACAAAGCGGCATTACACAGATCGCCTACCATTTTGAAAAGCCAATGATCGTCACCAATGTTGGCGGGTTACCGGAAGTGGTGCCTGATGGTAAGGTAGGATTTGTAGCAGAGCCCGACCCTACATCAGTTGCCGATGCCATTCTTAAATTCTACCAACCCAACTCTCTGCCTGACCTGCATGAGCACATGCTGGTAGAAAAGAAGAAATATACCTGGGAGATATTTACCAAGGCAATGATGAATGTGGTGTTTCCGAAATAAACACGAGAAAATAGGGAAGATCAGCCCTTAGCCATTTTACTCAGCGAATTAAACAAATTAGTCACCACAAAGCTCATCCGTGCATAATCAAGTGTATCGGGGGTATCTGTCTTTTGGTGATAGTTGGCATTCCTGAAAAATGAGGTATCTGTGATCATGAGCGCCTGCCAACCGTATGCCCAATAGCTCAGGTGATCAGACCAATCTACTCCCGGCACCCAGGCAGGTGCAGCGAATACCTTTGTGATAATATTATCCCCGTGCTTAAAACCTCGCGTGAACTGACGGACAAACTTACCTGCATGTAGCTTCTTCACCACAGTTATATAATTGCCTCTTGTTCCGTAAAACCACTTAAAGAATCCCAGAGGATATTGCTGTGTATGCCTGGCATCTTTGTAATAACCGATCATTTCTATACTGATCATCCCCTTTACAGGTATATGTGCATCGGCCAGATATTTTGCATGTACCGTACTCCCCATATTTGCCGTTTTGAAAGATGGCGGCTCTTCAAGAGTATATGCCACCAGATCTATCCTGTATTGCCATTGCCTGGCATCTTCCTTGCTCAGCAATCTGGCCAGCTCCAGCAACCCCGCTACACCACTTGCGTTGTCATCGGCACCTGCCTGGTCATCGCACACATCATAGTGGGCACCTATAATGATCCTTGGTGCGTTCTCAGGACCATAAGATGCTATGATATTGCGGTATTCCTTTCCTTTTACATAGTAGGTTTGTGTTTGTACATTTTGAGCATATTTGCTTAACTCATTCCGGATATAGGTCGATGTCCTGTTCAGTGTGGCTGTATCATCGATATTCCTGAAACTACTGCCGCCGGTAATGCTATACACATACTTTTTCAGCAAAACAGAATCCGCATTCCCCTCTCCTCCTTTTACAGCAAAAGCAAATGACAACAACACTATGACCGTGAATAGCATTCTCATGATGAATAAATATAAACGCTAAAATACACAGTATAGAGATAAATAAGTGACCTAATAGTATAACCTGTTGACCATACAATTCACTGATCGTGTATGTATGGTTCATTAAAACAAATACGCTAACAATTGATTTTTTTATATTTTTGAACAAATACATCATATTTATGAAAAAAGCATTACTCACCCTTCCATTAATATTATTAGCAGGTGTAGTGAGTGTTAAGGCTCAAAACATGTATCAGATCAATAACTCATGGCTTGATCTGGAAACTCTGGTAAAAACAGACTCAGTACCTCAGAATATCGACTCTGTCAATTTCAAAAAGCTCAGCAAATTCGCAGCTAGATTCAATGTGGTGAATCTGACCGGAAATACGCCTAAAGAGACCGAATATAAAGGCCGCCCTTTCAAGGTAGTTGATGAGGGACATATGTCATATCGTATTCCTCCAAATGGTAAAGATGTATTGATAGAGACCAATAAAGAAGATCTGCCGCTGGATGATGTGCCCGGTAACGATTTTATCTACCCTGTTTCAGATGGTGTAGTGCATATACAGCGTTTCGAAGGAAAAGAAGGATACAGAATTACACGTGTTGATGAATGGTGCAAGGTAAAGGCAAGACAGACCATACCACATACCTTGTTCACACCAGTAAAAGATAAAGATGATTTCAAGACACCCTATCTGTTCTACTTTACCCATACAGACAGGTTTGTAGCTTTTACCTCTCTAAATTCAAAGAGTATTCACAAAACAATAGTTATTGATCTGAAAGATGGTAAAACACTACCTATTGAAGCTACAATATCAGGTGTTATCAGATCAGACAATGAGATAGCATTCAAAGGCTATCTGCTGCGCGATGAAACCGCTAAGACCGTAAAGATCAGTATGCCGGGCAGTAGCTGGGCACTGAGAGACAACAATGTGGCCAAACTGGTGGCAGAGACAGTAGTAAGCGATAGTCTATTGATAATGGCTCGTTACCACCAATCAGGCCCGGGAATAAGCCTTGTTGCATTCAATGCACAAAGCGGCAAACCTGTGTGGAATGCAGAAGTACTGCAGGCTACCGGAATTCCGTCACAAATCTTTCTCAGCATGTATAAAAACAGGGTGATGATGGAAGTAGCACAACCCGGAGGTAAATATCTTGAAGTATTTGACCTGGCCAATGGCAAGAGGGTATTCTCTACATTATAAAAGCAAATACTTATCGATCTTCAAAACGCTACCCGCAAAACGGGTAGCGTTTTGCATTAGAGCAGGCAAAGGTAAAAATGACTCCTCTTTTTCTTGGGCAGATAAGTATTAAAATAGACCAACTGTAATTACATTTGTTGTATGAGTACAGTATTGCTTCATAAAGAAAATGGCGTTGGCTACATTACGCTCAATCGCCCGGAAACCTACAATAGCTATAACCGCGATATGGCCCTGACACTGCAGGCACACCTCGACGATTGTGCTAATGATGAATCGGTAAGATGTGTGTATATGACAGGGTCCGGTAAAGGCTTCTGTTCCGGTCAGGATCTTTCTGAGGCAATGAACCCCAGTCCTGAGGATTTTGAGCGCATGGTGCGCGAGCATTATAATGCTACCATCCTCCGTATCCGCAATATGGAAAAACCTGTTATTGCCGCGGTAAACGGTGTAGCAGCAGGTGCGGGTGCTAACCTGGCTCTGGCTTGCGATATAGTAGTCGCTAAGAACAGCGCATCATTCATACAGGCTTTCAGTAATATTGGCTTGATACCTGATAGTGGTGGCACTTATTTTCTGCCCCGCCTGGTAGGTATGCAGCGAGCAGCAGCATTAATGATGACCGCAGAAAAGGTATCGGGTCCGGATGCTGTAGCTATGAACATGATCTTCAAATCTTTCCCCGATGAAACATTTGAAGAGGAGAGCAAAAAGATAGCTACAAAACTGGCTATGATGCCTACAAGAGGAATAGGCCTTACCAAAAAACTCCTCAACATTACCTACGACAATACACTGGAAGAGCAACTGGATGCTGAAAAGCATGTACAGATGGAAGCCGGAGCCACACACGATTTCAAAGAAGGTGTAATGGCATTTCTGGAAAAAAGAAAGCCGGCATTTAAAGGAAAATAATCAACAGGCGGGTGCTTCTACACCCGCCTGTTTTGTTTCATCATCTCATTTATTCTGCATAACCTACTGATCTCTTTTTTATCCATATGCGCCGTCTGGTCTCGTTCCTATTTTGTCTGCTTTACTTAGCTCATTGCGCTACCGCACAACAGGAGACAGAATTAAATAGTGGCTGGAAGTGTGTAAGAGCTACTGACATCAATAAGTCAGGCGAAGATATTTCTACTCCGCTTACAGACCTTACAGGTTGGCTTCCGGCTAGAGTTCCGGGGACTGTATTGACTACACTGCTCAACAACAAATTGTTTCCTGACCCTTTCTTCGGCATGAACAATAAGCACATTCCGGATATCTACACAACAGGTACGGCATATTATACCTTCTGGTTTGTCAAAGATTTCAATGAAGCGCCACCCGCACAGGGCGAAGAGATCATGTTGCAGTTCAGGGGCATCAACTATAGTTATGATGTTTTCCTTAACGGGCATAAGATCAATGACACCAGAGATACCGGTATGTTCCTGCGGAGTAGTTACAGCATTACCCGCTATCTGAATGCAAATGGCAAAAACCGATTGGCCATTATTGTCTATCCGCCGTCACCAGTTGGCAATCCTAATGGCGGACAAGGCGGCGATGGGGTCATTGCGCATAGTGTCACCAATCAATATCCTGCTGGATGGGACTGGATACAACCTATTGCCGACCGCAATACAGGCATATGGGACAAGGTGACCATCAAACGTACTAAACAGATACATATAGAGAACACCCACGTCATTACTCTTGTACCGGGTAAACGCAATGTGATCGGCAAACAAAAGCCCGCAACAATTAAAGTAACAACGGAAGCCGAAAATACATGCGATACTGAGATCAGTGGCACTGCTGTGTATGAATTTGGCGGCAAGAAAATAAAAGTAGCAGTAAAGCTGCAACCTCATTCTGTTGAGACCATTGAGTTTCCGGACCTTGAATTGGATGATCCGAAACTATGGTGGCCCAATGGCTATGGCCCACAGGATTTGTATCCGTGTAAAGTCAGCTTTCTGATAAACGGCAGAACACTCTCTGACAAGGAAGATTTGAAAGTGGGTATCCGTCAGATAAAGACCCAATGGAATAACAAGACCAATAGCAGGGAAATAAGAGTTAATGGCCAGAAGATATTTATTAAAGGCGGCAACTGGATATTGTCTGATGCGTTACTAAGATTTACTGACAGAAGATACGACAACGAAGTTCACTATCACAAAGACATGAACCTTAACCTCATCCGGGTGTGGGGCGGAGGCATTACCGAGCGACCTGAATTTTACGATGCATGCGATAAATATGGCTTATTAGTGATGCAGGACTTCTGGGCATCGGGCGACTGTAATGGCCGCTGGTACGACCCGTTGAAACTGGAAGACACTAATGCGCGTCGTAACTACCCCGACAATCATAAGCTCTTTATTGAATCAGTAGAAGATCAGGTGAAGATGCTGCGTAACCATGCATCATTAGCGCTGTGGTGCGGAGGTAATGAGATAAGACCGCCTGCGGATATTCTTAGTGCCATGCGCGACTCCATTCTACCTTCGCTCGATGGAACGCGTTTCTTCTTTGAATTCTCTAACGATGACAGCATGTCGCTGCATGGTGGTGATGGCCCATATGTGCTACAGAATAAGGATTATTTCTGGGCACATAAGTCGTTCCCATTCAATTCTGAGATAGGCTCAATAGGCATTGGTGATGTGGCTTCACTCAAAAGATTTCTACCCGATTCTAACATGGTTGTTCCTTACTATGATACTACCCAACACAAATGGATCGTAGATTCTGTATGGCGCTACCACCGGTATGAGGGTTATGATTCATCTGTAGAGGTTTACGGACATCCAACATCAATAGAAGACTTTACCCGTAAAGCGCAGTTGGTCAACTACGATCAGTACCGTGCTTTAATGGAGGGCGCAACAGCACGTATGTGGGACTGGTACACCGGCATCATCATCTGGAAAACACAGAACCCATGGACAGCTATGAAAGGCCAGATGTATGATTACTACCTTGACCCTAATGCATGCCTATATGGCACCCGCACAGGGAGTAAACCACTGCATGTGATGTTTGACCACATCAACAAGACGATCCTTGCTGGTAACAATCACTTTACTCCAACCGAAAAAATGGAACTGGTTGCCAAAGCATACACAACAAAAGGCGATGAGATACCGCTTACATCTAAATACATACAGGTAGCCGCATCCTCTTGTAAACAACAATATAAGTTTGGAAAAGAGATAGATTCCCTTGCAAAAAAAGAGGGTATATTTCTTTACCTGAGTCTTACTGATTCGGCTACTAACGTTGTAACAGATGAGAACCTTTACTGGTTGCCCGATGCACATGGTAACTATCCTTTTCTTCAACAAATGCCCCCGACAAAACTGATCACCTCAGCCAGACAAACTGAAAAAGGAATAGAGGTTACATTAAGTAATCCGCAAGGTAATGCGGTAGCATTCTTTCAGCGACTAACGCTGGTTCATGCTAACGGAGAACGAGTACTCCCTGCGTTTTACAGCGATAATTATGTTTCTATATTGCCGGGACAGGAAAAAACTTATATCTTACAATTAAACTCAACCGAAAAAGAAGCCTTACAACTATATGTTGAAGGGTGGAATACCAAGCGCCAATTCATTGAAATCAAATAATTCAACCAATGAGAAAGATATTTCTTGCACTATCTATACTATTAGCAACACAGGCATTTGCACAGACCGATGCCAACATGGGTATCATACCCGCTCCTGCTTCTATAAGCAGCCAGAAGGGAACTTTCACCCTTAACCCCGAGACCAGCATTATTGTTGATTATCCTGATCATAAGGCAGTGAAGTTTTTGTCAGACTACCTGAAGAAGAACGGATATAATAACAATGTGGTGAACATCAACACCATGGATAAGAAACCATCCATGATCAAGAATGCCATCATGCTGTTTACCAATGTGCCGGCCACTATACCTGCAGATGGTTATGAAATGAAGGTCTCTGCAGATCAGGTAATGATCTATGGTAAGAATGCAGGATTGTTCTACGGCGTACAAACCTTGCTGCAGATGATCACTCCGGTAAAACGCGGCACGGCCACCTTTCCTTGTGCTACCATAAAAGATGCGCCCCGCTTTGGCTACAGGGGTATGCATCTCGATGTAGCCCGTCACTTCTATTCAGTTGACTTCATCAAGAAGTATATAGATGTAATGGCCATGTACAAGCTTAATACCTTTCACTGGCACCTTACCGACGACCAGGGATGGCGTATAGAGATCAAGAAGTATCCTAAACTTACCTCTGTGGGCAGCAACCGTGCGCAGACCAAAGTAGGCGGCTTCTCCGGCAATAACACCGACCTGTTTGACAATACGCCTTATGGTGGTTTCTATACTCAGGAGCAGATACGTGAAGTGGTAGCCTACGCTGCTGATCGCTTCATCAATATTGTACCGGAGATAGAGATGCCGGGACATGCCATGGCCGCTATTGCAGCCTACCCTATTCTCAGCTGCGATCCTTCAAAGAACTATAAAGTGGGAGAGACATGGGGTGTATATACCGATGTATTCTGCCCTACCGATACCACCTTCAAAATACTCAATGCGGTACTGGACGAGGTGATGGATATGTTCCCGGGCAAGTACATACATATAGGTGGCGATGAGTGCCCTAAGGATGCCTGGAAAAAATCGGGCTTCTGTCAACAGCTGATCAAAGACTCTGCCCTGCGCGATGAAGCAGGATTACAGAGCTATTTCGTTCGCCGTATAGAGCGCCACATCAATGCTATGGGACGTAGTATGATAGGCTGGGATGAGATACTGGAAGGTGGCGTAGCACCCAATGCAACGATCATGAGTTGGAGAGGCGTTAGCGGCGGTATTGCTGCGGCTCAGCTCAACCATGATGTGATCATGACACCCGGCAGCGAAGGACTGTACTTCGATCATGCACAAAGCGCATCATCGCAAGAGCCATTATCTATAGGTGGTAATGCACCATTGTCTAAAGCCTATGCGTATGATCCTATTCCTGCTGAACTGACAGGAGATCAGAAGAAGCATGTAATAGGTGTGCAGGCCAACCTGTGGACCGAATATATAGCCACTCCTGCCAAAGCAGAATTTCACCTGTTGCCACGTATGCTGGCACTGGCCGAGATAGCATGGACTCCGGTAGCTGCCAAGAACTTCAGCAACTTTGCCCAGCAACGTGTGCCTAAGCACCTGGCCATGCTGGAGAGTAAAGGCTACAACTACCGTGTGCCTGAGATCATTGGTGCCAGCGATACTGTATTGAAAGGTGAGGACTTTAAGTTTGAACTATCTCCTACGGTTGAAGGTGCAAAAGTGCACTATACCATAGATGGCTATACTCCCCGCGAAACAGATATGTGGTACACCGAGCCGTTACGTATAAAAGTGCCATCTGGCAAGCGTCTTGACCTTAAAGCAGTGATCATAACACCGGGCGGAAAGCGCAGCAACCAGGTGACAGTGGTGCTGGATAATAGCGGTAAGTAAACAATAGTATATCTCCTTCTCTAAATTGAATAAGGCCATCTGACTATTCGGATGGCCTTATTCGATCTAATAACTATCAATAGGAAATTACATCTTCTCCAGTATGATGGTCATCTTTTCTTTCTTCAGACTGAGGTGTAACTCCTTGTCAGTAAGCTTGGCTATATCAAGTGTTTCTTTTTCTCCTTTCGGACCTACGGTCTCTAACTTGTTACCTACTTTTTTATAGGTGCCTGATTCAGCATCGTGTCCGTCTCCGGTCATTTTCATAGTACCATCTGCCATGAACTCATAGGTCATATTTTGCTTGGCTACCATCTCTTTTACTTCCTTAGGGTCCGGTGCCTTCTGGCCTGCGGGAACCTGAAATTTCATATCCACAACATGCCATTTGCCTGTGAGGGTTGCAACCGGTGCTGCAGCCGGTGCAGGGTCTCCACCTTCGCCCGGCAGTTGGTTGAGCGTTACACCGGCATTGGCCGTGAATACAGACAATGCGAACGCACCGAATAATAATACCTTTTTCATGACTTTCTTTATCGTTTTAAACGTAGTGTCCAATAGCGGACGGTGCAATATCGGATTTACACGACTTTTTTTATACTAAACCAGGCATTATTTTACAAAGATCATGCTACCAGCAAGCCTATGAGTTGAGCCACATCATTCTTGGCTCTGATCTCGGGATAGGGCAGATCCGTGCTCAATGCGTTCAAAACGCACTCAGCAATAGACCGCTTATTCCACGGATCGAAAACAGCACTTGGCCTGATGACATCATATACATATTCCATATCGGGGGCCAATACCTTCATACCGCTCTCTACGCTTTCTATGAGCGGTAGTCCGAAGCTCTCCATTACAGACGGACAAACGAGATATCGATATTTGAAGTAGAGCTCACGAGGATCGATATAACTGTAATTATATATCCTTATGCCCTTTGCTTTCATTTCATCGATACGAGCCAGCAAGGCAGGTGCCGTTTCATCGATAGTGATATGCAGACCGGGTGTGTGTCCCTGCTCATGCAGGTATTCCCATGCATCAAGTAATGTGGGATAGTTCTTTTGTGGTGATGGTGTGCTTACGAATGCAAAATCATCAGCAGGACGCTCATGGAAAGGTGTATGGGCACCTGCATATTTACCTGTATCATAAAACGGAATGGTCAGACAATGTGCCGCGTCTTTCAGCTTCAACTTCATCAGCTCATTGATCATGTGCTGTGTCTGTACTATATAGTAGTCGGTATTCTTGTTATACAGCTTTATGAAGAGGTACTTGGCATACAACTTCCAGTAAGCGCGTTGAAACTTCCTGTGCGGAGCTTCCAGCAGTTTTTGATTATGCGAATAAGTATATACTGTTACGTTGAGCCTTACCGGTGGCGGAGTATTGGCAAAACAGAATACACGGGTATAGTTCTTACCGGTCTCTTTATAAAACCTGCTTCTGTCGCCAAGAGTATTGGGTACTACCTTATAATTCCCTGTCAATACCTTAGGAATGTCGAAGCGGGGATCGAGCAAAAAGAAGAAGTCATCTTTACGGGGATGCTGACAGATCTGCTCAATAAGATATTGCAGCAATACTGCCCCACCGCCTTTGTTTATAAATAATCCGTCTATTAGTATCATACAGTAAGTAATACAGGCAAAAGTAAGTTTATAATATATGCATCTCTAGCATAAGGCTCAATTAAGTGTTGTATTCCGGGCAATTTCAGTAATTTGTATGTTATTTTTATATATTTCTAACGAAATCTGTTATATGTTCGTCATACTATATACAAATCCCTGACAGTTAACTTAAAATGAACAGACACCGGCATATATTAGTGGTCATCAGCAGTTTTTTGCTGCTACTGGCGTCGTGCAGTAAGCCGGACTACAGAGATAGTGTACTTATAAATACCAATGACAGAACGGATGTCAATACCCTATTCCATTCACTGAGATCGACCCCGGAAGTATTTACAGTAACTGCAGGAACGTATAGTGAAGTACGACTGTCCAAGGGTACGCGGTTCCGGTTCTACCCCCACTCCTTTAAAGATAACAGTGGCAACATTCTTACTTCGGGCACTGTGAGACTGAGTGTAATAGAAATGTATAGCACCGGGTCGGCACTTGCCAACAGATCGGTGGGGCTTAGTGGCAACCAATTACTGAATAATACCGGTCAGGTATATGTTACCGCCACCATGGATGGAGTAGAAATAGGCGTTACCAAATATGGTATCGACTTCTATTCACCTGTTCACTCGGGTATGCCAATGGGTCTATATTATGGCGTTACCGATTACAGCGATTCACTGGTAAGATGGATGAGAGTAGGGAATACTGCCGGCACCGCGGTGAACGCTACTACACTGGACAGTATGTCGGTAGTAGTAATAGATACACTTGGCACCGGTGTCGGCACGGTCAATATATACCGTAACTACAATCAGTTCGACTCCTGTGGTGCGCTTCACTGGGTGAGCAGCCAATATCCGGCAACTGTAACAACCGGTCTTACAGATATTTCTGTCATTCCTGCAGATACCCTGTTCAACAGCAGTAACACCGCTGTATTTGTTGTATTCCCGGATTATCATATGGCAGTTCCCGTCAGCAATTATGATAGTCACACCCATATATTCTCAATGGCCGTTGGCTACAATATTCCGCTGGAATCTCGTATCGATGTAGTGACGATCGGTCATAAAAACGGGCTACTGTATTATTCATCTCAAAACAATGTAACGCTGACGCAAGGAATGGTATTCTCACCTGTAATGACCGCACATACGGTAACTGAAGTATTGAATCTGTTGGCTACTTTATAGGTCTTTTTATACTCCTCTATAATCCCTCTAATGGCGGTTGTCTTCAGGCAACTGCTTTTTGTTTATGAGCAGGTTGAACCCTGATAGCAATTATCTATGATGGTTGGCCATACGAGCCAGAAAGGCAGCATAGGCATTGTTCCAGCCGAGCCATTGCTGATCTGTGCCTAAAGAGAAGTTGTGAAAGACGGTATGAAGTGAGCTACCGCACTCCTGCAGGCCAGCAACCATAGCATCGAGCGAAGTAAATGCATCTGTGACCGACATTGACATATCGAAGTGGGCAGTGGTATCCATAAAACAGAACGGATGGGTACGAATGGGTGTCACTGACTCCTTGAGCAGATCGTACCAAAGGAATGAGCTGCCGGTGCCCGCTCTAAAGCCTATATGAGAGCCATACCCCATACTGTAATCCTGTGTTATCTCATTGTCCATCAGCAAGTGATAGGTAGTGGGTATCATCAAGCGTATGTAGTGTTGGCGAGAGATATGTATTGGTTGTGCGATGATCTGCTTCAGTGTATTCTGCTCCTTGGCCATTTCATCGTAATGAGTAGCGAAGTAAGAGGGGTGAATACCTACTTCCCCTTCCCTGGCCAATTGCTTTATGACCCTTACCATAGCAGGGTGCTTAGGATGAATGTTCTTATCGAACGGGGTGGTGCGCAAAGCTGAAAGTATGAAGTAGATAGGCTTGTAGCCATACTGCTCGTGCAGTTGGCGCAGCCATAAAAAGGAATCGTACGGATCGATGGCCTTTTTCTTCAATACCTGAGTACGCTCACTTATCTGCTTCACATCGCCTTTCAATAAAGCCCTTATATATGCACCTACTATACGCTTAATGCCTTTGTAAGCATGTGAATAGGCCATGTCTATATCGTAGGTAGGCTGAAAGGTAAATACGTGTTTGGGTATCGTAACCTTCCATGTGGTCTCCAGCAATTGCCTGAAAGCCTCTACCCATTGGTCAACTAGAGGGCGAGTCAGCCAGCCTTGCTTATAAAGTATGCTATCGGTAGCGGGATAGCGACCATGCCTGTCGGTGTTCTCGGGAAAATATTCTTCGTATCTACTTATCAGGTAGAATATAGCCGAGCATATATCGAATGGTATAGTATAGCCATCGGCATGAGCAAAGAGAACGGGCAGACCGTTCCAATCACCCACTTTTGGATGGCATTCTTCCAGTCCTTTATTCCTGTGTATGCCGGCATCTGCCGACTGTAAGGATGTAATACTATTTTTTGCGGTGAGCCCTGCATCGGGTATGGCTATCTTACCGGGAAGGATACTGCCATAAGTAATGCAATATGGTGCGTTGATAGCTTCCTCTTCACTGGTAGTGAGTTGATAAGTGAGCTGTAATCGCTCACGGAAGAGCCAGTCTAACACGTAGGTGAGACGGGGACTTTGGTAAGACGCATATACAACAACAATATCCATGAGGTATTCCAAAGATACCCGATATTTATAAAATACCGAGATTATCTCTCTCCATTACTAAGTGGCAGATCTTTTTATTTCCGGCAGTTCTGAGCGTAACATGATGATGCAGCTGCTTTGTGGACAAGGGTTTAAGTGTATTTTAACCGATTGCCACATTCTGCCACATTTCGCTACTTTCTGCCACATTCTGCTACTTTTGGTCGCTACTTTTTGTGTGGTGTACTATTTACGAATACTTCCCGTGCGCATGTCGCGGTTCAAGCACCTCACCGTGACATTCGGGTGGATATTTCGTACGATACAGAAAAGTGGCAGTTTTTAATAAAAGTGGCAGTTCTGCATTGGTATAGTATGCTAAAAGTCTTTGTGGGATTGACATTGAGGGTGTTTTAACAAATTGCTACTTTCTGCCACTTTTTGCCACATTCTT
>CANFKE010000031.1 GCA_947447465.1 Chitinophagaceae bacterium | reverse complement strand
TAATTTCGGTTGAGAAAAGTAAAGCAGAGCATGGATATTGAACAATTAATGCCGCACGTTGAGGCCCTCATCTTCGCAAGTGATAAGGCGCTGACACAAATAGAAATAACTGAAATGTTGGGACAGGCGCTCGAAACTCAGATCGAGACGGAGCGTATATCTGCCTGCATATCAGGTATTATGGAAAAATATGAGGCTGAGTACTATCCTTTCCATCTTATGGAAGTAGGTGGTGGCTACCAGTTCTTGACAAAAAAGCAATTTCACAAGACCGTTCTGAAGCTGAATGGCGAAAAGCACATCAAAAAGCTTTCTGCAGCAGCTATGGAAACATTGTCTATCATAGCATACAAGCAGCCAATTACCAAGAGCGAAATAGAGTATATCCGCGGTGTAAGTGCCGACTACAGCATCCAGAAATTATTGGAAAAAGAACTGATCGTCATCAGCGGTCGTAACGAAGATATGGTGGGTAAACCATTGATCTACAATACCTCTAAGAATTTCATGGACTATCTGGGTATCAACTCCCCAAAACAATTACCACAGCTTAAAGACATTACAGATATAGAAATAGTAATGCCTACAGCAGGTACAGAAGCCCTCCCCGAAGACACCCCACAAATAGGTGGCTACGGCGAACTGAAGCAAGCATCCTGATCAGCCTTTTAGTGACCCATTATATTTTTAGCAGGTGCAGAACGAAAGTTCTGCACTTTTTTTTACACCGATACTTTTCAGCATTGTTTACGCATCCGCAATTATGCCAAATAGACATTGAATTTCGGCATTACAACATTTCATTGCGCCGTTAGGTGCAAAAGCTTTGTAGCCCTTATTCCCTCCCTATTCTACAGCGTCCCGTAGGGCCGCAACGATCGCAGACGTGCCTGTTTTTAATGTTTGATCGGTATTATACCACTGTCGCGAGAGTTAGTTCCCTCAGGGACGTTCTCGTGACGACTAATAAACGGGTCTCCGACCCCAACATCGGACAAGATGATGACATACCCATATACGCTCTGCTATCAGTAGCATTCATTTGCAAAAACATATCCACAGAAGATTACCCCATCCCAGCCCTTACCCACAGCACATTTCAGCCGAATAAGCCTTGATTTTTGTGGATATGTTTATTTTTCAAATCGAAAGACCAGTATTAATTTGTACGCAATTTATGACCTTGCATTCAGAACGTTTACTCAACAGTAAACTAAGAATCTGTGAAATCTGTGCAATCATCTTAATCTGTGGTTCAGACAACTATAGTCGGGCACGATCGGGCATACTCCTTTTACGCAAAACACTAACTATGAACAACTTACAAGATTCCAATGCCCGATTATTTTTTCAACTTCATCGGGCATTTACACCTCCACCCGAATGTCTGGGTGAGGTTCTCGAACCCCTGACATTCGCACAGGACGTATTCGTTTTAAGACTACTCTATACAGTAAACTAAGAATCTGTGAAATCTGTGCAATCATCTTAATCTGTGGTTCAGACAACTAAATCGGGCACGATCGGGCATACACCTTTTACGCAAAACACTAACGATGAATAACTTACAACATTCCAATGCCCGATTTTATTTTTATCTCCATCGGGCATTTACACCTCCACCCGAATGTCAGGGTGAGGTTCTCGAACCCCTGACATTCGCACGGGACGTATTCGTTGTAAGACTACTCTATACAGTAAACTAAGAATCTGTGAAACCTGAGCAATCATCTTAATCTGTGGTTCAGACAACTATAATCGGGCACTATCGGGCATACACATTTCACACAAAACCCTAACTATGAATAACTTACAACATTTCAATGCCCGATTATTTTTACATTTTCATCGGGCATAGCACTAAATAGATCTACTTAGCGGATAACGTCCACTTTTATTAACCCATCCTTAACTCGCGCCTAACATTGTAGTTATATCAAATTTGTCTTTTTGAATAACCAAATACTTCGCCGAAGTCTAAGCATGGCAAAAAGAGATGTTGATATATTGGTGTTGTCAGACATACACCTGGGCACCTACGGTTGCCATGCAAAAGAACTACTTCAGTATTTAAAGACCATTCGCCCTAAGGCAGTGGTGCTGAACGGAGATATAATAGATGTGTGGCAGTTCAGTAAAAGATATTGGCCGGCAACACATATGATGGTGGTCAAACACCTTATAGGACTCATAACCAAAGAAGTGCCGGTATATTATATACCCGGCAATCACGATGAAATGTTGCGTCGTTTCAAAGGTTTTCAGCTGGGATCACTCAAGATCACCAATAAACTATCTCTGAAAGTGAATGATTCACGCGTGTGGATATTTCATGGAGATGTATTTGATGTGGTGATGCAGCATAGCCGGTGGTTAGCCAAGCTTGGGGCTGTAGGGTACGATACGCTCATTCTTATTAATAGTATGATCAATTGGGTATCGCAGAAAATGGGAAGGGGTAAGATATCTCTGTCTAAAAAAGTGAAGAATAGTGTAAAGGGGGCGGTGAAATTCATCAATAAATTCGAAGATACCGTATGCAACATTGCAGCCGAGAATAAGTACGACTATGTGATCTGCGGACATATTCACCATCCGGAGATGAAAAATGTAGTTACCCCGAATGGTTCTGTCATGTATCTTAATTCGGGCGATTGGATAGAAAATCTTACTGCATTAGAATATACCGGATCTGAGTGGACGATCTACAATTACTTCAAAGATCCTGTTGCGCAGGCTGTAGATATCGACAAGAAAAAGCAGACCAAAGAGTCGGCCAAGGCAATGATGGCCAGTCTGATGCTGGAGCTGAATATCAACGGACATGCCTCAAAAAATGAAGAAGGGTTGGAGGCAGCGTAACACTATAAATATTACTTTCACATTGTGAAGATATTATTTGCAATTCAGGGAACCGGCAACGGGCATTTGAGCCGAGCCAGAGATGTTTATCCGCTACTCGCTCAATATGGCGATGTAGATGTCTTGATCAGCGGCATACAGGCTGATGTAGATTTTCCATATCCGGTAAAATATAAATACTATGGTCTCAGCTTTATATTCGGCAAGAGCGGTGGTATAGACCTGGGCGCAACCGCTAAGAAACTGAGAGTAGGGCAATTGCTGAAAGATATCCGCAATTTTCCGGCCGAAGAGTATGATATAGTAGTCAACGATTTTGAGCCTATCTCTGCATGGGCCTGTAAACGTAAAAACCTGCCCTGCATTTCTCTGAGCCACCAGTACGCAGTTTTACACCCCAATGCCCCTCGCCCCGATCATCATGACCTTATAGGTGAAGCGATATTGAGTCGCTACGTGCCAGTAACAGCGGGGTATGGTTTTCATTTCAAGGCATTTGGAGAGAATATATTTACACCGGTCATTCGTAAAGAGATACGCGAGTTGAAGCCGACCAATGAGGGACATTATACGGTATACCTGCCGGCTTATGATGACGATACTCTTGTAAAACACCTATCTCAATTCCCTGATGCTACGTGGGAGGTATTTTCTAAACACAATAAAGAGCCAAAGACCATAGGCAATGTGCGGTTGATGAAGATAGACAACACCGCCTTTGTAAAAAGCATGGCATCAGCGGCAGGTGTTTTGTGCGGTGGTGGCTTTGAAGGTCCTGCTGAGGCTATGTACCTGGGCAAAAAGGTGCTGGTGATACCTATGGTGGGCCAATACGAGCAGCAATGCAATGCCGCCGGTGCCGAAGCCATGGGTGCAACGGTCATCAAAATGCTGGATGAGAAGAACTACGGCACCATTAGAAACTGGCTGGATAATGGAAAACCTGTGGTGGTCGACTACCCGGACATCACCAGAGATATAGTGGCAAAGCTCATGATAGAACATGGCAATTTGACACTCTGACCATTGGGCAATTCTACAATGAATGTGGCAATGTAGAATGAATGTGGAATATATTTGGATCCTTATGCAGGTTTATTGGTGGCGCGGTTTTGGTGTGGTATTTAATGTTTTTCAATAATGCTATTTAATTTTTACATTTCACTTTACCGCCATTCAGTTTTAACTTTGTGGTATTCATTTTCAAAATCATTTTAAAAATAAAATTATTATGTCTCACACACTTCCCGCATTACCATATGCATTTGATGCACTGGAGCCACATATAGATGCTCAGACCATGCAGATACACCACGACAAGCACCACCAGGCTTATGTAGATAACCTGAACAAGGCTCTTGCCGGTACTGATGGTGAAAATAAGAGTCTGGAAGAGCTGATGACTAATATCTCTGCTTATCCTGCTGCGGTGCGCAACAATGGTGGTGGTCATTACAACCACTCTCTGTTCTGGGAAATACTCGGTAACAATGGCAGCCAGCCATCAGGCGATCTGGCCAAGGCTATAGATGAAACTTTCGGTTCTTTAGATGCATTGAAAGAAAAGATGAGCACTGCCGGTGCTACCCGTTTTGGTAGCGGCTGGGCATGGTTGCTGGTAAACGCCGGTGGCAAGCTGGAAGTTTCTTCAACACCTAACCAAGACAATCCGCTGATGGATGTAGCTGAGGTAAAGGGTACACCAATACTGGGTATCGATGTATGGGAACATGCCTACTACCTCAAGTACCAGAACAAGCGCCCCGACTACCTGAAGGCTATCTTCAACGTAGTGAACTGGGATGCTGTGGCAGCACGTTACAAGGCAGCACTTTAAAATTTACAAATCATTTTTATTGAAATAGCCTCGCAGTTCTGCGGGGCTATTATAATGAAAGGCCGTTCAGTCAGGCTACGCCCAGCCCCTCTTCTGAGATAAGAAGGGACAATATCCAAGCTGTTGCCTGGTGTTATTCATATATAAAAGGTAACATGCTGATCAGGTTCCGATTGCCTGTACACAAGCAACAATGTGTGAGATATGCTTAATTCTGTAAAAAACTGCGATCACCTTTTTGTTAAAACTCGCGCACAAACATTATGTTATATAAGATAATGTGCATTAAGTATTACTTTTGGGCGCATTAATAATATTATCGCCCAATGGCATTATTTGATAAAAAAGAAAAAGGTACGGACGACCCGAAAGGAAAAAAGAAGAAAAACAAGCCGGTCTGGAGAGAGTGGGTCGATGCGGGTGTCTTTGCAATAGTGGCTGCAACGCTCATTCGTACACTGGTATTCGAAGCCTATACTATTCCTACCGGATCAATGGAAGGTAGTATGTTGGTCAACGACTATCTGTTTGTGAGCAAGCTTTCTTATGGTCCCCGCATACCTATGACACCTGTTGCTGTGCCACTGGTACATAACTCATTACCTATAACAGGCGGTGTATCTTACCTGAGTAGTGTGCAGTGGAAATACCGCCGCATACCGGGTTTCGGTAAGGTAGAGCGTAACGACGTAGTGGTATTCAACTACCCAGCCGGTGATACCGTAATGGCAGACCGCCCTGCAGATGATTATTATTCTGCACTAAGAGACTATTTCAATAACGACCGCGAGGCGCTGAAGTCAAGATTCAAGTTGCTGGTAAGGCCTGTTGATAAGAAGGAGAATTACATCAAGCGTTGTGTAGGTGTGCCGGGAGATAAGATAGAGGTAAAAGATGGTGTACTGTTTGTGAATGATGCCCCTAGTGTGCGTTTCCCGCATCAGAAACTCCAATATACAGTGACTTCTAAGGGCGGTGCGGTGACCAGTGACTTCATCAGCGACAACGAGATAGAATCGGTACCACCTGCATATACAGGCGGAGTAAGCAATGTGTACTTTCTGGAGAATGTGCAGGCCGATGAGCTGACCAAATTGGGTGCGGAAGTGAAGCCATTTGTTTACCCTAAGGGCGTAGTTATGGAATTAGGTGTATTCCCGCATGACTCTACCAACTACAAATTCAACAGAGATAATTTCGGTCCTATCATCATTCCTAAAGAAGGGGTGACCGTACAGATCAATCCGCAGACCATTGCATTATATCGCAGGGTCATTCGCAACTACGAAGGCAATAAGCTGGAGGAGAAAGAGGGTAAGATCTTCATCAATGATAAGGAGGCTACCAGCTACACTTTTAAGATGGATTACTACTGGATGATGGGTGATAACCGCGATAACTCACTGGATTCGCGCTACTGGGGATATGTACCTGTTGACCACGTTGTGGGTAAGGCATGGTTCGTATGGTTCAGCTACCATAAAGACGGTATTGCCAAGGGTATCCGCTGGAAACGCTTGTTCCACAGTGTACATTCTCTGGAAAAATAGTTATGATAAAGAGGCTGTCTATCTTGCTGCCGGTAATTACCTTACTTGTGGCCTGTAACAATAGCGACAATACAAGGCAGAATATGCCGGCTACTACAGTAGTGCCGGTAACGCCCGGTAAACGGCTCTTTATGAACAGCTGTATGCAATGCCACTCATTAAAGCAAGACAAGACAGGACCTGCATTAGCGGGTGTTATAGCCCGATGGGGAAATGATACCACCAAACTCATAGCCTTTGTTCATAACAGTCAGCAGGTGATCGCAGCAGATGGCAAAGATGCTTATGCAGGTAAGCTTTTTGATAAATGGTACAAGACTACTATGCCTGCTTTTGGTGGTATAACAGATAACGAGATCAGGGATATCATTGTATATGCAGATAAGGGGGTAGAGTAGATAGTGGTTATTATCGACAAGCCTTATAAGCCATTAACAAGAGCTAAATCTTAACAATATTTTTCCGGATAAGAAAGGTAATTGAACAACAAACAAACTAATATTGCAGCATGAACACAATGAACAACATAGCACTGAAACATATGGCAACTGCATGCAAATGCTGGATGCATACTTATGTGGCGGGGTGATGTTCTGAATGATATCAATGAACATTTCATAGCCTCCCGCCACAACGTGAGGCTTTTTTTATGTACCTCTAAAATCAATGAGAACAATGAAACTGATCAACAAAAAGATCTGCATGGGCAAAGACATAGGCATACATGGCAACGTGTTTGGCGGCTATATCATGTCATGGATAGATGAGGCCGGAGCGGCATTTGCAACGGAATATTGCTGCACACCCAATATGGTAACGCTGCGCGTGGGCGAACTATTGTTTAAGAAGCCACTGAAGGCAGGTAATCACGTGAGGTTATACGGAGAAGTAGATCATCTGGGAAATACGTCCATAAAGATCAATATAGAAGCACGTAAGTTCAACTTATATAGTGGAGAAGAGACTGTTGTCTGCACCACATCTATCACGTTCGTGAGAATTGATGAGGATGGGCAGCCAACGCCTATAGGAGAGACCGTAAAGCGCAACTACGAGCGGAGTAAGGTACTGGAAGAGATGGTGGGATAGTGACATACATTAATGGGTTCCGGTAACTCCGGAACCCATTAATGAGGTGGTCCTATAAAGGTGCTTTACAGCATCATTCTATTTTGATGAAGTAACCTGGAATGAGCTAAAGAATTTCTTTACGCCTGTAATATCTTTTGTGCCTTTGAGATAAACAGCTTCAAGGAAATAGGTCCTGTTATTTACCAGATACATATCCATCTCCAGTACTACATTCTTCTCTTTGATCTCTGCAACCATGTGGCGTCCCGGATAATTTTTGTATGCTATGACCTGTTTTTTGGTGATGGTGCCTGATACATTTTTAGCGGCTCCATCCATAGCGCTGGTAAAGAACTGCTTCAGTGTTGCTTCTCCCATTGTTGAATTGACTAGACTATCAGGGTAATCGGAATAGTTGGATAGATACATGATGTCGTCCGGAGCCTGCAACATGGCCATATGTATGGTCAGCGGTCCTACCGCACTTTCAACTGATTGTTCCTGCTCTTCCGGTACGCCCGGCATGAGTACTTTATATGCACCTTCTTTACTCTCAAATACCTGCCAGGTAATTGCGGCAAAGCCGGAGAGAATGATGATAGCGATAACTGCAAACAGACTTAATGTTCTTTTCATCCTGATAGGATTTTTGGTTAGTAATGCTGCCAAAGTACAAACAATACTGTAAATAGTGAAATAAGTATGAAGAGCACTCCGATAGATACAAGAACAGCAGTTTGTAAGCTAGTTCGATCTCAGATATTCTAATGCCTTTTGTGAGTGCTCGTTGCCGCTCATCATTGCCCTGAATCGATATGCTACTTTGCCTGAAAGGTCTATTACAAAGGTCTCGCGACCGGTAATGACCAAGACATCTTTTATACCAAACGACCTTAGTACCAGATTGTCGGGGTCGCTGAGTAATGTGAAGGGCAGTTGGTGGTTTGCAGCAAATGCTTTGTGGCTCTTTACAGAGCCCGAGTTAATACCTATGACCATTGCTCCCGCCTTAACATAGTCGGCATAGCTGTCTCTGAAAGCACATGCTTCTTTGGTGCACACACTACTCTCGTCTTTAGGATAGAAGTATATGACCAGCTTTTGTTTGCCTATATGCTCATCTATATTGAAGTCATTCCCATTCTGATCTTTCAGTATAAATGTTGGTACTTGATCACCCACTTTTAATGTGTTCTTTTTCTGTCCGCAGGCTGCAGTGAATATCAGTAGTAACAGAACACTTAGCGTGACCATTATGTAATTACCCATGTTGGAATTCTTTTGATACAAACATCCGCATAATATTTGGTAGTTGTGATCCATGACCTTCATATTGCCGGTGGCTAAATATTATTCAGACCATTCCTAATCATGCGCTTGAGCATTAAAACAAAAAATATTTTAGCATTTGAGTCTAATGCATTGGAATCTTATGTATCTTTGACTTAGGTAATTAAAATAAAGGTATGATCTATTCATCTGAACTGATAAAAGGAACGCTAAAGACCATAGTGCTAAAGTTGCTGGAAGACAACAACCGCATGTATGGCTATGAGATAACACAGCGTGTAAAAGAGCTTACTAAGGACAGAATACAAATAACTGAGGGGGCATTGTACCCGACACTACATGTGCTGGAACAGGATGGGCTGGTGACGACGGAACTGGAGTATAATGGTAAGAGAGCCAGAAAGTATTACAGCCTGAGTGCTGAGGGAAAGAGTATGACCAAAGAAAAAGTAAATGAATTAGCAGACTTTATGGAGACCATGAAGTTTTTGCTGGACATAAAAACCGGGATCGCTTAATGTATAAGATCAGTGAACAACAAATAGATCACATTCTCCGCGACATTGGTGCACGTGGCGTGGAGATGGAGGACCTGCAGCTAAACCTCCTTGATCATATTTGTTGCATTATTGAGCAGGAGCTCGAGGAGTCCGGAGACTTCGAGCAATTCTATGCCGCAACCATCCGAAAATTTTATAAAGATGAGTTGCGTGAAATAGAGAATGAAACAATATCTCTTTTAACCAACAAAAATTATTACGTTATGAAAAAGGTCATGATCGTTAGCGGACTATTTTCTGCTGCAGTATTTGTTATGGGCATCGTTTTGAAATTCATGCATGCCCCGGGAGCATCATTGGGTATAGTAGTGGGAATAACTATCATGAGCCTGATATTTTTACCATTGATGTTCTTATTGAAAGCTAAAGAACAACAAAAGAAACAAGAAAAATTATTGATGGGGTTAGGAACGCTCAGTGCCATATTGATGAGTTTGTCGATCTTATTTCTGGTAATGCATTGGCAAGGTGCATTGAATCTGGGATATGCAACAGTGGCCATTCTCGGCTTGCTGTTCCTGCCTATCTATATTACCAGTGGTATAAGAAAACCTGAGAGTAAGGTAAATACTATTGTTACATCGGTGATGCTGGTAGGTGTCTGTTGTCTGTGGCTGACATTAGTAGTATCTCCGGCGAGTGAGAAAGCTAATTTAGTAAAGGAGACCAATCTCTTTGTAAGAAGTCAGCAGGTTGTAAAGACAGAGCAACGCCAACTGGACAGGAGCATGAAGGGCGACTCTATGGCAATGACATCACTGGTATTGAGCAGGAAGATAGATAAGGCATGTGAGGATCTGAAAGCATACATACTGGAGCGCAGTACCGGCCAGTCTTCCATTGATGTTGACTTTGAAGTTAAGGGCGCATTGATCAGGAACAAGTGGATGGGGGGATATTTTAATGATGGTAGTGAGGCTAAAAATAAGCTGGAGTGGTTGAAGAGTATGGTATTAGAATATAACAAGGTGAATGACAATTCTACTGACCCCTATTTTCAGAAGATACCAGTGACGCAGACGATACTGGATATGAGTGAAGAAAAGGTGTTAGGCGCACTCAATAGCCTGTTGCAGATACAAATGAGGGTTTTGCAGAACGAGCGTGAGCTTGTTGCAATGAAATAGGCCGGTGGCCATAGAAGTCGTTTATTTTAGCAGGGGGGAACAACAGTGCGGCGCAACAGAGTTGTTCCCTTTTGCTTTAAGCAAGTCCATAGGTGTGAACCTGTGGACTTTTTTATGGTAATTCAGATAAGCATGCGCTATATTCAGCCGAAAGCGATCGCATTATAATACCAATTGCTGATATAGTAATGTCAGTGTTATCTCGGGGTCGGAGCAGAAACCGGGATGAACTTTTGAAGATTGCACAACAGTGCTGCGCGTGGCCGTGAGCCATCTGAAACGCTCAGCTACAGGTAGCTCGCCTATAGGGCCTGCCTGCTTTCCACCTGCACATATTTTTTCAAATGATCGCAGGTAACAACTTACATCATCAATATCTAATTGAGGTGCAAATGCAGAGAGGCGATCTCTGTCGATATGATAGAGTGCCTTTAAAAATTTCTTTTGTCTGCAGTATAATACTACACCAACATTTACGAACTCCTCCCGCTCGACCCGCGGCACTATGCGGATGACCGCATACTCATATAAGTGCTTGTCTTGCATCGGCTGCGGCTTTTACAAAGGTTTCGGAATGGGCGATACGGGTGTTAAGGAAAGTAGCATAGGCCTGTCTGTGCTCTGCCGCAGTATGAAAGGGAGCATCTACGAGCAACCATTCATCGGGTACCATAGCTACTATAGCGTTGATACGATCGGGTGTAAGTATAGCTTTGAATTCTTTGTCAATAGCTGTAAGCTCTGTAGCATTCTTAAGCAGTACATGGTCTTTGGCATAACTGAATGGTTGTGTTGCTTTCTCCTCCCAGTTTTGCCATGAATGATGAAAGTATAATGATGCACCATGATCGATAAGCCATAATTCTTTATGCCACAGCAGCATATTGGTATTGCGTACTGTGCGATCTACATTGACCAAGAGACAATCGAGCCAAACTATTGCAGATGCAGTACGCGCGTCCACAGCAGTTACATTGGCATCGAATGTAATGGAGCCGGACAGGTAATGTACTGCAAGATTGAGCCCTTCGCTGGCTTTGAGCAAGTCTTGTATCTCTTCATCGGGTTCTGTGCGACCAAAGGCTTCATCGAGCAGCGCAAAAACGATCTCGGGCATACGTAAACCAATTGCACGAGCAATTTCTCCACCGATAAGTTCTGCGATCAATGCTTTAGGGCCTTGTCCGGCACCACGGAATTTAAGTACATAGGTGAACGTATCATCGGCCTCGGCAATAGCTGGCATGGAGCCGCCTTCCCTGAGGGGAGTGATATAACGCACTACTTGTACGGTGCGCAGATCGGCTTTATTATGTTCCATATAAACGGGTTGTTAGTAACAGCAATTCACTCTACAGGAATGATTATTACCAGGGTCTAAATTACTGCTTATTAAGGATATGATGCAGATGCTTGTTCATAACCCACTGCGAGTATATAGCAGTACTAGTTATGCTACAAATCTATATTTCAAAACTACAGTGATATGATCTGATAGAGGAACAGTGCACTATATTTTACTCAATTGCCCTCTAATCACCTTCTTGTCTATCTTTCCTACACTTGTTTTGGGGATGGCGGATACCCATTCAAAATGCTCGGGCATTGCCCATTTGCTGAGTTCGCCATTGTCAATGAACTGCTGCAGATGTTGTTGCAGTAATTCAATAGTGAGCGTTTTGCCGGTAGCTGGAACTACCAATGCGTAAGGGCGTTCTCCCCACTGCGGATCGGGCATACCTACTACGGCAACCTCTGCCACTGCATGATGCTGGCCTATGTAGTTTTCTAATGCGAGAGAAGATATCCATTCACCACCGCTTTTGATGACATCTTTAATGCGGTCGGCTATACGGATAGAGTGGTGTTTGTTGATAGTAGCTACATCGCCGGTATGCAGGTAACCACCCTCCCATAGTTGCGCGCCGCGTTCATGGTCGTGCAGATAACCTTGAGTGAGCCAGGGAGCCCGCACTAATATTTCTCCTGTGGTATAGTCATCATGTGCCACTTCATTACCTTGTTCATCAGCGATCTTCATCTCAACAAATGCCGGAGGCATACCTGTGCGGCTGCGCGCTTTTGCCTGCCAGTCTATATCCTTGTCTTTGCAGTGCAGGGGAATATATCCGCCACATATAACAGGGCAGGTCTCAGACATGCCATAACTTGCTCTGAGGTCAATGCCTTTGAGGATGGCTTTTTTAGCCAGCGATTCCGGCATGGCTGCTCCGCCTGAAACTAATTTCCAACCGCTGAAATCGGTAGGCACTTCTTCTGCTTTGGCAAAGAGCATTTGCAATATAGTGGGTACGCAATGAGAGAATGTCGGCTTTTCGTTGGTGATGAGGTCGAGCACATTTGCTGCGTCGAACTTACCCACATATACCTGCTTCAGAGAGTACATAGTGGCCAGATATGGGAAGCCCCATGCATGAACATGGAACATGGAGGTAAGTGGCATATATACATCGTCGCTGCCAAAGCGCCCTGTAGCGCCTGCTACAAATCCAAAGGTCGCAGCCAGATGATAGGTGTGTAAGACAAGCTGCCTGTGGGTATAATACACTCCTTTAGGGTCGCCGGTGGTGCCTGTGGTGTAGAACATTGTGGCAACGGCATCTTCATCGAAATCGGGGAAGTCGTATGATTCCGGCATAGCAGCCAGAAGAGCCTCATAGTGAGGGTAAGCACCTGTTTGTGTGGCTGTATCGTCGGTAGTGACAATGATATGTTTTACGGATGGCATCTGCCCTGCAAAACTTTCTATCAAGGGTAAAAAATCTTCATGCACAATGATCACTTCATCTTTTGCATGACGAATAGTGTACAATATCTGTGCAGGAGACAGTCGCCAGTTGACGGTATGCAATACATTGGCGGTCATAGGAATGGCAAAGTAACACTCCAGGTAACGGTGACTGTCGTAGTCGAGAACTGCTACGGGTGCACCTCCCGACAGGCCCAGATGCTGTAATGCATTGGCCAGTTGGCGTATGCGCTTGTTGAGCGTAAAGTAATTGTACCTGTGTTTATTGCTATATACGATCTCTCTTTCCGGCTCGAGCATAAGAGAGTAAGCCAGTATATTCTTTATCAGTAATTGAAAATCATGCGCACCCGGAGCGGGTGCTATCTTCATAATATTCATCTATATAGTATTTAGCGGGTTGCTAAAGTACGATATGATTTGTTTGTCGGGAACAACCCTGATATAGTCGGGTTACTACCGTTCTGAATTTAAGTGTCTGTTCTATGTTTGTATTCTCT
Source organism: Chitinophagaceae bacterium (assembly GCA_947447465.1). GTDB lineage: Bacteria > Bacteroidota > Bacteroidia > Chitinophagales > Chitinophagaceae > Flavipsychrobacter. Next base: position 39,386 of record CANFKE010000031.1, on the reverse strand, counting down.
ACAACAAACGCAACAAATAATATGACAACGATCAATGCATACCTCAATTTTGATGGGAATTGCCGGGAGGTAATGAACTTTTATAAAGAATGTTTGGGAGGAGAACTAAGTCTGCAGACGGTTGGCGAATCTGCGCTGGCTGACCAATGCCCCAGTGCAATACACGGGCAGATACTCCATGCTATGCTTACTAAAGAGAGACTTGTGATCATGGGGTCTGATATGCAGGGCAAAGTACCCTTTACTAAGGGAGACAATATAGCACTATCGCTCAATTGCAGTAGTGAAGAGGAGATAGTTACTTTTTACAACAATTTAAGTGTGGGTGGGCATATCTACGAAAAGCTGGGTATTATGTTCTGGGGTGCTATGTTCGCATCGTTCACAGATAAATATGGAATCAGATGGATGCTGAATTATAATGAGCATGCACAGTAATATTTTTATTTAGAGCAGTAATTATTTTCTTTTTTGATAATGCGTATTAATTTTACACAAAACAAACTGATATGAAAATTTTAATGATGATATTGATAGTACTAGGTTCTATCATTTCCATTGCCCTGATAGCGGCAGCATTTATGAAGAAGGACTTTAACATAGAAAAAGAGGTGACCATCAAGAAATCACGTCAGGATGTGTTCAATTACATCAGAGTGCTTAAAAATCAGACCAATTACAGTAAATGGGTAATGATGGATCCTAATGCCAAGATGGAGTACAGGGGGACAGATGGAGCTGTCGGTTCGGTTTCTGCATGGGATAGCGAGAATAAAAATGTAGGAAAGGGAGAGCAGGAAATTGTAAAGCTTGATGATGGTAAGCGAATGGATCTGGTGATCCGTTTTAAAAAGCCGTTCGAAAGCACTGCAGATGCGTATATGATCACAGAGGATGCCGGACCTGATCAGACAAAAGTAAAGTGGGGCTTCCATTCAAAAATGGCGTGGCCAACCAATTTATTCACCGTTATGATGAATATGGAAAAGATGGTAGGTGATGATCTGCAGACAGGGCTTACTAATCTGAAAGGAGTAATGGAGCGATAGTTTTTTGCGCGCTTATTCTTGATGATCCTACAAGAGAATAGCAGATGGTTGATAGTCGTAAGACCAACAACAACAAATATTGATAAGCCTTGCCGGAAGCGGTAAGGCTTTTTTTGTGTAGAATGTTATAAGCTCAGTGTTGTTTGTTGCAGATAATTACCTTACCCATATCCTCATGTTGGGCAGATCGCGGGGAGAGCAGTCTGGGCAAGACGCTTTGATGTCTGTGAAGTCGAGAGAAACGCCTGTAGGTGCTATTTCCAATACATTCATTACTTCTTTGGTGATCTTATTTCCCTTTACGGGTATAACTATGTCTTTGCCTGCGATCCTTGCTTTCAGTGTGTATTGCTTGATGTAGTAAGGATAGCTGTAGAGTGAATTAAGGAAGACTACCCTTAGTGTATTTTGTGCCAGAATATCTTTTTTAGGTACATCAGGCCCTTTCAGGTTGCCTAGTCTGGCGATGGGTTGTGGTGGTTCTTCGCAGGTGAAGTTGATGGTACGGATCATTTTGCCTGTGTGCTTATTGGTAACCGTCAACCTCATTCTTTTACTTTTCTTAGGATAAGGCATAGCCATAAAAGACATGGTGTCGTTCTTAATCTCCGGTTGGCTGATCATTAATCCGTAATCAAGGCTTTTTACAGTAAGATCAGCAGCCTTAATGGTCTTGCATGTAAGCTGTACCAGATTATTAGCAGTAGCAAAGAGTACGGGGCTATCTGCTTTAGCGCACCATTTGTTCCATGCATAGATACTATCGGTCTGCGCCATTGAGGCGTCAGCGAAAAAGAGCATTGCAATAAGCAGCAATAAATTTTTCATAATGGTCTGATCTCTACCGCAATATAGTGTAATGTAATTAACTAAGAAAAAACGGGGGTGAATTAAGTTACTTCATCATTCTGATCACCAGAAATGCTACTAATGCCAAAAGTATGATCACAATGATGGCAATCAGCGAATTGGTATCTGTCTTAGCCTGCCTGCGTTTGCCTTTTTTGCTATGTAGTGTTTTATGGAGGTTATGATCGAGTCGGTTAACCGTTGTTTTTGTGTCATTGGGTTCCAGCATTTTCAATCCATCCATTGCATCACTTTCCATGCCTTCATCGCTCAACCATTGTTCTATTTCGTGTTGTTCTTCGGGCAATAGTTTCCCGTCGAGATAAGCTATCAGCTTATCTCCGGCAGGCTGAGTCCCTTTTGTGTCAAAAGGTCTTTCGCCGCTGTCTCCGGGGGGAGTGTTCAATATTTCGTCCTTGTCGCTCATATATCCCGTGCACCGAGTTTCTTTAATAATATCGTTTTCAGATTCCGTTTACCATTCTGAATGAAGCTCTTTACCTGCATGTAAGAATAACCTGTCTGAGTGATGATCTGCTCATAACTTTTCTTCTGCAGGTAGAACAAAGTTATGGTTACTCTCTGTTCTTCGTTCAATTGGGTTATCCCCTCATTCATTTGCTGCAAAGTATATTCCTGAAGCCTGATCTCTTCATTATCTACCGCAGGAGATGCCAGACCGTGCAATGCGTCAGTATCAGTATTGTAAGTCTTATCGCGCAGAGACTGCAGGCAATGGTTGCGCATCAGTATATATAACCATCCCTTAAAGTTAGTGATCTCTTCTTTGGGCATGTGCGTAAGTGCTTTCAGGAATACCTGCTGTACGGCATCTTCAGCCAGAGATCTGTCTTTTAAGTATTTCATAGCCACCCCCAGCAATAGGGTAGTGTAGCGCTGCAATAAATGACCTAACCACAGATTGTCGCCTGTTTTACGGTAAGCCTGCAGCAGCTCTTCGTCACTAAGTTTGCTATGTCGATCTGTGTACAATTAAAATTTAAAATAATGGTGTGTAATAAGTGCTTACCTATCAGATACGAAAATTAGCGTTTTCCATAAAAATGTGCAGATTTTATTTGTGCAGCTCACTGCACGTCACAATCCATAAAATAAAAACCGGTATCCCATTGGGTATTCCCATCGGGGTTGATATACCTTTTGTGCACTATCTCACCTGTGGCTATAGGAATGGGTTCACTGAAGAAAGGGGCATTGTAAACAAATGAATGGTATTCTCCGTTCTCTCCACATGGGTCAACATTGAGAGGGAGGTCATTGAGCAATGAAGCGTCTATTTTTCTACCCAAAAATTCTTTGCCCAAAAATTTATCATTTACGCAAACAATGATCGCTTCTATTCCTGCATCGGCTAGGTTGTGAACGAGCGTGCGGGTATCTAGTTTCCATAAAGGAAAGTGAGCATTGATGTCGAGTTGTGCGAGTTGTTGTTCGCGGTAAGCTTTCAGATCTTCGAGAAAAATATCTCCATATGCAGCAGTGGTTACCCCCTCTGTTTTGAGTTGGGCCATTGAGGCTGCCATGGCATTTGTGTAGAGCGTGTCGTCGGGGCTAGCAGGTAGTTTTACTTTTGTCAGGGGAAGGTTCATCCGCTCTGCCTGTATGTCTAATAACTTTTCCCTGATGCCATGCATAAATATACGGTCATGCTCCAGGCTTAGTGTAGTAAGTAATTGTGTGACTTTAAAATGTTTGTCTTGTAACAGGTTATGATAAGCAAGTGCCGCATCTTTCCCTGAGCTCCAGTTAAGTACCGTGTTTTGCATGAGTAATATTGAAAGGCAAAGATAGATGAGTTATATATTGCGCTGGGAAATGAACATAAAAAAAGCGGAGCCTCAAAATGAAGATACTCCGCCTTATTAAAATGATATGATTTGTGGTTACCGTATCAGCGTGACGGTTCCTTTTAGTTCAATATTGGTCCCGTCAGGTTTTGCGAGAATGATATGGTAGTTGTAAACGCCCAAGTCCTGTGGTACACCGTTGTAGGTTCCGTCCCAACCTCTTGTAGGGTTGATGTCATTGAAATATACCAATTCTCCCCAACGGTTGAACACGCTGAATTCTACGAGTTTTTTATTCCTCATGTTCACTATCCTGAATTCGTCATTAAGTCCATCACCGTTAGGTGTAAATGCACTTGGTACGCCCGATACGCTGGTGTCAATTACTCTGATGGTCATACTTGCGGAGTCTCTGCAACCCCATTCATTCATGGCATGAACAACATAAGTGGTCGAGTCTAACGGACTGGCTATAGGGTTGTTGATATTAGGGTTGGTAAGAGATCCATCACTAGGAGTCCACCAATATAACAATGGGTGAATAGTGAGGTTAATAGCGTCTAACTGAATATGATCGCCATAGCCAATTGTTGTATTTCCCGGAGTGGCAGTAATAGAAGCCAGTGGCTTTACATGGAGGTGAATACTATCATTACCTGAGCAGCCGGTTGCAGATACTACGAACAGATTGAGCGCATAATCTCCTACCGTGTTTTGAAAATAAACCGGGTCAATAATATTGGGGTTGTTGAGGTCGGTTCCTAGGGTCCATAAGTAGGTATAAGTAGGATCCGGCGGATCGACCCATGCATTGAGCCTGACATGCTCCCCAACACAGAAGGTGGTGTCATCGGTGTGCACTTTCATGTTTTCGACAGTAACCGTAATTTGGTCATGTACCGGAGGACAACCCAGACCGGAATATATACCTGTGACCAGATAAGTGTATGTGCCTACGACCGGAGGAGAGACGTATGGTGATTTGACCGTATCATTACTTAAGTATGTTGCCGGTGTCCAATGATAATGCAGGAATGGATTGCCATCAGTATTGATGGTAAGTCCTTGACCTAAACAAATAGATGTATCTGGTGTAAGGATTTTGAGATAAAATGAATCGTAGATATTTATTGTAGCGCTATCGATGATGACAGATGAAGCACCGCAAGGGATGTTACTCATAATATAAATAGTAACACTTCTAGTGCCCGGAGTTGGTGTGTTCAAACCATAAATGTACACTACCCCTGTTGTGTCTCCCGGAGGTATGACAATACTGTCGGCAATATGGGTGTAATCGTAGCCATTAACGGCGGTTCCGCCAATAACAAAATGAATTGTTTGAGGAGAACCAGATGCAGTTGCGTTGAAATAGAATTCACCGGGTGCACAACCTCTTACACAAAACTCGCCACCAAAGGATGTATCTGAGGGATTACTACTTATAGGCGCTACTGAAAGCGATCCGGATGAAAGGCTACCTGCTTCGAGAAATACCCCTGAATCCAATACGTCATCGGTAGCGTCTGCGACACCTATTTTAAGGTGATAGGTATCACAAGGTGTTACGTTAGCAATGGCCGTGAGTGTGGTGGTAAGACCATCGTAACTAATGGTAGTTCCGGCAGAGTTGTCAACATAAAAGGCACAGAATGGAGAGCCTGGTCCCAGTGCAGTACATGTAGAAAGGGTACCGAATCCGGTAGCACCACAGTTTACGCTGTTGATACAAACAGGAATATTGGTACCGGGAACTAATGCAATATTTTGCGGAGCAGCATATCCGGGACCTGAGATCAGGAATCCGAATACATCATTGAAGCCTGTACAAGTGTAGTTAGTATATTCTTCTGAACCGAAAACATATTTGAACTTAATTGTATCTCCAATAGGGCGGAAGTCGAACTCCAATACGCAAGCATCAAAGGTAGGTACACCTGCAAGAGCATCCAGATCAACGTCGCCGGGGGCGCCGTTGCCGGTTGATGCAAAGAATGATGCCGGGCCACCGGCATCGACAGCCAGACCTGCGGAGAGTATGATGCCATTATTGAAGCCTAACGTTGACGGCCCCACAAAAGTGCCTGCTGAGGTTGTAGGGCAGGTAAGAACGGGGTTCATTACCGTTACACCTGATCCGGTGAGTCTTGCTGCCAGGGCTGCCGCGGTAGCACCCGGAGTAACTGTGATCTGCGCCCTGCTGATAAGGGGGAGCAGAAAAATAAAAATCCATAACCTGCGCATAAATTGAGATGAAAATTTCATAGGATTATAGTTATAAATATTTGTACTTCATTATTTACTATTAATGAATTACATAGTAAATGTAAAAAGTTTTATTTGAGTTAATAATTTTTTCACCACTTTTTGAAAATTGGTACACATTTTAATTGTGGTGTATATTTTATAAACGGCAATAACAAGGATAAAATTGTTCTGATAAAAGATGACCGTTAGTTTTTAGTGCAATTTACCTGAGCAACAAATTCCTTGTTTTCAATGGTTAAGACATTAAGGATTAGAGTATGGGTTGGGTAAAATGTGTTTTAAGAAAAAATATAAAATATATTGCTCTTTTTCGTGGAAAACTGCTATTTTACCTCACCCTTAGCGGTTCAGCGAAATTATTTTCATATTTTTCTGATCGAATATTTATTCTCTCATATGCCATTTAAAAGCGCTTACTGAATTTATGATAATAGGTGTATTAAAAGAGCAGGCCCCCGAAACGCGCGTGTCGTTAGTGCCTGAAGTAGTTGCCGCCTTTGTAAAGATGAGTGTTACAGTTTGGATAGAGCAAGGAGCCGGCGACACATCATTTTACAGTGATGCATTATATGTAGCTGCGGGAGCAGAGATCAAGACCGGGGCGGAAGTGCGATCGGGAGCTGATATGATATTGACCATACAGACCGGTAATGTTGGTGAAGTGAAGTCGGGTGCGGTACTTATGGGCATCTATCAGCCTTTGTTCAATCCTGAAGTAATGATGGGCTGGGCGACCAAGGGGCATACTGTATTCAGCTTAGATACCATTCCTCGTACTACCCGCGCACAGTCGATGGATGTGTTGAGTTCTCAGGCTAATATTGCAGGATATAAGGCTGTTTTGTTGGCTGCATTCCAGTATAGCCGTTATTTTCCTATGTTCATGACGGCAGCCGGCAGTATTCCGCCGGCAAAAGTGCTGATATTGGGAGCAGGGGTAGCGGGCTTGCAGGCAATAGCGACCGCCCGCAGGTTGGGAGCGGTCGTTGAGGTATTCGACACTCGTCCTGCTGTTAAGGAGGAGGTGATGAGTCTTGGTGCCAAGTTTGTGGAGGTAGAAGGGGCTGCAGATGCATCGAAAGCCGGTGGTTATGCTGTAGAGCAGAGTGAAGAATTCCAGCGGAAGCAAAAAGAGAAGATCCATGAGCATGCTAAGAAGTCTGATATTATCATCACTACGGCACAGATCCCCGGTAAAAAGGCTCCGATACTTATAACTAAGGCGATGATAGAAGATATGCGTGCTGGATCTTTGATCATAGATATAGCCTCTGTTACCGGTGGTAATACAGAATTGACTCAAAACGACAAAGCGGTGATGTACAACGGAGTGACGATCATAGGAAATTCTGCGCTTGCCGCAACAACACCTGCTGATGCCAGCAAACTATATGCAAAGAACGTACTCAACTTCGCTAAACTTATCATCAATAAAGAAGGTGGTATCAACCTGAATTTTGAAGATGATATTGTAAAGGGTACATGTATCACCAGCGAGGGTAAGGTAGTTAATGACAGGGTAGCGGCACTGATGTCAGTAGCAGGTTAGTCATACCGGCAGCAAGAGTTGTTACATGTATAAATCAACTTAAAACAATAAAAATTAATTCCAATGATAGATCAGATGCTTGTTTTTTTTAACAGCAATTATCACTTGATAACGATAGTGATATTGTCGATATTTCTGGGAATAGAAGTGATATCTCGAGTTCCGGCGGTATTGCATACGCCCCTTATGAGTGGTGCTAATGCCATACATGGAGTGGTGATCATAGGTGCGATAATAGTGATGGGGGAGGCGCATGAGGGTGACATCCTGTCTTTGGTGCTGGGATTTCTGGCGGTCATTCTGGGTACACTGAACGTAGTAGGAGGATTTGTTGTCACCGACAGGATGTTGGAAATGTTTGGCAAGAAAAAGAAGAAATAATTAGTATTTCGTTACCTTATTCATTACCTGTTTTAATTCTAAATAATGGAGCAATTTCAAGAATTACTGAGCACTAATCCATTTCTTTTATTGTGTTACCTGATAGGTTCGGTAACCTTTATCATGGGGTTGAAAATGCTATCTCATCCCGAAACGGCGAGAAAAGGCAATATGATAGCCGCCGTAGGTATGACGTTATCTATTTTCGCTACTATTTTTCTGTATAAAAATCATAATGGCGAGGGGCTGCACAATTATGTATGGATATTCGCGGCATTAGTGATCGGTACTGTAATGGGTACGATGGCTGCCAAGAGGGTACAAATGACGGCAATGCCGGAGATGGTAAGTTTGTTCAATGGTATGGGTGGCGCTTGCGCTATGCTGATATCACTGATAGAGTATAATGGCGATCTGCAGCCTGCAGCCGGTAAGCTACTGATCATAGTGCTGGGCATGATCATAGGTACTGTATCTTTCGCTGGTAGTATCATTGCCTGGGGCAAGTTGAACGGGCGTATCAAAGATCGTGTTGTACCCGGAGGACAGGTGATCAATTTTGTGATATTCGGGGCCATCCTTGCTTTATCTGCAATGGTGGTTGGCGGCTTTACAAACAATCATACTTTGTTCTATGCAATACTGGGCTTTGCTGCCCTTTACGGAGTGTTATTCGTCATGCCGATCGGTGGCGCTGATATGCCTGTGGTGATCTCATTACTTAATTCATTTACTGGTGTTGCCGCAGCCTTCGGAGGTTTCCTGTATAATAATCCTGTAATGCTTACCGGTGGCATATTAGTAGGGTCTGCAGGTACGATATTGACCATATTGATGTGTAAGGCAATGAACCGGTCGCTGATGAATGTATTGATCGGCTCATTTGGCGGAGCTAAAGCCGGTGGTCCTGCGGGAGCAGCAAAAGAACAAGGTAATGCCAAAGAGATCTCGCTCAATGATACCGCTGTATTGATGGCGTATGCAGAGCGAGTAATGATCATTCCGGGTTATGGTCTGGCTGTAGCTCAGGCACAGCATACCTGTCATGAGTTGGAAAAGGTACTTACAGAAAAGGGTGTTGAAGTGACTTATGGTATTCATCCTGTGGCCGGTCGTATGCCGGGTCATATGAATGTGTTGCTGGCTGAAGCAGATGTGCCCTATGAGAAGTTGCTGGAAATGGAGGACGCCAACGATCAGATGGGTGGCGTTAACGTAGTGATGATACTTGGAGCAAATGACGTAGTGAACCCTGCGGCAAAAGACGATCCAAGCAGTCCTATTTATGGTATGCCGATTCTGGAAGTGGAAAAGGCAGATCATGTCATCGTCAATAAACGCAGTATGAAGCCAGGTTATGCCGGTATTGAAAATGAATTATTTTTCAGACCTAAGACATCAATGTTGTTCGGAGATGCCAAAAAGGTGCTGCAGGATCTGGTAAGTGAGTTGAAGAACGTTTAGGATGAGGAATATGTGCTGACCAATTAAAAAATGGTCGGTTTTAAAACTCACGTTGGTCATGAAAATTAGCCACAAAAAGAGTGCAATTGATCAGGCAAAACGAAAAAAAGAGGTCTTGCCAATAAAAAATTAAAAAGTTTATCTAAATTTATGCCATGCTAACTAGGAGAGGCAGTATCATAATCGCAGCATTTAGTGCCATATTTTGTTTATTATCAGTAGCTTACGTTTCGTGTACCAAGGTGGGTAGCAGTCCTGCATGTAATGGCGTAGTGTGCTTGAATGGCGGATATTGTAAGGGAGGCTTCTGCAAATGTCCATCGGGCTTTGAAGGGGCTAATTGCGGTACTTCGACTGCTGCCAGGTTTTTCGGTACATGGAATGTTCACCAGACAGTAATAGGTAGTGATTCATCTAAAAAGATCGGTCAGGATTCAGTTTACACTGTATTTCTGAAGAAAACGGCTACTCCTACTACCTTCTTCATGGACAATTTTCTGGGTAATCCATCATATAACGATCTGCTTTGCACCTTAGATACTACAAATGCCCGTAATTTCTCTCTGGATACAATGAGAGATTTTAATATGTGGTATGAACACGTAACTATTAAGACGGGTAGTTATGGTTACCTGAAAGATAATGATACGGTCATTGACGCTAACATTATCATCAAGTTCGTGAATACTACCCACAATTATCAGGTAGATACCTTACACATGATAATGACCCCGCATCATTTCTGATCTTGCGGTAAAAATAAAGTACATACTCACTATTATTATATAGCCACTGACGTTCTTTTTTTTGAACAGGTTTAGGAAAATGAAGTCAAAAGGTTAAATTTGCACGATTACAAAAAAATATATGGCACACGAAACACATAATGACGCACATTCTGAAAGGAATAAATCGATCGTTTCTTTCAAATCTTCGTTTTGGCTGGCTGTAATACTTGTTGGTCTTTTCGTTGCAGCGCTCAATTTCATCAATGCAATGGGCGAGCATAAAGAAGGAGGCCACGAAGGAAAGGCTGAAGCTACTGAAATGCACGAAGGCAAAGCAGAAGCTAAAGAAGCAGCAAAGGAAGGTGCTAAAGAAGCTAAGCCTGAAGCCGCAAAAGAAGGTGAAGCAAGCAAAGAAGTAAAAGAAGAAACTAAGCCCGCAGCTACTAATTCTCCTGCTCCGGAGCATAAATAAGGCGATCGCCTACCATATCCATGCAGGTAAATGATGTTATTGTAGTAACGGGTGCGGCTGGTTTTATCGGTAGCTATCTTACAGGATTTCTGAACAGTCAGGGTTATGATAATCTTGTACTTGTTGATGATTTTGGTAAGGAAGAGAAGTTGCACAACCTGGAACATAAAAAATACCTGCATAAGATACACAGGGATGATTTTTTTGACTGGGAGGAAGCACATCCCGGATATGTGAAGTACATATTCCATTTGGGTGCACGCACAGATACTACAGAAATGAATTATGCGGTGCATAAGAAATTGAATCTTGATTATTCGATCAGGGTTTGGGAGTTGTGTGTACGTTACAAAATACCGCTGGTCTATGCCTCTTCCGCGGCCACATACGGTGGTGGTGAGCTTGGCTACAAAGATGATCATGAGCTTCCTGCATCATTACATCCGCTCAATCCATACGGAGTTTCTAAAAACGAATTTGATATCTGGGCATTAGAGCAAAGGCATACACCTCCATTTTGGGCCGGGCTTAAATTCTTTAATGTTTATGGTCCTAATGAGTATCATAAAGGAAGAATGGGCTCGGTGATCATGCATGCGTTCAACCAAATAAGTAAGACGGGTGAGGCCAGGTTATTCCGCTCTCATAATCCACATTATAAGGATGGTGAGCAGATACGTGATTTCATCTATGTGAAAGACGTGGTACAGATATGTACCTGGCTGATGCAGCACCAACCGGCCAGCGGATTGTATAACACAGGTACCGGAACAGCTCGTACGTTTAAAGATCTGGTGAAGGCCATCTTTACCACACTTCATTTACCTGACAATATTCAATACATTGATACGCCGCTAGATATCCGCGACAAGTATCAGTATTTTACTGAAGCTGATATGTCCAAATTATTGGCAGCAGGATATCCGCATCCATTCTATTCTCTTGAGGAAGGAGTAAAAGAATATGTAAGTGAGTACCTTAAGGAAGGTAAGTACTATTGATCATAATTATTCCTGTCGATATCTTTATTTCGAATCTTACTCAACCGTAACATTGTGTGGTCTACAAGCCCTATTTGTTTTTCCAATAGTTACATCGAGTATCTATCCCCTTTTTTCATTTAGATTTGTGACATAAATTTTCAGCTCATGTTTGTAAAACTCATGTTACTTATGTCACTTTTCTTCACTCCCGTGCCCGATAAGGACGTCCCGAAGAGTATCTATAATTTTAAAGTAGAAGCGTTGACAGGCGGTCAGATCGACTTCTCAAAATATAAGGGCAAGAAGATCCTTATCGTCAATACCGCGTCTAAATGTGGCTATACTCCACAGTATGAAGCATTGGAAAAGCTGTATGAAAAATATAAGGGCAAGTTGGTGATCATTGGTTTCCCTGCCAATAATTTTGGCGCACAGGAGCCGGGATCTAATGCTGAGATAGAAACATTCTGCAAGAAGAATTACGGCGTTTCGTTTCCTATGGCAGCCAAAATATCTGTAAAGGGTGAAAATATAGATCCATTTTATCTGTGGCTGACCAAGAAGAAATACAACAATTTTCAGGACTCTGAGGTAAAGTGGAATTTCCAGAAATACCTGATAGATGAAAAAGGTAATCTTGTGAATGTTTGGATGAGCAATGTAACGCCTGATGCGCCTGAAGTAATTGCCGCAATAGAAAAGTAATGGTCAATAATTATTGAAGCTCAAAGGGATGGCATTCGCCATCCCTTTTGTATTTTGCATTAAACTATCATTTTATGAAAAGAACAGAGCAAGTATTGTGGGTTTTATTTTGGTTTACTATAGGCATAAAAATGACCACTAGTAAATATGGATTCTTCCCGTTTACCGCGGGGATGATCCTGAGTAGTTTTTATTTTTACCTTTCATTTTGGTTGTTTAATAACATCTCGTTTACCGGTATTTTTAAAAAGGAGAATTACGTTGGCATCACATCAATGCGGATCATTGGGACTATAGCTATTGGTTTTGGATACTCTACCGCAGTGATGTCTATTTTATTCAAAATAATGTCCTGGCCTGGATCGTTGATCATGCTTATTCAAGCATGCTTTGGTTTGGTTGTAAGCGCAATAGTCATTCTTGTGCGACAATCGAGAAAAGGCAATAACCCGTTTTATATAGGATTGCTCTGGAGAAATGTACTAATGATTGCAATTTGTGGTATCCTCATAGGAATATATGCATTGCCGGCTGAGCAACAGACGAAGATATTCCATAACCACATCAGGCCGTAAGCAGGCAATGCAACCAAGTGAGAGATTATTCTACTATTAATTTACTCCGGATAACCTTATTGTTGTCTGTGGTTATATTGACAAGATAAATGCCGGGTGCAAATGAATTGCAATCAACGGAGGTGGTTCCATCGCAATTAGCAATGTGATATATTAAACGACCAGTAGGTTCATATAGATCTATAGAAAATTGCTGGCCGGGTAGAGACAGATTTACAACATGGTTGGCCGGGTTGGGGTATATGGTTAATTGAGTTTGCCGCTCGGTGGAATGAGCTATTCCTGTTGAGCATCCATAACCAAGACTATCGATCTTACCCCATAGTTCATCATCGAAAGGAGAGAAGGCTAGTGCTACTCCATAAGCTGATGCACCGGTGCGGATGACCACCATATTTCGGCTGGGTATAACATAGATCTTCTGGTCGTCTTTGCCGAGGGCGCTGTACATGTCTGACGGCGCATTGGGCATGAGTGCACCTGAAAATACATACTGGCTGCCCGGGGAAATGAAGTTAGGCTTGCCATTGAGCCACCAGAGGTAACCATAAGCAGGATTGAATGACTGAGAGGTGTTGACCATAGCATTGAAGTATGCAGTGTCGTGCAAGATGGTATCTGTTCCCCACACTCCACGGTTAAGTGCCAATAACCCGAATCGAGCCATACTTCTGGGTTTGCTATAGAATACCCCATTATACCATAGGCCAGTCATGCCAGTGGTGTTACCAATATAGTTGGCAGTATAGGTATTGTAGTTGAGGCCGCTGGCGGTGCTGATAACTGCCTGTAGCTTGCGGTAGGCACCGGTGTGGTAGGCCCAGCGCGTGCCGGCATCTGCAAGATAACGGAGACAACCTGCGCTGGTATCATCGTTGGTACAGGGTGCGGAGACGGTATCGTTGAGTCCACTGGTCATTGTAAGCAGATGGCGAATGGTGATAAGGTTTTCTTTGGCCAAAGGGGCAGTTGTCCAACCTGTACCAATGGAATTGGAGACCTGATCTGTGATATGCAGTAGTCCCTGCTCCTGCGCAATGCCGGTTAGCATTGCAGTAAGGCTCTTACTGGCAGATGCCCAGTAGTGAACAGAGTCTGAAGTGAAGGTGCCGAAGTATTTTTCCAGGACGATCTTGCCGTCTTTCAAAACAATAAATCCGTCGGTATTCCTGCTGTCAAGGTAGCTATATAGAGAGTCGATCCTATCCTGGCACCAACCTAAGGATGACGGTGAAAGGGTATCCCATGTAGTACCGGTTGCAGGTGGGAAATAGAGCTGGGCGTGTACATAATTGCACAACAGCAGCATGAGTATGGTCAACGCTTTTTTCATGGTCTTTCAGTTGATATGAAGTTAGACCATTTTGGGGTATGAGGGTTTAATCTAGCTTTGCCACGTCATTGCTATGGTCACTTTCCTGTGTCGGCTGTTGATCAACCTTTTTAAGCTCTATCCCCTCTGCCATCACCATTCTCATCAGCTTTATTTCTCTGCTTGTTATAAACATATACCAGATAGCGATAAAAGGAAATGCCAGCATGAGTGCTATCATAATAACGTACATAAGAACAATGGCTGTAACCAAACTAAAAATACAAATGCCAACTATAGTCTTGATGTATCGCTTTCTGTCTTCAAGCTGCAGCACTTTGGGGAGGTACGCACTATTGAGCATACAGCTGATTATTTGTGCAATGAAAACTGCTAAATAGCCAAAGAAAAAGTATGTGATGTCATAAGTGAAAGAAGCTACGGCCCATGGTATCAGCAATACCAGCAGCTGTGCTGCGAGATCGGCATATTTGAAATAGAGCAGGGTTTTCATGGTGACTTATATATTTACAAACTGGCTTCTGTTGGCTAAGCTACGAGCAAATCTCATTTCTTTATAACTGATCCACATGTACCATAGCATGACGAATGGGCTGGTCATAACAAGTGCATAAAAGATGTAGAAACTAAGGTATTCATTATTAAGAAGCAATGCACCGGCTGCAAGAACGGCAATAGTGAGCAATACAAATTGATAGGTGCTCCTTGAGTTATGCTTTTGATAGTCTTTTAGTGCCAACCCATTTATGACGCAACTTAATACCTGAACTGCACCTATCCAAATGAAGCTGAAAAGCAGGGGATAAGGGTCTTGCATTGCAAAAGCCACAAGTATAGGAGCAAAACCCAATAGCTGTAAATAAAAATCAATTTGCTTCATTATGTGTAGTGTCTTCATTGTTGTGTATTTTAAACATTTCGGCTATTGTCATTGTAAAGTACCAGATGGCCAATGCCGGACTTGCAACAACTGTGGCAATGACAATACCTTTAATCACATCTACGATCCAGTCGATCGGAATATCATATTTGTAGAATTGGAAAGGAATACATGCGGCTAGAAATATGGCGATGATAACTTCATATCCCCTGCGGCTTTTAGCTCTGTATTGTTTCTTCAGTCCAATGAGATTTGCAGCGCAACTGAGGACCTGGGCGGCCCCGAGGGCCACCCAGCCTGCTAATAATGCACCCCTTTGATCAACAATGGCGGGAGTAACGATCAATGCAAGTATTTGTATGGCACTGTCGATCCATTTAAAAAATAATAACGGTCTCATAATTATTCATTTGGAATGTTCACTCTGTAGGTTCCTAAGTTTTCCGGATCATTGCGGTAGTCGTATCCACCACCACCCGGGCGTTTGTCTATAAGCGCACGCTTGCGAAGACGGAAGAAGATGAACATATTCATGAAGTGCATGCCACCAAGAATGAGTATGATGGCACCGAGTTTAAGGCTGAGTACTTCCACCAACTGACGGGCATCATCAACAAGGTCGTAGGTCTTTAATGTATAGACTGCATAACCAATATTCACCAGGTAGAAACCTACCCATAAGAGATTGTTCACTGCTTCGGCCAGCTCTTTATTACCATGAAAAATATCTATCAAGAATACTTGTCCGTTTTTGAATAAAGTATGTGCCACCCATACAGTAAGAATGATAGTAACAAGCAGATATGCTGTATATAAAATGAGGATGTAGTTCATAAAAAAGGTTTTAAAAGTGTGTGTTAATATGTTTGTTATGCGAGGTCTTACTATTTTTCAGGTGGGTCGTGAGTGTGCTTATTCATAAAAAATATTTTGAACTAATTATAGTTTCAGAAAATAATGAAAGTTTAGAGTGTTTAAAAAACCGGTTTCCCGGTTGTTGGTCCTTTAATCCCGCAATTAGCGGGACTAAAGAACGCTTTTCAAAACAAAACAAACTATTTCAAAGTGTCAATTATTTAAAGAGCTTCAAGAGTGTGCCTGTAAACCAGTGTTCATCCATCTTTACCATGCCGTCGATACCTTTACTGGCCTGATTAGAGAACTTCTGGATATCGGATATCATACTGATGAATTGTTTGGCTTCTTTATCATTTTTATCTGCTTCCACATCTTTAAGTTGTTCCAATACACTCAGTATTGGTTCAACCTCTCTGCGCTTACGCTCCTTAATGATACGCATAGCTACCACCCAGATATCTTTCTCGGCAACAAAAAACTCTTTGCGTTCTCCGGGCTTCAATATTTTTTCTACAATACCCCAATCCATTAATTCACGCACATTCATGTTGGTGTTGCCGCGACTGATCTGCAGTTCTGCCATGATCTCATCTGCACTCAAAGGCTCAATACTCACCAGTAACAGAGCGTGTATCTGCGCCATGGTACGGTTGATACCCCATTGCGTGCCCAGAACGCCCCAGTTAAGAATGAATTGTTGTTTTGCCTCTGTCAGTTTCATAACACAAAGATAAAACGTTATTCTCGAACTTTCAAAATTTACTGAAAGATTTATTTTTGTCTGAATCACTGATTGAGGTGATCGCACTAATTACACTGAATGGATGTCAGTAACTCATACAGATCCGGCAACATGTATCGAATGTTGTACTTCGCCCTTCAGCAAGTTCAGGGTGTTCAAGTTCAGGATGACATTCGGAGATTGGTAAGCAGATGCATACCTTTACATCTATGCTCAGGTTGGTTTTATTGATCATTGTTTTTTTGCTGTCGTTACTTACAGTATATCGTGCACCTACGTATCATCTATGGCTTACAGCAATTGTGGTTACTGAGTTTCCCTGGATTGGGATGATCATCACTACCGCATTAATATTGTGGGGGTATAAAGTAGATAAGTATGCTACAGCCGGCACTGTATTTGGTTTTGTGGCCTTGATCTTATTATTATCGCCAATAGTAAGAGTGATGAGTTTATCATCAGAGTTGAAGCAAGATATGGATGTTGCATTAGGTGCTGTGGAAGGAGTATCGGAAGAAGCGCCTTTCAGCATAAGTAAGATGATAACAGGTATCGGAGCAAAACAGCAGGAGAGTCAACTCTATTTTTATGCCAACAGACTTGCGCTGGATTTCTACAAGTCAAAGCGATCGGGTAAAAGACCCTGTGTGATCGTTGTTCATGGAGGATCGTGGGCAGGAGGAGATAGTAAACAATTGCCCGAACTGAATACAGTTTTGGCCAAAGAAGGTTATCATGTAGCGTCTATCAATTACAGGCTGGCACCAGATATAAAAAGCCCCGCGCAAGTTGAAGATCTGGGTAAGGCAATACACTACTTGCGAGAGCATGCGGAGGAGTTGGGAATAGATACGAGCAGATTTGTGTTATTGGGCAGGTCGGCGGGAGCGCAGATAACTCTCGTTGGTGCTTATACTTTTCATGATCCTTCTATTAAAGGAGTGATCAGTTTTTACGGGCCTGCTGATATGGTGTGGGGCAATAGTTTACCTGCCAATAAACTGGTATTTGATTCGCGCAAGGTGATGGTAGATTATTTGGGTGGTACTTATGAAGAAGTGCCGCAACAATATTTCAACAGTTCTGCCATAGAGTTTGTGACGCCTCAAGCACCTGCAACTTTGTTGATACATGGGCCTATCGATCCATTAGTACATTATGATCATAGCACAAGATTAAGTGCCCGACTGGTTAAAAATCATGTACCCTACTATTTCTTATCATTACCCTGTGGTACGCATGGTTGCGACTATACGCTCAACGGTCCATCGGGGCAGTTGACCACATATAGCGTACTTCGGTTTTTGAAAAGTGTGTGCAAGTAGTTTAGCAGTATTAAGCAGATATTATTTGGGGTGCTTTTTATGCAGATCCGGAGGTAACCCTACTTCCGCTACTTTTCTTATCTTTGTCGCTTGCCATTTTAGAAAATATAATGCAATTAGCAGAAAGATTGAATACCATTTCAGAGCCGCAGACCATAAAGATGGCCAAGCTGAGCCGGGAAATGAAAGCGCAGGGAATCAGTATTGTTGACCTTAGTTTGGGTGAACCTGATTTCAGAACTCCTGACCACATCAATGATGCGGCAATAAAGGCGATCAATGAAGGCTACTCCAAATATACCCCAGTAGCGGGTTATCCGGAGCTTCTTGAAGCCATCAGCATTAAGCTGAAGAGAGATAACAATCTTGATTATCCGCCAAACCAGATCATTGTTTCTACGGGTGCCAAGCAAAGTCTTATAGATGCTGTGATGAGTATCGTAGATCCGGGTGATGAGGTGATCATACCTACTCCTTTCTGGGTGACGTATGCTACACAGGTAGAAATGGCGGGTGGTATCGTTAAGTATGTTCACTGCGGTATCGATCAGGATTTCAAGATCACTCCCCAGCAGTTGGAAGCTGCAATAACGCCTAAGACAAAGTTGTTCATGTTCTCCTCTCCATGCAATCCTACGGGTAGCGTGTATTCTAAGGAAGAACTTGCGGGGCTTGTAGCCGTGTTCAAGCGTTATCCTTATGTGGCCATCATCAGCGATGAGATCTATGAGTACATCAACTTTGTAGGTGGTCATGAAAGTATCGCGCAGTTCGAGGAAATACGAGACAGGGTAATAGTGATCAATGGTATGTCTAAAGGCTTTGCTATGACCGGTTGGAGACTTGGCTATATGGCAGGTCCGCTGGAGGTAGTCAAGGCTTGTGATAAGTTGCAGGCACAAAGTACATCAGGTGCGAATTCCGTAGCACAGAGAGCTTCAATAACCGCTCTGCTCAGCGATCTGGAACCGACACACAAGATGGTGGCTGCATACAAAGAGCGTTGCGATTATGTGACAGGCGCATTGAGAAAGATGCCTGGTGTAAAGGCCAATTATCCTCACGGAGCATTTTATGCCTTCCCCGATATCAGTTCTTTCTTTGGTAAGACAGACGGTGAAACTGTCATCAATGACGATGTGGATATGAGCATGTATCTGCTGAACAAAGGACATGTTACAACCGTATGTGGAAGTGCCTTTGGTGATCCGCAATGTTTGCGTCTTTCGTTTGCTACATCTATGACCAATCTCCATGAGGCAATGGCTCGTATGGCAGATGCACTCAGCAAATTAAAATAAGTTCTTGCTATATAAAATGAACAATGCCCGCTTTATAGCGGGCATTGTTCATGTATCATGTATGCTATATACAGGTATTTGCAGCGCAGTATCCTTTAATGTAAAATCCAATAATTCACGTAGTATGGAATAGAACATTTAGTGCCATCTTTGTATCTCAAAATCGATCTATAATGAAATTATCAGGCAATAAGATATTAATTACCGGAGGGGCAAGTGGAATTGGGCTTGGTCTCACACAACGATTCATCAGTGAAGGAAATACGGTGATCATTTGTGGTCGTCGCGAATCATTATTACGTTCAGTTGCAGCGCAGCATCCTTCTGTAATTACAAGGGTATGTGATCTTTCAAATGAAGCCGATCGTTTAGAAATGTACCATTGGATCGCCAAGGA
Source organism: Chitinophagaceae bacterium (assembly GCA_947447465.1). Classification (GTDB taxonomy): domain Bacteria; phylum Bacteroidota; class Bacteroidia; order Chitinophagales; family Chitinophagaceae; genus Flavipsychrobacter. Next base: position 19,719 of record CANFKE010000031.1, on the reverse strand, counting down.
ACACAGCGACCTTAACGTATTGGTCAATAATGCAGGAATACAGAACTGGATGCATCCTGAGGACGAAGAGTTCTTCTCGAAAGCAAAGGGAGAGATAGTTACTAATATAGAAGCACCTATTCATTTGACCACCTTATTTCAACAGTTGCCGTCACTGAACACAATTATGAACGTAACCTCCGGTCTGTCGTTCGTTCCATTCGCAAAGGTGCCGGTATATTCCGCAACAAAAGCATTTTTCCATTCATTTACATTATCACTCCGATATTTGTTACAAGGCAAAAATATTGAGGTGGTGGAGATCATTCCGCCTGCATTGAATACAGATCTTGGCGGTCCAGGTCTTCACGATTCGGCTCCGCCTGTTAGTGCATTTATAGAGGGAATATTTGAACAGCTAAAGGCAGGTAAAAATGAGTTGACCTTCGGATTTAGTGAGGCAATGGCCAATGGCAGTCAGGCAGAATTAAAAACTGCTTTTGGAAGATTGAATCCGTAATAAGAAAGAGTTATAAAACAGTACTTCCCGCAACATATTGCGGGAAGTACTGTTTTAAATTATTGCGAGTTGGCTTTACATGTGCATTGCAGGCCCCGATTGTGGTTTTACTGTTCCGCCCGGAGATGGGGCCATAGTTTGAGTGGGAACAGGTGGCGGCGTAGCCGGTGCCATCAGTTTTTTTCTTCTGCTCTCTTCGGCATTGAGTTGGTCTGCTTTTATTGTCAGATGCGTATATAAGCTGTCCATATCATCCGGGTGCTTTTTATACCAGTTCAGGCTCTGCCTGAACTCAGCAGGAGTCACTTTATGATGCGCAAGTATATCGGTATAATAGACCGCCAGTGAGTCGATATTTTTTATGCCGCCAAAGTTGGTATTGTCTTTTGACTTGGTACTGTATGATTCGGCAATACCTATGTCAAACATGATCTGCTCCATTTTAGCGGGAGGCAAATGCTGATTGTCGGCTTGCTGGCAACTGAATACGCTGCCGGTCAGTACAATAAATAGAGTTACAGACAGGAATCTGGTCATTTCAGGTTGTTATACTTTTGTGCGTTGGGTACATCCATTGAGTTAAGGATGGTAATATATGGGCTACGTTCAGCTTTTGTCGTTGATGCCAGCAGGTGGATGATCTCCTCGCTTTTTGCGGCAAAAAAGAACTGCAACAACATAGAGCTGGGGTTTTCTCTGTTCACCTGATACAACTTCTTGAGTCCTACCAGTATCCTTGTACGCGATTCCACAGGTTTGGTGTACATACTGTCCAGTCCTTCGCGATGCATAGTGTACCAGAAGCTGCGTACATCTGCAAAGCGTGTATTCAGTAATTGATCGGCCAGCCAATATCGGTTACGTGTTCCTTCTACTGCTTTCCATCCACTTATCGTTTTACCTTGCTCCGGTGCATTGCTTACTACGTTTTGTGCTTTCTTGAAGAAATTGGTACCACCCTCGGGTGCAAAGCTGTCATAGTCGAGGCCTAAGATGATGTAGGCGTAATAGCCTAACACTGCAGTAAGATTAGACTGCATGGCATCAACACCACTTACCCGGTTATCATCGAATGATAATGCACCATACTGAGTGAATTTGAAAACAAAGTCCCTGTCCACATAATTGACAAGAGCGGTCGTGTAGCCACTGCTGAATACCGGACGTGATGCTTGAATGCTTAAAGTACCTGTATAAGCATCTGCGTCACCGTTTATCTTGTTACCGGTAATATTGATGAATATAGTAACGTCAATTTTTTCATTGGTCGTAAAGTCGTCATTGGTCCATTTATGCCCATTCATAAATTCTATGATGGCACGCTGCATGGTATTGAATACCTCATTGTCCACGCCTGTTATCTTATCATGGTTGATGTTCACCTTACAGTTCAGCTCTTGTGCAGATGATGTAAAGCATAACAGGGTAGCTATCAATATGGTGAGCAGTCTATTCAGCATGTCTCAATTTTAAAATATGGTTCACTATAGCTATTGCAGCTTCTTTTTTGCTGAGGAGTGGCAAACTTTCAGGCGCTTCACTGCGGGTAAGCAAGGTGATCTTGTTGGTGTCATGTCCGAATCCTGCCCCCTCATCTTTTAATGAATTAAGGACTATCATGTCTGCATTTTTAGCCACAAGTTTCTTCATGCCATGTTCCAGTTCATTGGTAGTCTCCAATGCAAAACCTACTAACGTTTGATCTGGCCTTTTTATTTTACCCAATGACAGTAAAGTGTCTTCTGTTTTTGTCAGTGATATAGATAGCCCGCTTTCTGCTTTCTTTATTTTTTCGGTAGCCATCTGTTCCGGTCTGTAGTCGGCTACTGCGGCAGCCAGAACGGCAATATCTGCATTTTCGAAGGCTTTTGTACTCTCGGAGTACAATTCTTTAGCGCTTTCTATTCGCACGGTTTGTACACCCGGGTGTTGCGATCTTTCAGATGTCGGGCCCAGTACTAAAGTTACCTCAGCGCCTTTATCAGCAAGTACTTCTGCAATGGCGATACCCATTTTGCCGGTAGAGAAGTTACCGATGAATCTTACCGGGTCTATTCGTTCATAAGTAGGTCCTGCTGTTACTAATGCTTTCTTGCCTTTTAATGGTTGTGTTGCCGAAAGGAAGTCAGTCAGAAAAGTGATCATGTCTTCGGGCTCGGCCATTCTACCCTCACCAACAAGTCCGCTTGCCAGTTCGCCATGCCCTACCGGTATGATATGATTTCCGTATGATCGGATCTTATTCAGGTTATTCTGTGTAGAACTGTGTTTCCACATATCCTCGTCCATAGCCGGCGCCACAAAAACGGGACACCTTGCCGATAGATATACCGCACATACCAGATTGTCGCAAATACCATTGGCCAGCTTGGCAAGGCTATTAGCACTGCAAGGCGCTATCAGCATGACATCTGCCCACAAGCCCAGCTCTACGTGATTGTTCCAGGTGCTGCCATCACTTACGTCGCTGAGCACCGGGTGCTTGGAGACGGTAGCCAGCGATAGCGGACTGACAAAGTCTGCCGCGGCACGTGTAGTGAGCACTTTTACCTCTGCACCGGCTTTTACCAGCAAGCGCACCAATTGTGGCGTTTTATACGCAGCAATACTGCCTGTGACCGCTAAGACGATCTTTTTTCCTGTTAAAGACATAAGTAACACTATGCAAGGTACTAAAAGTTAATTAGTCGCTGACCAGCAGCAGTTGTTCATAACGTTCTATTGACTTTTCAACAGGGTGGGCGCTCATTCTATTTCTATATTATATTTGGTCAACAGCCCGGCAATGCCCTGAGCAGAGAATTTCGCTTTTTTGATCCGATTCAGCTCCGGGTCTAATGAGTAATGATAAGATGTTCTCAGATCGGTTTTTTCCAATATCGTTCTGTTGAATGTAGTATGCAGCAGATCGCAGTTTGTGAAAATTGCTTCAGAAAGATCGGTCTCCTCAAAGTCAGCCTCTTTTATTGATGAATTATGGAAGGTGGTCTTCTTCATCTTTTTCTGAAAAAATGAAGTATAATCGAGTAAACAGTCGTTAAAACGTACTGAGAAGAGAAAATCACTGCAAAGGCTGAATTGGATGCCCATGAGTTTGCATGAGGAAAATTCTACTCCCTTCATGCCTGTATTGTTGATGATAGCTTGAGAAAAATTGCAGCCGGTAAATGTACAATCTATCAGGTCTGTATCTTTCAGGTTACATTTGGTGAAGTTGCAATTGATGAAAGTACAATTGAGGTACTCCCGTTTACTCAGGTCTTGTTCTGTAAAGTCAACATGCTCAATTGTAGCGTCTTCCAAATTAGTGTTCATCGGATATCCAAATGTAAGATCAAATATATCTGATACTGTTAACACTGAAAAATGTAAAAGAGCAGACTGCTGTCCGCTCTTTTACATTGTAATCCCGGTATAGAATATTTTACCTTTTACCTATAGTTACAGGTTGTACTTGTGTGTAATTTATTTTGATCATAGATCTGCAGCATTTAGACAATTCATCGAATAGTGCGATGTGTTCTGTGCTACCAAAATCATGAAACTTGTCGATGTTCAGTTCTTTGCAAATGATTTTTGCCATTTCTTTCGCTTTTCGGCTATCTCCGGCCAACACTACCTGCACGGCCTTGCCACCAAAAAGCGGTTTGAATATATTTTCGTGGTTGTAAAGGCTTAATAGTTTTACAATGTGTTCAGAGCCGGTGATGGCATTGATCGCACCTATTGTATTGATAGTAGCAGATATACCGTTAGGAACATTTGCTGTAAGGTCTATGATCACCTTTCTTCTCACATCGCCCAGCCAGTAGGCTACCTCCCTCACATCGCCGGCAGGTGTGCAGATCATAATGAAATCTGCGGCTTTGGCCGCCTCCTCTATACTGCAATAATGAACACCCTCAAGAATTTCCCATTGCTGCTTGGGTCCCGACACTTCACGTTCCGTATTCGCTCTGAATACCTGATGCCCCGCATTCACAAAAGCTATTGATAGCGCCTGACTCATTCTGCTATTACCTATTATGGCAATGTTCAGTGACACATATGATCTGTATTCCATCTCCCCTCAGATTAATAATGAATAATAAAAAATGACAATTAGCAGGACAATCATCTCATGCCGACAAGCTCCTGTTAATTATGACAGGAATATTTATGGCAAAAAATGATCGCGTTTTCGGGGCGAGAAGGGAAGTATTTATACAAATATACTACTTAGTGATACTATAAAAACATGATGAAAGTCAGGCTGTACGGGGCTTAGATCACCATTTCATTTTTGGTATAGACTAACGAACTATCAAATATATTTTTATGTATTTAAATTTATACACAATAAAATTATTTATCTATTTGTCTTAGGTCAAATGGGGTGAATGCCAGAAAAAGAGTGGTGAGTGTAGGTACATATAATTTTATGGCACGCCATTCACAGGGCTATTTTATTCCTTTTTGTCTGTTCTTCTCTTCTTTTACCTGCTGTAGTTCCTTGTCATTGCTCGATTGATGAATGATTGCTTTATGCTTTTGACTGCGAACACGATGACGGGAACTATGTTTGGTAGTCTTTGTTGTGTCTTTTGATACGGTTGTTTGAGCAATAGCCATACAGCAGCAAAAGAAAAAAGACAAAGTGAACAAAAGTGCCTTATTGTTAATTGCCGGAAATGATGATCTTTTCATTTTTCAGAATTGTTGATTTACTGCTGATGTGAATAAAATAAATGCCTGGGGTGAGATTGCTTTTGTTGAATGAAAAAATCTGTTCTCCGGCCTCAGCTGTCGTAGAGTAGAGTTCTTTTACAGTTCTGCCATTTATGTCAACTAGGCTAACGGTAATGTCTTCTCTTTCTTTTAGCATAAACGCAATGCTGTAGTTATCATAAACAGGGTTGGGGAATACCTTTATTGATTCATCTGTGTTGGTGGCTGTTACTATACCTACGCCGGGTCCAGTACCTACTTTTAATTCTGCTATCCACTGATACCAGGTATGTGATGTACTGCCATACATGCCTGCCATCCATGCGGTGCCCGGAGTGGCGTTATATTTTTTACACATGCCGGTATAATCGCCCCATCGGTCGGTAGCTGCTGTTGACCACGGGTAGTGCACATATGATGCGCCGGACTTTACAACTGTAGGAGAAGACCAGGTCATACTATTATCGCACATGATGGCGCAGGTGCGGGGATAGAGCGTAGGGCTGCATTCATTGAATGCGATCATAACTGATGCATCTGTAGCTGTAGTGCTGATAGAACTGATAGCAGGGTAGCAAACATCAGAAGTGCCTGCTGTGCCATATACAGATGATACATTAGTGGCGGTAGCAACCGTTAGCCTGTTGTAGTTGATGCCACACCAGCCGCCACCGGCATCTGAATTGAATACGAAGTGGATCACGCCGTTAAGAAAGAAGCCATCCAGTGCTCTGGAGTCTCCTGTATTAAGTGGTACGGTACTTCCTTTTTGAGTAGCATTGCCTGCTGTACTGTAGCTGCTTGTAGATACATTGTAGGTAGATAAGGTTGCCGTGCCGGAAGCAATATTATTATTGATGACATGGAGTTGTATGTTGCCCGAGCCAAAAGATGAACCGGTGGTATTGACACAGTAAATACCCGGACCATAACTTCCTGACTGACCTAATGATACAGGTAAGATAGTGAATGAACCGGCTATACCTGCCCAATACTGAGAGCTTATAGTGCCACCTGCATAGCATGCTGTTTTATCTATCTGGTAGATCACAGATTGGTTGAAGCCGGCTCCTTCAAAGAACAGATTCCCGGTCACAAAGACCTCATCACCCGAAACGGCCATTTTAGGATAGTCGAACCACGATCCGTCATTGAGCGGATTGCCCGTTAGTTCATAGATATACCATCCTGCTGCAGGGTCATTGGTCTTTGAGAAGCCTACAACAATTTTAGAATGTGCTGAAATAGCATCGCATACCTGTGCAAAGAAGATGAATCTGTCTGCGGCATTGTCATAGATCACCTTAGGGTCGCACATGTCATTGGTAAGGGTAGGGTCATTGATCAACGCCCAAAGCCCCGCTGTGTAAGTAGCTGTTCCTGTTGATGAGTAGTAGGTGACCTTACTATTGACGAATGCCACAATTTTTCCCCCATTAGAGATGGCTACTGTGTTGTCTAACGGAGATTGTCCACCGCCATTAAAGATGCCGGCAAAGTTAGTACCCACTACTGGCAATATAGCAGTGGTCTTAGCTGCTGTTACTGTCTCCTGGTCCCTGCTTTTTTGCCTGTCTTTTATTTCCTTTATTTTTTCCAGTTTCGGATCATCTTCACTTTCATTGGGCGATATTTTGGTCATAGAGGGCTGCCATGAAAGATCTTCACTCGGCGGATTGCGAAACCCCACAAACTGAACCTGTCCCGGTTTGAATTGATGAGGGGTATAGGTATGCGTAAGTTTTTTTGCAGCCTCACCCTCTGGTTGGGCAAGTTGTGCTATTGATGTGGACGAAACCAAGACTAAGAAACATAGAATGATAGCGTTTTTTGTCATAATGATCGATTTATACATGCTCATGCAAATAATATGGCGCAATGTATAAAATAATCGACCCAATAAAAAAACTATCATTGGCAGTATAGGCATGAAGCAGGCATCAGAAGTAATGATGCGGCTATTTTCTTTTAAAAAAGACAAAGCCGTTCTTTTCGCCCAGATACTGCAGTTGTGGCATGGCTTTGTACTGTGCTGCATTTTGAATTTTACTGATAAAATATGTTGGCTTGTCAACCGCACCTGTCATCAGCCATTGCTCATTTATTTTACCATCCTTGTAATATTCTTTGTTAGCAAACTGTGGCTTAAGTGCATAGAAGATATTGGCATAGCTCTTATAACCCAGAGGTAAAATATAGACTTCCTTGCCTTCAAATTGCTGAAAGAATTCAATTGCCGATCTTTGAGAATAGGCCTCTATCTTAGGTGTAAAGTGCAGTATGGTCACCTGTATGATGATCAATTGCACCATACAAAGTGTAAGCATGCCTTTTCTGAAGTCTTTACGCATCATGGTAATGGCAATACAGGCCGAAATAACATACAAAACGCCCCATATGCATTCTGCATAGCTCCAATGTACATCTGCCGCAAGGTTGGCTACTGCGAATGGGTCATCAATAAGAGGGATGATAGCTTGTTTGTTGATGCCCACTACCGGAAGAAGTAGGAGCACTAGTCCCCATATACAAGCAGTTACGATCAATGTGATCTTTACTCCCTTCTTCATTTTCAGCTGCTCATAAGTAAGTCTGTATAGCTGCACTGCCGCCAGATAAGTAAGCGGGAAGTAACAGAGTGATGAGTAATGGACGATCTTGGTCTTTACTATAGAAAAGAGTATCAGCACCACCCAAAACATCACCCACATCCAGCGGCTGAAGTCGCGGCTGTTGGCAGCATCATGACTCCGCTTTTTTGAATATTGAAACAGGAATGCAGCGGCAGGAAAACAACCGATGAGCAATACGATGAAATGATAGATGAATGGTCCGCCATGGTCGGCATCTTCGGTACGGAAAAGACGCACCTGATAAGTAAGGAATTCGGTCATGAACCAACTGCCATATTTAATTCCGTAGATAGCAATGGCACTACCCAACCATAAAGCGAACGGGATCATAGCACTAAGTGCAATGATGATAAGATCTTTGACCTTATATCCATTCATGCCCCGGTTCAGTATAACATAAACAGCAAATGACAATCCGCCGACCAATATAGCCACAGGTCCTTTGGTCAGCACCGCAATACCAAGAAAAAGCCCAGCCAGTAATGCATGTAGTGCTTTGTTGGAGGAGAACTTAAGCAGGTGCAGCTGAAAGAAGGCAAGGAAGATGAAGTAATTGAAAGTAGGGTCTATGATACCAGACTTAAAATAAAAATGAGGTAGCCAGCTTGCTGCGTATAGCAATACCCACCAGGTAGCCAGCTTTTCGTTCATTACTTTTTTGCCTGCATAGTAGAGGGTTATCAGCGTTACTATACCCATTACCGCATTGGGAAAGCGTGCTGCATATTCACCTACACCAAAAAGTTTCATGCCTATTACCTGCATCCATATGAATACGGGTGGTTTTTCCCAGAAAGGCATAAAGTCTATCTGAGCCCGCAGATAGTCTTTAGATACGATCATTTCGCGGGCGCATTCTGCAAAGTTGATCTCATCCCAATCGAACAGGTGGACCTGACCAAGAAATGGCAGGAACAGGACGCAGCCTGCAAGAGTGATGATGAAATATTTTACGTAGTTGGGCATCGGCCTTTTAAAAAATACCTGTGACAATTATAGTTTTTCTCCCCCGAGCTTTGTTTTGTATTGGCTCATTATAGAGAAAAGAACTGTTGTAGTAATTACGCCTATTATACTGCCGGTATATACATCTTCAAAAAAATGAGCTGCCAGATATAAGCGGGAGTAACAAACGGAAAGGGCTAAAAGAAAAAATACACTACCTGCCATTCTGTATTTGGCAGGCAATAACAAAGTTAGAAAACAAAAGAAACTAAATGCACCCTGACTATGCCCTGATGGGAAACTATTGTTCCCGGTAAGCTCCGGCCAGTCCGACTTGATAAAATGGATCCAGTCGGCATGTTGGTAGTATTTCAACGGACGAGGATGGTAGAATATCTGTTTCATTATCTGCTGGGTAAGCAGTGGCGTAATATTACAGACAATGGCGGTAAGAATATACCACCAGTTTCTGAAACGTGGTATGGCAATGATAAGCAATAAAGTAGGTATGATCACCTCTGGTTGGCCAAGGTGGGTGACCGGGTACATGATCTTATCGAGAAACGGACCGTTAGAGCCGTTAACAGCCATGAACAACTCTTTCTTGCTGAAGCAGAGCATGGAAATAGCACCTGCTATGCTCCATAGTAATACCGGTATGTGGAACCATGGACGGTATATGAGCTTGAACTTATTTCGCAAGGACCGATGATTTAGATGTAAAGAAACCTTTTACTTTACGCCATGCACGCAGGTACAACTCTTTATTGAATATCTGAGAATCATTGGTCGCGGTCACTACCAGCCAAATAGCTATCGGTGCCATTATCAGGGTCGACATCCACATGCCCGCCCATGGTGGTAAAGAGCCCGACTTGGCCAGCTTCTCACCTGTTATGTTCAGTATATGGAACGTGATGAAGAATACTACGGCAAATACCAATGGCAGACCCAAGCCACCTTTACGGATAATAGCTCCTATAGGCGCTCCTATAAGAAATAACAGCATGCAAGCAAACGACAACGCGAATTTGCGGTGGAACTCTACTGAGAACTGCATGGTCTTTTCCCGCTGTAGTTTTTCGTTCAGGCAGTTATTGTCCATCAGGGCCTTCAGGTTGCGCATGTTATTACTTAATGTCTGCGCCATTACAAGTCTTTTTTCTTCAGGTATCAGCTTTAAAAAGCTGCTGTCGTAGATTCTTGCAGGTACTTTCACCTCCGCAAGTCTGATCTTCAATATAGAGTCTTCTTTGAGCTTATTACTAATGGTCATGTAAGGCGAAACATAAGACGTAATAGCATTATAGCTCATGTCTTTATTCCTGTCAAAGCTGTCCAGCACTTCATACAGTTGCTTTACATCCATCATCTGGTATGCGTTCTTGAAGAGGTCCTGATTTGATCGGGTAAAGTTGAATGAAGAAAGGTCGAATACCTTATCCCACTTGGCAAAATGCATACGGGTCTGCGGATATTCAGGGTCGTGCATCCCTCCCTTATAATTTTCCTCATATCGCCAGCCATCTTTCAGTCTGAAAATGAGTGTCTGTTTATCGGCTGTAGGCATCATTTGCCCTTCCTTGGCAATGATCACCTTGTTATTGCCCACCATGTCGGTGTGGTCATAGATAATGATGTCGTGAATGGTAAAGCCGTCTTCATCTTTACTGCCCACACGTATTGAGTAGCCCTGTATGTCATTGTTGAACTGGTCGGGGCGGATATTTAAGGTCGGTTTAGAATTGCGCACATCATATAATAGGGATAGTGCTTTAAGGTTGGCTACCGGGATGATGTTATTGTTGAAAAAGAATGCACCTCCTGTAACCAGCAGGATGAATACCCCCAACGGGCGCAAAAAGCGCAGCAAAGAAATACCCGAAGATTTGATGGCGACCAATTCAAAGTTCTCGCCCATATCGCCGAAGGTCATGATAGACGCCAGCAACACACTCAACGGCAATGCCAGCGGCACAAGTGTAGCCGACATATACATGAGCAATTGTACTATCATCCATATGCTGAGGCCTTTGCCTATCAATTCGTCCATATACAGCCAGAAAAACTGCATCACCAGTACGAACAGCGCTATGAAGAAGGTAATGACAAAAGGCCCGATAAAACTGCGTATGATTAATATGTCGAGCTTCTTGAACAATACTTTGAAAATTTAAAGCGCAAATCTACACATTAAAGCCTAAAAGAGGGAGTCGCCTTGACTACCTGGGAATGGTAAAACAGGCTTTAATTACAATAAATCGTATGATTTAACGCTTTGTTGATTTTTATATTGAGCTCCGGACTACATTTTCTTTACGTCCCTTATGCAGGTCACGTATTTCAGAATGGCCGTAGCCAGTTCGGGAGATACACTGGCGTTTGCGGTAGCCAGTTTGAATGAAACGATCTTTTTGGTAGTAAGCTGTTTGATATTGTCTGCGGTCACAGGGTAGTAGAGTACCCTCATTGCTGTGCCATCTCCCTTTTTATTGTGTGTTACGGTAATATCGTCTTCCAGTTTGGTCTTATCATCAAATTCTATGATAATGCCTGTCTCTTCTTTTTCTGTTTCGCCACTTGCTCCGGCCACCAGCAGGTCGCTGAACTCGCAAGGTATTGTGAAAATAAGGCTGAAATTATCAAATTCGGCTTCAGGATTGGTGCTGTAATTCCTTACCACACGTATGAGCGGAAGAGAATCTTCTTTGTACGGCGATTCGTAGGTAAAGGAGGTGTTGTTTTCGGTTACCTCTTTTTTTACCTGCTTACAATAATCCTGGGCAAAAGCGGTGTTGCCGGCAATAAGCAAAGCAAGGATCAATATGTTTTTCATAAAATAGATATTAAGCATTGGTCAGCTTACTGCTGCGCATATAAAAATACATAATAAAATTAATCAGAGAGGTAATTTATCATTCATTCCATGTTCAGTGCATGAACTACTCTTTTGTTAATGCATTCTGTCACCGCGTGGTTCCAGCAGTTGCAATACCTCTATCTCTGTCTTCAACCACCATGCCCATACTTCGCGCACACGCTCTGTTGGGTAATACATTTCGGCAAGATCTATGAACAACCGGTAATGCCCCGCTTCTGAGATCATAAATTTATAGTAAAAATCTCTTAGCGACTGGTCCTCCAGATGCTCATGCAGCAGCCTGAATCGTTCGCAACTGCGCGCTTCAATAAGCGCAAAGATGATCAGCTTTTGCAATAGTTTTTCATTGCCATGGTCGCCGTGTTTGGGCTCGCGTTCCAGCAACAGGTTCACATATTCATCTTTACGTTGTTTGCCCAGTTCATAACCACGTTTTTTCAATTCAGCCCATACCATCCTGAAATGCCCCCATTCCTCCGTTACGATCGGAGCTAAGGCATTTACCAGATCTACCTTATCGGCATAGCGGGAAATGAGCGTTACGCATTGTGTTGCCGCCTTCATCTCGCAAAAAGCATGGTCAACAAGTATCTCTTCAATGGAGATTGACGCAAGATCGGCCCAGCGAGTATCGGTAGGTAATTTTAGTCCCAGTATGGTGTTTTCTGCAGTACTCATAAGTAGGTGCAAAAGTAGAAAAACCAATGGTGTAAAGCGATGATTATTATCTTATATGCCAGTCACATTTTTTTTATCAGTTATTAAACCTATTGTTCAGGATAGTATCTAATCAACTCAACGTCAAACATTTTTATGCGTAGAATAAATTTAACGTACATTATTGCTCTCGGCATAGCGGTTGCAATGACCTCATGCACAAAGAAGGGAGATACAGGGCCTGCAGGCCCCACCGGCCCGGCAGGCCCTACTTATACCGGTGCTATAAAAGGCCATATAAGCCTTTATGATCAGTATGGTAGTAAGGTGCTCACCGGTTTGGGAAACACGCAACTGTCGCTTAACGGCGCTGCCGCGATCTCCGCCGATGCTGAAGGGTATTACATCTTCGGTGGAACAAAAACGGGGTCTTATACTATTTCTGCTATCAACTCGGGTTATGCAGATACCCGCTTGAACAATTTTCAGTTTTTGAGCGATACCCTCAATAGGGATATTAAGTTGTCGCAGATCCCCACTTTCTCACCAACGGCACTTACGGTGTACACAATGGCAGGCGGAGCAGGAGATTCTGTTGTTATGACCTTTGCAACCGATACGCGCGCCAGAAATTGTATCATATTCCTCAATAGTACATCTACTGTCAATAATATGCCGGCCAATTATCTGCTTTCTTATTCCCGTTCTATAGGTGCCAATGTGCCGCGTGCGGTGATACTGATACCTAAGCAGGATCTGTTGAATGCAGGTCTGGCATCGGGTGCCAGTGTTTATTATGCGGCTTATGGCTATTCGGTAAGCGATGCATCTTCTTACGAAGATCTGGGAACTGGTAAAACAGTTTATACAGCGGTAAGTCCTGCATCTATGACAGCTACGGGCATTGTACCTTAATGATCACAAATGCAATAAAACAGAACGGCGCGCCTTCCAAAAGACGGCGCGCCGTTTATATTTTTCTTGACCTCAGCGATCCTGAAATTATTGGGATACTTACTGTTGACTATTACTTAGAAAGGTTATTCTACCGATTCGCCTTTCAGATAAATAGTATAACGCTTTTCGCCGTTGGGTACTACAGCATTAGAGCGGATATAAACGCTTTTGTTGAATACACCTGTCAGCTCAGATGTTTTTACGCCCAGTGTGATGTGGCCAACCTTGCCCGGCAATATCGGCTGCTTGTCCCATTCTACTTTAGTACAGCTGCATGATGGGGTAACATCGTTAATGATCAGTGGTTCTTTTCCGGTATTGGTGAATTCGAAGGTGTGTTCGGCAACAGGGCCTTTCTTTACTTTCCCGAAATCGAATGTTTCACCACCTTTAAATTTGAACTGTGCGCGGCTATCTTGTGCAAATACTACTGCTGTAAAGCCGGTAAGGATGCAAAGCAATGTAAGAATGAGTTTTTTCATAAAATTGTTTTCTTCTTTTAATGTATTTAAGACCTGAAAATTAATAACTCCGTTTGAAATGTTTTGTTAATTGAAGTATAACAGACAAATGCTGTGCCAAAAATAATACAAGCCTGATTAACGACTATTATTTAAATTGCTGAAAATGTAAATTTGTGGCTCTTATAGACCTTCAACAAGAAGAAAATCAACGATTATTAAAGAAGTACAATAAGCAAATGACTACCGGCAGGGTGGTGATATACTTGTTGATGGCCGTTGTTTTGACAGCGGGCATAGTGGCTTCGCTTAAATTCGCTATGTATACCGATCTGATGCTGGTAGTGATAACAGGAACAATATTTCTGGGACTGGCAGCGCTGAGTTATAAAAAGCCCTTTATCTCATTTGTCATCATTTCCATTCTCAGCTTCATGTTTTTCCTGCTGGTATTTTATGATGCTATTACTAATGCTGGCATTGTACCAGAATCCCCGATATTGATACCACAACTATTGGTTGCCTCCATAATGGTACGAGCTGCGATGAGCGCCAAAAAATATGAAACGTTGAAAAAAGAGATGAGTGCATAATGGAGATATTTGAAGAAAAAGAAGAAGAACAAAAGCTGTTGCTGAAAAAGTACAACAGGCAGATAAACGCCCCAAGGATCATAACCTTTGGAATGACACTTATGGCTATGGTTGGTGCCATTATCTCCATGTCCATCAGCGCTAAATTTGGTTACAGCAACAGTGGCGCTATCTGGCTACAGATAGGATTGCTGGCCCTGGTATTGCTCATTGTGGGTTTAAGTTATGTGAAGCCATTTATACCATTGGTACTGCTTACGTCATTTACCTTGTTTGGTGCCATTGCTTATTCAATAACCGTTGTTACCACTATGATCTATGGTAGTAGATCCCCCGGCATAGTAGCCCTGCTAAGCATATTGGTGCAACTGGCAATCAACGTGTTGATGATAAAGGGTACCATAGCCGCGTGGAAATGGCAAAAGTTGAGGAAGGAGATGATATGATCCGGGATATATTGCAAAGCTGTATTGATCAATAAAGCTACGCAATGCATATTCACTTAGATATAGAATGAATCATAAGAGTTGATGTCCCTGATGATCAGGTAAAATAAAAGCGGCAGGTTTCTCCTGCCGCTTTTGTATGTTATCAACCTATATTGGGTTGTTACTATTGATCTCTGTTGATTCAATTACCATCCCAGCAAATAAGCAAAGATCAGCGGCGCTACTATCGTAGCATCACTTTCTACTATGAACTTAGGTGTGTGGATATCCAGCTTGCCCCATGTGATCTTCTCATTAGGCACAGCACCGCTGTATGAACCATAAGAAGTAGTACTATCGCTTATCTGGCAGAAATAGCTCCAGAACGGAACATCATGCCACTCCAGATCCTGATACATCATAGGTACTACGCAAATAGGGAAGTCACCTGCTATACCACCACCTATCTGGAAGAAGCCTACACCCTTGCCGCTTGAGTTAGCGCGATACCATTCTGTCAACCACATCATATATTCGATACCGCTCTTCATCGTAGATGGCTTCAGGTCGCCCTTGATGCAATAGGAAGCGAAGATGTTACCCATGGTGCTATCTTCCCAACCCGGACAAATGATAGGAATGTTCTTCTCCGCAGCAGCGATCATCCAACTATGCTTGGTGTCTATTTCGTAGTGCTCCTTCATAGCGCCGCTCAACAGCAACTTGTACATATATTCATGCGGCAGATAGCGTTCACCCTTATCGTCTGCTTCTTTCCATATTTTGTAGATATGCTTCTGAATTCGGCGGAAAGCTTCTTCTTCAGGTATGCAAGTATCCGTTACACGGTTAAAACCACCTTCCAGCAATTCGAACTCCTGCTCAGGAGTAAGGTCGCGGTAGTTAGGCACGCGCTTGTAGTGTGTATGTGCTACAAGATTCATGATGTCTTCTTCTAGGTTAGCACCTGTGCAGCTGATGATCGCTACCTTATCCTGGCGGATCATTTCGGCGAAAGAGATACCCAGCTCGGCAGTACTCATAGCGCCCGCAAGCGATACCAGCATCTTACCACCTTCTAGCAGGTGTGTTTCATAACCTTTAGCAGCATCTACCAGAGCCGCCGCATTGAAGTGACGGTAATGGTGCTGTATAAATTGGGAGATCGGTCCTTTGTTCATATTATAAAATTGGCTGCAAAGGTAAAGCAAACTATGTGAAAATGTGATAATGCGGAATGTGAAAATGAATACCGCAATGTAATGGAATACGATAATGTAGGAGAAATATGGCAATGTCTGGATGATATTGCAAGTGACTCATTGTCGCATTAAATAATTGTTAAGTTGAGGAGGTAATTCTCTTTGAATGGTGGTGTGTGTCTAATTTTGTTAAGTAATTATGAGTAATTACAAAACGATAACAGACACCGGCCCTTACACATTCTCGCCGAGCATCTTAAGACTACAACTGGCCTGGCCACACCGACCAACAGCCTCTCCCCGGACAAATTACCAACCACCCGGAAGTCCCCCATCAGAAAATTGCGACAAACATTCTCCGCCGTCGTTCTTCGAATTGGGCAACAAAATAAGATGGTTAATATTGCTTCTTCCCTTTGCCATCAGTAGGTACATCTACAAAGAAATCTCACCTTTCGATCTTCACGACGATCAGTTCTACAAGTTCTACATTATCTACTTCATCTGCAGTGCCCTTACCACACACCTGGCACTAAATGCAAAACGCAGAGCAATATCCAATCTGCTCCACGATACAGATGATCTTCCCTACTACCTCAGCAGAATAAAAGAAGCATACAATAAGTGGACGAATACTACCATAGTGCCGCTGCTCTGCATAGTTCCCGGATTTACAAAATTTATACAGCAATTATTCCTGCAACACGATGCAATGCTTCCGCTCATCAGCACGGCAATAGTCACACTTCTGTTTCTAGCCATCTTCAGAGCGAATAACTACAACAACAGCTACAACGCCTTTTACAAGATAGAGCCTCCCTATCACGAGAGTAACCTATCTACTGATATCCGAGACCAATTGATACGGTGTGGGACTCTGGGATTAATGCTCATCTGGTATTACGACAACCTGGTAAAGAGCGGATTTATGGATCCCGGTGCAGACAATGAAGAACAACTAACAGACAAATGGTTTAAATAATAACAGCCACTTTGTGCAATAGTTTCCAATGAGTCAATTAAACATAATGTTGTTCAGGCATCAGATATAACTGATGCTATTTTTTTGCCTTCTTGGTCCGCTTTGCCACTTCCTAAAACAAAGAAGCACACAGTACAACTGCATGCTTCTCTTATTGATTGTTATTCTTTTATTTATTAAGCTACTGTTTCGCCTTTTGCTATAAACTTCTTCACCCATTCTGTAGTGATAGACTTCGGACGCTCCAATGGGAAGCCCAAAGCACGATCCCAACATAGGCTCGATAATACGCCCAATGCACGGCTAACACCAAATAATACAGTGTAGAATTCTTCTTCTACCAGACCATAGTGCTTCAATAATGCACCTGAGTGTGCATCTACGTTAGGCCATGGGTTCTTGATCTTACCAGTGCTTTCCAGTATTGGCGGCGCTACTTCATATACATTCCATACGGTCTGTACAGTAGGGTCGTTAGGGCAGTGTGTTTTAGCAAATTCCATCTGTGCTGTGAAGCGTGGGTCGGTCTTGCGCAATACTGCATGACCATAGCCCGGTACTACCTTACCTGCAACCAATGTTTTCTGTATATAATCTGCTATCTGTGCCTTTGTAGGTGCATCTGAGTTCAACTCCTTGCACATATCTTCTATCCAGCGAATTACTTCCTGATTAGCAAGACCGTGCAATGGACCTGCAAGACCGGTCATACCCGCTGCAAAAGAAAGATAAGGATCGCTCAATGCAGAACCCACAAGGTGAGTAGCATGTGCCGATACGTTACCACCTTCGTGGTCTGCATGGATCACCATGTAGAGGCGCATCAGTTCTTTGAAGCTCTCATCATCATAGCCCAGCATGTGCGCGAAGTTGGCGCTCCAGTCAAGCATACCATCAGGATGGATATGTTCGCCACCTTTATACTTACGACGGTATATATAGGCAGCTATACGTGGCAGACGGGCAATAAGTGACATCGTATCTTCATAAACATAAGACCAATATTCTTTCTTGCTGATACCTTCGTTATATGCTTTTGCGAATTTAGATTCTGTCTGCAATGCCAAAACAGCAGCAGTGAACTGCGTCATTGGGTGAGTAGAAACAGGGAATGCTTCTATTACATCGAATACGTGATTAGGCACATGAGAACGGCGAGCCCATGTAGAAGAGATATGCTCTACATTTTCTTGCGATGGTACTTCACCGGTCAGCATAAGGTAGAACAGTCCTTCAGGCAATGGCTCATTACCACCTTCAGCTTTTGGAAGTTTTTCTCTCAACTCAGGAATAGAATATCCACGGAAGCGGATACCCTCATTAGAGTCCAGTAGAGATGTTTCTGTAACCAGGCCGGTGATGCCACGCATACCCTGATATACCTGGGCAAGCGTTACATCCTCGATCTTCATGTTACCATGTTGCTCTAAAATACTTTTGATCTCTTTGTTTTGTGCGTCGGCCTTTTCTTTGAAGAGGTCTTTTACGTAGCCCATGTCAGTATTTAATTATGTGCGGTGACCAGAATGTGAAAAATAGGATACAAAGGTAATAAAACTGTGATAACCCCAACTGTAGAAAATGCAAATTTTGTGTACATGACCACAGTTTTTTTCAATACTGCTATTTATTTCCCATGTAATTAAAAAACCTCATCTGTAAGGATGAGGTTTTTTAATGTTATATCGAAAATTAATTTTATGCTATTTTCTCTACCTGACTGTAGTTCAATTCCACCGGAGTAGCGCGACCGAATATCTTTACTACCACCTTCAGCTTCTTCTTCTCGTCGTTCACTTCTTCTACAGTACCGTTGAAGTCGTTGAAAGGACCATCTACGATCTTTACAGTTTCGCCGATGATGTATGGATCTGCGTAAGATATTCCCTGCTCGCTTACTTCGTCCATCTTACCAAACATCTTGTTCACTTCAGATTTACGTAGTGCAGTAGGGTTTTCTTTACCCAGAAAGTGGATAACATTAGATACATTCTTTATTGCGTGAGCAATATCATCTGTAAGTTTACCGTCAACCGCTTCAAGTAATATGTAACCCGGATACAAGGTCTTTTCGCGCAATACTTTCTTGCCACCAACTACCTTGAATACCTTCTCAACAGGGCAAAGAACCTGTACCACTGATTTTGACCAGTTGTAGATCTTTACTTCTCTGTCTATCAATTCCTTTATTTTCCTTTCCTTACCACTTACCACACGTATTACATACCATTTGGTATCCTGTGGTGGCGCTACCGGAGCTGTTTCTTCGGGAACGGGCAGTGAGTTCTGGTGTTCTATAACTTCGTCCATCATTGTTACTCTTTACTTGGCTAATAAGTTATAAATAAATGTAAGAACAGCCTTTATACCAAAGTCCATACCCCATACAATGCCGGTCACCAATAGCAACGCAACCAATACGATCATCGTTGTCTGCTGCAGCTCGTCCCATGAAGGCCAGCTTACTTTATGCAGCAACTCGTCGTATGCTTCCTGTATGTAATTACCTAATTTGCTCATTTTCTTAAAGTTATAATATTCAAGATCAGCTGATAAAGGCCGGTCAAAATGTTTTCAAAACAAATATTTACCTGTTAACCTCCATAAGTAAGTTAACAGGTAAATCTCAGCACGGGCACGCGGATTCGAACCACGATCAAAGGTTTTGGAGACCTCTATTCTACCGTTGAACTATGCCCGTTTTTGGTACTCAAAACGTCAGTTAAATCAAAAAGTCAAAAGTTTAAACCTTTTGACTTTCTCGCAACGGATGG
>CANFKE010000030.1 GCA_947447465.1 Chitinophagaceae bacterium | reverse complement strand
TTTATTAATATTTTTCTTGGGTCGAAGGCACTTTTTTCGGTACTTTTGCAGATTGCCATTTCTCAATCCGGCATATCATTGAATGTCTCTACCTGCAATTCTCAAGTTTGTTTACAATCATGGTACTGAAGAAGTAATTCGTAGAGGTAAAAAGATCTTTTATACCTCAGGCGTGCAAATGCTCGATGTGGATCATCTCATAGAGCAAGTGCGCTTTCGGGTGCGCAACGATCTATACCAGAACTATTACACTGTTACCATCAATAAGTACCTGCAGCACCAGGAATTATCTGTGCGTTGTCAGTGTCCGTACAACCTGGGTGAGATTTGCCGCCATGAGGTAGCGGCGCTCTTTCAACTCAATGATATCATACAGAGTGGTTTCTTTGAAAACACAGATGTCAATTATGATCAGAAGCACACTATTGTGCGCATGAGACAGGTGAGCCGTCAGGTATTGCAGATATTTACATCTCCCCACGATATTGATACAGCCGAAAACTGGGCTGCAGATAACAAAGCAAACATTACTTCGGGTAAGAACGAAAAGATAGAAGCGGAAGTCGAGGATGGGAATACGGTTTTTCATGTAAAGATCAAACAGAACGAAGAGCGATATTTCGATACCTCATGCGGGTGTGATGAAAAGAAATTTCCTCTTTGTGTACACAAGGCAACCGTGTTCTTACAGGTACTCAAGAAGAATGGACCTCAGTTCTTTCAGGCAATGCAGAACTGGGATGTGCAGAAGAATAAACTACTTGAACAATATGGCTACTCATTGAACGATGACCTTAAGGGGAAATTCTCATGGGTATATGAAAATGGTAAACCATTCCTAAGAGTGCTCGATCCTACCATCAAGAAGGTAGCTGTGGTAGCTCAGCCGGTAAAGCAGGAAGTTGTTGAAATACCTACTATTGCTGTAGAGCAAAAGAGGCTTGGCTTGCTGCTGGATACATCGCTTACCAAATTCCCTTATGTTGATATTTTGCTCATATCCGGTACTACCGATGAGGCAGAACAGGAAATGACAGGCAAGATCGATAAGCTGGAATTGCAGCAATATATCAATCCGCTGCGCTATAGAGAGAATGAAAGAGAAATGTTGCCAGTGGTGCGCAAGTTTATGAGCGAAGAGCTAATAAAGTATGCACGTAAGAATATGCCGTTTGGTGACTTCCTTCCTGAGCATGACAATCTGCTGGCCAATATTCCTCCTCAGGATGTTCGTGAGCAGCTTTGGGAATATTTGTTGCCTAAATATCAGAAATTACTACACAGATATTCAGCATACCCTTTGGTGTATCTCAAGAAAGCAGGTAAACCTATTTCTTCTGCCGGATTAGAACAGATATCTTTCTCTGATACACTGGTACATCCGCAATTGGAAATAAAGAAGAAGGGCAGAAAATATACCATCAATCTGGAATGGATAGTTGATAATAATGCCGTAAGCTATAAAGAGGTCACTCAATTGAACTCTGCTTTGGTCATCCATCAGGATAAAGTATATAGCTTGGGCACTCTCAAAGAAGTAGAACTGACCGAACTGTTTCAGCCTGATGGTGCAATAACGGTAAATGCAGGCGATTGGACCGACTTCTTGAATGAAAAGGTAATGGTTTGGAACAAAATGGTCCATGTCCATTTCTCAGAAGAGTTGATAGAGCATGTAGAAAAAGTAAAGCCTGAGACCAGGTTATATCTTCAGGAACGTGATAATATCTTTATCATGCAACCTATGTTTGCCTATGACAATGTAGAAATAACTCCTGATTTCTTTGGAGACGTTATTCAACCTGTGAAAGGCATTGTAAGAATAGTAAAGCGCAATGAAGAACTTGAAGTAGAGATGCTGGATCGCTTGAGGACATTACATTCCGATATTCAGTTCAATAAAAAAGAAAACTATTATTATCTGCCGGGTACGGCCGTATTGTCCAACAATTGGTTCATGCGTTTTACCGAGCAGGCAAAGGAATGGGGTATAGATGTTCGCGGATTCGACAGGTTGAAGAACCTCAGAGTAAATACGCACAAGCCTGAAACGACGGTGCAAGTAAGTAGTGGTATCGATTGGTTCGATGCTTCGGTAGAGCTGAAGTTCGGTGATCAGTCAGTATCTATAATTGACGTAAAACGTGCGCTCGGACAGAAGCAGAATTTTGTTCGTTTGGGTGATGGATCTATCGGATTGTTGCCGGAAGACTGGCTGAAAAAATATACCCTCCTGTTGAAGGTGGGAGAAACAAAAGGTAATAAAGTAAGGCTGAAGAAATATCACTTCAGCGTTCTTGATGATCTCCTTTCTGAGATCGATGAGAATGCGCTGTTGGAAGAATTGGAGATAAAGAAAGTCAGGCTGGAGAACATACTCGAAAATGATTACAGCGAGCTGAAGCCACCGGAGCATCTGCAGGCAGTTCTTCGTCCATATCAGTTGGCCGGGTTCCAATGGTTGAAGTTCCTGAATGAAGCCGGTTGGGGTGGTATCCTTGCCGACGACATGGGTCTTGGTAAAACAGTACAGACACTTACTTTCTTCCAACATTATAAGAATACCCACGACAAGCCAAAATATCTGGTAGTATGCCCTACTACGCTGATGTTTAACTGGGAAAAGGAAATAGATAAATTTACTCCTACGCTCACTAAGATCATTCATCATGGTCCTAAACGTGCAGCGTCAATTGCAGCATTTGAAAATTTTGATGTCATCATTACTACCTATGGTACCATGCGCAGTGACATTAAGATGTTCAAAGAGATAGAGTTCGACTATGTTGTACTCGATGAGTCGCAGTCGATCAAAAATCCTCAATCTCAGGTGGCCAAGGCTTCTCTCCTGCTCAATTGTAAGAACAGATTGGCATTAAGTGGTACTCCGCTGCAGAATAACACATTCGACCTCTATGCACAAATGAACTTCCTTAATCCGGGAATGTTAGGGAGCAGAGAGTTCTTTATGAGTGAGTTTGCGACACCAATTGATAAGTTCCGCGAAGATGAAGTTAAAGGCCAACTACGAAAGCTGACCTATCCTTTCCTCCTTCGTCGCACTAAAGAGCAGGTAGCCAAAGACCTTCCTGAAAAGACAGAAATGATCCTGTACTGCGAGATGGGGCCTGAGCAACGTAAGATTTACGATGCTTATCGCAACACTTATCGTTCACAGATATTGGGTATCATAGAAGAGAAGGGTATGGAGAAGTCGCAGATGCATATTCTGCAGGGACTGACCAAACTTAGGCAGATCTGCGATTCGCCTGCTATTATGAATGAAGAGGAAAAGTTTGCTAATCACTCTATCAAACTCGATGAATTATCAAGAGAGATTACTGAGAATGTAGGCGATCACAAGGTGCTCATTTTCTCCCAGTTCCTGGGTATGCTGGGACTCATCAAAGAGAACATGGAGCAGCAGAATATACCTTATGTCTATTTCGATGGCAGCAGTTCAGCTTCAGAACGAGAACATGCTATCAATGAGTTTCAGAACAATCATGAGTGCAGAGTATTCCTCATCTCTCTGAAAGCCGGTGGTATAGGTCTCAACCTTACTGCTGCCGATTACGTATATATTGTAGATCCTTGGTGGAACCCTGCTGTAGAGCAGCAAGCCATTGACCGTACACACCGTATCGGCCAAACAAAAAATATTTTCGCGTACAGGCTCATTTGTAAAGATACCCTGGAAGAGAAAATGTTACAGTTGCAGGAGCAAAAACGCAACCTTGCCAATGAGTTAGTATCTGATGATAATGCATTTATGAAGCGACTCACCAAAGATGATATCGCATTCTTATTCAGTTAATTGATCAACCTTGCCGGGATCGAATAGTCTCGGCAAGGTTTTTTTCAGAAGGAGTATTAGCAGTGTAAATGCATAAAGTGCTGAAAATAATAAACCCCCGAAGAGCGGGGGCTTAAGTCCTGAGTTTTCAAGGTGTCAGGAAATTATCATGAAAAAGCTTTCGCTTTTGTTGTTCACTTTTGCATAACAAAGCTAGTAAAAAAAACTACTTTAAGTATTATTTTTTGTAAAAGTTTGTTATTTCCGCTAAAGTGTTGATTTTTAATAGGACATAACATAATCTAAGTTTGTATTTTGCGTTTAAATAGAATAACCACTTGTTCATGGGCCTCGGCAGATACTTATTGACGCTTTTCATATCACTGCTTTCGTTTGTCGCTTCAGCGCAGCGCGTGGCAATGAGTATGCCCGATCATGACGAAAAGAAGTATTATTTTGGTATTACTTTTGGTCTCAATTACTCAGTTTATCAGATCAATTATACTGAGGCATTTGCTGCTACCGATACTTTTAAAAGCATTCAACCCAAATGGCAGCCGGGGTTTAATTTGGGATTACTGGCCAATCTTAAGCTGACCAACTTTGTCGATCTTCGCTTTGTACCATCTTTGGCATTTGCTGAAAAAAGACTGGATTACAAATATGGTATTCCCAAAGACAGTGCATTAAGTAAAGGTGTGGAGGCTATATATATGCACCTGCCATTGCAACTTAAATTCAAAAGCGATCGCATCAATAATTTCAGATTCTATGCTATAGTCGGAGGTAAGTTCGATTATGATCTGGCTGCAAATGCCAGGTCAAGGAGAACGGATGAATTCCTTAAAGTCAGCCCGGTAGATTTTGGATATGAAGTAGGGGTTGGTTTCGAATTCTTTAATGATACATTCATATTCTCTCCCGAGATCAAGATCAGCCAGGGATTACGCAACCAGTTATATCAGGATCATAGCCTGCCTCTTACTAATGCTATCCAGACCTTGCTGACAAGAATGATAGTAATATCTATTCACCTGGAGGGATAGTTATACTTATCTCTTTTCAGATAGTTATTCGTACGTTTTCATGACAATATCGCGAATGATATTGTCCAGCTTTTTGGTAGCCTCTCCCAACTCTTTTATCAGATCAGTTTTTTCTGCTTCATTTACGTTCTCAAAATCAAATATCTCGCACACCCCTAGTATGTTGGCTATGTGGCTTCGTACACTGTGAGATTGCATCTGTGCAATTTCTTCCAACTTTTGATTCTTTTCTTCTATGTGCCTGATGTAGTTATTCTTTTCTGTAACGTCTTGAAGTGTGCCGATTGCTCTTACCGGGATGCCTTCTTCATCAAATGTGATCTTGGCTATACATGCCACATCTTTCAGTTTTTTGCCTGCGGCAATGATCCTGAACGTGAACTCTTTAAATTGTTTGGTACGTAAGATGTCAGTTACTGTTTGCTTTACATAAGCTCTGTCTTCTTCATATACTATCCGAATGAATTTTTCATAATTCAGTTGATAGTCAAGATTGATATTAAATATGTCAAATGCTGATTCCGACCAACCGAATATGTCACTTTCAAGATCCCAGGTCCAGGAGCACATTCTGGCAGCCCGCTCTGCTTCAAGCAGCATTGCATTTTTCTGTTTCAGCAGGTCTTCCGATTTCTTTCTTTCAGACAGGTCGCGGATTATCTTGATATAACCATCTATCTGTTCTTTATCATTCTTTGTGACAGTTATAGATATGCCTCCCCAGAATTTGGTGCCGTCCTTCCTTACTCTCCAACCTTCACTTTTAGCTTTTCCGTTTTTTCTGGCTTGTTCCAGAAATTGTTGAGGAGTATTGTTTTTTATGTCTTCCTGAGTATAGAATACGCTGAAGTGCGTTCCTATTATTTCACCGGCTGCATAACCCTTAATATTCTCTGCTCCTTTATTCCAATCTTCTACAATGCCATCTGCATTCAATAATACTATTGCGTAATCTTCAATATTCTCTGCAAAGTGTGAAAAACTATAATCGCCCTTCCTGTAATGATCAACCATGGGATATGCACTGAAACTGTTGTGTAAAAACTACTGCAAAGGTACAGAGCTGATCAGCGAAATAAATGATAAATATCAGTATGCAATAGTAAATGATGCTGACATGTTTAGCTTATGTATAATACTAAATATTTTATACTAAGGAATGAACAATTCTGCTCTATCGGAAAAATAATACCTTTACAATCTGTTTTACAAACTATTATAAAATAATGAGAGACGCATTTATAGCAGACGGACTACGCACGCCGATAGGCAATTTCAGAGGATCATTGTCAGGAATGAGAGCTGATGATCTTGGTGCATGGGTATTACAAAAATTGGTAGAACGCAATCCTAATATACCTGCATCGGCTATTGATGATGTGATCATGGGTTGCGCCAATCAGGCAGGCGAAGATAATCGCAATGTAGCTCGTATGTCTTTATTGCTCGCCGGCTTGCCATATACGGTCCCTGGTGAAACAGTAAATCGTTTATGTGCTTCAGGCATGTCTGCAGTGATCAATGCATCAAGAGCGTTAAAGGCAGGTGATGGTGAGGTGTTCATAGCTGCAGGCATGGAGCACATGACTCGTGGCCCTTGGGTCATCGGAAAGACCACTCAGGCTTTCGGACAGGATGCGCAGATGTATGACAGTAGTTTTGGTTGGAGATTTGTGAACCCTAAGATGCACAAGATGTATGGTACAGATGCCATGGGTATGACCGCCGAAAACCTTGCCGAAATGTATAACATCAGCCGTGCCGATCAAGATGCATTTGCCTATCGCTCACAAATGAAAGCTGCTGCAGCTCAGGCTTCCGGTCGTTTGGCGGAAGAAATTGTGCAGGTTGAAATAGCTCAGAAAAAAGGAGCGCCGGCAATAGTGAGCGCAGATGAGTTCATCAAACCGACAACAACGATGGAAGTGCTGGGTAATCTGAAACCGGCTTTCAAAAAAGATGGTTCCGTTACCGCCGGCAATGCATCGGGCCTTAACGATGGTGCTGCGGCATTGTATGTGGTATCTGAGCTGGCTATCAAGCAATATGGTATCACCCCCAAAGCAAGAATTGTAAGCAGTGGTGTTACAGGTGTAGAACCCCGCATCATGGGTATTGGCCCTGTAAGTGCTACACAGCTGGCATTGAAGAGAGCAGGCCTGACCCTCAATGACATTGATATCATTGAGCTGAATGAAGCATTTGCCGCACAAGGACTTGCGGTACTTCGCAATCTTGGTATTGCTGATGATGATGCTCGTGTTAATGTAAACGGTGGTGCTATTGCTATAGGGCATCCATTGGGTATGTCAGGTACACGTATCATTAACTCTGCAGCAATAGAGCTGCATAAGCAAAACAAACGCTATGCATTGTGTACCATGTGTATAGGACTTGGTCAGGGTTATGCAGTGATAATTGAAAGAGTGTAATAGAGTGTCAGATCAATGGGAGAGTAGCTCATTGACTCAATAATACAGTTGGAAAATGCCGGACCTTTGTTCGGCATTTTCCTATTATCGTTGGCTTATTTTCTTTGGGAAACAAGGGCGTCGCATCTTCAGTATGCGTTATGATCCCTTTCCCTTGCTCACGTATTTATTCCCCTTTATAGAGAACCGGTAGGGTAGCATAGCGTCCTCTGCCGCATAGGCCACACCTACACGCGTGCCAACTACTATTTCGCTATTC
The DNA here is from genome assembly GCA_947447465.1 of Chitinophagaceae bacterium. Taxonomy (GTDB): domain Bacteria; phylum Bacteroidota; class Bacteroidia; order Chitinophagales; family Chitinophagaceae; genus Flavipsychrobacter. The sequence continues at coordinate 47,692 of CANFKE010000030.1, read as the reverse complement.
GATATTTTTATTCCTCTATCCTCAATATATAGAGCACTACCGAATAGAGATGTGCCTGTAAGAGCTGTATTAATACCCAATGCGGCACTCAATGCGCCCGGTCCGGCGGTGAGTGCTGGCGTTAACTTTTCCTTCTTCCTGCGCACCAGCATATACTCAATGCCTTCAAGAGGTTCTACCGCTCTTATCAATACTCCGCTGGGCACACCTTCTACATTAGTGATCACATTGAATAAGTGATGTATGCCATAACACAGATATACATAAGCTACGCCGCCATTCATGAACATCACCTTTGTGCGGGCGGTATTTCTGCCGCCATATGAGTGTGATGCTTTATCGTGAATACCTGCATAGGCCTCAGTTTCCACTATCATACCAGATGTTACTATGCCTCCTGCATTGGTCACAATAACCTTACCCAATAGTTCTTTGGCTATTTTAACCACATCGTTGCGGGTGTAGAATGAAGGAGGTAGGATCATTGTGATAGAGCTGTTAGTTAGCAGTCAATTCATCTACTCCGGTTCCTTCACCATGTTGTTTTCTTTCCAGCGCTTTCTTGCCGTAAGAGATGCGGCAGATGACCACAAATAGAACCGGTACAATGAAGATAGCCAGCGATGTGGCAGCAAGCATACCGCCAAATACAGTAAAGCCTATTGTACGCCTCGCTACGGCACCTGCACCTTCGGCTAATACCAATGGCATAACACCAAGTATAAATGCCAATGATGTCATGATAATAGGCCTTAAACGCAGTTTTACTGCCTCTAGTGTAGATCGTACTAATTCTTCGCCGGCGTCCACGCGCTCTTTGGCAAACTCCACGATCAATATCGCATTCTTTGCTGAAAGGCCTATCAGTGTTATCAACCCTATCTGTGCATAGACATTATCGGTAAGGCTTGGAACAAATGTAAGGGTGAGGATAGCCCCGAATGCACCCACCGGAACTGCGAAGAGCACTGAGAATGGTACCGACCAACTCTCATACAATGCAGCCAGGAAGAGGAACACAAATACTATAGACAGCATAAAGATGTAGATGGACGAATTGCCCGCCTTTTCTTCTTCATAACTAAGTCCTGAAAATTCATATCCATAACCATTAGGGAGAGTTCTGGCAGCTATCTTTTTCAACGCATCCAGTGCCTGTCCGCTACTGTAGCCCTTCTTAGGTGTGCCATCTACTTCCGCCGATCTGAATATATTGAAGTGAGATATCAATGGTGCAGTTTCAGTTGGCGTGTAAGATACCAGCGTGCTCATGGGCAGCATTTGCCCTGCCTGATTTTTGACATAGTATTTATCGAGATCAGAGATACTTACTCTGTAGTTGGTATCAGCCTGCACCATCACATGGAAGTTACGGCTGTACAAACTGATATCATTGACATAGAAACTACCCATGTAGGTTTGTATGGCACTGAACACTTCAGATATAGACACTCCGAGCTTTTTACATTTTTCTCTGTCAACAGTGATATTGTATCCTGGAGTATGTGCACCATAGAAGCTGAAGGCATTACCTATTGCCGGGTCTTTCTGAGCTTCGGCTACAAAGTTCTTTACCACCTTTTCAAATGCTCTTACATCATCAGGTGTTTCTCTTTGTTGTATCTGCATACTAAATCCTGCGGTCTGTCCAAGTCCGGGAATAGGTGGCGGTGATATAACAACCACATTGGCTTGTTTTATACCTGCAGCAGCAATGCGCTTTTGTAATACACTTATGATGTTGGGTACTTGCTCGTCAGGATTCTTGCGTTCATCCCATGGTTTTAGCTGGCAGAATATACTTCCGCTGTTAGATTTTGTGGAGAAGGTAACAACATTAAGACCTCCCAATGCCGCATAGTGCCCTACTCCCGGTGTTTCGCCAACTACTTTCATCACCTTCTCCATTACTTCGAGCGATCTTGCTGTAGAGGCTGCTTCAGGTAATTCATAAGTAATGAATATTCTTCCCTCATCTTCTGTCGGGATAAAACCTGTAGGTTTTGCCTTGAACAATAATACGGTGCCAGCACACATACAGACCAATATAATGATGACCAGCTTCGACGCTTTTATAGAGTGCTTTACACCACTAGTGTATCTATCAGAAAAGCGTTCGAACCAATTATTGAACTTATAGAATATGCCGTTAAGGCCGGTAGCTTCTTTGTTTATCGTTGATCTTTTCAGCAATAAGATACATAGGGCAGGAGTGAGCGAAAGCGCTACAAAAGCAGATAATACTACTGATATGGCAATGGTCACCGCAAACTGCTGATACAATCGGCCTACAATGCCGGGAATAAAGCCAACAGGAACAAACACTGCCGCTAATATGAGTGCGATAGCTATTACAGGGCCTGAGATATCCTTCATGGCCTGTGCAGTAGCTTCTTTTGCCGACATGTTATTATGGTCTATATAGTGTTGCACAGCCTCTACTACCACTATGGCGTCATCTACCACTATACCTATGGCCAGAATAAAGCCGAACATGGTGAGTGTATTGATGGTAAACCCAAGTGGTATGAAGAAGATGAATGTACCTATGATAGATACAGGAATAGCAAGGATAGGTATCAGTGTAGCTCTCCAGTTTTGAAGGAACAAGAATACCACAATGGCAACAAGTGCCAATGCTTCCAGTAGTGTGATCACCACTTCATGCATGGATACTTTTACTACGGTCACAGATTCAAAAGGTACGCTGTAGTCAATGTCGCCCGGGAATGACTTTTTCATGTCAGCCAGTTTGGCATAAACGCCTTCGGCAGTTTCCAATGCATTACTACCCGGAGCCTGATAAACAAGCAGATAAGATGCACGTCGGCCATCGACAAAAGAATTGCTGGCATAAGCAAATTTGCCTAATTCTACTCTGGCCACGTCTTTCAAGTAGAGTAGCTGACCTGTACCGGGAACTGTCTTGATAATGATGTTTTCAAAGTCAGCTACTTTGTTGATCCTGCCATTCACCATCAGGCTATATTCAAATACCTGTGTGCTGTTTTGCGGGGGAACACCAACTGAACCTGCTGCTACTTGTACATTCTGCTCGCTCAGTGCATTGGTCACATCGGTTGCTGAGAGACCGTATTCCGCCAACTTATCGGGTTTAAGCCATACACGCATGCTGAAGTCATCGGTGCGGGTCACTATGTCTCCTACGCCTTTTACGCGCAATAATGCATCGCGTACAAATATGTTGGTATAATTATCTACAAAGGTGACATTGTGCGATCCTTTAGGAGAGTAAAGCGCAACAAGCATCAATATGCTCGGATTCTTTTTTCTTACGGTAAGCCCCAATCTTTTTACAACATCGGGAAGTTGCGGGGTGGCGATACTTACACGATTCTGAACATCGAGCGTAGCTACATCAATATTGGTGCCTATCCCGAATATTACGCTGACGTTCATCGCACCATTGCTTGTACTATTGCTTTGCAGGTAGTTCATGCCCGGTGTGCCGTTGATCTGCGCCTCTACCGGCGTAGCCATTGTCTGCTCTACAGTAAGCGCATCCGCACCGGTAAATTGCCCCGTTACCTGCACGGTAGCAGGCGTTATTTCGGGGTATTGCCCTACCGGCAGGTTCACTATGCATATAGTGCCTACCATCAATAACACCAGTGAGATGACTATTGCTGTGACAGGTCTCTTTATAAAAACATCAGCTATCATAATCTATATTCCGATTCAAAAAAATGAGTATTGTTTACATGGTTCCACCAATGGGTAGAGGGAATTATTTGTTTTCTGCTTTTTTGATGAATGAGCCATCATGCAGTTTTTGCACGCCATCAACAATCACATGATCCCCTTCATTTAATCCGCTCTTTACGATGACCCTGTCTGCAATTGCATTGCCAAGTGTTACTTTTCTTTGCACCGCATGCGGAGCCGGTATGGCTTGTTGTTTGCCAGTTGTGTCTGTTGGTGATTGTATGGCGGTGTCTTTGGCAATATATACGAAGTATTCACCCATTTGCTCTACAACAGCTTTGTTGGGTATCAACAGCTGTAGGGTAGTGTCCTGATTACGTACACGTACTTTTCCACTCATTCCGGCACGTAGCAGACCTCCCTTATTCGGGAAGTTTATCCTTACAGTTATACTTCCTGTTTGTGTATTCACACCTCTGTCTATAAAGCTTATCTGTCCCTGTTCGCCATACAATGAATTGTCAGGCATCAGCAGAGTGAATATTGAGTCTGAAAGACTGAACGGGTGTTTCTGTATAGCAGAGAAACGAGGTATCTGTTTTTCATTGATCAGAATATCAACTGCCATAGGATCGTTTGTAGATATGGTATTCAGAATGGTCGATCCTGCAGATACGGAAGCGCCCTGTCTTACCTGCGAAATACCAATAGTGCCGTCAAACGGAGCCTTGATGATAGCGTAATTAAGGTCTGTCTGTGTCTTTACCAGATCTTGTTTTACTGCGGCATATTGGTTTTTGGCATTCTGTAATGCGGTCATTGCATGGTCCAGCGTTTGCTTGGCTACCGCATCGTGTTCGTTCAGGTACGTATATCTGTCCGCGTCTTTCTGCGCCTGTTCAAAATTTGACTTAGCTACCATCAATGCCGCATTGCTTTGGTTTACCGTAGCCTGATATTTACTTACATCTATCTGGTAAAGTTTTTGTCCTTTGGTGACATGGTCTCCATCCTTAAAGAAAATGCCGGTAACATATCCTTCGGTCTGAGCGCGCAGATCTACCTGATTGAGTGCTACGACCGTACCCGGATACATATCATAGTACACAGCTTTTTCCGCATGTAGCTCATAGGTATTTACCGGCACGGGAATATTGGCAGGGTTTGTTGCTTCAGTTTTTTTGTCTCCGCAAGATGCGATCACTGACATGCCTGCTATAAGTAGTGTAGTATTGAAAAACGACCTGTTCATTTCTTTAATTTCTTTTATCATTCCGCAATTATTATTGCATTTATCATTACTAATTGTTTTGCTGTTTTTTTTCTCAAGATCACTGCCAGCTATGGGTTGATGTCTCCCATAGCTTTTTCCAGATTTACCTTGCTGCCAAGTACCTGAAAAAGAGCATTGAGGTAATTGATCTCGGATTGTTGCAGGTCTGATTCTGCAACGATCACGTCCAGATAAGCTTTTATTCCTTCTGAATACTGCAACTTCACAATGTTATATACCTCACGTGCCATTGCCACATTGTCTGATTGCGCATGCAAATTGTATAAGTTGCTCTTATAGGCTGCAAGTGCGGTCTGATATTCAGTATAAATTCCCAGTTTCAGATTTACTTCGTCCCAGTCTATCCGCTCTTCCTGCAACTTTGACTTATGGATGTTGTCCCAACGTTTCAATCCTGAAAATAACGGAACACTCAATGACAGCCCTACGTAAGAGTTGGGATAGGCTTTGCCGTAGAGATCAGAAAATTGTTGTGCCTGAAACTGGTAGTTATAATTGTAGAATGCTGAAAGTGAGGGTATGAATCCGTTTCTGTAATAAGATGTAGTAAGGTGTTGTATGCGCTTCAACAGTTGTAATTGTTTGTACTCGACCCGTTTTTCCAAATGCAATGTAGCTAGTGTGTCCACATAGATCCCTTGTATCATTTGTGCTGTATCAAAGATCACTGTTAGTTTTTCTTCCGCCGGGCAGCCCATCAGTTGTTTCAGAATGGCATATTTACCTTTTACTTCTTCATTCGCTGTTCTCAATTGAGCCTGAGAATTGTTGAGCGCGATAGTAGCCTGTTTGTAGTCCACCTTGTCAGATACGCCACTCACATACCTGTGGTAGGCATCTGCCTGATTTTTATTTAAACGAGAGGTGTCTTCCTGATATACGTTGATCCTTTCTAAAGAGAGCAGAATGTCGTAAAAAGCTTTGCTGACATCTGAGACCAGTTGGATCTTAGCTGCTTTAGTATTTTCTTTTGCTGCCTGTATGCTCAAATTAGCTGCTTTTGCCGCCAGTAATACCTCGTTACTGAAAAGCGTTTGTGTGGCAGCAATATTGGGATTTGAAGTATTGGACACACCCGTATGCACCGGAGTGGATACGCCGTTTACAGGTAAAAATGATGTCGGTAATTCTATCCAGTGTTGCAAGTTTGCTCCTCCTGTCACTTGTGGCAGCCACCCTGAAATGGCTATTGATCTGTTGGCTCTTGCGATCTCCTCGTCGAGATGGCTCTGATTTACCGCAGGTTGATTTTTTAATGCATAGATTATGCATTGATCTAGTGTGAAGATGTTGCTAACGGAAACCCTAGTACCCATTAGATTGTGGTTGTCGTTTGCTACTTTATATTGGCTGTAACTATTGCTGAACAATAGAGTGGTCAATGAAAGGATCAGTGCGATACGATATAACATGTGTAGTATCTGATTGTTTTGGGTTCACGGAGAGCAGATGCATTGAACTACTTTCCGATGTATTATGCATAAAAGCAGGTGCAAAGTTACCTAACCCTGCTACAAATCCGTGTATGTACCTTTATTGATATTATTCATGTGCTGTGCGGTTAGCATGGTTTAATATCTATTTGCCACAATTACAATATGATATAAAGTTATGCATTATAGTATTGGGTCAACATTAACAGTAATCGGTAAAATTTCTGGTCAATGGTCAAAGTATGATTAAACTATGGCCTTGAATTTTAGTCGCAGCTGCATTTGATTTCCTTTTTACTGATTATTTTCCCCTTACAATGCTGTTCGATACAGTATTATTCAGTTATATCTTTTACTTTCGCAAGTAAAATTGGGTGAATGAATATCTGTAATAAATATCTTCTGTTGCTCGGCGGTATTTTTATTTTTTCCTGCAAGGATGTACCCACTAAGAATCATGGTCCTATAAAACTAGGAGATTCATCTACGATTGTCACCGAGTCTGATCCGCAAAGATTACAGGACCTTGTGACCGACCTTACCCCCGTTATTCCATCTAATATACCCCCTGATACAGCAAAGGAAGAAACAAAGACAGATACCGCACAAAAAACAAGTGCCGGTTCAACTGCAGCTGCTACACCTGCTGCTCCGGTTCCTTCCGGACCAGGACTTAAGGCTGAATTTAAAGAGGTTACGATCATGATACCTGGTTTGGAAGCTAAACAATCCGGTAAATCTAATTTGATGAATGCCAATGGTGCGGTCTATACGTGGACGAGTGGTAATATAAATGGTAATGTGGTTCGTACGACAGGAAATGTCAATAAGGTATCTCAGCGTTATCAGTCGGTAGTATTGCTAAAGGGCAGAAACGGTAATCTTCCGTTAGAAGAACTTAGCGTAACAACACCGTGGCAACAAGTAAATGGGGGAAATGGTTCATATGCGATAAAAGGGCTTGGTGAAAATGATCTGAAATTTGAAGATGCTGATGCCAGTGATATCCGTAATGCGGTAACCAAAGCTTGTCGTCAACGACATTTAAGTAAGAAGAAGACAGATGAGTGGATGGCCGTATTAGGTAAAAATGTACGTTCAGCGAATCAGAAACCTTTGGTAGTTACCTTGCGCTCTGTGATGTGGAAGATAGATGGTAAAGATCAAAAAGGTAAGATATTCTCTAAGCAGATCCGTATAGATGTGCCCATGTAATTATATAGTTATTCCTAACAATCTTATTGAAATGACGCCGAGCGATATCCGAACGGCGTCATTTTTATTTAATGTATCCGATCATCAGATCTTTGCTACTCTCTTTTCGTGACGACCGCCTTCGAAAGCTGTAGAGAGGAATGTATTGACCATTTTCTCCGCAAGTTCCAGACTTACATAACGGGCAGGTAAACAAATGATATTAGCATTATTGTGCTGGCGCGCCAACGATGCCAGTTCTTCGAGCCAGCAAAGTGCAGCGCGGATGCCCTGATGTTTATTGGCGGTCATGCAGATACCATTGCCACTGCCGCAGATAAGAATACCTCCTGTTGCCTTTCCTTCTTCTATCATATTGGCTACGGGATGTGCATAGTCAGGGTAGTCAGTACTTTCGGCACTATAGGTGCCTTTATCTTCTACCTGCCATCCGGCGTCGGTGAGCATTTTTTTGATGGCTTCCTTGTATTCAAAACCAGCGTGATCGCAGCCTATGGCCAGAGGTAATGAACGATCGAAAGTAGTTTGCATATTAGTCGTTGTTTTCGGTTGCTTTTTTCTTGAGTCTTGTGGTCATAGCGCGGCCACTGATGAACACGGATATTTCGAACAAGGCATATAGCGGGAAGAATACGAGCAGGCAGCTAAACAGATCGGGTGGAGTAATGATCTCGGCCAGCAAGAATAATATCAATACCGCATACTTTCTTTTTTCGCGCATGAAATCAGGAGTAAGAATGCCAATGCGGGAAAGGAAATATACTACCATCGGCAGTTCGAAAACGAGTCCGAGAGCCAGTGTCAGGTTGCTGATGGTATCATAATAGTTATCAATGGTGATCACGTTCTTGAACTTGGGACTCAATTGGTAATTACCGAAAAAGTTGATGGTATATGGTGCAATGATGAAATAGGCGAACATAACGCCTGTGAAGAATAATAATGAGCACCAGAATACTATACCACGAGCCGCTCTTATCTCTGAGTCTTTGAGGGCAGGCTTGATGAAGCGCCATAGTTCCCACAAAACATAAGGAAAAGCTATGATAAAGCCGATCATCATGGAGGAGGACATACCCATCATAAACTGACCAGTAACGGCGGTATTCTGGAATTCCATTTTAATATCGCTGAGACAGAAGGAGTCGTAATGAAAGAAGCGGCCTAAAGCGCAGAACCACTTATAACTGACAAAATCGTTGTGTGCCGGCCCTAGAATAACCCTGTCGAAGATCCATTCTATTTTAATGAATACAGCAATTGCGGCAATAACGATGACTACGGCACAACGTACAATATGCCAACGCAATGCTTCGATATGGTCTAAAAAGCCCATTTCTGCATTCGGATTCGCTTGTTGCTCAGTTTTCTTAAATACGCTCACAATTATTTATTACGGACCGCAAAGGTAGTGAAATGCTGCTGTTAGTAAACGGGAAGTTTTGCTATGGGGTATAGTATCCTGAAATTAACAATTTCGATTATCAGCCCCGGCCGGCCAGATAGTTATAATCATATAATAATTGTTCGAGGAAGTCGTAGCCGCCGATATGTGACTCAATGTTGAGTACTGACTTTATTTTGGCCACTACCTTGAGCATATATTCATCGTTTTCTTTACGCTCCCGCTTCACCTCCAGCAAATTGCGAATACCATTAATGTCTCTGTCTGTAAGGCGCATGACCTGAGGGAAGAGCGGGGTATAGTTGACCACTTCAATTTCTTTATATATAGTTTCGTTTATATTTGGTCTGTATCCGGCATCAATGACCACTGTGCCTGCTGCCAGGTCGCCGATGCGTTGTGATCTTGGTGTGACCATAAATGTGATGACATCGGGGATATAAAAGAACATTATAGTGAAAATGAATCTTGGGTCTTGCATGAGTAGGAAGGGCATGATATATATGAAATAATTGCCCAGCCCTAATGCAAAACGAATGATGTATTGTCCCCAGGTTGGTTCTTTACCCTGAGCATCTATGATCTTGATACCCGCCAATCGTTTGCCAATGGTCTGTCCGTTGAACATGATCTCGAAGACTAATTGATAGGCGAGGACCGGAATAATGAACAATACCATTTCGAGAACGAACTTGAGTTGCTGGTTGTCGGGGAAGAGGGGTACAACAAATTCTATCATAAGATAGTAATAGGTGAAAATGACCAGCAGGTCGACCAACCATGCCAGTACTCTCTTGCCGAAAGTGGCTACCTTGAACTCGAGGTCAATATTAAAGGGAGTAGTAATAGTTATAATTGGCATGTATAGAACGAGGGGTATTGATCTTTGAAAAACTAAATTACACATTCATTTGTTATCTGCCATCATATTTGACAGGTGTGAACTATGTGTGGGGGAGTGGTATTGATCAGTGTATCGTCCCTAAATAGGTTTACATGTAGCTGGCAACGTCAGGTTTGTTACCGGCAGGTGTGGAGACGCAATTATGCATCTCTACCAGAGAACAAACTACTTGTAATCAGAAAAGTGGCAGTTTTTAATAAAAGTGGCAGTTTTGCATAGGTATAATATGCTCAAATGCTTTTTGGGATTGACATTGAGGGTATTTTAACAAATTGCTACTTTCTGCCACTTTCTGCCACTTTTTGCCACATTCTTCCACTTTTATTGCCACTTTTAATAGGTGCCTCGTCCCTAAATAGGTTTAGATGTAGTTGGCAACGTCAGGTCTGTTATCGGCAGGTGTAGAGACGCAATTATGCGTCTCTACCAGAGAATAAACTATGCCTCGTCCCTAAATAGGTTTACACATTGGTTAAATGATCCTGTTTTTACTTTACTTGATATTTCAAAGAGCCGGGAGGAGTTGGAAACGGGTGTAAATTAATACGCCGGAATGAGTTCGGGGAAAAAAGATATTCACAAAAGTTACGTCTGAGTAGGCTGTAATGCTTTGCAGGTAAGGGGTTGAGCAGGGGGATATTTGTGGATATGTTTTTGTGAGGGTCAGCTATCGCATGATAAGGGATACAGGAGTAAAGGTCGATCATATCAGAAGAGGGGGGTATTGGTAAATTATTTGTATCGGGAGGGCAAAATATTGTAGCTTTATTTTTTCTTTATAAACCTATGAGAGAAGGACAATTCATTAAACGTAATCTTGAGAGGTGGCGATCTTATCAGGAGCCTACGGATGATCCGGATGAAATAGCCAGACATTTTACCTATCTGGTAGATGACCTCTCTTATGCCAAGACCTTTTATCCTAAAAGCAATACGATAAGGTATATCAATAGCATGGCTGCTAATATATACTTATCGATATACAAGAACAAGAAGGAGAAGGGTAACCGATTCATTACATTTTGGACGACTGAAGTGCCACAGGCAGTAAGGCGCAATCACCGTATATTCCTTTTCGCGTTCCTGTTCTTTCTGTCATTTATTCTCATTGGTGTATTCTCGGCCTATCTTGATCAGACATTTGTGAGGGCTGTATTGGGTGACGGGTATGTGGATATGACGGAGCAAAATATTGCCAGCGGGCATCCATTCAATGTATATGCGAATGAAAATGAATTAGTGATGTTCCTGTACATAGCGTTTAACAATATCCGGGTTGCTTTTCTGACCTTTTTCTTTGGTATAACCGCGGGGCTAGGTACGGTATATTTTCTATTCAGAAACGGCTTGATGGTCGGCGTATTCGAGTATATGTTCTTCCATCATAATCTGGGCTTCCAGTCGGTACTGGTGATCTTTGTGCATGGTACACTGGAGTTATCCTCGATAGTGATCGCCGGTGCGGCTGGGTTGATGCTGGGCAATGCTATGTTGTTCCCTAAAACTTATACCAGGATGCAATCATTGAAGGCTGCGGCAAAGGATAGTATCAAGATCATGATATCGTTGGTACCTATATTCATAGTCGCCGCATTTTTTGAGGGGTTCGTTACCCGACATACGGGAATGCCTGTGTGGGCCAGTATATCGATACTATTATTGTCGGCCAGCTTTATCACCTGGTACTATGTTATTTATCCTATAAAAGTGAGTCAGCGAAATGTGCAGCAGGGTTAAATCAATTTTCATAACGCTGACCATTTTGCTTATTATCTGTATCTCTGCAGGTGTGAGAGCAGTTGAATCGACACGAATCGTTGCTGACCCGAAATGGCAGCAGATGACGAATGACAAGGCATTCAGCTACAGGCATGAATTTGAGCAGCATGAAGTTGTGAAGCCAACAACACCCGGTGCATTAGAGAAAATTCTGAATGCGATAGGAGCGTTTCTGGGCAATGATGCCTTGTGGCGGGTCATATGGATATTGTTGGCGCTGGTGGCCATTTATGTGGTCTACAAATTATTACTGAGTAATGAACATATACTCTTCAGCAGGAAGAAGACAGTAGTATCGGCGGAAGGAGCAGATACCCAAGAAGAGATGGGTATATCTGACTGGGAGGCACTACTGCAAAGGGCGGTGAATAATAATGATCTGAAACTTGCAGTTCGCTATAGCTATATGTGGCTTTTACAAATGCTGCAGGAGCGAGAGTTGATCAAATACAGAGAAGATAAGACCAATTACGACTATTATAAGGAGTTACAAAATACCGACTATAAACAGGCATTCAAACAAATATCACGTCAGTATGAGTATGTGCATTATGGCAATTATCCGATAAGTGCGACTACCTATAATCAGTATATCGATCTGTTCAATAACGTTAAAAAACAATTGGGCAGATGAGGAGATACGGATCATATATATTAATACTGGCCATTTACCTCTTTATTTCGGGAGGCTGTAAAGAGCAGTTGGAGAAGGAGCAATGGAAGGTAACGTTAGAGAAGGATAGCAAGCAGCCATATGGTACATACCTGTCTCATGAATCGCTTAAATTGTTCTTTCCTAAAGCCGAAGTAACAGACCTGAGCCGAAATATGCAGTTCAGCACTATGGAGCAAGGGATGATGTATAATTCGACCGGTACCAGCCTGATGATACTTACGGGTATAACCTTTCATGTGTCGGAAAAGGAGTGGTCTCAATTGCAGGCGTTTGCCAGAGAGGGCAATGAGCTGGTGATCTTCAGCAGTAAGTTTGACGATAAGATACTGAAGAGTTTCAATCAGATAAAGCAAGGCGGCTTTGAGGAGCGTGTCCATTTTGAAGCTAAGGATTTCAAGGAAAATAAAGGTGTATTGACATTGCCGGGTGATATGGTGAGCCGATATGGCTATGAGGGACGATCGATCACCGGTTATTTTGAGGATATAGGGAGTGAGTATTCGCGAGTGAACAAGATACTTAAGCATAAGGAAGGACAAGAGGCGGTTGACAGTAAAGACACCAGCGATAATCTAGTTGCAGATACGGGTACTGCCATATATGGTAGCAGTTCTGATGATGTAGTGGCAGAATCGGATACAACAGTAATTGCCGATAATGAAGCGACAGACAATTATCACTATGAAGAAGATGCGTCCTATACGTTATCTGATACGCTCAGTTTTGCTAATGGTAATCCCAACTGCCTGAAGATAAGCGTAGGCAGAGGGCACATAACACTTCATGCTGCGCCCCTTGTGATGAGTAATTACTTTTTGTTGCAGGGTAATAATATCAATTATCTGGCGGGTATATGGTCCACCTTTCCTAAGGATGTGAATAAGATATATTGGGATGATTTTAAGCTACACTCAGGTATAGAGACAACATCTAATGCACTGTGGCAGTATGAATCAACAAGATGGGGATTATATCTTACTTTTTTTGTTGCAGTGGTGTATATACTGTTCCAGATGAAGCGCAGGCAACGAATAGTGCCTATCATAGCTCCGTTGAGGAATGACTCGGTATCGTTTGTGGAGACAGTGGGCAGGCTGTATTATAATACGGGTAATAATATCAACCTGGCAGAGAAGATGGTGACGCAATACCTGGAGTGGGTGCGTATGAACTGCTACCTGAATACGAACAGGCTGAATGATGAATTTGTGCAGCAACTGGCCATGAAAACCGGTAAGCCGATAGCATTAGTCAATGAGTTGGTGAATATGATACATGAGATAAGGCTTGGGTCATCGATAGTTGATGACGCTTATCTTTATCAGCTATACCGGGGAATACAACAATTTTATACAAACGAAAATAAATACCAGAGATAATGGAAGATCAAGGATCAAATACGATACCGCAGCAAGATGCGGGTCCGCTGTCTGAGATGATAGAGCTGGTGCAGGAGCGCATACACAGGGTGATAGTAGGGCAGAACGATATGGTGGAGCAATTGCTGGCCGGACTTCTGGCGGACGGACATATACTTATAGAAGGTGTGCCCGGTGTAGCGAAGACCCTTACAGCCAAGATGCTTGCGAAACTGATCAATACGAGGTTTGCGCGCATCCAGTTCACTCCGGATCTTATGCCCAGTGATGTGTTGGGTACCAGTGTGTTGAATCAGCAGGCAGGTGTCTTTCAGTTCAGAGCGGGGCCGGTGTTCAGTAATATAGTGCTTATAGATGAGATCAACCGAGCGCCGGCAAAAACGCAGGCAGCCCTGTTTGAGGTGATGGAAGAAAGGCAAGTGACCATAGACGGGCAAACACATAGAATGCAGAGTCCGTTCATGGTGATAGCCACCCAGAACCCTATAGAGCATGAAGGTACATACAGATTACCTGAAGCGCAGTTGGACAGGTTCATGATGAAGATAGTAGTTGGTTATCCGACACTGGAGGAAGAAGTGCAGATATTAGAACGACATGATGAAAGTATCATGACCGATGTGCTGAGCAGTCTGGAGTCGGTGATCACGCCTGAGATGTTGCTGAATGCAAGGCAGGTGATCCGGAATGTGCATATAGAGCCCAAGCTGGTAGCATTCATAGCCCGTATAGTCTATGAGACCCGCAATGACCGGAGTATATATCTTGGCGCATCGCCAAGAGCATCTATCGCTATGATGCAGATAGCCAAGGCCTTTGCAGTATTGAAGGGCAGGAGTTTTGTGATACCGGAAGATATATTGCAGGCTGTGAATCCTGTATTAAGGCATAGAATAAGCCTGACACCTGAAAGGGAAATGGAGGGTGCTACCACAGATGATGTGCTGAAGGAGATAATAGGGCGGTTGGAGATACCGCGGTAGTTAATGGCGGAATTGTTGTGATGGAATGTGGGGAATGTGGCAATGTGATGGAAAGCGGCAATGTGATGGAATGTGATGTGGGAATTGTGATGGAATGTGTGGGGATGTGATGGGGGATTGTGATGTTTGTTGGGGTCAAAAAAATGATGGAGGTGTAAGCGTGAAGTAAATGGAGACAATAAGGAAATACATAGGTGATCTGCAGATCAGCAACAGGTGGTACCTGATGCTGAGTAGTTGTGTGGTATTGTTCTTTGTGTCGTTTTTCTTCACCTTTTTATTTCGTTTGGTGTTTACTGTAACGATGCTCATTTTCTTCTTCACGATAGTAGATTATGTGTTGCTTTTCTTTATGAAAGGAGGTGTGACCGGCAGTAGGGAAATGGCACCCAGATTTAGTATAGGGGATGATAATGAGGTGGTACTGCACATGGAGAATGCATATCCTTTCAGGGTACATGGTTTTCTTATTGACGAGCTGCCAGTTCAATTCCAGGTAAGGGATTTTCATCTGGACATCAGCATTGCATTACAATCGAGGGCAGTAGCGCAATACAATCTGAAACCATTGAGCAGAGGGGAGTATGAGTTTGGCAATCTTATCTGTTATGTTTCGAGTCCGCTGGGATTATTGCAGCGCAGGATAATACTTGCGGAGCAGGAAATGGTAAAGGTATATCCGGCTTTTCAGCAGTTGAAGAAATATCAGTTGCAACTCATGGCTACCCATACACAGACAGCGGCGGGGCTGAAAAAAGTGAGGCGATTGGGACATAGTCTGGAATTTGAGAAGATAAAGGATTATGTGCCGGGAGATGATGTGCGAACGATCAACTGGAAGGCGACAGCCCGCAGCAACAACCTGATGGTGAACACATTTACCGATGCGCGTCAGCAGCAGATCTACTGCCTTATAGATAAAGGACGTAACATGAAGATGCCTTTTGAAGGGATGACCTTACTGGACTATTCCATCAACGCATGTCTGGCAATGCTTAATGTGGCATTGATGAAGCAGGACAAAGCCGGTATCATTACTTTTTCGAATAAGGTGAACGATATTGTGGCAGCAGACAGGAAGAACAATCAGTTGCATCATATACTGGAAACACTGTATAAGCAGCAGACAGATTTTAAAGAGAGTGATTATGAGGCGGTGTGGGTGACGATACATAAGCGGATAACCCAAAGAAGCCTGATCTTATTCTTTACGAATTTTGAGACCTATTCATCATTGGAGCGACAATTGCCTTTTTTGAAGAAGATTGCGCAAAACCATCTGGTCTGTGTGATCTTTTTTCAGAACACCCTTTTGGAAGAGCTGCACGAATCTATGCCCGATGATATAGAAGGAATTTATATAAAGACCATTGCTGATCAATTTGCTTACGAAAAAAGACAGATCGTGAAGGTATTGCGACAGCATGGCATATTGTCTATCCTTACCACCCCGCAACATCTGAATGTTGATGTTATCAATAAATATCTGGAGATGAAGGCGAGACAGATGGTGTAGGGGAGTAGCGCGTTGAACTGTCCGGTAAAAAAAGTAACAAAATTTTGAAAGCTGAGTTGCGGAATTTATTTAAGCAAAGGTTTATCTTTATCGAAGTTATTTATCCGGATAATTTGGTTAACAAATCATTCACAAATCTTTTAGGTGACCTTGGGTTACTTTTTCCTTAAATAAGTATTAATCTGTGTATAGCGCCACAAATAACGAACAACAGTTACTGAGAGCACTGGCCAAGGGCGAGAGGGTGGCTACCGAGCAGATTTATAAGCAGCAATTTCCCATTATCAATAGCTGGTTAATCAAGAACGGTGGTTCAGCCGATGATGCCTCCGACCTCTTTCAGGAAGCGATGGTCGTCTTATTCAGCAAAGTACAAAACGCTGATTTTACGCTTACCTGTGCTATTGGTACTTATTTATTTTCAATAAGTAAACATCTGTGGTACAAGCGTTTGCAACAGCAGCAAAAGGAGCCGGGGAGGCTGTATGACAATACAGAAGATGACGGCGGAGATGTGGGGATAGCGTATGAGGAAGACATTAATGTGCACCATGAGCGCGAGGCACATTTTAACCAGTTGGATGCCGCGCTTGACCAGATAGGGGAGCCTTGCCGGTCGTTACTGCAAGCATATTATCATAAGGATAAGAGCATGCAGGAAATAGCAGCAGATTTTGGATATACGAATCCTGAAAATGCGAAAACTCAAAAATATAAGTGCCTGTCGCGGCTGCGAAAATTGTTTTACAGTGTGCAGGCTAAATAATAACTTATGAACACTAATAATATTTGGGAATTAGCGGAAGCCTATCTGGCAGGGAGATTATCCCTGAAGGAGCAGGGTGAGCTAAAGAGCAGGAGGGAGACGGATGAAGTATTTGCCAGTGAGTTCAATGACAATCTTAATCTAATCAGTTCTTTGCACAGTAATGGCAGTCAGAAGAGATTCCGTGCCATGCTGAGTGATATTCACCAGCAGCAAGCGGCGCCAGTTACTACTAAAATAAAGCGTACTATTCAATTGCCGGCGCATTTCTGGCGCACATCGGCTGTAGCCGCTACTGTTGCCTTGCTTACCTCATTTATCAGCTATAGCATAATGAGCGGTGGCGCTAAGCGCAATGACGCAAATTACACCACCATCAGTAATACCGTAAGGGCAATTGCCAATGACCAGAATAAACTGAAGAAGATCGTTCAGGATTCTGTTATCAATAAAAAATCTCCGATAGTACCTACATCAGATGTTCGCAGGACCGGTACCGGTTTCGCATTGACCAATGATGGTTATTTTGTTACCGCTTACCACGTTATCAATGATGGTAACGGAGAGGGTGATTCGGTATATATCCAGAGCAATGACGGTATCTACTACAAAGCATTTGTGGTCAACTACAGCGCGGAGTCGGACCTTGCTATTTTGAAAGTTGAAAAGAAGAATTTCCAGTTTACTAAGGGTGAAGTGCCCTATACATTTGCCGGTAAGAAGGCAATGCTAGGTGCTCAGATCTATACAGTAGGTTATCCTCAGGAAGACATAGTTTATAGTGAGGGTTACATAAGTGCGAGAAACGGCTACCGTGGCAACAGCAAGCAATATACTATGGAATTGCCTGCAGGTCATGGACAAAGCGGCTCGCCGGTAATAGATGCCAGAGGTAATGTATTGGGTGTTTTGACCGCAATAAGCACACCGAAAGAATCTAATACTTATGCTGTGAGCACAGATGAATTGCTGGATCTGATAGAAAAAATGCCTCCCGGTAACAAAATGCACCTGCCGAAAAGCAATAAGTTGAGCAGGCTGAGCAGAGAGGAGCAGATCAGTAAGATGGAGAATTACACATTCTCAGTGAAGGTCTATAAGAAATGAATAAATTGATATTTTGAAAAGCAGCCTTTTTAAGGCTGCTTTTTTATTTTTGTCGATGTTCCCAATTAACGAAATTTACATTTTATGTATAAGTACCTTAACTCTATAGTAGTGGCAATGCTGATACTGACTTTCTGCTCGTGCAAGAAAGATCTTTTGCATTGGCAGAAGGTGCAACAACTTACGAGCAATACTACCAGCAGGCTGAATAACATAAAATTTATATCTCCGGACATTTGTCTGATAGCCGGAGGAGAGCTGTTCCTTAATTCTACGGTATTGAGATCGACCGACGGAGGATATAGCTGGGTGGCCAATTCGTATCCGGATGCGGCCAAGGGGATGTATGGTTTTGGGGTATCGCAGGAAGGGGTGATCTATTTATGTGGTGTAGATGGAGATGTGTTGCATTCAGCAGATAGTGGTGTGAGTTTTCAGTTCAACAGGATCAATGATTGGGAATATTATGTTGGTGCATCTTTCCCAACGCCGGATACCGGCATATTTGTGAGTACACATCTTAATTCTTCGGGATCGATAACCAGAGTTGACAGGAATTATAATATAATAGACAAACTTAATCTGGGATTCGGTATGGCCAATATATATATGACGGGCAGAGATACGGGATATGTGATAGGTTATGGAGCTGTGATGAAAACTACCGACCGGGGTAATAACTGGCGATATCAGGACCCTGCGGATGATAAATTTACGTGCTTGAATATAAACGGGGCCGATATGTGGTTGTGTGGATATGCGGGAAGTGTGTATCATACCAATGACGGAGGAGCACACTGGGACAGGCGCAGGAACGGGAATGACCTGGCGTTGCCGAGATATAGGATGCTGAGCATAGTATTCAAAGACCCAAACAAAGGGTGGGCGTCGTGTGACGATGGAAAGGTAGTCTATACCGAGGATGGCGGGCACCATTGGATGGAATATGATCAGTTCACCTCACTGGCACTGCGATCGATAGTGATCTGTCCGAATAATGATCTGCTGGTGGCAGGAGACGGAGGTGTAGTGTGCCGGCTGACGACCCAATAGCAGGTATTATAGAGCAGAAAGCAGGTAATAAGAGTGAGAAATAGCTTATATCTACTAATAATGTTGTGTCTGCTTTTTATTTAGCTATAGTTATGTATTTTTGTTGCAACAATCACAAGAATGAAACGTACCGATATCAATAGTATAATAGCAATAACGCTGGTAGTCACTGCTACCATATTGCGTATAGTGAATGCCAATATGCATTTCTATAACTTCGTTCCTATGGCAGCACTTGGTCTTTTTAGCGGTGCAGTGATCAAGGACAGGAGAGTATTGGCCTTTATGGTGCCATTGGCAGGACAGTTCATCGCCGATACTTATTTTCAGTTATTTACCAACACACCGGGATTTTATCCAGGTCAGTTCTTCAACTATGCCGCATTAGCGGGAGCAACCTTGCTAGGTGTTGCTATGAAGCAGCCAAAGCCGGCAAGTATTTTGGCCTATGTATTTGGTGCGTCAGGTATGTTCTTCCTTGTTTCCAACTTCGGATATTTTATGTCGGGGTATAATGGCTACAGCTTTGCAGGATTGAGCAAGACCTATATAGATGCGATACCTTTCTTCAGGAACACGATAGCCGGTGATATGATAGGCGGTGTGTTGCTGTTTGGAGGCTTTTTCCTTGCGCAGAGGTTATTTATCAATAAGCTGAAGAAAGCTGAGGCGTAATCAGGAATGAAACAATATTTGACGGGTGGCTATGCCGCCCGTTTTTTTGTGTTTTAAGGGCAGGTCGGGCAGATCCGGATATTTCTCTGATATCCGATAAGAATAATGTTATCGGTATCATAAATAGGGGTAAGAACCAGCCATAGTGGCCAAGAAGGCTGACAGTAACATAATAGGTATTCACTTACATTTGCAATAGCAATGACACAGGAACAACTGAAAGATATGCAGGCGCGAATAACGCATCTGCATCGTTTTTTACGCATAGAAGACAGGCTTATCAAGCAGGAGAATGACAGGCAGATGACCTTGTCTCCCGGTTTTTGGGATGACAATACACGAGCTACAGGTATTCTAAAAGAAATTAAGATCAATAAATACTGGACCGACCTGTATGATAAGGTGAATGCCCAGATAGAGGATTGTGCGGTATTATTTGACTTCTGGAAGGAAGGCGAGGCTACCGAAGAGGAGATGAAAGACGCCTATGCCAATGCACTGAAAGCTATAGATGAACTGGAATTCAAGAGTACGCTGGATAAGCCGGAGGATGAAATGACCTGTATGGTCGTTATCAACAGTGGTGCAGGCGGAACAGAGAGCCAGGACTGGGCAGAAATGCTGATGCGCATGTATCGTATGTATGGCGAGAAGCAAGGCTGGAAGGTGCTGGAGGTAGATGTACAGTATGGTGATGGTGCCGGTATCAAGCAGGCCACACTGGAATTTGACGGTGAGTTTGCCTATGGATTATTGAAAGCAGAGAGCGGTGTGCATAGGTTGGTGCGTATATCTCCGTTTGATAGTAATGCAAGAAGGCATACATCGTTCGCATCGGTTTACGTTTATCCTGTGATAGATGATACGATAGAGATCAATGTAAGTCCGGCAGATGTGGAGTGGGCATTCTTCAGATCTGGTGGATCGGGCGGACAGAACGTGAACAAGGTGGAAACGGCGGTACGATTGAAGCACATACCGAGTGGCATCATTGTAGAGTGCCAGATAGCTCGTACACAGGGTGAGAACCGAGAAAAGGCAATGACAATGCTGAAGAGCCGCTTGTATGAAGAAGAGCTTCGCAAGCGCCAGGAAGTGCTGAATGCCAACAATGCCAATAAGAAAAAGATAGAGTGGGGGTCGCAGATACGTTCGTATGTGTTCCACCCGTATAAAATGATCAAAGACCACCGTACAGACTATGAAGTAGGTAATGTGGGACCGGTGATGGATGGAGAGATAGATGATTTTATCAAGGCGTATTTGATGCAGGCTAAAGAGGAAGCGTAAAGAACTGATGAGTAAGAAGACAGAACCCAAGAAGAAGTTGATAGATCTGCATTTGTTGCGGAGGTTGTTTTCTTATACGGCACCGTATAAGAAAACATTGCTGTTTTCTTTGTTCTTGTCTATAAGTCTGGCAATGGTATCTCCGTTGAGACCTTATCTTATACAGTTTTCGGTAGATCATTATATAAAGGGTCATATGCTGGATGCGCTGATCAGGATAAGCGTGTTACAGTTGGGCATATTGATGGTGGAGAGTTTTGTAAGGTTCTGGTTCATGTACAGGATCAACTGGCTGGGGCAAACTGTGGTGAATGATATTCGTAAGGCTGTATTCAAAAAGATATTGTTTCAGAATATTGCCTACTACGATAAGAATGCGATAGGCATGTTGACCACGCGAACAGTAAATGATCTGGAATCTGTGAATGATGTGTTCTCTGAAGGTATCATATCTATAGCTGCTGATGTGATGACGATCTTGTCTATCATCACAGTAATGTTGTTTACAGACTGGCGACTGACGTTGGTATGTCTTGCAGTATTTCCCATACTGATCGTGGCTACCTATATCTTTAAGGAGAGTGTCAATAAATCATTTCAGCGGGTGCGTAATGCGGTTGCAGCGCTCAATGCCTTTGTGCAGGAACATCTTACGGGTATGTATATAGTGCAGGTGTTTGCGGCTGAGCAGCGTGAGATGAACAAATTCAAAGAGATCAATAAAGAGCACCGTAATGCCAATATCAAAGGCATCTTTGCTTATTCTGTTTTTTTTCCTGTTGTGGAAATAATATTGGCATTGTCGCTGGGGCTGCTGGTATGGTATGGAGCGGTAAGATATTTGCATCATGGTGCGAGTATGGGGGTGATCATAGCCTTTGTGATGTATATCAACCTGCTGTTTCGTCCGTTGCGTATGTTGGCCGATAAATTCAATGTGCTGCAGATGGGCGTGATAGCCGGAGAGCGTGTATTCGGGGTATTGGATAGTCAGGAGAACATGCAGCATAATGGCACTCTGCAGCCTGCGACCATAAGAGGTGAAGTAATATTTAAGGATGTTGAGTTTAGCTATAAGGAAGGAGTGCCGGTGTTAAAAGGTGTTTCTTTTAGGTTGGATGCAGGCAAGACCATGGCGGTGGTTGGGCATACAGGCGCAGGCAAATCTTCATTGATCAGCATCCTGAACAGGCAATATGAAATAAGCAGCGGAGAGATTTTGATAGATGGTATCAACCTGCATGAATATGATATTTACAACCTTCGCCAGCATGTGGGCATAGTGCTGCAGGATGTGTTTTTGTTTTCGGGTACTATCTATGATAATATTACGCTCCGCAATACAGACATACCTGTAGGTAAGGTAGAGGAAGTAGCGAAAATCCTAGGCATACACGACTTTATCATGCGTTTGCCTGGAGGGTATCATTTTGATATAATGGAGCGAGGCAATACGCTTTCGCAGGGACAGCGCCAGTTGCTATCATTTGCAAGAGCCTTATTGTATAATCCTTCCATATTGATACTAGATGAGGCAACATCATCTGTTGACAGTGAAAGTGAACAATTGATACAACATGCTATTGATACACTGATCAATGGGCGCACGTCTATAGTGATCGCTCACCGACTTTCTACCATACGTAAGGCAGACGAGATCATAGTAATGGATCATGGCGTTATCACCGAAAGAGGCAGCCATGATGAGCTGATAACCATGCAGGGGGCCTACCATAATCTCTACACTGCAGTAGAGCAAACTACCACAAGTTTGTAAACAGAAAGCTATTATAAATAACAAGAAGATGAAAATGTCTATATGTTTATGACATTAACAGTGATGAGCGTCACATATGGGCTTAATCTCATTGCTGTTTATTAATATTGCTAAAAATTATTTTATCAATAGGTAGTGCATATGGATGAATTGCCCTTATCGAGGCATGAGGAAGGTAGAATAGCAGCTTTAAGGTCTTATGATATATTAGATACATTACCTGAGCCGGATTTTGATAATATCACTCAATTGACGGCTCGAGTTTGCAATACGCCGATCGCCCTCATCAGCTTTATAGATGATAATGTCCAGTGGATCAAATCACGGGTGGGTCTTGATATGCAAGAACTTTCTCGAGATCAGTCTTTTTGCCGTTATACCATACTTGATGATGAACTATTTGAGGTAACTAATCCGCTGGGCGACAGCCGATTTGCAAAAAATCCATTGGTAACAGGGGCAAAGCGAATCAGCTATTATGCAGGTATTCCACTTATCAATAAAGAAGGATATCGGTTAGGAACATTATCGATAATGTCTCCTAACCCACATAAACTCACTGAAGTCCAAAGATCTGCATTCCGAACGCTGGCACAATCAGTGGTGACGTTACTGGAATTGAGGCGATCAAAAAGAGAAACAGACAAGCCGCTTTCAAATACTCCGACGCCAGCAGCAGCTGATGAGATCGATTTTACTACACGTGTATTGCTCAGTGAACAATTGACACAGGCAGAAGCATTATCGAAGTCGGGAAGTTGGGAAATGAATATCCATACTCATGATACTACCTGGAGTAATGGCATGTACACCCTTCTGGAAATAAGTGAAGAAGACAGATATACTACAGACAGGACCATATTGAATTTTGTTTCGCCTGCAGATAAGCAGAAAGTAAAAGCTGCATTTGACAGGATATCCGGCAATACGGCCGCAGAGGAAGCGGAAGATCTACGGAAGGTGACCAAGAAAGGGAAGGACCGCGTATTGACCATGAAAGTAGATCGTGCTGTAACCAAACCTTCCAGGCAGACAAATACAGAGATACTTGAATTTCAAGTGGTAACGAAGAGAGGTCTTGAAAAACCTGTAAAAGCGATCATCAGAAAACGATTGGATAGTGATCAAGAGTTAGTGGGGTTGTATGGAACATTACAGGACATTACTGCGACAAGTTTACCGAATCGTCAGGTTAAGAATACGGGGATAAATACCCATGTTGATCATTACGGTAATGTACCCTTCGGATATCATGTAACAGATAGCCGTGGTTATTTTACCGAGATCAACGATACCGAATTAATATGGCTTGGCTACACAAGAGAGGAAGTAGTGGGGCGTATGGCATTGAAAAGCATCTTGTCGGAAGACTCAGCCCGAGCCTATGCAGATAGTCAATTACTATTTGAAAAAAATGGTTCATTGCGTGATATGCACCTTACCATTAAAAGCAGGGAAGGGGTGGAGATCATTGTTTCGGCAAATTTTACAGCTGTATATGATGAGCGTGGCAATGTAGCGAGTACGAAGGCCATACTTATAGATATTACTAAGTTGAAAAAAGCCAATGAGGCTTTGGAAGAGAGTGAGGCAATGTACCGCAATCTGATAGAGGAGTCGGCACAAATGCTTTTTACCGCAGATACGCAGGGACGTTTCACATTTGTGAGCAGCCGATTAAAGAAGACGATAGGTTATAGTAACCGAGATCTGCTGGGTAAGTTGTTCGCATCCATCTATGACGGGGAGTGGCGTAAAAAAGCAATTGCTTTTTACAACAAGCAATTACAGGATAAAATAGAAGAAACAACGTTCCTGTTGCCTATCATTATCCGGACAGGGGAGCGCTTGTGGATAGAACAGGTAGCGACACTGATCACCAAGAACAATAACATAATAGGATACCGATTTGCTCTTTATGATATTACTGAGCGTTTGAAAACCCAAGAGGCGATGCAAGAGGCTGCGCGACTGGCGACAGAAGCCAAAGACATGCAGCAGACCTTTTTGGGTAAGATGAGCCATGAGATAAGAACGCCAATGAATGGTGTAGTAGGCATGGTGAATCTGCTGAATACTACACAATTAACTCCTGAGCAACAGGAGTTTGTGGATGGTATCAAAGAGTCCTCAGTAAATATGATCCGTATCATCAATGATATACTTGATGTTACTAAGATACAATCGGGCAAATTGATATTTGAAGAGACAGATTTTGCATTGAAAAATCTGGTCAATGGGGTGATATTTGCGTTGAAGGCAGGTGCTGATAAAAAAGGCATTCAGCTCATTTCACAGATAGATAGTCAGATACCAGACCTGTTAGTTGCAGATCCGGTGAGGCTAAATCAGGTGTTATTGAATCTTGCAGATAATGCGCTCAAGTTCACCGAAAGGGGAAGTATCAGCATTCAGGTGAGGATCAAAGAAAACAGAGCTGATGGTATGAATCTGGAATTTATTGTTGCAGATACGGGTATCGGCATTCCTCAGAACAAGGTACATGCGATATTTGAGAGCTTTACACAGGCAGAAAGTGATACGACAAGAAAGTATGGTGGCACAGGTTTGGGATTGACCATAGCTAAGCAACTTATAGAGCAGCAGGGTGGAGAGATAAAGGTCATCAGCAGAGAAGGTCAGGGTACAACATTCACATTCACATTCAACTTTAAGTTGACCAAGGCTGCTGAAAATCAAGAGGATACGAAGGCCAAGGAAGTGGTAATGCATTCGCTAGAGGGGTATCATATATTGCTGGTAGAGGATAATGTGATGAACCAACGTGTGGCGAAGTACACCATAGAGAAATGGGGTGCAAAAATGTCTATTGCCGACAGAGGGGCTAAGGCTATTGAGATGGTAGCTAATAATAGCTATGATCTGATACTTATGGACATACAAATGCCTGAAATGAACGGTGTACAGACCGCGAGTAAAATAAGGAAAGAACTGAAGTGCAATACCCCTATCATGGCTATGACCGCATCTGTAATGCAGGGTGAACGAGATAACTGTGTGAAAGTGGGTATGAATGATTATATATCCAAGCCATTTAATCCGGCAGAGCTCAATCAGAAGATGTGGGACCTGTTGCCTAAGAAAGAACCAATTATTGACAAAAAAGTCACCAATATCAATTATTTGCGGAATGCTGTGGGTGGTGATCTGAATGCGATAAAGGATATATTGGAAATTTATTTAAGTAAGACGCCGCCACTGCTGGATGCATTGGAGAATGATATGGCAGTGAATAAAATGGATAACATCCAATCGTTGGTACATAATCTTAAAAATTCGGTTGGTATCATAGGGGCAGATGCACTATTTCATTTGTTAGATACTATAGAAGCCAATCTTCACAGGAAGGAGGTAACAAAAGATACTATAAGTATGATCAACAAGATGGTGTTGATGGCCAGACAGTCTATGAGAGAGATCATAGAGGAATACAAGCAACTGTCGGTATAATTGAGTAAAACAGTGAATTTTATTGTTTTGAATATGTTGATTTTTGCAAATAAGAAAGTAACTTGGTAAAGCGAATTAATTATATTTGCTAGCGAGGGCATTTTTTGAGTACATATTCTAACAAGGATTTCTAATTATGAGTAAGTTACGTTTACTGTTGTTAGAGGAGGATGAGTTGCGTGCGAACAGGCTTAAAACAGTATTTGAATCATCCGAAATAGGATATAATGTTTCTCATGTACAGGCTCATACGGGTTTTCAAGAGGCGTTAGCATCTGATAAACATGATGTTATACTATCGGGAAATTTTAATGAACAAGAAGGTATAACAGGGGTCATCAAAACAATAAGGGCTGCGGGTAAAAACATACCTTACATTATCATCACCAATCCCATAAGTGAAGAGTATGCTGTGAGTCTGATGAAGGCCGGTAGTTTCAACTTTGTATTAAAAGAAAGATTGGAAAAATTGCCGGGAGCGATACTGCAGGCAATAGAAAAGTATAATCTCAGCGAATCTCGCGAACAAATTCTCAATGACATTTTGCCGAGAGAGGCATTTATGAAGGAGGCGGAGCGAATAGCCCGTTTTGGTAGTTGGAAGATCGAGGTAGATCAGCAAACGACCTGGTGGTCGGATGAGAATTATCGGATACTTGGGTATGAGCCGGGTGAAGTACAGCCCTCCTGGGATAATTTTTTCAAGCAAGTACATCCTGAGGACCTTGAACCAACCAAGTTTGTACTTGACGAGGCAGTAAAAAATCATGATAAGAAGAAGTATGCCTTCCGGGTGCTGGATAGATCGGGGTCTATAAGGTATATACAAGCAGAAATATTTGTGACCAGAGATGCAGACTTTAATGTGGTGAGAATGAATGGTGTATTGCGGGACATGTCTGATCAGGTACAAGCTGAGAAGAGATCGGTAGAGAATGAGGAGAAGTATTTTAATTTATTTGAGAATAACCCATGCCCATTAACCGTAATTGATCTTGAGAGCAGGAGGATCATAGATGTAAACTCGGCGGCGCTTCAATTACATGGGTATGATAAGGGAGATCTGGTCTTGCCGTCAGTGCATCAACAAATACCTGATTCGGAATCGATCTTACTGAATATCGGCGGTGCTACATTGGCGTCAAATACCAATCAGAAAGGTATCTGGAAGATAACCAAAAAGGACGGTGAAAGCATACTCGTGGCAATCACATCTACAGAAATATTGGTAGATGGGAAAGCCTCTAAACTGATCTTATCAGAGGATATTTCTGACAGGCTGAGCAGCATATCCCGATTGAAAGAAAGTGAGGCCAGGTTGCTCAATTCACAGCGTATCGCACATATTGGTAGTTGGGAAATAGACCTTATCAATGGTGGCACAATAAGATGGAGTGAGGAGACCTACAGAATATTTGGTGTGGATCACCCGGTCGAAGATATTACACCTGAATTGTTTTTAACGATCGTACATACTGAAGATCATCATTTACTGGATGAAGCATATGCTCATGCAGTTGAAAATGGTGGGGCGTATCATGCGGAGTTTCGAATCATACTCAGAAACGGAGTAGAGCGCTTGGTAAGTGAGTTGGGTGAATTACAGTTCGATCCGACGACCGGAGCGCCATCTAAATTGACCGGTACTGTACAGGATATTACTGAACGACGCAATGCAAGATTGCAATTGCAGAAGTCTGAAGCAAACCTGAGGAGTATATTTGAAAATGCTCACACGGCTTATGTTCTGCTAGATACAGAATTGAAGATCGTATCTTTCAATAAACCAGCAAACCGTTTTTCTACAGAACATCTGGATAAGCCATTAGCTGAAGGAGAATATGCGATAGATTACTTCACAGACGCTACTCTTGCGGTGGTTCGAAAGTCGTTGCGCGAAGCACTGCTAGGAGCCAATATCAATTATGAGGTAAGTTATCCTGATGAGACCGGAGTGGATAAGTGGTACTATGCGCATTTTCATCCTGTTCGCAGTGATGATGAGCACATATTAGGTGTGATCATGTCATTGAGAGATATAACAGAGCGCAAAACATCGGAGCTACAGGAAAAGAAGATTACGACAGAGTTGATACAGAGAAATAAAGATCTGGAGCAGTTCGCCTACATTATTTCACATAATCTAAGAGCACCTGTTGCCAATATACTTGGTATTTCGGATGCGCTGAAGGAAGGGTATATTGAGGAGGAAGAAGAGAAAGAAGAGTTTTTGAAGGGGTTGTTCGATTCAGCCAAGAAACTGGATACTGTGATCACAGACCTTAACAGGATCTTGCAGCTAAAACATGGATTGAATGAGAACAAGGAGAAGGTTCATTTTTCTAACCTTGTCAATGATATTAAGTACACTATAGCGGGTGTCAGTGAAAATGAGATGTTCCAGATAAAGTATGACTTTTCTGAAATAGATGAAATGATAACACTGAAGAGCTATCTTCACAGCATATTCTATAACCTGATCTCTAACAGCATCAAATACAAGCGGCCCGGAATAGTGCCGGTAATAGAGATACGAAGTACAAAAGTGAAAGGAGGAATTATTCTGACTTTTAATGACAATGGCTTGGGTATTGATATGGAGAAGAACGGGAACATGCTATTCGGACTATATAAACGATTCAATTCGCATGTAGCGGAAGGAAAGGGTATGGGATTGTTCATGGTAAAGACACAGGTAGAAACGCTAGGAGGCAGGATAAGTGTGAAGAGCAAAGTAAATCACGGAACAGAGTTCAGAATAGAATTTTCGCAATAAAAAGTCTTGACCAAATATTACCATTGCAGATAACAATATGCAGTGCACAAATAATTTACTAATTTAGAACTATGACTGAAAATAATCGCTTTATTGTAATTGATGACGATGCACTGAATAATAAGATATGTCGTGTGTGTATTGAGAAGATGGACAAAGGTGCAGATGTCGTTACTTTCACTGATCCGAAGGAAGGGTTTGACTATGTAGTTAGTGAATATTCGCGTACAGATCATTCCCATAATGCGACCTTGTTCCTTGACATCAATATGCCGGTGATGAACGGGTGGGAGTTTTTAGATCTTTTTGAGCAATTAGACGAAAAAGTTAAGAACAGACTGAAGATATATATACTCTCCTCATCTGTAGATAAGAGAGATATGGAGCGTGCTAAGGAGAATAAGAATGTTGTTTATTATCTGATAAAGCCATTGACCAAAGAGACCATTGCGCTGATCACTTATGCGCAAAATAAAAAGTAGCGTGATAGCTGTTGATACAGGGTATAAAATAATAAAGGGTTTTAACGTTATTCGTTAAAACCCTTTTATGTTGAATGAAGTAAAGGACTATTTATTGATATCGCTAAGTGCAGCGATAATTTTACTTTCTACTTCATTATAGTTCATATCTTGTTTCTGGAAGGTCTTGCCAGTAACAACTTCATATAGCTCAATATATCTTTCAGATATCTGACCAGCGATCTCATCTGTTATTTCGGGTATCTGTTGTCCCTCTTTTCCCTGGAAACCATTGTCCATCAGCCATTCTCTTACGAACTCCTTAGACAATTGTTTCTGCTGTTCTCCGTTCTTCTGGCGGTCTTCATAACCTTCCATGTAGAAGTAACGTGAGCTATCGGGAGTATGGATCTCATCTATAAGATAAATGGTGTCCCCTATCTTACCAAATTCGTATTTGGTATCTACGAGGATAAGGCCACGGCCCTTAGCAATTTCACGACCACGCTCGAATAAAGCCAGAGTGTAACGCTCCAGTTGTTCGTATTCTTTTTCTGATATCAAACCACTGCTGATGATCTCTTCTCTTGAGATATCTTCATCATGACCTACGTGAGCTTTGGTAGTAGGAGTAAGGATAGGCTTATCGAAAAAGTCATTTTCTTTCATGCCATCAGGCATTGCTACACCACATAATTCGCGTTTGCCTGCTTTGTATGTACGCCATGCATGACCGGTAAGATTGCCACGTACCACCATTTCCACAGGATATGGTTCGCATTTGAAACCAATAGTTGTGTTAGGCAGCGGAGTAGAAATTTTCCAGTTCGGTACAATGTCTTTTGTAGCATCAAGAAACTGGGCAGCTATCTGATTGAGCACCTGTCCTTTGTAAGGAATAGGTCGCGGAAGCACCACATCGAACGCAGAGATACGATCGCTCACAATCATTACCATGTACTTGTCTGCGATAGTATATACATCGCGAACTTTCCCTTTATAAAAATTAGTTTGGCCGGGTAAATTCATATCACCTGTGTTTAACTGTTTTTTTTTGGATTGCAAAGATAGGAGTATTGGGTCATAGGATAAAAGATAAATTATTGAACACTTTAATAAATAGTTGCGTGTATTGTATCATTTATAATTTGTTTGGTTTGCAAGTGCTTATAATATTCAGGTTTTTATAAGGCTTTACAGGTCATA
The DNA here is from genome assembly GCA_947447465.1 of Chitinophagaceae bacterium. Taxonomy (GTDB): domain Bacteria; phylum Bacteroidota; class Bacteroidia; order Chitinophagales; family Chitinophagaceae; genus Flavipsychrobacter. The sequence continues at coordinate 16,860 of CANFKE010000030.1, read as the reverse complement.
GCTCATACAGTCATTGTAATAATACACGTATCTTGCTTTCCGAAATGCAGTCAGAAGTTTTAGATGCGGTGATAAAGGGAGTATTGGTAGGCTTGTTTATGGCCATATCGGTAGGTCCGACGCTGTTTGCGGTCATCAAGTATAGCATGGATAACAGCTATAAAGCCGGGTTGGCATTTGTGCTGGGGGTGTCTGTGAGCGATTCATTGTATGTTATTATAGCCAATGTGGCAGCATCATGGCTAGTGGTGCTCGGGAAGTATGGTAATTACATAGCCTATGTTGGCGCTGTGATACTTCTGATAGTAGGTCTGGCAGGAGTGTTGAGGAAGGCAAAGCCCAAGCGACCAAGTAAAGAGGCGGTGACGATAAGTGGCGCGCACTATGTGAAGATATGGGCAAGCGGATTTATCATCAATACGATCAATCCGGGTGTTATCATCAGTTGGCTGGCGGCTGTGACTGCTACTGCCAATAAGGATGGTACATACAGATTCATCTTATTCGGCACCTGTCTGGTTCTGATCCTTTCCATTGATTTTCTGAAGGTATTCCTAGCGGAAAAGATACGTGTATTGTTAACTCCCCGCAGGCTGATCTATGTGCAGAAGGGGGCTTCGCTGATAATAGCCATACTGGGTGCTATGTTGCTATTGAAAACCTTTATGGGGCAGGGCACGTAAATTGTTTTCAGTAATTGTTGTTGAGCAGGTAAGGCAGGGTATAAACAAAAATATATCCCCTTTGTTTTAACCCTTGGTTTTGCTTTGCTTAGGCTTTTTTTAACAGCAATTACTCTACATTTGTTTATAATTCATTAAGTAAAGACTATGTTGAAATTCATGAAGAATAAAATTCTGATACCGCTGTTGATATTGGGTGTTCTTGCTGCTTTTTTTTCGTTCAAGTATAGCGGGAGAAATTCAAGATCATCAGACGATAAAAGAAAGTTGGTAGTGGAGAGTGTGATGGCAGCGTTGCAGCATGAGCATTTTTCGCCTCGTCCTATAGACGACACATTTTCATCTCGGGTGTATAACAGGATGATGGATTATTTTGACTACAGTAAAATGTATTTCACTCGTCAGGATGCGCAGAAGTTGGGCGCTTATGAGTTCAAGATAGATGATCAGATAAAGGCAGGCTCTATAGAGTTCTTTGATTCGTTCGATGCCATATATCTGAGACGCATAGCCAATTCTGAAAAATACTATCAGGATATTCTGTCCAAGCCATTCATTTTCACATCAGACGATCGTTTGCAGATGGATGCCAAGAAGGAGCCATATGCCGATGGTGAGGCAGGGCTGGCAGAAAGATGGAAAGAAGTATTGAAATACAGAGTACTGGAGAAATATGTGGATCTGAAAGACGCGCAGGAAAAGAAAGTAAAAGACTCTGCAGATTATAAGAAGAAAACTGATGCTGAGCTGGAAGCGCAGGCGCGTGAAGAAACCAAGAAGCTATATCAGCGTTTGTATAAGGGCATGCACAAGATGAAGGATGATGACAGATTCACTGCTTACGTGAATGCAATAGCAGAAACTGAGGATCCTCATACCGCCTATTTTCCTCCTGCTGACAAGACCAACTTCGATGTGTCTATGAGTGGCAGCTTTTTTGGTATCGGCGCACAGTTGAGGGAAAATCCGGACAATGGAAAGATCCTGATCACCGGCATCATTACCGGCAGCCCATCGTGGAAGCAGGGTGAGCTGAAAGCAGATGATGAGATCATAAAAGTAGCACAGGGAGATAAGGCACCTGTAGATGTGCAGGGATATGATATTAATGACGTGATCAAGCTGATACGTGGGGATAAGGGTACTGAGGTGCGTTTGACAGTGAAGAGGCCGGATAATACAGTAAAAGTAATACCGATCATCAGAGATGTGATCAAGATAGAGGAGACCTTTGCAAAGTCGGCCATCATTAATACCAAAGAAGGGAAGATAGGCTATATCTATCTCCCTGAGTTCTATGCAGACTTTAATCATACCAGCGGCCGCAGATGTGCTACGGATGTGCTGGAAGAAGTAAAGAAACTGAAGAGCGAAGGCGTAAGCGGAATGATACTTGACCTGCGTAACAACGGTGGCGGATCTCTTGGTGATGTAGTGGAGATGGCAGGGATATTTGTAGGTAAGGGCCCTGTGGTGCAGGTGAAGAACAGTAATTCATCTGTTACTACGTTACGATCTTCCATTACTGACACTGCTATTTATTCCGGACCATTTGCAATAATGGTGAACCAGAACAGTGCTTCTGCGTCAGAAATTTTGGCGGCAGCTATGCAAGATTACAATCGTGCGGTAATAGTTGGTGCGCCAACTTATGGTAAGGGTACTGTACAGAAAATGCTGCCATTGGATGAGATGCTGAGTCCGATGACCAGAATGCAGTTGGCCAATGATACCAATAATGCAGATCCATCGATCGGTACTTTGAAGCTTACTATGGAGAAGTTCTATAGAGTCAACGGAGGATCTACTCAATTGAAAGGCGTAGTGCCGGATGTTGCTCTGCCTGACGCGTATGCTTTTCTTGATGATGAGGATATGGGAGAACGAAAGAATAAAGCGGCGTTGCCATATGATGAGATACCTGCAGCACCTATCAGATCTTCTAATGCGGTGGTGAACAGAGCTCAGTTGGCTGCGATGAGTAAGAGCAGAGTTGCCAATAATCCTACATTCAATCTGATAGAACAGACTGCTGCTGCCCGTAAGAAGAAGATGGACAATAACACCGTATCCCTGAATGAAAAGACCTACAGAAAGGAGCAGGAAGAAGCTAATGCAATAACCAAGAAACTGGAAGAGATACAAAAGAAAGCACTTACTCTTGATATGAGCAATCTTGCTGCAGATAAAGAGCGTATCAATATTGATACAGTATCTATCAACAAGAACAAGGAATGGCTGAAGAATGTAAGTAAGGATGTATATATCGGTGAAACGGTAAATATCCTCTCTGATCTTTCTAAGTCAGGTATGAAGATGTCTGTAGGAAAGCAGAAAATGAACTAATCGAGTTCTTTCTATAAAGAATAAGGGCAAGCCGTTTGGCTTGCCCTTATTCTTTATTACTATTCCTGGGGACGAGATCAATAGCCAAGCATTAAAAAGATAGCAGGGAATTTTTCCAGCACAGGTATTTCCTGGCGCCAATCTGCAACACTTTTAGTTTTGATAAAGGCATTATCTCCTGTAATATTCTGCGCAATGCAGATCTTAGTATGCGACTGACAGTTTTTGAGCATGTCTGCCAGCAGGGAGTTATTGCGGTAAGGCGTTTCTATGAATAATTGTGTTTGTTTCTCTTTGGCAGAGTGGGCCTCCAATTGCTGAATGCGCTTGCTGCGCATAGGGTCTTTTACGGGTAGGTAGCCATTGAACGCAAAGCTTTGTCCATTAAGGCCAGAGGCCATCAGCGCCAGTAATATAGAACTGGGGCCGGTAAGTGGAATTACTTTAGCGTGCTGCAGGTGAGCAATATTTACGAGGTCTGCTCCCGGATCTGCAATGCCCGGGCAACCTGCATCGCTCATGATGCCGATGTTGTGTCCTTCTTTCAGCCATTTACGAAAGAGAGTCTTATCTGCACCTTCGTGTTTGGTGATCTCAGAAAATTCAAGCGTTTCAATGACCATCTTAGGATGAAGCGACTTAATGAATCTTCTGGCTACACGCAGGTCTTCAGCAAAGTAGTGAGTAATATGCGCGGTTTGTGTAGTCACCTCAGGAGACAAAGTATGCAGCGCTCTTTCAACTATAGGCAATGGTATGAGATATACCGCCTGATTTTTTTTAGACATTATATTATTTTTGATAATTCCTTTATCCTACCTTTTGCAATAGCAGGTTTGCTGTGGCTACGATCCCTTCTTCTCGCCCAATAAAACTCATTTGTTCTGTAGTGGTGGCTTTGATGGATATGTCGTTGATGGTGATGTGTAATATCTTAGCAATTGTTTCGCGCATGGCATCGGCATACTTCATGATCTTAGGGGCCTGCAGCAGTATGGTGCTATCTACATTTACTACACAATAACCACGTTCGGCTATCAGCATGAAGCAGCGCTCGAGCAATATCTTGCTATCAATATTTTTAAATGATTGGTCAGTATCAGGGAAGTGCTTGCCTATGTCTCCCAAGCTTAAAGCGCCCAGCATTGCATCACAGATAGCGTGCAGCAGTACATCGGCATCAGAGTGACCCAATGCGCCCTTTGTGTGTGGTATGAGTACGCCACCGAGCCAAAATTCGCGGCCCTCGACCATTTGGTGAAAATCTATTCCTTGTCCTATTCGATACATTATGTTCTTTGTTGAAAAGTTCAAAAATTAAGCCGGTTGACAGTACCGGTTTAAGAGGATGAAGGTAAGCTGTTTAAGGGAAATGTGGTTTTTAGATCGAAATGGGTATCACCAGACTTGATATATTTAATGTCTTTTCCGGTTATGAAGCAATATTAAAAGTGCAATTACGTTTCGTTGTTGGATCTTAACGGATAATATATGAGTTCTAAGGTGATTCTAATCAGTTATATCGGCATCCTGTTTTTTATTCTGACCGGATGCGCTAAGAAGTCCAATTCCGCACCTGAGCAACCTGCTCCGGTAGCTGTTGTCGCACGTAATTTTACAGCTGAGGGTACATGTATTGACGCTTTTAGTGCGATGTCTCCAGTGTATACTGTAAGACGCACAGATCTCACCAACTATACGATTACTTATCCAGATGATACGACCTTTACAGTGACGGGCAAAAGGTATTTTATAGAAATGAGTAATTACTATGATACAACTACCGCTAACCTAAGGAGTGTAGCATTTAGTTATACCAGCAAGCCCAGGGCAGATAGCACCTATATGTACGACAGCAGACAGCCACAGCCCAGTCATATCCGGATCAAGAACGACACTTTGTATATACATTTTCATTCCGGCAGTGGCTGCTCGGAATACAGTGAAGTGATCGATTTTGCAGGAAAGCTCAACAAGCAGTAGTATGCTGTTGCGGAGACATGAACAACAATATTTGTGAGTATCTTTGCTCCATGCAATCATTCTCCATATCCGGTCAGTTTATAGATCTGTTTCAGCGCCGTACTTATCCCGCACAAGTAGATGTAAATGGTGGTATCATCAGTTCTATTAAAGAAATTGATTCGGCACCTGCTCAGTATATTCTACCGGGCTTTGTAGATGCGCATATACATATTGAGAGCTCTATGCTTGTGCCTGTTTCGTTTGCACAGGTGGCAGTATTACATGGTACTGTAGCCACAGTGAGTGATCCGCATGAAATAGCTAACGTATGTGGCATGGAAGGTGTGCAGTACATGATAGACAATAGCAAGCTGTCTCCATTCAAATTTTTCTTCGGTGCGCCGTCATGTGTACCTGCTACCGGATTTGAAACAGCAGGTGCGACGCTTAATGCGACAGATGTGGAAACGTTGCTCAATAATAAAGATATCTGGTATCTGTCTGAGATGATGAATTATCCGGGAGTGCTTTATAAGGATCCTGAGGTAATGGCCAAGATCGCCGCAGCCCATAAGGCAGGCAAGCCTGTAGATGGACACGCACCCGGTTTGCGTGGAGAGGTGGCCGCCACATATGCAGCCGCAGGTATCACTACCGATCACGAGTGCTTTACCCTTGATGAGGCTCTGGATAAGGTGAAGGTGGGAATGCGGATATTGATACGTGAAGGTAGCGCAGCTAAAAATTATGAGGCATTGAGCGAATTACTAAGGCTACATCCGGAACAGGTTATGTTCTGTAGTGATGATAAGCATCCTGACGAGTTGGTGCTGAATCATATAAATGCAACTGTGAAACGCTCACTGGCGAAGGGATATGATATCTATGATGTACTTAACGCCGCGTGTGTACATCCTGTGCAGCATTATAAGTTGCCTGTGGGTCTGTTGCGGGTGAATGATCCGGCTGATTTTATTGTTATTGATAGCCCGGCGAAGTTCAATATTCTGAAGACATTTATATCGGGCGAATTGGTGGCGGAGCATGGCAAGTCATTATTGCCATACATGAGGGCGCAACCCATTAATAATTTTAAAGCTTTACCCAAGACCGTTGAAGAGTTTGCAGTAAAAGCTGTTTCAACTGCCCCCATCATAAGAGTTATTGAAGCGGTAGAAGGTCAATTAGTGACCAATGAATTGCAATTTCCTGCAAAGGTGGTTGATGGCCATATAGTAAGTGATATCACTAATGATGTGTTGAAATTGGTGGTTGTGAACCGCTATGAGCCGAATGCTAAAGTATCTGTAGCGTTCATTAAAAATTTTGGACTAACACATGGCGCCATTGCTTCTACAGTAGGCCATGATTGCCACAATATTATTGCGGTAGGTGTTGATGATGCCTCGCTATGCGAAGCCGTGAATGCACTGATAGCCTGCCAGGGCGGTATCTCTGTAGTGTCAGCTCCGGGAGAAGTAGCGGTAATGCCTTTACCGGTAGCTGGGCTTATGTCTCTTGATGATGCTTACACAGTAGCAGCCGCCTACACCAACGTAGATAAAAAAGCTAAAGAGCTGGGTACTACGATGCATGCTCCTTTTATGACCTTATCTTTTATGGCATTGCTGGTGATACCTGCATTAAAACTTAGTGATAAAGGTTTGTTTGATGGCGGTAAGTTCGAGTTTACCAGCGTGGAGATATAGTTTTGATATGTGATAGTAGTTCTACTTTTTCTTTCCTGTACCAAAATCTATCCTGTAGTAAAAAATAGGCAGGAAGCCCAGTTGGTATTGCTTATAGTAAGGATCTTGTCCTTGAGCTGCAAGGTCCGGGCTATATGTTTGTGACAGTACATTTTTGGTATTGAATACATTGACAAGGTCCAGTGCTATTTCATGAGTAACTCTGCGAGAGTTGAACTTCGCCCCTATCTTTAGGTCGGCTCGGAAATAGGCGGGTAGCAGTTTTGAGTTGCGGGTGCTGTCATATATCACTACATCGCCATAAGCGTTAGAAGCTGCGGTGTCCACCAATGAATAGCGCTTTCCTCCCATCATGGTTATTTTTCCTCCGGCAATAAATGTGCTGTATTTACCTAATTTATGCTCATAGCCGGCAAGCAGGTTGAGGGCATATTTAGTGTTGAAATCTGTATTGCGGAATATGCCATCATTGCCTTTTGCCTTAGAGTCGAATAGTGATCCACTGAGCATAAAATAATAGCCGCGTGCCATTCTTTTTTCCAGAGTGCCTTCTATACCGTAATTGTATCCTATACCCTTGTTCTGCAAGACCCCGGGATAGTCGCGAGAGAAGGAAGAGCCCTGATTCAGCGATGAATAAGAAGAACCAGCGCGAACTTCAATAGGCACGTTGAAGAGGTACTGATAATAGCTTTCCAATCTCAGCTTCATTACTTTGCTCAGCGGTTTTTCATATGCTACAACAAAGTGGTGACTGCGTGTGAAGTCAACATTATAGTTGTGCATTTCAGAAGCCGGGTTTTGCGGCAGGTGAGCGAAATACTGATACAGAGGTTGCATCTGGCTATGCAGTCCATAACCTGCTGTAATGATGTCAGATTCACTCAGATTCCATTTCAGTCCTATTCTTGGTTCCAGCGATTTAGAGCTGTTGTGTGTCAGATATTGACCATGTAGTCCACCGTTGATAGTAATATGGTCATTGGGTTTGAACTTATATTGAACATATGCCTGCACAAGGTCTGTACCACCAATGAAATCTGAGCGGTGCTCCCAGTCTTGTCTGGAGGTGGGGTACTGCCTGCTGCTGTCAGTAAGATTCATGTGGTAATAATTATTCACGATCCCGAATTTGAGTGTTTGCCTGGCTGAAAGTTTTTTGTTCACATACCAGTGCATTACTGTAGAGCTGTTCTTGAATGTATAGCCCAGTATGTTCTTCATTGAATCTAGCCTGAAAGTTGCATAATCTCTGAATACTTTGTCGTGATGAGCAAATACATCGGCTTCTGTTTGCGCAACAGTAAACTGTGTGTAAGTGCGATTGTTGATAGTGTATTTATACTCAGCACCTAGTATGCCCATATTTGATTTGAAATATTGGTCTCTGTCCGATTCGCCATACAATTCAGGTTCCGGCTTGGTAAGTGTGCTGACCAGAAGGTCTATACTACTCAATCCGCCTATTCCGAAAAAGGATAGATTTCCTTTGCCCATAGGGAAGTTGAGTTTAAAAGTGGCATCCTGATATTTGGGTACAGAAGATGTACCTATCTTAATATTCAATCCTTCGAACAATTGTAGGGTGGAGTAGCGATAAGTGAATAGGAATGAGGAACCTGATCTACGTGACAGAGGGCCTTCTGCTGCCAGTTCAGTTCCTAGAAATCCCAATTGACCTGTGAACTCATATCTGTTATTGTTCCCGTTCCTCAATTTAAGATCGAATACGCCGGCAATAGCACTACCGTACTCTGCCGGAAATGCGCCTGTAAAGAAGTCGCTATTAGCCAGTGTTTTGCTATTGAGCATACTAACCGGACCTCCTGTAGTTCCCGGTACGGCAAAATGATTGGGGTTAGGAATATCTACGCCCTCCAGTCGCCAGAGTACGCCTTGTGGCGAATTACCACGGATAACAATGTCATTGCGACTATCGTTGCCACCTTGTACGCCAGCAAAGTTTGATGCCATACGAGCCGGGTCGCTTCTGCTTCCTGCATATCTTTCTGTTTCCTGCACATCAAAGGTCTTTGTGCTGACCAGTGCCATATCGTTAATATGGTCTCTGCGGGTTGCGATCGTTACTTCGCTCATCTTTACGGCTGCTTCTTCCATTTCAATGGTCATGACCACTTCTTTAGCTGAAGACACCTCAATGTCTGCGACATTGAATGATGTGTATCCTGTATAACGTGCGGATACATTATGTTTACCAACTGGTATGTCGGCTATTGAAAAATAACCATTGCTATCAGTTGCAGTTCCCTGCACCGGACTAAGGTCGGTGACCATGACTGTTACTCCGCTAAGAGGAGATTTTGATTCCTTTTCAACTACCCGGCCTTTCAGTATCTGTGCACGTTGCGCATAGACCGATATAGACGAGATCAGTAAAATGAGTACTGTGATGAATTTTCTCATAACTTGAATATGAGCAGCCAAGATACCTCATTTTTATAATGCAAGTATTTGACAAATATCAAAATATCAGATCGTTATGTGTGTAAGTATTTCAATTCAACCCGGAGATGAAGCAAAGAAAATGAGCAGAGATATCAATCCAGTCCATCCATTTTGAGCAGCAGGTCAGACCATTTAGTTTTGAAGTCTATATTTAAGTCATACACCTTATTGATGAATGCAATAAGGTCTTTGCGGGTCTCTCCTCTTGAAAAAGAACCTAGTGTTTCTACTTCGCCATCATAAGAAACGACCACCAGAAAAGGATCTATGTCATCAGGGCTGTAAACGTATCCAACACGATCGTCATAAACTGTAAGTTTACCTTCGTGTAATAGCCGCATCATTTTTTTGTCTGTGGTTTTAACTCTTGTGAGGCATAGTGGCTTGTTGTCGACATTATACATCATTATGGTCTTAAGGTCGCGGTCCTTGAATTTCAGATCATAAAATTTACCTTGAGTTTCGTTGTACCTGTGGTCGAGATTAATGCCATCCAGAGTGAGCATGATCAGTCCTTTTATAGTATCTCCCTTATACACAATGTATCCGTTAGCTTTGCGCGATGTGGTAACGATCTTTTTATCTGAGGAGCTATTGACCCCATTGGCCACAGATGAGGGAGATTGCGGTAATTTAGATTCACGCACATGTTGAGCAAAAACACCTAAGGGTAATAAGCAGCATACAAGAGACAGGATCAGCCGGATGTTCATGGTTCAGAATGTAAACATGGTTTGTTAATATCACTATCAAAGTTCTTATTTTATTCTCATTTGTACTTCTTTTTTTGATTTTTTCGTTAGTTTGCTGCCGATGCAATGGTTCTACTGGCTTATAGCCGCGTTATTGTCTGTTGGTGCGGCATATTGGGTATATCTATCAGATAAAAGGCGCGCTGTTCCTTATCCCTGGCTCACGTCTGCACTTCGTGGTCTTGTGGTGTTCTTTACTATATTACTGATATTGGTGCCTGCTATAACCATAACCAGAAATACAATTGAAAAGCCAGTCATACTCTTGTTGCAAGACAATTCTGTATCCGCAGGTATAGCGCTTGGTGCAGATACTACAACTTACCGCAAGAATGCGGAATCTCTTCTTCAAAAATTATCAGATAAATATACTGTAGTAAGGTGGGGGTTTGGTGCGGGTATTCAGCCAGATAGTCCTTTTCAATATAAGCAGCCGGCAACTGATATTGCTTCTGCAATAAATAGTGCTCAGGAATACTATGGATTACAGAATCTGGGTGCAGTCATTCTTGCCAGTGACGGACGTTTTAACCAAGGTGCCAATCCATTGTATCAAAATATATCGCTACATGCGTCACTTTATACGGTGGCATTGGGCGATAGTGCTGCCCATAAAGATATGCGAGTGGCACAGGCTTATGCCAATAAGATAGTTACCCTCAATACTTCTTTTGAGATCAGAGCAGACATAGTTGCGCAACTATGTAAGGGATTCAACGAACCGATAACGTTAAAAGAAGGAAATTCTGTATTGGGAACAGCTCCGTTGGTCGTGAATACTGATAAGTTTGACAGATCTGTAGCTTTTACTATCAAAGCTGATAAACCGGGTTTACATCATTACATCATTTCAGCCCCCGAAGTAAATGGGGAGAAGAATGTAGTGAATAATAAGCGGGACCTATTTGTTGAGGTGGTAGATGAGAAGAAGAACATCCTTATTGCATCTGCATCACCACATCCTGATGTCAATGCAATAAAAGAAGCTTTGTCCGGCATCGAAAGTTATCATATCACTGTCTGTACAGCTGACAATTTCCCTGCCTCTCTTTCCGGATACAATATGGTCATTTTGCACGGATTACCTTCCTTGCGTAATGATATTTCCAGACAGCTTATAGCTGCCAGAAAACCTATGTGGCTTATACTCGCAGGACAGTCGAGCATTGCAGCGGTCAATACATTAAAAGATCTGACTTTTACAGGTATCACATCAGGTCCTACCCATGATGTGCTGGCTACATACAATAGCTCTTTCAATACGTTTACACTACCCCAACAAGTACAGACGGTCACAGACAAGATGCCGCCACTTACATTGACAATTGGTAATGTAATGAATGCACCAGGCAACAATGCATTATTTACTCAACGTTCGGGGGTAGGCGATGGTACTACACCTGTTTGGATGATGCAACAAGGAGCTGTGCCTATAGCTATACTGGCAGGTGAAGGATTGTGGCGTTGGAGATTATATGAGTTTAAAAATTTTAATAGTCATACCGTAATTGATGAGTGTATCAGACAGACAGTTGCCTTCCTTTGTGCCGGCAACAATGAAAAACAATTTACTGCCTCACTGCCTAAATATGTTTGGAGAGATCAGGAAGCTATTTCTTTGTCGGCAAGGCTGTTAAATGCCAATAATGAGCCCGTAAACGCCCCCGATGTTACTGTGAGCATAATAGATAGTGCCGGTCGTAAGCATGATTTTACATATGAGCGTTCGGGTAGCAACTATACTTTGAACATCGGTGTGTGGGCAGGTGGTACCTACACTTACAGAGCGCATACCACTTATAATGGTAAGGAGCTGGTTGCCAATGGCTCTTTTGCTGTAGAAAGTACTCCTGTTGAATTAATGGATCAGGGTGCGGACTATCCGCTTTTATATGGGCTCTCCAAGAAGTACAACGGGTCATTTGTGCCTGCTGTTGCAATAGCGTCATTGTATGACAGCATCGGTCATGATCTGACCATCAAACCATTGATAAGGACTAACGCAGATGTTGTTCCTTTCATAGACAGAAAATGGTATTTCTTTATTATTCTGGCTATAGTGGTCGCTGAATGGTTATTGAGGAAATATTGGTTGGCGCAATAGTCAGACCTGGTTGCGGGAATGCAGAATTCTATAACCCATAATTAATTTTTACAAAATGGTTAATCGAATGTTATTCCTTTGCTAAATTTGTGTTATTGGATTTTAGCAATAATATAGGTTGACAACCTTGTGTAACTTAGTGGCAGAAAATATACTTACAGAATGACCCCTCCTTATTCATTAGAACAAGCAAAGTACCTAAGCAGCATATATAGAGGCCTGGTAGGCACGAGATTTGACGCGGATAAGTCGGTGGTTGAAGATGTACTGATCATCCCTTTTGATCAGGCAAGTAAGCAGCGTTTCATACTCTATTACATGGTCATGTCTCAAGATGCACAGGATGTTGTATTGGAGGAGTATAAAGGCTTTTTGTTCGATATTCTTGTGATCTCCCGTAATACTTCTGGTGATATTACCTACAAAGAATTGTCAGCATATCTTGAGGCCAATAGCTCATCAGAAGATACTCTGAATGAGTTTAGTTCTACATCATCATCTAATTCACACCTATTCTTTACGGATTCTCTGTCTTAATCGAGGATTTGAGCGTGTTTCTGGTAACTTTATGATAATCAATACTCTATAATTGCCAGCAGAAATGCGAAGGTATTATTTCTTGTATACTCTCAATAGAAGACTTGCCAGATATGTATAAAAAAGCAAAGGAATCTCATTATTCCTTTGACTTGCAGAGATCATCTACCAGGAGATCGATCTGTTCATTGAAGCTGCAATAATGTGGCGGTCTTTCTCACATAATATCTCTTCGATCTGCAGATGCCGATCATGATTTTCAGAATACACCACCTTGTTGCTTTGATCATGTCACTCGTGCATTTGGTGACTTTTTAGTTCAAACTAAAAGGACCCACACGCACTCCGGCAGCTATGCTGACAGCTTGTATAGGTTGGTATTCAATTCTTGTAGTGTGCTGCTGATATGCTTCTTAACAACGTGGTTGCGACTTATTGCGTGCGTAGCACTCAAAAGTGTTTGCAGATCTGCTTGCAATGGATTTTCCCATATCTTAAATGCTTGTGCCTTACGGAAGTAGGTAACTGCTCTGTTCCTTTTCATAAATGTGTGTTTTATTATGTTATGCAGGTATATACGCAAACTCTGTGCCATGCGATTTTAAAAAAAATGTTAAAGCCCGTTATTCTTCTTTATTTTTATCGCCCTTAACAAATATCAGGTCGATTATGGAAATGTTACACAATGCTGTCTCTTGGTTTGAGATACCGGTGGCAGATTTTGACAGAGCAAAGGTTTTTTACAGCACTATTTATGACTATGATATGCCTGTGATGGATATGGGACCTGTCAAAATGGGTATTCTTTTGCACCATCGGGATAATGGAGGCATCGGAGGGGCTATTGTTTGCGGTGAAATGTATGTTCCATCCAAGCAAGGTGCCAGAATATATCTGAATGCCGGCAATGATCTGAGTGTGGTATTGAACAGGGTAGCAGTGGCGGGTGGAAAAGTTATACTGGGTAAAAGTTTTATGGGCGAAACGATGGGTTATATTGCCGTGATAGAAGATAGCGAAGGCAATTATATTTCGCTGCATTCTGCCAATTGATGAGCAGAAAGTAAAAATATATCCCGGTCACATTTTATTGGCACGGTGGTGAATTTTCTACATTTACTTTAATTTTACATTTTCAAACAATTTATGTCACACTTCTCTACAGATAAAGCGCCTAAACCGGTTGGTTTATATCCACATGCAAAACGTGTTGGTAATCTATTATTCCTTTCCGGTGTTGGTCCGCGTAAGGCAGGAACCGATGAAATACCGGGATTGTTAGCTGATAAGCATGGCAATCATCAGGAATTTGATTTTGCTGCACAGTGCCGCAGTGTGTTCAATAATGTGCGTACGATACTGGAAGAAAGCGGTAGCGGATGGGATAAGCTTGTTGATGTTACTGTATTTCTGGTGGATATGAAACGCGATTTTCATACGTATAATAAAATTTACGCTGAGTACTTTAAGGATAATCAACCATGTCGCACGACTGTTGGTATAGATTCATTGCCTACAGCCATTGCCATCGAGTTGAAGTGCATAGCTACGATTGAATAGTAAAGGAAAATATTTCTGAGTATTGCGCTCTTCTTTGTAACTTTGTGTGACCGCTTTTGCTTCTCCCCCATATTTTCACCAGAGTTGCACGGTCTTGTAAATCAAGAGCGTTATGACTAAGTATATTTTTGTTACCGGCGGTGTTACTTCCTCTCTCGGAAAAGGTATTATTGCAGCCTCATTGGCTAAGTTGCTACAGGCTCGAGGCTTTACTTGCACCATTCAGAAATTTGACCCGTATATCAATGTAGATCCGGGCACACTTAATCCTTATGAGCATGGCGAATGCTATGTGACCGAGGATGGTGCCGAAACGGACCTTGATCTGGGTCACTATGAGCGTTACCTGAACACATTCACATCTCAGGCCAATAATGTGACCACCGGTCGCATTTACCAGCATGTGATCAATAAGGAACGTGAAGGAGCCTATTTGGGTAAGACGGTACAGGTAATCCCCCATATTACCGATGAGATAAAGCGCCGTATGTTGTTGCTTGGTGAAGACAAGCAATTTGATATTGTGATCACCGAGTTGGGTGGTACCGTAGGCGATATTGAGTCTTTACCTTACATAGAAGCTGTTCGTCAGCTGAAGTGGGAAATGGGCACGGATTGCCTTGTTGTTCACCTCACACTGGTGCCCTACCTTAAAGCTGCAAAAGAGCTTAAAACAAAACCTACACAACACTCTGTAAAACTCATGAGTGAGCAGGGATTGAGTCCTGATGTGTTGGTATGTCGTGCAGAGGAACCACTTTATAAAGAGATCAAGAGAAAGATAGCCTTGTTCTGCAATGTTACACCTGATGCAGTAATAGAGGCGCTGGATGCAGATACCATATACAGCGTACCATTGGAAATGATGCGTGAAAAGCTGGATGTCATCTGTCTGCAGAAATTAGGTCTTCCAATGGGTAAGGAGCCTGATATGTTCAAATGGAAGGAGTTTTTGAATAAACTTCGCTACCCTAAGAGTCATGTTGTCATCGGGCTGATAGGCAAATATGTAGAGTTGCAGGATGCTTACAAATCTATTTTGGAGGCATTGATACACGCAGGTGCTGTGAACGAATGCAAGGTGGAAGTACGTAACATACATTCTGAATACCTTACCAAAGAAAATGCAAAGGAAAAGCTACAGAATCTTGATGCCGTGCTTGTGGCTCCCGGTTTCGGCAGCCGAGGTATAGAGGGTAAGATAGAGGCCATTCGCTATGCCCGTACTAACAAAATACCTTTCTTCGGTATTTGTTTGGGTATGCAAATGGCATGTGTGGAATTTGCCCGTAATGTACTGGGAATGCCAAAAGCGCATTCAACGGAAATGGATCCGGATACCAATGAAGGGGTAATCAGTATGATGGAGTCTCAGAAGAATATCACTATGATGGGTGGTACTATGAGGTTGGGCAGTTATGCATGTGAGTTACGCCCAGACTCGGTAACTGCAGGTATATATGGCAGCTCGAGTATTACAGAGCGTCATCGTCATCGTTATGAATTCAACAATGAATATCTGTCGGCATTTGAAAATGCAGGATTTGTTCCTGTGGGTAAAAATCCGTTAACGGACCTGGTAGAGGTAGTAGAGATGAAGGATCACCCGTTCTATATCGGTGTGCAGTTTCATCCTGAGTATAAGAGTACTGTAGAAAATCCACATCCGCTTTTCGTAGGCTTTGTAAAAGCAGCCAAAGAAGCACAGGAACTACGCAACTCTGCCTCGATGAAGAGTTCAGGATTAATAGCATAGTATGATCATTAACTTCTTAATAATCAATAAGGCCCGGATCTATAGATCCGGGCCTTATTGATTGACCAGTATTTACCCTATTTCTTTGTTTCAGTATTGGTAACTGTCTTAGTTCTCACCTTAGTTTTTTGCACTTTTGGAGTCTCCTGAGTTTTTGTTGTTGCAGTAGTCGTTGTTGTACTACCTGGTCTTATTTCATTTGTAGTTCCGTTTTGATCGCCGTTTTCTGAAGGATAAGCTGTTGATGTAACAGAGTCCGGAGTAGTGGTCACCGTTGTAGATGTTTCAGCTGTAGGTGGCATTGCCGGTGCGGTACTGATAGAGGACGTTGAATCGGTAGTAGATGATGTTGATGTGCTGCTACCACAAGAGGAGACCATCAGCCCCATGGCCAGCGCAAAAATACTTATCTTAATTGTTTTCATGATTATTGTGTTGCCCTTGTTTGATCAGGTGCAATGAATAAGTTTAATAATCATGCCATCATAGCAAATGGGGTATTATGGAGCCAGAGATCTATTGCTCTGCTGTCTGGCTGGTGACTGATAGGGCTTGGTGTGTTTGATTTTGTGCATGCAAAAATAGCCCACATCTTACGATGCGGGCTACAATATGTTGAGTAAGTAATTGACTATTTTACTGAAGCAGCAAGAGCCTTGAAAGTCTCAGGCTCGTTCATTGCCAGGTCAGCCAATACCTTACGGTTCAGGTCAATACCCTTGGCAGCAAGCTTACCCATAAATACTGAGTAGCTCATTCCTTCCGGACGAATAGCTGCATTGATACGTACGATCCAAAGGCTGCGATATTCGCGCTTCTTCAATTTACGACCAACAAACTTGTATCCAAGACCCTTCTCTAATACGTTTTTGGCAACGGTATATACGTTCTTACGCTTACCGTAAAAACCTTTTGCTTGCTTTAATATCTTTTTCCTTCTCTGGCGAGATGCTACTGCATTTACAGAACGTGGCATATCTAA
>CANFKE010000029.1 GCA_947447465.1 Chitinophagaceae bacterium | reverse complement strand
CTTTATCACCCCCGACATTCGACAACTGGCCCAGGGGCCGGTCGAATATCGTCCCCTCTTAAAATAAGAGGGGAGTGTGTTGTTAGCGCTACAAAGCTGATGCGACCTGATTAATTAATGCTTGCGAGAGTGTGGATAAGGAAGCGAGACGCTTCGACCAGTGGCGTGTCATGAAATATTCGGGTCAGAGACCCGTTAAATCAAGTCGTCACGAGAGCGTCCCGAGAAAATCGGGACTAACTCTCGCGACAGTGTAAGACAGTGTAAGGTTATGCGGTCGGGAGACCGCAAGCCGGGTAGGACGTAGTCAGAGACTACGCCCAGCTTAGTTTTTTTCGCAAGCGGGACGCTTGCAGTTGCAAGGACGAAGCGGGACGCTTCGACCAGTGGGGTTTTGCTGTTTTAACTGGCGTTACAAACGCCCTGCCGTTGCATCCTCGTTACAAACGAGGACGAGTAGGTTGATGCGCGTCCTGCTTATCCTTTATCACCCCCGACATTCGACAACTGGCCCAGGGCCGGTCGAATATCGTCCCCTCTTAAAATAAGAGGGGAGTGTGTTCTTAGCGCTACAAAGCGAATGTATTCTGCTTAAGTAACTCTCGTGAGAGTGAGGAATATGGAAGAGAGAGAAATTAGGGAAATTTTAGTTGCGATGGGTGGTTTTGCTGTTTTAACGGGCGATACAAACGCCCTGCCAGTGCATCCTCGTTACAAACGAGGACGAAAAAAATTACACCGAACAGGGCATGACTAAAGTATTACGCCTGTTTAGCACCTGCCACCTGATCGTTTATTTTCCTTTTTTAATCTGATATTAACTTTTACATTTTAACCTTTGCTACTTATTATAGTCTAATCATTCCTGACAAGAACAAAAGAGGTATAACTAATTCATTGAAGATAAAAAGGCTAGTCACTCTGCTTATATTCATCTGCTGCGATCTTACTGCCTTCTCTCAGGCAGAGCATCGCGATGGGTATATACGTCAGGAAGATCTGCTGGATATTGTTACCCGTTACCTGCAAAAGCATCACAAGCTTGCCGCTGATGAGCCGGTAAAGAAAAATCGTAAGGTCATCATGTCGGCAGTGCCTGCTGCCGGTTATACATTACAGACCGGTTTTGCGGGACTGCTGAATGGAAATGCAGCCTTCCATACCAACGACAGTGCCAATACCTCTACGGTCAATGCCAGTTTCACTTATACTGTCCGTAATCAGATAATAGCCCCCATTGTTACTAATATTTGGACCAAAGACAATAAGTACAATATCTCGGGCGATTGGCGCTATATCAAGTTCCCTTCTTTTACCTATGGGTTGGGGGGCTATACCAATATCAATAATGGTTATCTCATAGACTACGCCGCCATACGGATACACGAGACCATCATGAAGCGGGTAACGAACAATATGTATGCCGGTCTGGGCTATGGTATCGACTATTTCTGGAACATAAAGGAGCTGACCGCACCGGCAGGTGTAGCTACCGACTTTCAGAAATATGGCCTTAATGGTACTGAATTCGCGTCGGGTATCACGTTCAACTTTCTTTATGACAGCCGTAAGAATTCTATCAACCCGGAGGGGGGCACGTTCGTCAATGTTATTTACCGCCCTAATCTGGCCGTATTGGGTAATGAGAAGACATGGCGATCGCTCGTGATAGATGGCCGGAAGTTCGTTCACTTCCCTAAATATTCCGACAATATACTGGCGCTGTGGACCTATGAATGGTTTACCGTTAGCGGAAAACCACCTTACCTCATGTTGCCTAATACCGGTAATGACCCTTACAGCAATACCGGCAGGGGATATATACAGGGCCGATACCGGGGGGCTAATATGGCCTATGTAGAAGGGGAATACAGATTTACTATGACCCGAAACGGACTCATAGGTGGTGTGGTATTTGCCAACGCCCAATCATTTACCGAACTGGGGTCCAATAAATTTGAGACCATAGCACCGGGCTGGGGTGGCGGCTTACGCATAAAACTAAATAAGAACTCCCGTACCAACATAGCCATCGACTACGGTTTCGGCCTCGGTGGCTCACAAGGTCTCTTCGTGAACCTGGGCGAGGTGTTTTAAAAATGCTGATAGGTTGCTGGCTTTTACCACATATAATGGGAATGAGTGTGTCAATGCAAATAGACGATCCTCCCCCCGAATGTCAGGGTGAGGCCCTCGAACCCCTGACTTCCGACAGGACGTATTCGTTGTGTACACTCAATGAGCAACACAATAGATAATATGCCACACTATTACTATTCTTTATTGCCAAATTGACTATTTGTAAAAATCGTCAGGTTATTTTCTGCCGTAATGGCGCTATATTTATAATGGATTAAAAATTGCAACCACTATACAAAACAAAGTATTCTTATGAATCAGAACGAATTTCGTAAGTATGCCATCAAACATCATGGCATCAGCAGCTTAACAGTAGATAGCTATACATCTGCGATCAACACAAAATTGCCTACCAATCTTACTCCATACATCATTGAAGAGCGTCCTATGAACGTTGCTTCTATGGACGTATTCTCTCGTTTGATGATGGATCGTATCATCTTTCTGGGTGAAGGCATCAATGACTATGTAGCGAATATTGTTACTGCACAGTTGTTGTTCCTGGAGAGCACCGACCGTACACGTGATATACAGATGTACCTGAACAGTCCGGGTGGTAGCGTATATGCGGGTCTGGGTATCTATGATACCATGCAGATCATCACTCCTGATGTATCTACTATCTGTACAGGTATCGCAGCATCTATGGGTGCGGTATTGATGTGTGCCGGTAGCAAGGGCAAGCGTACTGCGCTCAAACACAGCCGTGTAATGATACACCAGCCAATGGGTGGTGCAGAAGGACAGGCAAGTGACATTGAGATCACAGCGCGTGAAATAGGCAAGCTGAAGAAGGAACTCTATGAGATCATCGCTTTCCACAGCGGACAGCCATTTGATAAGGTAGAGAGAGACAGCGATCGCGATTACTGGATGACCGCACAGGAAGCCAAAGACTACGGAATGGTTGATGAAGTACTGGAACGCAATCCACGTAAAGCAGAAGCCAACGGGGCACCTAAGGCATAATGCAATAAGTATTGAAACTAAGAAAGGCAACCATATCGGTTGCCTTTCTTTTCTGTTTTACATGAGGTCGTAATGTTACCATCAGCAACCGGGGTATTTTAGAGGGACTGTAAAAAGGCTATCAATGCAGTTCTGTCTGACTTAGATAGTTGTGTGAACTTATCCCGGCTTTGCTGCGATTCGCCGCCATGCCATAGGATAGCCTCGGTAATGGTGCGCGCACGACCATCGTGCAGGTAGTAAGGAGTACCGTTGGTCTTCTCAAACATACCTAATCCCCATAGAGGTGGAGTGCGCCAGTCTGTGCCGCTAGCCTGATAGTCGGGGCGGTTATCAGCAAGTGCAGTTCCCATATCATGTATCAGCATGTCGGTATAGGGGTGTATTCGCTGACCACTGAGCGCAGGCAGATTGACATTGATACCTGTGTACATGGTAGGTATATGGCAACCACTACAGTTCAGTTGTTTGAAGATAGCTTCCCCGCGTTTCACTGGCGCGTCTTCTGTATTGCGGCGGCCGGGTACTGCCAATGTGCGTATATAGAATACAACGGCATTGAGCTGAGTATCTGCCAGGTCTGTGGTCTCTCCAACAGGTACAAAGCTGAATTGCGACTGCCCGTGAACACTCTTGAGCGGCTGCACATAGCTGGTTATGCCCATATCCTGCTGGAAGGCAGTAGCTACCTGCACTAGCAGGTCGGAGGTGTTGGCCTTCTTACCGAACCTGCCTAACTCTTTTTGGTGCGTGTGCGGGTTGTACACATAATTGGTGCGGCCTTTGATGCCATCATGGTTAGCATCGGTAGGGTCGGCAAAAGACTTGATGGTAGCCTCGGGTATATTCTCCAGCAGGCCCAGCCCGAACACCGGCGGCCCTAATCTCGGAGAGGTCATATAACCTGCCGGCAAGGGCATGTAAGGGTCGAGTAAGGTATAGGTAGGTGTGCGTAGAGAGGCCACTTCACCATCAGCGAATGTGAATGGTTGCTCGGTGTAAGAGAGGTCAATTTTTACCTCAGGTTGTACGCCGAATAGGGCTACATTCTGCAATTGTCCGCCAAAACCCGGAGCGGCTGCGGGACCGCCGTGTTCATCTTCACCCGGTATGCTGATGCGCATGAGCAGAGATGAGCCTATGCCACCGAATGTGGGCAATCCAAAGCCGTCGTTGTGGTGGCAGTTGGCGCAAGAAGAGTTGTTGTAGATGGGGCCAAGGCCGCCAAAGCGCGGTGCCGGCGCGGCAACAAAAGATTGCTCGAACAACTGATCGCCGAGTTCATGGATACGTTCATCGTGCTCGCTAAGGCCGGGTATAGGCGTGCTGAATGAGCCCGAACTGATATCCAGAAATGTAGCTAGTCCGCCTGATAACCGAGGGTCGAATTTGCTGTCGTCGTCGAGCACTGAGGCATTAGGTTTACGGCACATAGTTGCACCGATGATCAATATTGCACAACCCGATATCACTAATAATTTTTTCATTACTACTATGGTATTTATGGCAAGTTTGCCTGCTGTATTTCAGGCTTGCGTTAGCACGGTCTGATAAGTCAAGCGCAACTTATAGCTTATGCTGAGGTACACTTGACTGTTCATTGTATAGCGTTTGGTTAGTCGGTCACATACATCTGAACGAATGTCTTGGCATCGCCATCAAGAGTAGCCTGCAGGGTATTGATGGCATTCATAGCATTCTGCAATTGTGTACGTTGCGTATGTATGGCGGTCTCGAAAGGAACAGTAATGTTGCCGAGTGCCGTGATGGCCGCGGCAAACTGATCTTTGATCTTATTGTCGAGCGACAGATTTCTTGCGGCTATCAGCTTGCTGATGCTGGCACCTGTAGCACCGTTATAAGAGCAGAGATATACCTGTTGAGCTCCCTTCATATTGTTGGTGAAATCAATGATAGAGTTATGCGAGAACGGGGACTCTGTCTTTGTAGAATCCATGAGTGTAAAAGGTTCATAGATCTTGCCGCCGCCAACTTCTCCGCATATATCGCTCATGCCGGCCACAATGGCCAGTATGGCCTCTTTGCGGGTGGCAAAGCGGGTAGAGCCATTACCTGCATTGAGCATCAGTGCCTGAAAATTGCCACCGGTAGTAAGCCAGCTATGATTGAGTGATGATACGGTATTGAGTACATCCTGCGCCAGGCCCACCATGTATTGCTTTTGCTTAGTGGTTATAGAGTCTGCAGTTGCATTGCCACTCTTGCCCCAGAGTATAGATTCGAGCGGATGAAAGCCTCGCAGCGACTGGCCTACATTCTGTATGTCGGCAGGAGTGAAGGAGGTACTGTGATGGGTAAAGGAATCGAGCTGCAGATAATCTACCGGCCATGTGTCCATATTAGGGTCGTAGTTCTCATCTTCTACAGGTCCTATCAGAAAGCCTTCGCATTGCTCCCATGCGCTGCGAACATCCTGCCATGCGGTACGGGCAGCTTGAAGGTTGGTTGCATTGGGGGCGGTGTTGAGGGTATTTACTGCAGTATTCAAAAGCGTTGCTTTGGCCTGCAGGTCGGCATAAAGCGGCAGAGCGGTCTTATTCACGAAGTCCGTTATCACTTCGTGACTTGTAACTGTTGCCGCATTATTGTTTTCAGATTTTTTGCAGGCGAAGAGGCATACCGAGGCTGCAGCCAGAATGATGAATGAACGTTTCATATGTTCGTATTCAGTTTTATGGTGAGGTTGTTATCAGAGACATGATTGGTGAGTTCGATAAGGTTCTTTTCCGCGGGGCCCTTCATTACAGCACCGTCTTTGCTGAACTGGCTGCCGTGGAGGGTGCAGTAATAGGAGTTGCCTGTTTTGGTCAGCGGTTGGCTGGCATGTGTACATTTCAACACCAATACTTTGAATGAGCCGTCGGGTTTCTTTTGTATGGCCAGGTCGTAGTTGTAGTTGTTGACCCGCACCAGTTTGTAATCTGCCTGTGCAAATTCGGTAAGCGGAATGGTCACATGATCATTGGTAGCTGCGGTTTTGATAACGCCAAGGGGTGTCTTGCATGCAGCCAGAATAGAGCTGATAATGAAGCCCGACCCTAGTGCCACGCAGGCACCTGTGCATGAAGTCTTTATAAACTCTTTTCTGTTCATACTAGAATGAATAACCTAAGCAAATGTTGAGGAATGTATTGTTGGTCTTATAGGCAACCCCATTAGGGTTAGGGTTGAGTATAAGTGCGGGGTTCTGGTCGCCTGTATTGAGCAGACGGACATCGGCCTTTACTACTACGTGCGGAATAGGGAAGAAACCCAGACCCGCAATGAGGTGCGACTGCTTGAGTGTGCCATCTGTAATGCCGTATTGCGGCAACTTAGCGTTGAGGTCTAGTGTCTCGTAGCGGGCGAATACATTGAGTTGTTTGCTTTGCCATCTTGTGCTTTTAGCTGTCTGCAGCAGGTTATATCCCAGCTCGGCATAGGCGCCATACATGCTGGATGCTACGTTATGGTCAAAAGCCCTGTTGATGCTTGCAGCCTGAGGCAGAGATACGGTAGTGCCCAATGCTTTGAAGGTGATACCATTGTTGTTGTATTGTACATCAGCCTCACCCAGATACATTGGGGATCCGAAGAAGCCGGACTCCAGTTGCAGGCTGTCGGCAGCACCCGGTCTCAGGGTGGTAGTGCCTCCTACATAGCCCGATAGCTGGAACTTCCAGTTGCCGGCAAAATATTGCAGCGCAGCTGTGAAAGCGAGACTGTTGGCTCCTGCATTCTGCCCTTCAGACATAGCGCCTTTAAAGCCTGTGCCATGCTCAAAGTTGGCATTGTTCAATCCGTTGAGAATAGCGGCAGAGTAAGTGAATGGCAATGCTGTGGACTGACCGTAGAAGCCAACGCCTATCTCTCTCCAAGTAGAAGGGATGACCACTTGTTCTACTATAGGGCGTTCTACCCCATTGAAGTTGATAGGAAGGTGGTTCTCATTGACAATACCGATACGAGGCAATATGAGACCCGCAGTAATATACTGGCGCGGATTGAGGCTGAACTTGAGGTAGGCCTGTTCCATCGATACCTCGCCAGCCACGCCGCTACCTTCAACTTTAGCGTCCTCCACTTCAAGTTCGGAGAAGAATGCGATCTTGCCCGTGAATTGATGGCCTACAAAGAGTACCGCTCTTTTGAGAGAGGCCTCAGCAGTTTTGTTATTAAAATCCCTTTGGTAATGCACCTCGCCATAACCTGAGATGACCGTGCGGGAATGTCCTGCGCCATAAGAGTTGAGCGAGTCTTCTCCGGTGCTGGCGATAAGCTGCTGTGCAGGTGTTTGTAATACAGGTGCCGCCTTTTTAGGTGCATCATTAGATTGTGCGGATACATTAGCGACCGCAAGCATGGAAATAGTAGAAAACAGTAAAAGTTTGCGCATATAGATTAAAATGGGTGCAAAGAAACACCCGATCTGTAGGTATGCGGTTCACAAAACGGGAAAAACGGTTTGCCGAAACGGGAAAAAGACAATTGTATGATAATGCCCGAAAATGAAAGTGGACATAGCTAAAAAAGACAAAGGCCGCACATGGCGGCCTTTGAAAATATAATTGGTTGATAATTACAGTCTTGAGTAAGTACCTGTGCAAGTATAAGAAACACCCTGCTTATCAATGTAAGAATGAGTGAAAGCATTATTGCTAGTCAAAGTCATTGAACCTGTAAGGGTATCAGAATAAGTTACACCACCGATAGTGTTATTAACTATACGGTTAGAGTAAGTGATAGTTTTTGCGTCTGTGCTCAAAGTGCCGTTGAAAGTACCTGCATAGCCACCTGCATTAGTAATAACAACAGCAGTAGTATCAGCAGTTGAATTTGCAAGAGTGATAACGATAGTACCAGTTGTAAGGCTTGGAGAACAAACATCGGAGCCTGTCCAAGAACCTACGAAAGCTCTTGTCTGGCAAGAAGAACCTGTGTAGCCTGTAGGGCAAGTACAAGTACCGCCAGAGCAAGTACCACCATTGAGGCAAGTAACATTTTTACATTCATCCTTAGTGCAAGATGTGTAAACAACTGTACCTACTGATCCAACTGTAATGAGAGCGCTGAGCGCTAAAAGACGAAAAGACTTCATGGACATATTATTTTAAGTGATTAAATACAAATTTCGCACCAAAGTTACCTTTTAATACCTTATTCTACAAGTTCAGCTATGTTCGAGCCGGATAACTGTCGGTTATGTACGTATTGAGTTGCATGTGTAAAGTAAAGGTAGTAAAGGGTTTGAGTCGGGTTGCGCACACATATATGTCTATTTGTTAAAGATTTACAAACTATATTAATTTGTGTTATGCTCCTGATTTTCTTGATATTCTGCAATTTTTTTCGGGGTGAGAATGGGGATATGTCCATAAAAAAAGGGTTGCCTGAGCAACCCTTTTCGCAATATCTATGAATTATCTTATTAGATCTTGAAAGATGCTAACAGAGTATTGACTGTTGCTTCATCAAGCGGCTCGTCGAAAGCCTCGGTAGCAGCCGCAGCAGAAATGTATCCGCTGAAGCCAGTAAGTGTAGTGATATCCACGCCTTTTTGTACGGTATTGTCTTCGCCCATATAATTAGGTTGCAAAGGTACAGATGGCGGGAAGTTGGTAGTTATCCATGGTTTTGTGCCGTACTGGAAGGTTGGTGTATTGTAGAAACGGCGTACCAGACGAATGAAAGAAGCATGACGAGCCTCAACACTCACTATCTGCATAGCAGAAGTCATGATGCCGTTAGTATTGGCCAACAGATTAGGCAACTGACCCTGATAAGCTCTGATACCTGTATCTTCCAAAGCTATGGCCAGATCGAGGAAAGAGGCATAGTTACTGAAAGTAGTATAAGCGCCACCTGCGGTAAAGTCGTAAGAAGCAGGGCTATAAGGGTTGCCGGTAATAGGATCTCCTGTATAATGATTGGGAGTGAAAGGCACAGCTCCGAGCGTATCGATAGTGGTACGCAGGAAGTTAATGTGCATTTTCTCTTCGTTCTCTATTATCGCAAAACCCGGTCTGTCGTTAGCAGGGATAAGAGTTGCGGTAGTATTTGATCCGGTATTATTGGCAGTATGGTAAAAGTTGTATTCGAGGTATTCGAGCTCCAGGGCGAACTGCAGGGTGCTGATGACCGTGCCTGTAGTTTTGCCATAAGCCTTTTTGAACATTGATCCCAGGGCTATAGGCAGCGCTGCGAGCGCTACTTTAGAACCGAAGCTTTTGAGTATATGGCGGCGACCGCTTATTTTTTCATATACTTCCGGATCTGCTTTTTCTATTTCCTGTAGAATATTGTTGAAGTTCATGATCTATTTGCAATTACTTGTTGAGAATGAGCCTTTGAGGCTTTTCCTTTTGTCCTCTATACCTGAATTAACCCGGCAGAGTAGTGAAGTCGAGTTTTGTTTGAATCCAAGGTTTCAAAGCAGTCATTACCGCTTGCGGTGTCATAGCGCGATCGAGACCCATGTTGTTGACAACACCACTATCTGATAAAGTATTAGCAGCAAGGATATCGCGGGAATAAGCTGAGTGACGAGCCTTTAGCGTAGCCATCTTAGCAACCAGCAATACATAACTTGTATCTGTGAAGTACTGAGCAACACCGTTGTAAGCAGCTACCGCCAGATCTTCGAGGAAGATAGAATTAGTAAGTGTGCTGGTGCGATCTGCAAAAGTAGTAGGAGAAAGATCTGTTACTACCCTGTTGATAGCCGTATCTCCCAATATCTTCTTCAATAGCTCTCTGTGTGCATACTGATGGTCGCGCATATCTGCAAGCAGTTGCAATTCGCTTTCAGTAAGGCCGTAATAAGGTGTATTATTAGCCTGGGTGTAGAAGGCGGTAAGTACCAATTCTACGATGTATAAGTAGTTGAAAAGCGCAGTATCTCCCCTGCCGATGAACTGTGTGTCGGGAGGAGTCTTGCGGCAGGAAGATACGATCAAACCTGCACCGGCTATACCGCCCGCAAACTGCAGAAAACGACGGCGTGATACATCGTGCATCACGGTTGCTTCAGCTACTTGCTTATTATCAGAACCCAAATCTAGTTTCATACATGTACTATTTGTATCCACCCGCCTGACGGCGAATCGATCCTATTGTAAGATCTTAGCCTTAAAAATAAAAAAAAGAATGTTCAAAGCAATATTATTGCCCCGAATAAAAGTTATTTAAAGTACAATAATACAAAAATATGTTCATTTAGGTGTTTCGGGGGCATATTTCCTTTGAGGGGAGGAAAGGGTGGCGATTTTATGACCGGAAGCGGAGATAAGGTGAGCTGTTTATCGGGAATCAGAGATCCCGTACCGGTATAGCCCCGAAATGATAGGGATAAACTCGGTCAGGAGAGTTCGCTCATTTGTTGATGAGCTATTGATTACTCAGTACTTTCATCAATATATCTATTTGCTCATGTGTATTGAAGGTATGCAGGCACATGCGGAGGCGTTCGGAGCCTTTGGGGACTGTGGGGCTGCGGATGGCTTTTATCTGCAGTCCGGCTGAGAGTAGTTGTGCGGCCAGATGGTTGGCAGATTCGTTGCTGCCGGTAATGTATGCCTGAACCGGGCTGTTGCTATCTACAAAACCTGTAATGTTTCGCTGGTTGCTGCTGTGTCTGAAATAGGCTATAAGATCGTGCAAGGGCTGTGCGGTATAGACCGGTGATGCCAGATGCTGATAAGCGCATGCAATGGCACGTATAGAGTGCACTGGTAATGCTGTGGTGTAGATAAAGGAGCGGGAGTAATTGATGAGGTATTGCCTGAGAGTGGCAGACCCTACTACTACTGCGCCATGGCAGCCCAATGCTTTTCCAAAAGTATGTACCCTGGCAAACACCTGATCCTGAAGACCGAGTGCGCAGACCAGGCCGGCACCTCTGTTGCCGAAAACCCCTGTTGCATGTGCTTCATCAACTATCAGTTGCGCATTATATGCCGAGCAGAGGGGGGCGATCAATTCCAGATGGGCAGTGTCGCCATCCATAGAGAATACGGATTCGGTGATGACGATGAGTGGCCCTTTTTCTGAATGACGCTGCAGTTTTTCAGACAGGTCTGCGATATCGTTGTGGCGGAACTTGAAGGTGTTTTGAGTCTGGCTAAGGCGAACACCGTCGATGATACTGGCGTGGCAAAGTTCATCGTACAGAATAGTCGTGTGCCTGTGACCTATAGCCGCAATAAGGCCTATGTTGGCATCGTAGCCGGAATTATAGACCAGTGCTGCCTGTGCACCATGATGAGTGGCAATAGTGTTCTCAAGCGCCTCGACCTCGGTATTATTACCTGAAAGCAGGCGGGAACCGGTGGAACCGGTACCGCCTGCTTCGGTATATGTGTCTTGAATTAACTTGTTGAGCAGGCCTGTTGATGCGA
Source organism: Chitinophagaceae bacterium (assembly GCA_947447465.1). Classification (GTDB taxonomy): domain Bacteria; phylum Bacteroidota; class Bacteroidia; order Chitinophagales; family Chitinophagaceae; genus Flavipsychrobacter. Next base: position 44,333 of record CANFKE010000029.1, on the reverse strand, counting down.
GGCCCAGATAATCATTAGAAAAAAAGTCAGCTTCAGAGCCGGCAATTGAAAGGCTTCGGAGGTTGCCGTTGGCTTCACGCTCCTTAAGCTTAGTTGCCAGCAGTTGCTCAAGCGGGTTCATTCTGCAATGCGTTCTTTACACTCCTTGGATTAGGATCGGCGAAAGCAGCTTTTGGCGCAAGACCGAGCAAAGAGAACATTTCCATATCGCTGTTGAATTCAGGATTAGGGGTAGTGAGCAATTTATCGCCTGCGAAAATAGAATTGGCGCCGGCCATAAAGCACATTGCCTGCTCTGCAACAGAGAGTGCCAAACGGCCTGCAGACAAACGCACAGCAGACTTAGGCATTACTATACGAGCAGTTGCGATCATACGAACCAACTGATCGAAAGGAACTTTGTTGTTCTCTGCCAGAGGTGTACCTGCTACCGGTACCAGTGTGTTGATAGGCACAGACTCAGGATGCTGCGGCAGGTTGGCCAATGTGAAGAGCATACCTACGCGGTCGTCATCTTTTTCGCCAAGGCCAATGATACCACCGCTACAAACAGATATACCGGCTTTTCTAACATTAGAAAGCGTGTTCAACCTGTCATCGTAAGTGCGGGTAGTGATCACTTCACCATAATGCTCTTCAGATGTATCGACGTTGTGGTTGTAAGCATAGAGACCCGCTTCAGCCAATCTTTCGGCCTGACTATCTGTGAGCATACCTAAAGTGCAGCATACTTCCATGTCGAGGGTGTTAACCGCCTTCACCATTTCGATGATACGGTCGAAATCCCTGTTGTCTCTTACTTCTCTCCAAGCAGCACCCATGCAAAAACGAGATGCGCCACCAGCCTTAGCATTTTCAGCCGCCTTTACCACATCAGATGTCTTCATCAGTGCGTGCACTTCTACTCCTGTATTATAGCGAGCGGCCTGCGGGCAATAAGCGCAGTCTTCAGAGCAACCACCCGTTTTTACAGAAAGCAGACTGCTGATCTGTACTTCTCCGAAAACGTGATTCTGGTTGTGCACATTGGCCGCTTCCAGGACCAGTGGAAGTAACGGCTTATTGTAAATGGCTTTAATTTCTTCTTTTGTCCAGTTATGGCGGATAGTACTCATATAATTATATCCTTTAAAAAAGCGAAACTATTTGTTTTTGGGGACTATTTAAAATTTTTGAGTTTGAGCGGGGTCGTATATCTTTTTTATGATTGAAGTATGTTCTTAATATGTAAAAACTACATTATTTAGTATTACCTTTCGGAACAGTGGATTATTTGTTCAACACGTGATCAGTATCCATTTATCTTTTTGACGGCCACAGATATCCCATGAATTATAGCATATCCCTGAAAATACTATTACTCATCTTTGTTTTTGCTGCAATGAATAGCCATGGGCAGGAGATAGCAGCATTGCGTGCAAGCATTGAACACAGCACATCTGATACGCAGAAAGCTGCGGCCTATACAAAGGTGATCAGGTACTTTAAGCCTGTAAATATTGATTCGGCCTATTATTACGGAGAGAAGGGGCTGCAGGCAATGGTGGCTGCAAGGTCATTGGCAGGAGAAGCATTGATGATAGAGCAATTGGCCAAGATAGATCAACTGCAAGGCAGAATGGAACTGGCCAAACACCGCGTGTCTTATGCGCTGAAGCTATATAGTGAGTTGCACAATCCTAATGGTGTGGCTGCAATGAATAATAGCTATGGAGCAATAGAGGCTACACTGGGCAATTATGAAACAGCGATGTCTCATCTGCTTACTTCATTGAAAATCTATGACAGTTTAAAAACAGACATAGAGGGCACAATGGTAGCCAATATGAATCTCGGCTGTCTTTATTTATTGAACGGAGATACTGTCCATTCCCAAAAATACTTATCCCGGGCAGAAGAAGTGAGTAAAAAACTACCTGTTTCAGACCTGACCATATCGCTCTACAATTATATAGGCATACAGTACGTTATGACCGGCAATATGGCCAAGGCATTGGAATATTTCAATGAGAATGTAAAGATCAGTGATAAGCCTGAATTCATGTCGTCTCATGTAGAAAGTCTGAATTATCTGGGAAGCTTTTATAATGATCAGGGGGATGCTTCCAAAGCTATGGAATACCTGAATAAAGGCCTAACAATAGCGGTAGAGAAAAAGATGCCCGAGGCGCAAGCAGACATTCTGCTGCAAATGGCTACCATGCTTACTAAAACAGATGTAGAGAAAGCGTTGAGCTGTGCTAATGAAGCACTGGCGATCAGTGAGCATTTGCGTAGTAAGTCGCTGAAGCGGGATATATATAAAGCTATATCGGGTATCTATGAGCAAAAGGGTGATCTGAAGGAATCGATAGCGGCACTAAAACAATACCAAATAATAGAGGATAGTCTGGCAAGGGTAAACAGGCTGAAGGAAATAACGGCTATGGGTGCGGTATATGAACTGGAAAAATCGAACATCAGAATAGAAGAGATCTCCAGGCAACGAAATGTTATCATTTCCATTTCCATAGGTCTTATTGCAGTTCTGATGACCCTTGTATGTTTTTATATCAATACCAGGAAGCTGAATGTGAAGCTGGTGAAGCATGAGGCCGAGCTCATAGAGTTGAGCAATACGAAGAATAAACTATTCTCTATCATTGGTCATGACCTGAGGTGGCCAGTAGCCAGAATACCTACAATACTGGAAATAGTAGATGATGAAACAATGCCGGAGGAAGAGCGGAAATATTTGATAGACAGCTTGAGAGAGCATACGAAGGCAACAGTAGAAACATTGGATAAGCTACTATACTGGGGGCAGTCGCTGATGAATGGTCTCAATACAGTACCTGAGCGATTTTTTGCAAAACAATATGTAGTGCAGGCGATAGAGCTGAGGAAAATAGCGGCATCGGATAAGGAGATAACCGTAACGGACAATATACCGGAAGATCTGTCTGTGTATGCTGATCCTAATCATTTCGATTTCATTATCAGGAATCTTTTTGGTAATGCCATTAAGTTTACCGGTGTAAAAGGGCAGATATCGTTTTCTGCAGATGAACATTCCAAGCCCGGATATGTGGTGTTTGCCATCAAAGACACCGGGGTGGGTATTGATGAAGAAAGGCTGAGGAAAATATTTGAACCCTTCAACAGTAAGATGGGCACTGCGAATGAGAAGGGAACAGGTATAGGCCTGATGTTGTGTAAGGAATTTGCCGTAAAGAACGGTGGAGATATCTGGGCTGCCAGCGAACCTGGCAAAGGCAGTACTTTTTATGTGTCGGTGAAAAAACAGAGCACATTAAATACTTAGAATATATTATTAGTTTTATCTTTCACACAAAAATAAGAGATGGCTTTACCTAATATTTTTACCCGCAGTGTGACCGATGGGGTCATAGAACGGATCAATAAACTGCAGGCAGATACGCAGCCCAAATGGGGTAAGATGAACGTATCGCAGATGCTGGCACATTGCTGCGTAACGTATGAAATGATGTATGAAGACAAGCATCCTAAGCCGGGAGCATTTGCCAGATTTTTATTGAAAGCATTTGTCAAGAATACAGTGGTGAGTGAGACCCCGTATAAACATAATTCCAGAACAGCACCAGCCTTTCTGATCACAGATCCTAAGGTGTTTGAGACAGAGAAAGCCAGGTTGATCGCTTATCTGAATAAGACGGAGCAGATGGGAATAGCACATTTTGATAATAAAGAATCGCATTCTTTCGGACCGCTTACTAAGCTGGAATGGAACAATATGCTATATAAACACCTTGATCATCACCTGAGTCAGTTTGGTGTGTAAGCGTTCTTAAATAAAAATGAAAAATGAGAAGGGGTTTGCAGATATGTCTGCAAACCCCTTCTCAATATTGAGCAAGCTATTGTGTGATCATGATCTTATTCCAGATAATATTTGCCTGCATTTTTATACAGGTAAATGATATTGAGCACAACGGCTACGGGAATGAGTAATTTTATCCAATTGATGAGGTCCCTGTCGAAGAAGTATTTTATGAGTGCCTCCTTATTGTTGAGCGCACCAAACCCATCGAAATAATCTTTGTGGTGGAGAAGAAAGGAAAGTCCGAGGCCATAGAAAAGGATGGCAAAAATGATATTGAATAACTGAAAAGGTGTACGATTGTGGCCGTCTTTAAGGAAAAACTGAATAACAGAGATCAATGAAGTAACAAACAGGATGCCATTAAATACCGATATGGCCAATATCTCTGCTGAAAGATTTTCACGGAATTCACCCGCTTCGGCCAATGCAAATGCGGGGAACATAACAACTAATAGTGCGGATACTATTTTTTTGCAACGAGACTCCATACGCTATGAATTTGCACATTAAAGGTAGTTATTCTTTAAAGGGTATGCAATGAAATAGTACAGCAGATGTGTTAAATTCTTTTGATATCGGCGCCGAGAGCGTTCAGTCGTTCGTCGATACGTTCATAGCCTCTATCTATCTGATGTATGTTCTGTATAGTGCTTTTGCCTGTGGCAGAGAGTGCCGCGATAAGGAGCGCCACACCCGCACGGATATCGGGGGATACCATATTGATACCTCTCAGCGATTGCTGCTTATCGAGGCCTATGACAACAGCGCGGTGAGGATCGCAGAGGACTATCTGAGCACCCATCTCGATGAGTTTATCGACGAAGAACAGTCGGCTTTCGAACATCTTCTGGTGAATGAGCACAGTGCCTTTGGCCTGAGTGGCCACTACCAGCATGATGCTGATCAGATCGGGGGTGAAGCCGGGCCAAGGATGATCATAAACAGTAAGAATAGAACCATCTATGAATTTATGAATGCGGTAGTGTTCCTGAGCAGGGATATGAATGTCGTCGCCATTAATGGAAAGTTCTATACCCAGTCTTCTGAATACATCGGGTATGATGCCCAAAGACTCAATACCAACATTCTTAATGGTGAGTTCGCTCTGTGTCATAGCGGCAAGACCAATGAAAGAACCTACCTCTATCATGTCGGCAAGCAGTGTATGTGTGCAGCCACCAAGCGACTTTACCCCCTCAACTATGAGGAGATTGGAGCTGATACCGGTGATCTTAGCGCCCATGCTGTTGAGCATAAGGCATAGCTGCTGTACATAAGGTTCGCAAGCGGCATTGTAGATGGTAGTCATGCCGTCGGCAAGAACTGCTGCCATGAGCAGGTTGGCGGTACCAGTTACTGAGGGTTCTTCCATCAGGATACGAGCGCCATGCAGGTCATTGCCATTGAGCGAGAACATCTGGTTTTCGGCATCATAGTCAAAAGCTACGCCCATTTTCTCGAAACCGAGAATGTGTGTGTCGAGCCTGCGGCGGCCGATCTTATCGCCACCCGGCTGAGGGATATAAGCCTTTCTGAAACGAGCCAGCATAGGACCTGCGAGCATAACCGTGCCGCGCAGCTTGCCGGATTTCTTTTTGAATGCGTGTGTGTTGAAATAGTCCGGGTCAATGCCATCGGCCTGCAGGATAACTGTATTGGGCTGAGGGCGAGATACTTTAACACCCATATCCCCGAGCAACTCGATGAGGGTATTGACATCAATGATATCCGGTACATTTTTCAACGTGACCGGCGCATCTGTAAGGAGCACAGCGCACAATACCTGCAATGCTTCATTTTTTGCCCCCTGAGGAGTAATTGATCCGCTAAGCTTGTTGCCTCCCCTTATTTCAAACGCATTCATGCTGAAAAGTAAATAGTAAAAGTTAATGCCTCTTATGGTAGTCGCCAACTGATGAGTAATGATCGAAAAGATGATCTGAGACCATCATAGCCCGATATTATCCGTTGTTTTTATTCTTGTTGTTCTTGAACTTGTTGTTTTTGAACTTGTTATAACCGCCGCTATTTCCCTGAGCACCACCATTGTTATCTCTGTCGCGGAAATTGTTCTGGCGAGGTTGTCCACCCTGCTGATTATTGCCCTGCGTGCCTTTGAAGTTGCGATTATTGTTGTTGCGGTTATTATTTTGTTTGAAAGCCGGTCTAGGGCTATCATATTGAACACGGTATCCACCTGTCTCATATTGCAGCAGGCCACCGCTCAGTTCTCTCAGTTCACTCTTGATCATATCATCGTGAACCGGTTCTTTATGCCAGTTGCCGTAAGCCAGCTTCATATAGTAGCCAATGGTCTGCGTCAATCCCTGACGTTTATCCGGATCTTGTTCTACAAGCGCTCTTTCCAGCAATTGTGTGATATTCTTTCCCAGATGTCTGTTCTCCATACTTTTTTTAGGGTATGCGAGCACTTCCGGTTTTTTGAATACGACCTCAGGAGTTGGTGGCGGGTAGGGAGAATCGACCTCCAGATTGAAGCCGGTCATCTGATAAAGATGATCCCATAGTTTATGTTTATAATCTTCGATGGTCTTCAGATGCGGGTTAAGTGTACCCATCAGTTCTATGATCACCTCAGCGTTCTTCAATCTTTTGGCCTTATCTTCTACAGTAGTAAGGTATTCTATCATTTTCTGCACGTTGCGGCCATATTCAGGCATGAGCAACTGGGTGCGCGAGGTATTATATTCCATCGTTACAATTATTGTTTCCGGCAGCAGGAAAACGGGCCGTCCGGAGCGTGTATTATTATTAGATATTGACGTGATCCCGGACTATTGTAATGCCAAAGAGTACATGTCAAAAGCAAATATAAGGGAAAAAGGGTCACTTTGTAACAAATGAACGGCAGCCATGTGAGGGGCTGCCGTTACGTATAAAGCTGACATTGATAGAAACAATGAAGTATTGCTTATTGTAGGGTCACTTTTCTGGTCACTGTTTCTGTACCTGCCTGTAAACGAATGAAGTACATGCCACGAGGCAGTGCAGATGTATTGTATTGCAGGTGAATATCCCCTTGAGCGTTCTTGTCGGCAATGACAGCTACTTCACGGCCCAGCAGATCGGTCAATGAGATCCTGATGTGGTCGTTCACTTGCTGTGAGAAGCTGATGTTCAGTTCATTGTTTGCGGGGTTGGGGAATAATTCCAAAGAATTTCCGAGCCTATTTACAGAAGCCACATCGAGAGCGTAATGCTGGCTCCAACTAACGATCTTGGTGTGGAGATTGCCGCCTATCTGATCTGATGACAGGATGGTAAGCAACGGGCTGTGGATGCCATTTTTGTACCAAGTGTAAGTGTTGAGGACAAAACTGGCAACTGTATCAATGCCAAAAACAGAGGCACTGTCAACATAGAGTTGGTAGCTATGTGTTCTGAGTACATTGGTCGTTGTTCCGCCGGGCAGCATCAATGTGCCTGAACCATCACAAACAACCTTGGCAATACCATTTTCATGTGCAGTAATAGGCAATGATGACACGGCATAGGTGATGACACCAGAGTAAGAGTCGGTAAAACTGTCGAGATATCTCATCGGGTAATGCAACTGATCGAGCGGGTCGCTGAAGGTTGCATACTGGGAAGAGGAATAGTAGTAACCATTCTGGCTATATACACTGCTATTGGCAATGGCGTAATTGACGGTAGGTCCGCTGAGCGATCTGATGGCAATAGTAGTGCCGGGAAACATTGAGCAATTGGGTGTAGATGAGCAGGTAACGGCCACGCCTGTGTCCCAACCTGTGGCGGTAAGACCGGTAAAATCCCATAATATACCTGTTCCTGAATTGCCGGGCATGACACCGGTGGTATCGCAGGTGATGGACAGGTAGCTTTCGCCGACCAGTGGGTTGATACCCAAAGCTTTGAGCGTATCCTGAGCATAAGAACCCACATTTCCCCCGACTATCGCTAATATTAAAAATATTATCTTCTTCATATGCTGAAAAGGTTTACAACGCATTTTGCGCGAAGTTATAAAAGTAAAATGATATAATAAGTTGATGGACTATATAACAAAAGCCCCCAGACAAGGACGCAAGTCTGAGGGCTTTTGTTAGTATTAACGGATAATTATTTTTTAAGACCTATCTCCCGAAGTCTTTCATCGAGGTATTCTCCTGCGGTGTAGTCTTCATACATCTTAGGGTGTTGTGCATCGATACAAGAAGACAGGCAAGCGAGGCTCATCTTGCTCTTAGGATGCAGGAAGAACGGAATAGAGAAGCGAGGAGTAGCCCATTTTTCGCGCGGAGGATTAACTACGCGGTGAGTGGTAGATCTCAGCCTGTTGTTTGTAAGGCGCTGTAACATATCACCTACATTAACAACGATCTGCTCCGGCAATGAAGTTACCGGCAGCCATTCCTGCTGTTTTGTCAATATTTCGAGACCATCGGCAGAAGCGCCAACCAACAAAGTAATGAGGTTGATGTCTTCGTGCTGTTCTGCCCTTATTGCCGACTTTGGTTCGTTAACGATAGGTGGATAGTATATAGCTCTCAGTATAGAATTACCATTGTGCACATACTGATCGAAATAGTTCTCGTCGAGACCGAGGTAAAGCGCAATAGCCTGCAGGAGTGCTTTACCAGATTCTTCGAAAGAACGATATGCCTTCAATAAAGTTGGCGTAAAGTTAGGTACCTCAGTAACGGTAATGTTGGCAGGATATTCTGCCTTAATAGGGTCGTTATCCTCCACTTCCTGTCCAAACTGGAAAAACTCTTTAAGGTCGGGAGCATCAAAGCCTTTAGCATGTTCCTTTCCGAAAGAGGTGAATCCGCGCTGACCAGCAAGCCCCGGTATCTCGTAATTATCCTTTGTTGCACCGTCTAGTTTAAAAAACTGCTGTACATATTCGTAGAGGTCGGCTATCAAAGGGTCTGGTATGGTATGGTTCTTTACTGCTACAAAGCCGGTCTCTTCAAAGGCCTTACCTAATTGTTCTACAAACTTTTGTTTGCGCTGCGGATCGCCGCTGTTAAATTCCGCGAGGTCAACTACAGGGATGTTCATGATATATATGTATTGGTATTAAGTTACAAGGTAAAGATTTTTTTCTTCAGCGGTAATTGTACTGATGTAAAATATTTTAGCGGAAGCTACTCGAATGAGTAGGACTTGAGGTATTTCATGCCAATGTTCAGTTTTTGACCAGTCACCTCAAAATAGTCATAGAAAGTAGTGTCTTTGGGAAGATAAAAGCCAACAATGAATGTTTCGGGGGTAGTACCTTTCTTTATGACCGGTTTGTATTGTTCCGCACCTTTTGGCATAGTGAATTTTCCTTCAGCCGTATTAACGCCGTGTGTTGCGGTGACATCATAAATACCCTTAGCTACATCGCTATCAGCTCTTATGACCACATAAAATGTAAAGTCATTGAGCGTATCGGTAGTTACGGACATTTCCGCACTATCTATGACAGTACCCGGTTTTGGAAATACATAGGCCTCTTTTTGAGACGAGCCTCCACAACTAACCATCAATAGTGAATAGAGTGAGCAGCAAATAAGCAAGAGCTTTTTCATATGGTTGCAAAAATAGGGAGATTATGATAGTCGCTCAGTGATAAGCAGCGTCTGGAAAAAATATTTTTCTATTTGTATGTACGCTTACTATATTTGCACTTACGAAAATCAAAATAATAAGATCATGTGGACAAAAACGCACTCGATAGTAACGAAAACAGTAACGAAAGAACAATTATGGCGATTATTTGCTGATGTGAACAATTGGCACACCTGGGATGAAGGCATAGAATATGCTCGGATGCAAGGTGTATTTACGGCAGGTAATCATTTTATATTGAAGCCAAAGGGAGGCCCGAAAGTGAAGATAGAACTGGCAGAGACGATACCCAATAAGAAGTTCGTTGATCTGACTCGTTTCCCGATGGCGAAGATGTATGGGGAGCACACCTTTGAAGAAACACCTGATGGACTGAAGGTGACCACGACCATGCGTGTAGAGGGGCTATTGACCTTTTTATGGGTGAAGCTGGTTGCCTCGGGCATTGCTGATGCCTTGCCGAAGGAAATGGCAGCACAGATAAAAACAGCGTCAAGGTTATGAGCGACAGGAAATACTGGATAGCAGTAGTGAGTAAGGAGCATGTGGAATGGGGTGTAGCGGGAGGCTTCATGCAGGCATGCCATGGCAAACAAGCACCACTGAAGCGGATGCAAAAAGGCGACGGTGTGATCTTCTATTCATCAAAAGAGCGAATGACGGATACAGAAAAGTTACAGACTTTTACCGCGATAGGTGAGGTAGCAGATGACCTGATCTACCCGTTCAGTATGAGTGATACTTTTGTGCCCTATAGAAGAAATATAAAATTTAAGGAGTGCAGAGCGGTGTCTATCATTCCTTTGATAAATCAACTTACTTTTATAGCTGATAAAAGGTCATGGGGATATCCATTTCGTTATGGATTTCTGGAGATAAGCGAGGGAGACTTTAACCTTATTGGTGCGCAAATGCTATTTTAAATGAAAGCAGAAGACAATACATTCAGTGTAGAAAAGGCGGAGGACAGTTCGGGTTTTCTGTTGTGGCAGGTAACCAACCTGTGGCAGCGGGAGATAAGAAAGGCACTGGAGGTACATGATATCACCCATAGCCAGTTCGTGCTGATGGCCAGTATCCATTGGCTGACGCTGCAGCAACAGGAAGTAACACAGATATTGTTGTCGTCGCATACTAAAATAGACCCGATGACAACATCGACGGTGTTGCGAACGTTACAGCGAAAAGGCCTTGTGGCACGTCAGGAACATGCAACAGACACCAGAGCTAAGACGGTGGTGTTGACCGACGCCGGCAAAAAACTGATCAAGAAGGCCGTGGTAACAGTTGAGCAGTTTGACCATGATTTTTTTGCGCCCCTTGGAGCGGCTACCAATGATTTCAATAAAAAGTTACTGACCCTGTTGAATGCGTCTGCAACAAAATAGCCCCGCAAATGCGAGGCTAAAAATAAGTTCAGATACTATTTTATTATACCGCTGCTTCGGTAGAAGTAAGGCGGCTGGTGCTTCTGTAAACGAATGAAGTGTAGATGTGTCTGCGAGCGAAACGAGCAGGAGACTCAGCATTGATCAACTTTACATAGATAGACTTAGGAACATCGAAGTACTCATATTCTGTACCATCTACGAAAGATATCTTCAATACCTGAGATTTGTATTCGAAATCGACGATAGTAGAACCTGCGGTAGTTACCATGTAGTCGGCAAGGGTTTGCTGACGCGTTTCAGGAGCAATGCTTACGAGGAAGTGGTAAGCCTCGATGATGTATTTACTCTTCTCTTCTGCTTCCAGTTTTTTTTCAGGATCGTCATTGAACCTGTCGGGGTGCCATGTTTTTACGAGGCTCCTGTAAACGGATTTCAATTCAGCGAGATCCGCATTTTCTGTAACATTCAAAAACTTCCTGTAGTCAACAATTTTCTTCATAAAACTCTTGTAATTAGCACACTATACGCCTACACACATAAAAAATAAACGGGTTATCCCCGTCTTTAACGGGCGCAAAGGTAAGATACAGGGTGGAAATATCAAAAAAAGTTTTATCCTTTAATGTTGAGGTAATATAAAATTAACGACGGTGGTCAGATGGGAGTGTAATAAGGTGCAATGAACTGTGGCTATAAATGAATTGTTTTACTATTTTTCGACTGAATATGAATACATCTAATTATAGGGATCCATTCAGAATTGCCTTTTACGGATCTGTGATAGCCATGCTGGTCATTATGCTGTATTGCGGTCACAACATTGGTTATTGCAGCGATGAGATGGATATGGACCAATATGGCAAGGCCAATATTGAGTTCTACAGAACCGGAGGAAAGGATACCGGTTTTCTGAATCTGCTGCAAGAGCAGGATACGCTGAGGGTGATGAAAACGCTGCCATTTTACGGCAGCAATTTTGAATATATTAGTTATGGAGTCAATAAGATAGCCGGAACAGCCGACGGCAGGCAGGAATATAATGTGCGCCATGCGCTGAACCAGATAATGGCCATTGCAGCGATATTATTTTGCGGATTGATAGCTGCGAGAATAAAAGGATACAGGGCGGCATTGCTGGCATCGTGGTTCTTGTTCCTGACACCAACATTCTTTGGTTGGTCTCTTTTTGATACCAAAGACCTGCCATTCTGTACGGGTTATATAGCATCGATCTATTTCATGATGTTGTTTTTGGAACAACTGCCAAGACCAACCATGAAGTCGAGTATTTACCTGATGTCGGCATTATTTTTCGCATTAGGTATTCGTATCGGCGGACTGCTATTGTATGGCTATCTGCTGTTGTTCGTTCCAATATTTTTGTTGAGTAAAAAAGGAGAAGAAGGAATACAGATAGGTAAAAAAGAGCTGCTGCAAATAAGTAGTAACTTGCTGATCATCATTTGCGGGAGTGTGTTACTAACTGTGCTGTTGTGGCCTTATGTGCTGATAGATCCTGTACATAATTTCATTGGTGCTATTCAATCTGCAAAGAGGTTTCCGGCAGATATACTCATGAATTTCAAAGGAGAGAGTATTCATTCGATAGCATTGCCGGGCGATTATCTGGTCACCTATTTACTGATAACGATACCTCTGTTATTATTGCTGTTGATTCCTTCTGGTGTTATAATCATTGTGTTGAAGCGGAAAAATGTAGGGTGGTCACCAATATTGCTTGTAGCAGTTGCCGCCTTAGTACCACTGGTCTATTCAAAGCTATCGGGGATGACCCTATATAATGGATGGCGCCATCTTTTGTTTTTCTACCCTTGCGTGATGGTAATAGCCGGAGTGGGTGCTGATATAACGATGGATATGCTGCGCAAGCCTTCATTGCAGATGGCTTTTGGTGCAATATTGCTGGTGAGCTTGCAACACCCTATAAGGTGGTGCATTGCCAATAGTCCATACCAATATCTCTATTACAATGAGCTGGAAGGAGCTAAAGCTGGATACTATAACTATGAGAATGATGTATGGAGTATTTCAATGAAGCCGGGAATAGATTGGTTGATGGCACATGAGCATATAGCGGATAGCAAAGACTCAGTACTGATAGCTACCAATGTATGCACATTTACCAATTACTATCTTAAGACCCATTATCCGGGTGCAAGAGTAAAGACCGTTTCGGTTAGTTCTAAGAATTACATGGAATATAAATGGGACTATCTGCTGTTGAACACGATCTTTTTACCCACTAACTATTTACAAGATCATTTTCCACCTGACGGAACGATACATACTATAGATGCGGACGGACAACCGCTGACCGCAATAGTAAAAGATACCTTGCATCTGCAGTATTATATATCTTATGCGGTATCGATAATGAATGATTATCAAAAGGCGGACTCAATTGCGAAGCGGTATATGGCATCTACACCTAATCCCAATCCAAGAGTATATGGTTTATGTGCCATGATCAATGCCCGTAATGGTAACTACGATAAAGCCACTGAATATGGTATGAAGGCTATACAGAATGATCCTGACGATTTCAGCGGACAAGCGGCACTTGCTTTTGTGTGCTTCAAGCAAAGAAAGATTGAGTCGGCAGTTAATCATATCAACGTATGTCTGGAACAGGACCCACGTAATGAGTTCATATTACAATTGGCCGATTCGATCAATGCGGTAATGCCTCAATAATAAGTCAGGTCTCTGCCGGGATGTAGATGTCAAAAGTTGCACCATTGCCTAATTCTCCTTTTGCGTAGATAAGTCCATTATGATTGTCTACTATTTTTTTTACGATAGCCAATCCTATACCTGTACCCGGGTATCGGTCTTTGGTATGTAGTTTTTGGAACACTTCAAAGATGCGGTCTTTGAATTGCGGGTCGAAGCCTATACCATTGTCAGTAATACTGATGTGACAATAGAGCGTTTTAGGCTGAAGTTTTTTGATGGCGCATTTTGCGCCTGTAAGGATGTTGCACCTGATAATGATATGAGGAGCTCTACCCAACTGCGAAAATTTTAAAGCATTGCCTATAAGGTTATGCATTAACTGCCTGAACTGGAAATGAATGATGTTGACCTTACAACTATCTATGACCTCTACAACAGCGTGTTGTTCGTCGATCCTATCCTTAAGTTCTGCAGTTACCTCTTCCACTATCTCGCCAATGTCAATCGTTTCAAATTTTCGTTCTGTATTGCTTGTTCGGGAATAGGTTAGCAAATCTTCAATAAGTTGTCTCATTCGTCCGGCGGCAGAAAGTATTCTTTTAAAATGATCTTTGCCGGTCTCTGATAATTGTTCACTTTCTTTCTCCAGAATTCTGCCTGAAAATGTCTGTATCTTTCTTAGTGGTTCCTGAAGATCGTGGCTAGAGATATAGTTGAACGCTACAAGGTCTTCATTGGCCGTAGCCAATTCATTAGCCCTTTTTTCTTTTTCTGCATTCTGGAATATCAATTCTTCGTTGGCTGTTATGAGTTCCAGGGCCAGCTTTTCTTTTTGTGCATTTTGAAGGGCGAGTTCAATATTGGCGATGATCAATTCGGCCGACCGTTTTTCTTTTTCTTCACTTTGGAATGCCAGTTCTTTATTGGCAATGACCAGTTCGGCGGAGCGTTTTTCCTTTTCGTTGTTGCCAGCTATAAGTTCTTTGTTGGCTTTTGCCAGCTCTTTGGTACGTTGTGCTACTGCTTTTTCCAATCTGGCCTTTTCGGCCTTTTGCTCTAATGCATTTTTGTTGAACAGTTCCTTTTCCTTTTTCAGTAATTCCTGCGACTTCTTCCTTATCTCCGTTACATCCTGGAATGCAAGCAGAATAAGTTGAACACCATGTTTTTTCTGAACGATACGGTTGGCATTTAGTAACATGATCTTTTCACCTATCAGCGGGAAAGTATGAACGACCTCGAAATTGCTGAAGTGCTTGTTCTTTGTGATGATCTCTTCCAGCAATATTCTGAGCCGGGGAATATTCCATTCTTTTTTGCCAACATCATACAGCAGTGTGCCTACTGTCTCTTTTTCTTTGACTTTGAAATTTTTATAGAACGACTTGTTGGCAGACCTCACTCTGAGGTCTTTATCTAATATAGCCATTGGTTCGTGAATGGTCGCTATAATAGCTTCACTGTAATCGTATGATTCATGCAGCAGGTCATTTCGAGTCTGCAGTTCTTCATTTGTGCTGGTGAGTTCTTCGTTAGAAGATTCGATCTCTTCTTTAGATGTTTCCAATTCTTCATTTACACTTTGCAACTCTTCATTGCTGGAGACTATCTCTTCGTTCGCACTCTGTAATTCTTCATTGAATGCTTCCTGTTCTTGTGTGAACATGTGCATGTCTGCACGAGTAGCAGCGAGCTCTTCTTCCAGTCTTTTTATACGGCGATCTTTTGCAGTAGCAGTATTTCTTGTACTGTGCAAACCTGATATTGCTCCTGTGATCTCAGGTTCTGAAAATATAATGAGTAAAATAGGCTCATCCCATTCTACCGGAAGTGATATGACCTCAATATTGATGATGCGGATAATGCCATCGACCTTAAGTTCAATACCCTCTTTTCGCACTTTTTTCTTATCTCTTATAGATTTAGAAATGGCTGCACGTAACTGGAACGCGATCTCAGGGGGCGCCATTTTCAGGATATTGAGACTTGCTTTACCTGAAATATGTTTAAGGTAACGATCAGTAGCGCCTCTGAATTGCAGAATATCCATTGCATGATTGATAATGACACTTGCCGGCATATAGCCTGCGAGCAGTACAGTATCAATAGCATTGTCGAAACTATTGGTATCAGCTGTTGTTTTTTTCAATGGATTACGGGAGTTGCTTTCGGCATGAGCATTGTTGTGAGTGCGAGGTAAGAGTTCAGGAAGCTTGCGAGGTCCGGAGTTTTTCTTTCTCAGGAATATTTTGAGTTTATTGTTTACTGCTGTAAATAAATGAGCAGACGCGCCGGTCGTTTCTGACTTTCCGAGAATAAGGTAACCACCATCGTTGAGGGCAAAGTGGAAAGTAGCTATAGCTTTTTTCTGCGCAGCGATATCGAGATAAATGAGCAGATTGCAGCAACTGATAAGATCGACCCTTGAGAATGGTGGATCTCGAAGGATATTATGTTCAGTGAACACACACATCTCTCTTACTACTTTTGCTACCCTGAAATTGTTTCCCGACCGTGTATAGAACTTCGCAAGAAGATCTGCAGGAATGCCTTCTAATTGAGATAAAGAATATTCTCCGGCCCTGGCTTTTATGATAGCGGATTTACTCAGGTCTGAGGCGAATATCTGAACATTTGTATGTGCTTTTTCATTTGCCTGCAGTTCCAGTATGGTCATAGCAATAGAATATGCTTCTTCACCAGTGGAGCATGCGGGTATCCAAATACGGAGCGGTTCATTTGCCGCCTTACTTTTCAATAATTTCGGCAGAAGTGTTGATCTAAGATATTTGTGTGCATCGGTATCTCTGAAAAAGCAGGTGACATTAATGAGCAGATCCTGATAGAGCAAGTTTATCTCGCTCTTGTTTTCTACCAGCCATGCTGCATAGGCCTTTAATGTTTTTATTTTGCACAGAAACAGCCTTCGTAGAATACGCCTTTTGATGGTAGGCATTTTATAATGACTGAAATCTACTCCTGTTTCTGTATGTACCAATTGAAGTATGGTCTTCAGGTCAGGGTCATTATTGTCAATTTCGTTTTCCCGGCCAACTCTCAAAATGTCGCGTTTCATATAGTTGGCCTTACTCAGTTTTACGAGTTCTTTGGCTATTTCTTTGGGCGACATAATGTAATCGACTGCACCTGCAGTAATAGCGGAGGTGGGCATGCTCGGGAATTTTGCGGAAGCATCCTGAGCAAATGTGATACCTCCTCCAGCTTTAATAGCACTCAAACCTGCTGTTCCGTCGCTTGCATTACCACTGAGTACTACACCAATAGCCCCTTCCTTATGTTTCTCGGCCAGGGATGTGAAAAATGCATCAATGGGGAGGCTGACAACTTTGTCTTTGGTCCGGGGGGTAAGTTTGATATGGCCGTCGATCACCAGCATTTCTTTCCCGGGTGGAATAACATAAAGATTGTCGGGTTCCATGAGCATCTTATTCTTTACTTCTTGCACCCGCATAAGGGTAAGTTTAGATAAGAGAGATGTTAGTATGCTTTTATGATCGGGGCTGAGATGTTGAATATAAATATAAGCCATGCCTGTATTAGCAGGCAGGTTTTGCAATAACTGAGTAACAGCCTCCAAACCACCTGCTGAAGCACCAATGGCAACCAGTGGAAAGGAGTTGTCCGCGCTGATGTTTTTCTTCCTACTGTTCGTTGCTGTATTTGCAGATGTTATTTTCATTTCATGTGTGGTTGTTGATTGCAGGCATAGCAGGTAAGCCGAAAAACGGCCGTTAACTAATGCTGATTAAAATCTATAACTGAAATCTGTTTTTCTGCTAACCGGCAGAAATAAGAAATGAAATGTAGTGTGTTGGTTATAGCGGGAAAATATCGGGCTTGACACTGTACCCAATAAAGATACGAAACGAATGCGGATAAACAGGTCATTTTACTGATGACGCGTATCATGAAGATGAGTGATCATAAACTTGCGGCAAAACAATCTTAACCAACATAGAGTTAACATGCTGATCATCAATCTTAAGTAAAATTGAGGTCTTTTTATCCGGCCTTTTCCAGAAGAGTAGTTGTTGTCATTATCTCTTGTAGTGCAGTGTACAGTCTATCCAGATCTGCCTGTGTATTGAATGCTTGTATAGAATAGCGTAAGAAGACATGGTGTTCCTGCCGCATTACCGGTATCTCAATTTTATAGTGTTCGAACAGATGTCGCTGAAGCTGTTCAGGTTGTGCGGTCTTAACAGGTATACTGCACATCTGCCCCAGAAACTGATCTGACACGGGGCATAAAGGTTGTGATCCTAATAGCGTGCAGAAACGAGTATAATTGGTATGAGCTAATTGCCTGCAGTCGGCAGCGACCTGCGACCAATTATGATCTTCCATAAAAGCGATCGCCTTGGCGGTGGTCAGAAATGCTGAAAAGTCTCTGGTTCCCTGCATCTGATGGTAATCGAGGAATCGGGAATGAGAAGGAGCGGCGCTTTCATAGCCCCAGCTTACTGCCAGCGGGTCGAACAGATCCTGAAATTCTTTTTTTACATACAGGAATGTATTGCCCTTGGGTGTCATCATCCATTTGTGGCAGGCCCCAGTATATATATCGGCCTGTAGCTGACCGAGGTCAAGAGGAATATGGCCGGGTACATGGGCGCCATCAACTATTGTCAGCAATCCCTTCTCTTTGGCCATTTCACAGATCTCCTTTACCGGCAGAATGAGCGCAGTGGTGCTGGTGATCTGAGAAATAAAAATAGCTTTTGTCTTGTTACTGTATCCTTTCCAGAATTGCTCAATGATGGTCTCTTTATCTGCTATGGGCAGATCTATGTTTTGTCTTATATATTTGGCTCCTGCTTTCCTGCAATAATAGTTCCAGGTCCTATCCATAGCTCCGTATTCTATGTTGGTCGAAAGGATCTCATCACCCTCTTCGAGTTGCAGGCTTTTGGCAATTATATTGATAGCATAGGTAGGATTAGTTACATACACAAGGTCGTCGGCATTGCAGTTGATATAGCCGGCCAATGCTTCTCGTGAAGACTTGAGGTATTTTACACCGTCGAAGGCTATGAACTGAACGGGCTCAGCTTCCAGTATCAATTGCCAGTTCTGATAATCTGCAAACACAGGTCTGGGGCAAGCTCCGAAAGAGCCGAAGTTAAGAAACGTGATCTCGGGGTTCAGAAGGAATTGCGATCTTAAACTTGTGTTACCTGACATAGCCTGATTTTAGTATTCCAAATATAATCAGAATGAAGCTACGAGCCATGTATTTAAAGCGTACCGGATGGTGATGATCAATCAGAACTGTCTAAAGTCATTATTAATGCCCGATAATTAAATTATCTTCGCGGCTCATTAGAAAGAGCTTATGAAACTGGAAGACCTGCTTAAAAGAAGCGAGCATAAATGTGAACTCTGCGGATCGGGAAATAACCTGAAGATGTATGAAGTACCGCCACAGGAATACCAAACCGAGGACAATTGCATTGTACTCTGCGACAAATGCACCGCACAGATAGAAAAGAAAGAAGAGCTGGATACTACCCGCTGGGGCGGACTGACCACAAGTATGTGGAGCGAAGTGCCGGGTGTGCAGGTAATGACATGGCGAATGCTGAACCGCCTAAGAAATGAGACCTGGGCTATGGAAAGTCTGGATATGATGTATCTGGATGATGAAAAGCTAGCATGGGCAAAAGCAACCGGCGATCATGAAAATGACAGTACCGTAGATCTGCATAAAGACTGTAATGGTGCTGTTCTGCAGACAGGTGACTCTGTAGTACTGATCAAATCGCTTGATGTAAAGGGATCTACCTTAAATGCCAAGATGGGCACTGTGGTAAAGAACATACGCCTTGTAGAAGATAATACAGCGCAGATAGAAGGTAAAATAGAAGGTCAGACCATTGTGATACTTACAATGTATGTAAGGAAGCAGGGCGCTTAATATAAAAGATAAAATTGTAGCAGCGGCATTTTCGGGAGAAAGTGCCGCTGTTTTGTTCTTATTAGGTGATCAATAGCTTGTAAAAAATTTGCGCAGTTTATATAGTTGATCTCCGTTTTTTGATTGATATGCTATTTTCGCATATCATCATTATTCTTTGGTAATCTTCTGAATTGTTTTATTGCCACTAATGTCAATAACTGTTACCATGTAGATTCCAGGTGGTAATGGGGAAAGATTGATGGAGGTCTTATTGCTATTACTGCCAGGATGTTCCTTAACTATTCGACCCGTCATATCGTAGATAGTAACGGTTTTTAGGTTATTGCCTGTTATATTAAGTATGCCGATAGTTGGATTGGGGAATATGGCAAAACTACCTACACCCAATTCATCGACACCTACTCCTGCTCTCACGGTCAGCAATGCTCCCGTTGAGGTATCTGTACAATGGATGTCATCAGATGCAATACATCTGTAGTGGGTGGCATCGAGATGAATACTGGTGTTGTGTATAGTGAGCGTATCGGTGGTGACACCGCTGTATGGCCAAACGTTGGCTAAGTTTACGAAGCCAGTTCCCGGGTTTTCCTGCCACTGATATAGGACACCGATAGTGGGGCTATTAACAAAGAACTTAGCATCTGTGCCCGCAACAACGGTATCAGGCTGAGGTGATGCCGTGATAAGATTGGGGCAAAAAGTAACAATGAGCAGCGGGTGCTTTGTGCTGTCCGTTTCATTGCATGTAGCCCACATCCTTTCAGCATAAGGATTTTCACTAGCCAGCTTAAACATAAGACCTTTGTTACCGTTGGCCATTAAATGAACAACAAGTGATGTGATATCCATAGTGTCATTCTGGCTCCACTGAGCTGACGAGATGGGTATTGCTACAGAATCAGTATGTAGGTATGCCGGTTGAGTAGCCCAGTTGACAGTGAATTTGTTGAAAGAAGTGGCCACAGGATATATCCAGCCGTTGTTTGCATTGGGGTATGGCGTGCCGGGATATAATGAATTGCCCCAGTTGCCCTCAGGGCTTGTTGACCTTCCAAAGAGAACCAGCTTAGCAGATGATATATGTGTACCTGCCGGTATAACTGATGTATCGGTTAAAGCATCAAAACGGAGTAAGTGCCTGTCAATGGTAGATGTGCCACCACTTGTCCAGGCTACGATGTTAAACTCCGGCTGTAAATACCCTCCCGAACCGGTGGGGAAATAGGAGAATAGATCTGCTTCACATCCGGCTGAGAAATGAGGCTGAATATTGACCACGGTTTGGCCCACTGCTCGTAGTGACAAAATGAAGCAGAGTGCAAGAGTTGAAAATTTCATAAACAGGTTGTAGTTTGAGTATAAATGTAGGTTTTTTTATATTCTATTCTGAAAGGCCGTTGGTTTTGACGCTCCGGCTTAAAGAGTAGAAGTCTCCTCTTCAGCCGAATTTTATGTATGGCTAAACACAATATCAGGTATCGATCATTAGCTGACCTGCCTTTGAGCACTATTATCACTTTCCCTCACTAATTCTTACCTTTGCGCAACATTTTCATATAATTTATTATAAGTATGTCTTATACTTTGAAGAATAAAGTACGTTTGGTTACTGCGGCATCCCTTTTTGACGGGCACGACGCATCTATTAATATCATGCGCCGCGTTATGCAGTCCAGTGGAGCAGAGGTCATTCACCTGGGCCACGATCGTAGTGTGCAGGAGGTTGTTGACTGTGCCATACAGGAAGATGCCAACGCTATAGCTATCACCTCTTATCAGGGTGGTCATGTCGAGTATTTCAAATACATGTATGATCTGCTGAAGGAAAAGGGATGTAGCCATATCAAGATATTCGGTGGCGGTGGAGGAGTGATACTCCCTGATGAAATAAAGGAAATGGAAGAATACGGCATCTGCCGTATCTATAGCCCTGATGATGGCCGCAAAATGGGTCTTCAGGGTATGATAGATGATCTGCTAGAGAAAAGTGATTATCCTACAGGTGATCGGTTGAATGGAGAAGTGGGTCATGTTGCACAACGTGATGTAAAGTCTATTGCTACACTCATTTCTGCTGCTGAGAACTATCATGATGCACCTGAAACACAGGCTGCGTTGAAGCAGATAGCGGAGCTGGCGGCAGCATCAAAAAGCCCGGTGCTGGGTATTACCGGTACAGGAGGTTCAGGTAAGAGTTCTCTGGTAGATGAAATAGTACGCCGCTTTTTGGTTGATTTTAAAGATAAGAATATAGGTATCATATCAGTTGATCCGTCAAAGCGTAAGACCGGCGGAGCATTGCTGGGCGACCGTATTCGTATGAACGCTATTCGCAATCCACGAGTGTATATGCGCTCTATGGCCACTCGCCAGAGCAACCTTGCGGTATCAAAGCACATACATGATGCGGTAAATATCCTTAAGGCAGCCAATTTTGACCTGATCATACTGGAAACATCGGGTATTGGCCAGAGCGATACTCAGATCACTGATTATTGCGACTTGAGCTTGTATGTAATGACACCTGAATATGGTGCCGCTACACAGTTGGAGAAAATAGACATGCTTGATTTTGCGGACGTAGTTGTGATCAACAAGTTTGATAAGCGCGGCGCATTGGATTCTCTCCGTGATGTGAAGAAGCAATACCAGCGCAACCATAAGTTGTTTGATACCGATCCGGAAAAAATGCCGGTATATGGTACAATAGCATCACAGTTCAACGACCCGGGTACGAACACTATGTACAAGGCGCTGATGGATGTGGTGGCCAACAAAACAGGGGCGCCATTACATTCGCAATATAAGATCAGCGATGAGATGAGCGAGAAGATATATATCATTCCGCCAAGCCGTACGCGTTACCTGAGTGAGATAGCTGAGAACAACCGCAAGTATGATAAGTGGACAAAAGACCAGAGTGCGGTGGCACAGAAGCTGTTTGGTATCAGTAAGACCATTGATGTGATCCGCGCAAGTGATACAGAAGATAAAGACAGACTTATCAAGACCTTGCAGGAAGTCTATGCAAAGACCGAGCTTGATCTGGACCCTAAGAACAGGATATTGATAGAGGGTTGGGAAGATAAGAAGAAACAATACACCGATGAGTTCTATGTATTTAAGGTAAGAGGTAAAGAATTAAAGATACAGACCCATACAGAATCGCTGTCGCACTTGCAGATCCCTAAGGTGGCTGTGCCGCGTTTTGAAGCATGGGGCGAAATATTACAATGGGCATTGTCTGAGAACTTCCCGGGAGAGTTCCCTTATGCCGCAGGTATCTATCCGTTCAAACGTGAGGGAGAAGATCCTACACGTATGTTTGCGGGTGAAGGTGGTCCTGAGCGCACCAACAAACGTTTTCACTATGTAAGTAAGGGATTGCCTGCAAAGCGCCTGAGTACTGCATTCGATAGTGTTACGCTCTATGGTATGGATCCTGATTACCGTCCGGATATATATGGTAAAGTAGGTAATTCGGGAGTGAGCGTAGCCAGCCTTGATGATGCTAAGAAACTATACAGCGGATTTAATCTGGCTGATCCTAAGACGTCGGTGTCTATGACCATCAATGGTCCGGCTCCTACTATTACCGCCTTCTTCATGAACGCGGCCATAGATCAGCAATGTGAGTTATATATCAAAGCCAATGGACTGGAGGAAGAGGTAAACAAAAAGATAGATGCTATCTATGCCGATAAGGGTGTAGAACGTCCTTACTACCATTCTGGTGTTGCTACATCAACAGCTAATGCAGGTTTACCTGAAGGAAATGACGGACTGGGCCTGATGTTGCTTGGTGTTACCGGCGATATGGTATTGCCTGCGGATGTATATGCTAAGATCAAGGAAGAAACATTGAAGTCGGTACGTGGTACAGTGCAGGCAGACATACTTAAAGAAGATCAGGCACAAAATACTTGTATCTTCTCTACAGAATTCTCACTGCGTGTAATGGGCGATGTGCAGCAGTATTTTATAGAGCAGGGCGTTCGTAATTTCTACTCTGTATCTATCAGTGGTTACCATATTGCAGAAGCAGGTGCTAATCCGCTTTCTCAGTTAGCTTTCACACTGTCTAACGGCTTCACATTCGTAGAGTATTACCTGAGCCGTGGAATGAACATAGATGACTTTGCACCTAACTTATCTTTCTTCTTCAGTAATGGTATAGATCCGGAATACAGTGTGATAGGCCGTGTGGCCCGTCGTATATGGGCTAAGGCCATGAAGTTAAAGTATGGTGGTAACGAGCGTTCACAGATGCTGAAGTATCATATCCAGACCAGCGGCCGTTCACTACATGCGCAGGAGATCGACTTTAATGATATCCGTACAACACTGCAGGCGTTGTATGCTATCTATGATAACTGTAACTCTCTGCATACCAATGCTTATGATGAAGCGATAACTACGCCAACAGAAGAAAGTGTGCGCAGGGCAATGGCAATACAGCTTATCATCAATAAGGAGCTGGGATTGGCTAAGAATGAGAACCCGCTTCAAGGTTCATTTATCATAGAAGAGCTGACCGACCTTGTTGAAGAAGCCGTGATGTTCGAATTTGACAAGATCACCGAACGTGGTGGTGTGTTGGGCGCAATGGAAACCATGTATCAGCGCGGTAAGATACAGGAAGAGAGCCTGTATTATGAAACACTGAAGCATACCGGCGAATTCCCGATCATAGGTGTAAATACTTTCCTTAGCTCTAAGGGTTCACCGACAGTATTACCAAGAGAGGTGATCCGTTCTACAGAGGAGGAAAAAGAATTCCAGATCAAGTCTGTTGAGCATCTGCACAAGCGTAGCGGAGATAAGGGCGCTGAGTTGTTACACAAATTGCAGCAAACGGCAATCCATAATCAAAATATCTTTGCTGAATTGATGGAGACCGTTAAGTATTGTTCACTCGGTCAGATATCTAAGGCATTGTTTGAAGTGGGTGGCCAGTACAGAAGGAATATGTAATGATAGCAAGTCACAAATAATCAATAGTAGATCCAAAATGGCCCATCGCAATGATGGGCCATTTTATTTTATGCCGTATCCATAATATTTTCGGCATCTACTTTTAGTATAAATTTAAATCAAACGTTATTGTATAACTGGGTAGTGTTAGATAAACCATTACATTCTTATATTGAGTAATTGAATAGTGCTCAACATAAGACATTGCCGGGTTTTATCAAGACGATCATTCCTTCCAACAACAGGAAGAAATACCCCACACATATGTATGGGGTATTTCTTTTCAATGTCCTTTATGTTACTTAACTATCCTTAGCTTGGCATAATTGAGCATGATCTTTTTAACTCCATGTCCTGCGCCGAAGTCTATACCTGCTATGCGGTTGTTAGCGCCGCCTTCTAAGGTAAGTATGGTACCGAAGCCAAATTTCTGATGTTCAACTTTTGTACCTACACTCATATCAGCAGCGTCGTCGGCGGTGAAGTCGGCCGAAGGGGTGTGTACCTTTTGCGCGGCAGTAGAGGTAGCCAGCTTATCGGCCAGTTTTTTGAGTGATGGTACTTTATCAAAATTCTGGTTGAGCATACCTGATACACCCTTGGAAGGGCCACTCTGAGGTCTGTTGCTGGCACCGCTGAATGTTCTGTCGAGATAGGCCAGAGGGATCTCCTGTACAAATCGGCTTTCATCATTCTGTACCAATGTGCCGAACCTATAGCGACTGTTGGCATAGGTAACCCATAGTCTTTCTTTGGCACGGGTAATGGCCACATAGAAAAGTCTGCGTTCCTCTTCCAGACCTGCACGATCGTAAAGGCTCATAGAACTTGGGAAGAGTGTTTCCTCGAGGCCCACCACAAACACGCATGGAAATTCAAGACCTTTGGCAGAGTGAATGGTCATCAGTTTGACCACATCCATATCCTCATCGTTCTTATTATTCTCTACATCTGTTTGCAGTGATATCTGTTGGAGATAGCTGCCCAAACTTTTGTCGAGTATCTCGCCCTCTTCATCGGGCGTTTCAGTAAATTCTTTAATTGAGTTGAGCAATTCCTGAACGTTCTCGTAACGAGCAAGACCTTCAACTGTTTTATCATTATACAGTTCGGCTACCAGCCCTGAATACTTTCCGATAGCAAAGGCCACGTCATAAGCATTCTTGGTCTGCAACATAGATTGGAAGCCTTTGATCATCTGTACAAAGCCATCTACCTTAGGGTTGCCGCTACCGTTCTCAATGATCTCCCATACGGTCCTTTCGTGCTCATTGGCAGCAGAGATGTATTTGAGTACTGTAGTATTGCCTATACCCCTGGCAGGTACATTTATGATGCGCTTCAGATTTTCTTCGTCGCGGGTATTGACTACCAGTCTGAGGTATGCCAGATAATCTTTTACTTCTTTGCGCTGATAGAATGATACACCACCATATAGTTTATAAGGTATGTTCATTCTGCGCAGGCTTTCTTCAAATGCACGGCTCTGAGCATTGGTGCGATAGAGGATGGCAAAATCTTTATTAGCATAATGATTGCGCATCTGCATTTCCTTTATGGCGTCAGCAACAAATTTGCCTTCGTCATTGTCGGTCATGGTGCGTGCCAGCATTATTTTTTCACCTTCCTTATTGCTGGTCCATAGTTCCTTGGGTATCTGGTGCTGGTTGTTGCCGATAACATTATTGGCAACATTGATGATGTTCTGAGAGCTACGGTAGTTCTGTTCCAGTTTTACCACTTTAACATCGTCATAGTCGTCCTGAAACTGCAATATGTTCTGTACAGTAGCACCACGGAATGAGTAGATACTTTGTGCATCATCGCCCACCACGCATATATTTTCGCGCACAGCACCTAATAGTTTGATGATAGAATACTGAGCCGCATTGGTATCCTGATACTCATCTATGAGCACATAATGGAAACGCTGCTGGTATTTGGCCAGTACATCGGGGAAGGTAGTGAGCAGGGTATGCATTTTGAAGAGGAGATCATCAAAATCCATAGCACCGTTCTTGAAGCACTGGTTAGCATAGGCATCATATATGTCGGCCATGCGGTGTCGTTGGCTTTTGGCATCTTCCATCTGAATGGCGCTATCCACACGATATGCTGCAGGGCCAATGAGTCCGTTCTTTGCCGCGCTGATACGATTGAGGATGTAGGCCGGTTTGTAGTGTTTGTCATCCAGGTTCATAGCTTTCACTATGTCTTTGATCACCCCTTTGGCATCATCAGTATCGTATATAGTAAAGTTGCTCGGATATCCCAGTTTGGGTGCTTCAACTCTAAGTATGCGGGCAAATATGGAGTGGAATGTACCAATGTAGAGGTTACGTGCTTCAGAATTGCCCAGGGCCTTTTCCACACGTTCCTTCATTTCGGCAGCAGCCTTGTTGGTAAAAGTAAGTGCAAGGATATTAAAAGCGTCAACGCCGTTCTTCATCAGGTGCGCAATGCGGGTGGTCAACACTTTTGTTTTTCCACTACCGGCACCTGCTATTATCATAATAGGTCCATCTCTATGTTCTACAGCTATTCGTTGCGGTTCATTCAGTCCCTCCAGGTAATTATACATGAAGCAAAAATACGAAAAAATGCGGCGGTTTAGGGTGTGCGAAGGTGGGTTAGTAAAGTGTATCCCTATCCGTTTTGAACATATGTAATTTCTGAAATGAAGAAGGGTGTCTCATTATTTGAAACACCCTTCTTCATTGAATATAATTGAGCTTATGAAGTTGCCTGTTCGGTATTGGCCTCTTCTTTTGCCTTTTGTTGTTCTTTTTCAATGATCTTATTCATTTCGTCAGTGACAGTAACCACCTTTTTTCTGAGTTTTTCCAGATGAAGTGTACTTTCTTCAATAAGTGCAGCTAAATGAGTGCGCAGTTCTTCTGCTTTTTTACCCGGTGTTATATTTTCTATGGCATGTTTAAAGTCGGCTAATTTTTCTTCTTCCTCTTTTATTTCGTTGTGAGCCGCTTCAATGGTTTTATGAGCTTGTTCTATACGTGTTTTTCTGGAAGCGATCTCCTGTGCTTCACGTTCTTTTTTGTTAGCGATCTCTTGTTCTTCTCTTATGGCTTTCTGAGCATCAAAGTGAGCTTTACGTTGATCGCGGTCGGCATCTTTACGCTGAAAGAAATGTTTACGTGCGGCCATAAATGCATCCC
The DNA here is from genome assembly GCA_947447465.1 of Chitinophagaceae bacterium. Classification (GTDB taxonomy): domain Bacteria; phylum Bacteroidota; class Bacteroidia; order Chitinophagales; family Chitinophagaceae; genus Flavipsychrobacter. Next base: position 16,709 of record CANFKE010000029.1, on the reverse strand, counting down.
AGATGGTGGTATTATGTTCGCGAGGTACTGGTCCTATTGTTTTCCACTCTTCGAAAAGACGGTTCATTTCAGCGGTGGTATCTCCCCAGCGATTAGAGTCTTTGATCTCTTCTGCTTTTCGTAACAGCTCAGATTTCAATGCGTAGTTCTGTTCCTGAGTGATGCGGATAGCCTCGGTATGCTTGCGGCGGGCATCAAAGAAATGTTCTACGGCGTCATTGAATTTCTTATTGAGTTCTTCTGCTTTTTCATGAGGCACACGTCCGGTGTTTCTCCACTCGTCTTTTAGTGCTGACATAGCCGCAGCGGTGGCGCTCCATTCTGTACTATTTGTCAGTGCTTCTGCTTTTTCGTATAGTGCCATTTTGGTCACCAGATTGGCTTCCTGTTCTACTTGTATCTGAGCGAAGTGTGCTTTCTTACGTTCGAAGAAAGTGTTTTTGGCAGTTATGATACGTTGCCATAGTTCTTCATTGCGCTTGTGTATAGTGCGGCCTGTTGACTTCCATCGTTCAGTAAGTTCATGATAGGCTTCAGTAGCAATTTTCCAATCTTCAGAATTTTGCAGTGCCTCTGCCTGCTCCGCTATTTCTATTTTCAGGTCGAGAGTGACCAGCAGGTCCTTTTCCTCTTCTTCGTGGAATCCACGTTTTCTGTTGATGAATTTATTGCGGGCATTCTCTATTCGTTTCCACAACATATCATTCCGGCCTTTATCAAGAAATCCTGATTGGCGCCATTTGTCAATAAGGTCTTTGAATGCTTGTGCGGTCTCTTTATAATCGGTGCTTTCAGCAAGGCTTTCAGCCAATTCAGCAAGTGCCTTTTTTGCTGCAATATTTTCATCTGATGCTTTCTTGATCGATGATTCCCAGTCATTGATGAGCTGAGCGTCTTTTTCAAAATCGCCTATGGCAATGGTACTGTTTATCAGCCCCTTCAACTGCTCGATCTTTTCAGCCATCTTGTTTTTCTCTGCAGTGGCTATCCATTCTACCTCAGCTTCCCTGATACGAGAACGCATTTCTTCAAACTTATCCTGCATATTCTTCAAGACAGCTTCGCAATTGTCTATGGTCAATACGGCAATTTCGCGCTCCTTAACAAGTGCGGTGGGAGATAGTGTTAAAGTCCCGTCTTCATCCAGTTTAAATAAATCTTTACCTAGGAATGATTGTTGTTCCCACCACGATATAATATTTACATTTTCCGGAGCCATAATTGTTTGTTTTGTATCAACTATTCAATTGCAATCATAAAACTAATGCATTATTTGTAAACCTGCTACATAGATGATATAGAACATGAATATCAACTTTTTGTAAACAAAATGCAGATCAGGATCAGGTACTGGAAATACAAATTCGGTTGAGTATTTGATCTACATCAAAATTTTGATTTATGTCGAGTTTTACATTTGTACAACTATTGCCATTGTCTTTTTTAAACGTCTGCTCTATGAGATGTGTGACACTTATAGCGTTAATTTTCTGTATGTTCATGGGTGTCAGCCAGCATGTAAGTGCAGCATTTCCCATGCCTGCAGTTACCGCCACCACCGCCATTATTGATACTGCAAAGCCCGATAGGAATAAGTCAGTATCGTTAAACCAGTTGAAGCGCCAAAGAGCTGCGGCTGTAGTCTGCTCTTTTTTGTCTATCGGCCTATTTACTGCGGCAGTTGTCTCAGGGATATCCGGTCTGTTATTACCCTGGTTGCTACTTGCCATAATAGCAATGGTCTGTGCACGCAACCGGTTTTCTAAGAATAAAACATACACATTTGCCGAAGTGATCTCTTTTATAGCACTATTGCCTGCTATAGCTATATTGGCGGCTATTTTTACAGTAGTATATGTTGTTTTTGTTGCCCCACGAATGCTTGTAGATAGGATAAGAGGGAAAAAGCGGGTCTATTTCTAAAAATAATGGCTGCTTATATAAAGCAGCCATTATTAATATAGTGAGATACCATCTTATCAGAACATTGCGATCTTCTCCATTACCAGCTTCTTTACATCGGCCAAAGCTATTCGTTCCTGCTGCATAGAATCGCGGTATCGGATAGTGACTGTGCCATCTTCTTTGGTCTGGTGATCTATAGTGACGCAGAAAGGAGTACCCAATGCATCCATACGGCGGTAGCGCTTACCAATGCTATCTTTTTCCTCGTAGAAGCACTTGAACTGAGATCTGCAGTCGTTGATCAATTCTTTTGCCAATTCTGGTAGCCCGTCTTTCTTTGTCAATGGCAATACGGCCAGCTTTATAGGCGCCAACATTGGCGGGAATTTCAACACTACACGGCTATCTTGCTTTTCCTCTGTACTCAGATCTTCTTCTACATAAGCTTCGCTCAGAATCATCATTACCGTACGGTCGAGACCTATAGATGTTTCAATTACATAAGGTACATAGTGCTGATTGATGTCTGTGTCGAAATAGGTCAGTTTTTTTCCGCTGAACTGCTGATGCTGCTTCAGATCGAAGTCTGTACGGCTATGTACCCCCTCAACTTCTTTGAAGCCCATAGGGAAATCATATTCGATATCGCAAGCCATATCGGCGTAGTGTGCCAGCTTTACGTGGTCATGAAACTTATATTTGTCTGCACCTATACCCAGGCTGAGGTGCCATTTCATGCGGGTTTCCTTCCAGTACTCGTACCATTCTTTCTGAGTGCCCGGCTTTACGAAAAACTGCATTTCCATTTGTTCGAACTCACGCATACGGAAGATAAATCCACGCGCTACGATCTCATTTCTGAATGCTTTACCTGTTTGTGCAATACCAAAAGGTATTTTCATTCTACCTGTTTTCTGCACATTGAGGAAGTTAACGAAAATACCTTGCGCAGTCTCCGGACGAAGGTAAACCACATTGGCTTCGTCGGCTACAGATCCCATCTCGGTTGAGAACATGAGGTTGAATTGGCGAACATCGGTCCAATTGCAAGTGCCGCTTATTGCGCAGTTGATCTTATTATCTTCTATTAATGATTTAAGCCCTGCAAAATCATTGGCTTCCAGCAACAATTCCATTTGTTTAATGATAGCCGCTGCTGCGTCAGCTTCTAATGTTTCGGCATATCCTTCTATCAGATGGTCAACACGATAGCGCTTTTGGCTGTCTTTATTGTCGATCATAGGGTCGCTGAAATTATCGACGTGACCACTTGCCTTCCATACAGTAGGGTGCATGAAAATAGCAGCGTCAATACCTACTATATTATCCTGCATTTGGGTCATACTTCTCCACCAGTAGTCGCGGATATTCTTCTTCAGTTCAGCACCGTACTGACCATAGTCATAAACTGCACTCAGTCCATCATATATTTCACTCGATTGAAAAATAAAGCCATATTCTTTGCAGTGGCCTATAATGGCCTGCAACTTATTATCATTTGCCATAGTGGCACAAAAATATAAACATTGGCGTCAATTGCCTAATGGCTGGTGTCAATGTTAGGGAAAAAGGGAGGTCACATTTTTGAAAGGTGACCGAGAAGCGTTTCTGCTCTGGCATCCAATGAATGTTCTGCCAATGCTCTGCGGTGTCCGGCCATTTTTATTTCATCACGCAATTGATCGTGCTGCAGATAATATTTAATTTTTGTCACCATCTCTTCCGGCCCATCGAAAAATCCTGATTCGTTATCTTCTACAAAACAGGCCAGAGATTCTTCATTGCGCTCATGAAGCATAAAACCGCCGGCGCCGGGAATATGGAATGTGCGGGACGTTATCAGATCACCAGATGATGAACCTACCCTTTGTTCAGACAAAATGCCCAGGTTGATCTTTGAGCATTGTATGGCCATTGCATAAAGGTCGCCGAGTACTTCATTACCTTGTATGCAGTCATTTAATACTGTGGAAGTAGATTTGAACCATTGCGATCCCCATATTTTAAGATCAATGTCTGGTATCTGCTCTTTTATGTAACTGAGCCATTTTTCTTTTTTGGGAGACCATGTACCTATAAATGATGCCTCATTGCCAAATACGTTCATCTCTTCTGGGGTAACCGGTATGATCCGGTGAATTTCGGGATCATAGCCATGAGGGATGAGGCACATATTCTTGACCCCATACTTTTCTGACATATCTTTTATCCCAAAAGTTTTTGTGGTAAAGATCATTTCATAGTGCGGAATACACTGAGGTATATAAGGACCATGAGCTGTAGTGCTGACATCGGGGAAGAAAAGTACCAATTTACAGTTACGCTCTTTAGCATATATTAGACTGTCGGGAGTAACAAAGGTACCTTTATACACCAAAAGCACTTCGGGTGCAAACAGATCTATTTTTTTCTTTATGTTGTTATTGAACTCCGCAACTTGTCTTGTTCGCACAAGACGCTCCATGATCTTTGTGACCTTATTTTTACTTTGAAGGCTAATGAAATAAAATTCATCGACTACCTCTATCATACAGTCTTTTCTGCTCAATGCTTTAAAGAGCCCACCGGCATTACTTCCTCTCCAAAGCGGGCCAATACAGAGTAATCTCATATTATTTTTTTCAAGGTAAAAAATATCAAATAATAAGATAGCATAGTAATCATTATCTGTAGATCTCCTGAGATACCACTAATACTACTATATAACAGGAAGCCACCCCAAATTGCCCCTGTAATGTTATAATCCGACACATAAAACTGTGCAGAATTCCACATAAGTACTATAAACCCGCCAAATAAGAAACAACCAATAAATATGCCTATCCAACCAAAATCCAGATAAAGTTCTCCGGGAATGGTCATGTTGATCGAGTTATTAGCAGTTGTACGGCCTTCCTGTATGAACGCAGTTCCTGTTTCGACTGCAAACCATTGACCAATCGCAATTTTAGGTTTGTCTGGCCAAAGGAACCTTGGGATCAGAGCCTGAAAAAGAGGTGCTGATGCACGACCATCATAAAATCCATTATCCTTTACAAGCTTTATCACAGCTGTAATTTGCCCAAGTGTAGAAGCACGGTCAAACATACCTCCTCTTTCCACATTTGTTGCATATGCATCCAGAGAAGACTCGTCATCAATTGATCCGAAGTATATTTCCTCAATACCACTTGCGAAGTTGGATCTGTAAGTAGCTAATTGCGCAAAAATGTTAATGAATAATCCAAGTATAACTACTAGCGGAATGATCCTATAACTCATTAAATATTTTATCTTTCTTTTTCCTGCAAAATAGCCGATAGCCATAATTACAGAGGGGGTCACAGTTTCAAATCTAAGATACGAGTGGAACAATGCATTGTAAGTCTGTATCGCCCATAAAATGAAAGCGTAGTTTCTGTACTTTTTACTGTCTTCTGAGGCCCATAATTTCGCAAAGAACAATACACCAATACTGGCAAGTAAGCCAATTAATTTTGACAAACTACCGAGGAATGATATTGAGGAGAATATAGTTTGTGAGAAAACTACAACTACAAGCATAGTAAAGAACAATGATCTTGCTTGTTCCTGAGACACAATAATATCAACAGGGGGTACATTCTTTTTTTCAAAAAAAAGATATCCGAAAAAAAATATTGAACATCCACTACACCATATAACCACAGCTTCTGGAATATACTCAGCTACAGTAAATGTGTACATGATATCGGAACTGTCGTTAAGTCTGGTTATCAATAAGATATTACCATAGTTATTAGTGATCAGGAGAGCTATTGCAACTACATATGGAACTAAATAATTATCGCCCCTTCTGACCTTCAAAAAAATAGCAAGTAAGGATTCAGCGATAGCTATACTCAGCATCGCCGTAGGAGGTATAGTGTTGCCTAGTACTAAGTAAGTTAATAGAAATATCAAGTGCAATATCATCCCGGCAGCATACTATTTAAGATGGACAAAGATATACGATTAATTGACGTCAGATAGTCCTATTTGAGATTTAATGACCGGAAAAAAAGATAGTGCCATGAGTAATCATGGCACTATCTAAAATTGTTGGTCGTTTATTTCCTGAATTTCACATGTTCAAAACTATTGTGCAATGAATTCGTTCAATTCAGTTTTGCTGGCATCGAATGAAAAAACATTGCCAACTTTAAAGTAGTTGCCTCTGTCAGTTGTTTTAGGGTATGCAAATTTTGCAAAATCAAGCTTAGAAGCTTCATAAGAGAACATATTGCAAATAGCTATCACCTGATCGGTAGTAACGCAATTGGATGCTAAAATGCTCTTAGCTGTAGATAGCTTTGTGTCTTCAAAAGATGCGTTCGCAATGGTCTTTTTAGCAGAGTTAAAACTATTCATATCCATAGGGTAACCACATCCTGTACGTGCAGGTGCAGCAGCAGGGGCATCGTTATATCCTCCAGAAGTAGTAGTAGTGGTGGTAGTACGTGTAGTTGTAGTAGCACTCTGGCTGTAGGAAGTAGCCATGCCATCACCAACATTCACGTTCATATTCAATCCTCCGCCATTTACGCCGTCCCCAACATTTACATTCATGCTCAATCCTCCGCCATTCACATTTACAGAAGCGCCGGTCGGGTTGGTAGTAGTAGTGGTATAAGTAGTTTGTGTAACTGAGTTTACACTAGCTGCCGGTGCAACCGGAGTTTGTCCATAATGAACATAGAACATATCGGGTGCCGGTGCATAATTGACAGGAACAGGTGTTGCGCTGAAATAGCGAAGCTTCAATTCGCCATCCTTCGTTCTTTTGATCTTATAAGTTACATCGGCCCAGTCGCTGGTTGCAGGGTCTTTTACCGGAATATTTTTGGATATTTCAGGTTTGCTTTTATCCTCAAAAAGGATCTTAGCTGAATAGTAGTCGTTAGGCAGCATGTCAACACGAACATTTGTTTGTGCTACAGCATTTTGTTTTACACCGTTCAAGACCAGGAAGAAACGGTCTCCATCTTCTGAGAAAATGGTGATACAACCCTGAGCAAATGAAAATATTGGAGCGACAGCAATAAGTAAGCTAAGTAGTAATTTCTTTTTCATAATACATTTGTTTTGTGTGTGCAAGATTAATAAAATTTGTTTAACGTAAATCAATTCAACTGTTTTTTTCACTATTAAATCAACAAGTATGCCAAAATCGGGAAGCAACTTTAGTACGTACGGCAAAATACCCCTGTTTATTGAATAGAGATGCACACTTTGTATATTGCACCATATTTTTTACTTATGAAGCTGAATAGTCCGATCGTAGGATTGCTGATAGGCCTTTTAGGTCCTTTTATTGGGTTGCTGATCATGAAATATTTATGGTTCAGACATGATGAAATGGGTGATTATATCAACAGGCTCATTACAAGTAAGGATATTACCTTTAAAGTATGTTCCCTAAGTCTTTTGGTGAATCTGGTACCGTTCATATTTATGAATAGCAAACGCTATGATCACGGAGCGAGAGGCGTTTTTATAGCCACAATGTTGTATGTGGTCTTTATTGTATTGGTAAGATACGTTTGGTAATTTATGCGCTACTATCTTATAGCCGGAGAAGCCAGCGGAGATCTGCATGGCAGTAACCTGATAAAGGCATTACATCAGCAAGACCCGCAAGCAAATATCCGCTGCTGGGGTGGAGATAGTATGGAAGCAGCAGGAGCTACGTTGGTGAAACATTACCGCGAACTCGCCTTTATGGGTTTTGTTGAGGTGATCACTCACCTGCCAACCATTTTGAAGAATATTGATTTCTGCAAAAAAGATATTTTGTCGTTTGCACCCGATGTGTTGGTGCTGATAGATTATCCGGGATTCAATATGAGGATAGCAGCATGGGCTAAAAAACAAGGAATCAAGGTAGTATATTATATATCTCCACAAGTATGGGCTTGGAAAGAGAAGCGTGTGATCAAGCTGAAACGGGATGTAGATAAGATGTTGGTCATCCTCCCTTTTGAAAAGGAGTTCTATAAAAAATGGGACTTTGATGTTATTTATGTTGGGCATCCGCTGATAGAAGTAGTAGCAGATGAGAAAAGGAAACCATTATCAGCTCCGTTGTCAGAAAGGCCTATAGTAGCCCTTCTTCCGGGAAGTCGCAGTCAGGAAATAAAAGCGAAATTGCCAGTAATGTTGCAGATGATCCCCTATTTCCCGCAATATGAGTTCGTGATAGCTCAGGCATCGGCGCAGCCTGATGCTTTATATCATGAAATAATGGGAGATAAGACGGTTAAAATGGTTAAAGGGGATACCTATAACTTACTGAGGCAAAGCGCGGCTGCTTTGGTGACCAGCGGTACCGCCACGTTAGAGACAGCTTTATTTGGTGTGCCTGAAGTAGTTTGTTATAAAGGCAATGCTGTATCTTTTTGGTTGGCAAAAAAATTGGTGAACATAAAATATATATCTCTGGTGAACCTGATCATGGATAAACCGGTTATCAGAGAACTGATACAAAGCGACCTGAATGAACAATCACTAAAGGCTGCACTTGGCGAGATACTTCAGGATAATGCCTATATCAACGGATTAAAAAAGGATTATGCAGCATTGTGGGACAAATTGGGGAGTACTCATGCTTCGAACAAAGCTGCGCAAGAGATCATTGCAATTAAGCAGTAATATAGTGTAAATAATGAGTGTGTTATAAATTAGTGAACAAAAAATAAAGTTGCCATTTTCGATTACCTTTATGCTGTAAAACAAAACGTAGGGAAGAGAAATTTCATCACTTATCCTTTGCTCAAATTCATTTCTTACTTATGGTAAAATTCAGGTATGTCCTCATTGCATGTGTATTGGCAATTTCTTGCTTATTCATACTATATGCATTGAACTTGTTCCCTCTACCCGGTACAGATTCCAGAGTATTTATCCCACCTGCTTATTTATTGTCAAAGGGAATGGGGTTCAATAATCCATTATATGATATTTCCAAAATCCCTAATCTACATGAAGCAGGAGCAAACCCGTTTCAGTTCAACTATTATGCGCCATTTTTCTCCTTATTTACAGGTACTATAAGTAAAATTCATCCGGGTTACAGTACTATATTTATTATTTGTGCATTGTTCAGCGTAGTTAATTTACTCTTGTATGCAGGCACTTTATCAAAATTAGTCAATGAAAAGACAAGTATTATTCAAAAAGTAATTTTTGTCTTGTCTATTGTTTACGTCTCCAATTTTGTCTTACCAACTGTTGGCAGACCTGAAGCTATCAGTACTTTATTGATATATACTCTCTACATTCTGTATCAAAAGCGGCATGATATTTCTCAGGTAGTATATAACATATCAATTTGTGTTCTTTTTGGTTTGTTGTTGACAACACAAATAATGGGCTTCTTTTTTGGATTTTTATTTTTCATAATATATGAAGTCCTGAATTCAAACAATATTTATAAAACTATTTGGATCAACACCGCTCGTTTTGTGGGTGTTATGGCAATTTTTGTAATTGCCATGTCATTGTCTCCAAATGGATTTATGAATACCATCAATGGAATAAGAGTACATGGTACTTGGGCATTGACGCGAACAGACAGAAGTTTTGCACAATTCTTTTATTTCTGGATGTTAGCACCCCTTAGCTTTGGCTTTCTAGTTATCAGTTTGCTATGTGCAATAGTTTATACAAGGTCATTAATTGCAAGAGCAAAAAATACGACCAAGTTGCAAGTGACATTACTCATCTGTTTGCACCTGATCGTATTGTATGGAATTCCTAAGTTTATTTTATATGCTTCTCCTACAGTGTATAATGCGTCTCAATTTATTTTTCCAATGATGGTATATCTTGCAATAGCAATGTCGTCAGAAGTAGATAAAGTGACTAAGAATTCAATTGGTATTTTTACCGGAGTAACCTACCTATGTGGTTTATTCCTGTTTTTCAGATGGATATTTCTTTTTGTTGAATACAAGCAGTCAGGAAAAGATTATGAGCATGCCAAAGCTGTGGTCAATCAGTATATTCACAATGGTGAGCACGTTTATACAACATTGGCTCTTTGGCCATTATACGAAGATATCAACCATGTTACTGTTTATTATGATGTTTTTCCGCTAAAAAAGGGTGATCTGATTGTATTGCAGCAAGCTAACTATCAGGATGCACGTATAGAAAAATATTTGAAAATGTGTACGGTGGTATGTGACTGGCGAACCAATCGCAGGGCTACTTTTCTGGGTTTGCCATTATCTAATAGTCCTAATAGCTTTAGTTTTGTGATCTGCAGGGTCAATTAATTACTTCAATGAACAATGAGGAAATTATTAGTGTCTGAACAACCTCACTAACATCACTACAATTGCAACAAAGAACATGAACAAAGAAATACGGTTCATGCCATGCATCATGCTGATATTGATGTTTCTGGGGTCAGAAGCGTCTCTTTTGCGAATATAGAAGTAGGTTAGTATTTGGTTCCAGATGCCGCTTTTCATAACTATGTTTTTGAAAAATAAAGTTACGATTTAATTCAGGGATATAATTATATTTGCACCCTGCTTAAGGGTAGAAACAATGCCCATATTGCTTAATTCAATAAGGGGAATTAGCTCACTTGGTAGAGCGCTTGCATGGCATGCAAGAGGTAACCGGTTCGAATCCGGTATTCTCCACAAGCTTTAAATCACCTTCGGGTGATTTTTTGCTTTTGATCGCACCGAAGAGAACAAGAAAATGTATTTTTTTTGTCCGATACATCACAAACTACTACCAACAGTAAATAATATTAATTATCTTGCCTGCTATTAGTGTTAAATAATAGTTTGCTTTTATTACTTTTACCGCGAAGAAAAAATCTAATGATGAAAAATATGTTGAAAAACATTCTTCTTGTGTGCCTGCTCGCTATGCCGGCCGGCCTTTTCGCTCAAACGATCAACAGGGCTGAGTTGTTGGATAAGACCTGGTATTTTGTAGGCATGAAGTGTCAGGACAAAGTGACCAGCACTAATGATGGTCATTTCATCAGCTACTTCTCTACTTTGAAGATGGTAGCAAGCAATGGTAATAACCTTAACTATGGTACTTACGAGAGAAATTACAGAGATGTGCGCGACAATCCGCATGAATCAGGTACTTACTCTATTACTACTGACGAAGTAGGTAACGTAGTACTGACGCTGAGAAAGACCAAAACAGGTACTACTGCCAAATACACAGTGCCAATGGTTGAGACCAATCACCTTACTTTGATCAGAATTGATGAAGGTGACAAGTGCAATACCAGCTATGCAATAGCCCCTTAATCTTCCTTTTCTTTTGTTTAAGATACTGAACGCCCTGCTTTTTGTGGGGCGTTTTTTGTAAGTTTAATATCACAAATGATCGCCCATGTACACCGTAGAACAAATATTCAAGAATAATGAGGAGTGGATCCAGGAAAAGCTGTCGATAGACAAAAATTATTTTGAAAATCTGGCTAAAGGTCAGAGCCCTGAATTTTTATATATTGGCTGCTCAGATAGCAGGGTCACCGCTGAAGAGCTGATGGGGCTGAAGCCGGGCGAAGCATTCATTCATCGTAACATAGCTAATCTGGTAAATAATGTGGATCTGAACGTAATGTCGGTATTGAATTATGCGGTCCGAAATCTGAAAGTGAAACACATCATTGTTTGCGGTCATTATAATTGTGGAGGCGTAAAAGCGGCAATGGAGCCAAAAGATCTGGGTATCCTTAATCCGTGGCTGCGAAACATACGTGATGTATATCGTTTTCATAAAGAAGAACTGAATGCTATAGATGATGAAAAGTCGCGCTACGAGAGACTGGTAGAACTGAATGTGCAGGAGCAGTGTGTAAATCTGATAAAAACGGCCGCAGTGCAGGAGGCATATCATGAACGGGGGATAATGGTGCACGGATGGGTTTTCGATATTCATACCGGCAGGCTCATTAATCTCAATATCGATTTCCCGAAAATACTGGCGGAAATAACTGAAATATATAAACTATACTAGGAGCAGATATAAATAGTAGTGCAGGAAAGATATAGGTGCTTTACACGTTCTTATTCTCTTACACTTCTCTGTTTAGTCTGACCTTTGACCAATAATCTGACACGATGCAAGACCAATACGGTATAATCGGATATCCGCTTAGTCATTCCTACTCTCCGGCATTCTTCAATAAGAAGTTTGAAAAAGAGGGTGTCAATGCCATATATACCGCCCTGCCTATACCAGATATAGCATTGTTCCCGCAATTGCTGGAAGACTACCCGCGTCTGAAAGGTCTTAATGTGACCATTCCTTACAAGCAAACTGTTATGCCCTATCTGGATGAGCTGAATCAAGAGGCTGAGCAGGTTGGTGCAGTTAATTGTATCGCAGTGAAGAATGGTAAAACGAAGGGGTATAATACAGACGTAATAGGCTTTGAGCGCAGTCTTGGGCCATTATTATTGCGGCAGCATACGCATGCACTGATATTGGGAACAGGAGGTGCGTCTAAGGCGGTAGCCTATGTGCTCAAGCAAAAAGGTATTGCGTTCAAGTTTGTTTCCCGAAAGCCTTCGCCGGGAATATTGACCTACGAAGATGTAACGCCGGCTATGTTAGATAAATACAAATTCATCATTAATACTACGCCATTAGGCATGTATGTACATATCAATGAGTGTCCGGACCTGCCTTATGAGGCAATGGGAAGTGGTCACCTGGTGTATGATCTTGTATATAATCCTGCTGAAACAAAATTCCTTTCGAATGCCGGAGCCGCCGGTGCGATAACTAAGAACGGATTAGACATGCTCCATCTGCAGGCAATGGCGGGTTGGGAGATATGGAACGCTTCTCAATAAATATACCCCGGAATGCCGGGGTATATTTATTGAAGAGTATTTATTCTTATTTTTTTAGTACGATGGTGGTGATGGTCGTTCCATCATCTGCTACATCTTTTTTGGTGATCACAGCCTTGGTCTTGGTGAGGCTGGTTACCTGTAGCGTATCAGACATGCCGTCTTGCTTATATATGACATAGTGGCCCGAAAAGCTGTAGGGTACAGACAGTGAGGTGCCGGTCATATAGCTATTGAGTGTGCCTTTGGCAAAATCATAAAAATCCTCATCGCTGCCAGGTTCGCTCGACTTTGAGGCTTCACCATCAACAGGTTTGCTGTCAATATCTATACGTTCTACCTTCCATTTACCTTCAATATCCTTCATTGTTATTGGTCCTGCGGGAGCTTCTGCTGCCGGAGCGGGCTTTGCTGCTGCGGGTGCTGCAGCAGGTGTTTTGCCTACTACTTTAGACTGTGCTTTGGCATTATTGCTGAACAGCAATGTGGCCAGTAATGCCATTGGGATAAAACAATATTTCATTTGGTATGTATTTTTTTATGTGCGGTAGTGGTATTGTTATGTAAATCTCTGCAAATTAGCTGATAAGACAAAATAGGATCATGGATTTGATGGTTTTGGATGGTGTCGTTGAATTGATGAGCGGAAATCTTCATGAGAATAGCGTTCAAATATTGGTAAGAAGTATATGCGATGGTGTAGAACAAGTGTATGATAATGGGAATAATCGTTTTTAAAATCTGATATTTTGGCTGTTTTTAGTGAAGTGTTGAAACTTTTTTGCTAAAAATATTATTGATAATCAATTAGTTGTGAAGGTGCTGCAAAAATACTTAATGAAATGTTTGGTGTAGTCGATGAGTAAAATTACCTTTGCCGTCCCGAAAATCAGGGTTATTCCGTGCCATTGATAAGAAGGAAAAAGAAATTCAGTATTAAGTAAAATACATAATAAGAACAATGAGACACTTAAGTTTTAAAACACAGTCCGCAAACGAGAAGATCGTAAAACGTGACTGGCATGTTGTTGATGCTACGAACCAGACTCTCGGACGTATGACATCAAAGATAGCTTCAACACTTCGTGGTAAGAACAAAGCGTATTACACTCCTCACTTTGATTGCGGAGATTATGTGATCGTGATCAACTCAGCGAAGGTAAAGCTTACCGGTAATAAGCTGGAAGATAAGGAATACCAGACGTATTCTATGTATCCGGGTGGACAGAAGATCGAAACTGCAAAGGAAATGATCAACCGTCGTCCTAACCTGATGATAGAGCGCGCTGTAAAAGGTATGCTTCCTAAGAATCGTTTGGGCCGCGCGATGTACAAGAAATTGTTCGTTTATGAAGGTGCAGAGCATCCGCATAAAGCGCAGAACCCACAGGTTATGAAATAAGCCTAAGGAACGATAGACATAAAAATTAATTCAGAAGAAAATATAAAACCATTCCTAAAATGGAAAAACAGAAAAATGCCGTTGGCCGTCGTAAGGAAGCTGTTGCCCGTGTTTACCTGGGTAAAGGTACCGGTAACATTACGGTAAATAACAAAGAATATAAGAGCTACTTCCCGATCATGTACCTGCAGAATCAGGTAGAACTTCCTTTGAAGACAATTGAAGGTGGTATGGAATCATTCGATGTAGTTGTAAATGTACAAGGCGGTGGTCCTAAAGGCCAGGCTGAAGCAATAAAGATGGGAATTTCACGTGCTTTGTGCGAAGTAAACCCTGAGTATCGTCCATTGCTGAAGAAACAAAGTTTGTTAACCCGTGACAGCCGCTCGGTTGAACGTAAGAAATTCGGTAAGGCTAAGGCACGTCGTAGCTTCCAGTTCTCTAAACGTTAACAGCACAGTTGTAGCCTTTATTTTTTTAACAATCAAGAAATTACTCAAATGGAAGATAATAAAACATTGCACCAACAGTTGCTCGAAGCGGGCGTTCACTTCGGTCACCTGAAGAAAAAATGGAATCCTAAGATGTTGCCTTACATCTTTGCTGAAAAGAATGGCATTCACATCATAGATCTTAATAAAACAATAGAAGGACTAGAAGAAGCTGCTGCTGCTATGAAGTCTATCGCTAAGAGCGGTAAGAAGATCATGTTCGTTGCAACTAAGAAACAGTCTAAGGAAATAGTAGCTGAGGCTGCAGCGAAGGTAAATATGCCTTTCGTTACTGAGCGTTGGTTAGGTGGTATGTTGACTAACTTCCAGACCATTCGTAAGAGTGTAAAGAAGATGTTGAGCATCGAAAAAATGCTTACTGATGGTACAATGGACAGCGTTACTAAGAAAGAGCGCCTTACACTTACCCGCAGCAAGGAAAAGATGGAAAAAGTATTGGGTGGTATCAGCCAGATGGGCCGTACTCCTGCTGCTTTGTTCATCGTAGATATCAGCCATGAGCACATCGCATTAGCAGAAGCTAAGCGCCTGGGCATCACTACATTGGCTATGGTAGATACTAACAGCGATCCTACTAAGGTTGATTTTGCTATCCCATCTAACGATGATGCTACAAAATCTATCTCTATCATTACTAACTATCTTACTGCTGCCATCATGGAAGGCCTGCAGGAAAGAGCGTCTAATAAGGATGGCGACGAAGAAACTGCAGAAGAACTGGCAGAAAGAACTCGTGGTATGGAGATCACTGAAGAAGATAACGAAGGCGGTCGTGGCCGTGGTCGTGGTCGTGGCCGTACAGCACCAGGTGCTGGCGCGGGTGGCCCGGGCGCAGGTGGTCCTGGTCGTGGTGGTTCTGGCAACAGGCCTGGTGGCGCCGGTGGTGGCAACCGTGGTCCTGGTGGTGGCACTGGCCGTCCGGGCGGTGGCCCTGGTGGCAACCGTGGTCCGGGTGGTGGCGGAAGCCGTCCCGCTCCAACAAAGCGTTAATTTGAAAATAGATAGCTTGTCATCCTGAGCTTGCCGAAGGACGAACAAGACCTATTAAAACTATAACAGATTATTAAAGCCCCGCATTTGGGGCTTTAATAATAAAATGCGAATTTCGCAGCTCCATTTATAAAATCTATAAAAGAACAATATAATGAGTACAGTTACAATCTCTGCAGCTGAAGTAAACAAGCTGCGTCAACAAACAGGTGCAGGTATGATGGATTGCCGCAAAGCGCTTACAGAAAGCAATGGCGATTTTGAAGCTGCAATTGACTACCTGCGTAAGAAAGGCCAGAAAGTTGCTGCTAACCGTAGCGACCGCGATGCTAAAGAAGGTGTGGTAATAGCTAAGGCTAATGCTGAGAACACTTACGGTATCCTGATCAACCTGAGCTCTGAAACTGACTTCGTTGCAAAGAACGCTGACTTCATACAGTTTGCTAACGATGTAGCTGATATAGCGCTGAACTCTAAGGTTACATCTATCGATGACCTTAAGGCACAGTCTATGGAAGGTGCTACAGTAGGCGAAAAGCTGAACGAAGTAGTAGCTAAGATAGGTGAGAAAATAGATGTAGTTCGTTTTGAGCAGGTTACTGCTGCTGCTGTTGTTCCTTACATTCACAGCAACTACCGTATAGGTGTGTTGGTGGGTATGAACCAGGCTGCTACAGAAGGTATCGTTACCGCTGGTAAAGACGTATCTATGCAGATCGCTGCAATGAACCCACTCGGTGTTGATTCTGACAGCATTGCTCCTGAAACATTGGCTCGTGAAAAAGCTATTGCTATGGACCAGGTAGCTGCAGAAGGCAAGACAGGTGACATGGCTGAGAAAATAGCTATGGGCAAGCTGAACAAATTCTTCAAGGAAAACACATTGTTGCCACAGGCTTTCGTTAAGGATCCTAGCAAGAATGTAGGTGACTACCTGAAGTCTGTATCTGCAGGTCTTACCGTTACTTCTTTTGTACGTGTAGCTGTAGGCGCATAATTCGCACCTTTAGTATAATATTTAAAAAGTCCAACTCTGCGAGGAGTTGGACTTTTTTTGTG
>CANFKE010000028.1 GCA_947447465.1 Chitinophagaceae bacterium | reverse complement strand
TCCAACTGTGGGTCGGGAGTCTTATTACAGGCAATTAAAATTGAAAATAAGGCCAATAAGAGCAGTAGCGATCTTCTCATATACTAAAATAAGTTTCTTGTAATTTGAAGCATAAAGCTACTAAATATATTGATGATGCAAAAAAACGAGACTTATATGTTGTTTGCTATTGTAGTTATACCCAAATGATGAGCAAAATCTTCACAAAAACATAAGCGCAATTAATTCTCAAGATGCACTATTTTAGTATAATGAAAATCTTCACCTCTGCACAGATAAAGGAATGCGATGAGCAAACCATCAAAGTATCGGGTATCCGTTCTATAGATCTTATGGAGCGTGCTGCCAATAAATGTGCGGACTGGCTGAAGGCAAATTTTCCTAAAGACACACTTTTTATAATACTATGTGGCCCCGGTAATAATGGGGGAGACGGATTGGCAATTGCCCGCATGTTGCATTTGAGGTCTTATGGGGTAAAGGCGTTCTTATTGAATACGGGTTCGGAATTGTCGACCGATTGTGCTGCGAATTTGCAAAAACTGAGGCAATTGAACGAGCAACTGGTCACTGTTGTAGAGCCGGAAACCTTTTTGAGCGACCTGCCGCCACATGTGGTGATCATAGATGCAATACTGGGTACGGGGCTGAGCAGGCCGGCATCTGGTTGGGTAGCAGCTTTTATAGAGCGGATCAACAAAATGCCCAATCGCAAACTGGCTATAGATATTCCCAGCGGATTGGCGGCGGATATAGTGGGTGACAGAGATGCGGTGATCCTGAAAGTACAGGACACACTTTCTTTTCAGTTCTATAAACGAAGTTTTCTGCACCCCGAAACTGCACCGGCGGCAGGTAATATCCATGTGCTGGATATAAGGTTGGATAAAGCCTTTATAGAAACGGCACATACTAATTACCGTACATTGGATCAGGAAACTGTCCGTTCTATATATAGGCCGAGAGACAAGTTTTCGCATAAGGGTACGCATGGGAGTGTGTTGATATGCGGAGGAGCCCATGGCAAAACTGGGGCGGTGGTACTGGCATCAAAAGCTGCAATGCGCAGCGGTGCGGGTTTGGTCACGGCGTTGGTGCCTGAGTCGGGTTATCAGATCCTGCAGTCTTCTGTACCTGAAGTGATGTGCCTTACCAGTGGTCGTGAAGCGGTAGAGGCAATACAGCATTGGGAAAAATATACTGCGTTAGGTATCGGTCCCGGGTTGGGAACATCCTCAGAGAGCGTTAGGGCATTGTCTGAATTTCTCGAAGATTGTGTGTCTCCGGTGGTGCTGGATGCTGATGCCCTAAATATAATAGGCAGGCATAGTGAGCTGTTGGCCAAGCTGCCGAAAAATTCGATCCTTACACCACATCCTAAAGAGTTTGGCCGTTTGTTTGGTGAGAATACAAATAGTATGATACAGGTGGACAATGCCCGCATACATGCCATGCGATACAATATAAACATTGTACTGAAGGGACACCATACTGCTATCATTAATGCTGAAGGTGAATGTTGGTACAACATGACCGGCAATGCGGGTATGGCTACCGGTGGAGCTGGAGATGTGCTCACAGGTATGATCACCGGACTGCTGGCTCAGGGCTATGAGCCTCAGGCTGCAGCTATGCTGGGAGTATATCTGCATGGAGTAGCCGGAGATATAGCTGCTCAGGAGCTTTCTCAGGAAGCTATGATCGCAGGAGACATCATTGACCATCTGGGTAAAGCATTTATTTCTTTGGCTCAGTAGGTGCAGAATATTGCGAAAAAGATCTTTTAATAAAGATCTAGACCCAAAGTAAAGCCAATAGATGGTTTGCCCTGATAGATCCAGTTGCCGGCGTTCTTGTCGAGCAGGTGATCTATGCCAAGGGCTACGCCAAAAGAGATCTTATCCATAGCAATGTTGGCTGCGATACCAGAAATGAGCGTTACTCCTTCATATTCCAAATCAAAGTGAGGGTCGGTAATTACCCATGGGTTGATGAGTGTACTGCCCAATCCGGCAAATAATCCTCCACTGTATCCAAAATGTTTGGATGTTTGTTTGTAGATATTTAAGGGTGTTCGCCTGTATCTCAATTTGTATTCATCTATTCTGTAGCCGCCAAACAAAGCACCATTAAAATTAGTGATCAGTTGGTTAGGTACCCCACCGGATGCAGGTCTGTATTTTAGCGGAATGGTCATTACATCAAAGTCGAATGAAGGTTTATAGAAAGAATGCTGTAATTTTTTGTCTTTGAACCGGCGCTGCATGCTGGTATAATTCACTCTTTGATTGGTAAGAATGGCTGTAGAGTCTTTAAATTCCTGAATGGGGAACACAGCGATAGTGTCTTCATCGACATGCATTACATACACCTTACTTTTCGAGAACCGCCCGGTACTATATTCACCGTCATTAAAATTATACTTGGCATTTTCGCGTAACACCAGACATCCGCTGAGGGAGTATATGAGGGTGATTGCCAGAATAAGCTGCTTTAGAATTGTGGTCATACATTATGTCTGATACCGGTTTTAGTAAAATGACCGGTCTTTGTGATAACGCCGACAAAAATACGGAAGCCTCATAGAAACAAGGCTATATTAGTGTTGTTATACCTATTATTTGACCAATTTTATTAATTTTGAAGAGAAAAGAAATAATATAAACTATAATGCTACAAGGACAACTGATAACACTGGATGAATTTACTATCCAGGAAACAAGGAAATTTCCACAAGCTACAGGTGAATTGTCTTCATTGCTTCGCGATATTGCGCTGGCAGGTAAGATCATTAATAAGCAGGTTCGTAAGGCTGGTCTGTCTGATATACTGGGTAAGCAAGGCACATCTAATGTGCAGGGCGAGGAGCAAATGAAGCTCGACGTTATAGCAGATGAAACATTGATACATGTTTTGAAGAATAGTACTGACTGTGCAGGTATCGCATCTGAAGAGAATGATGATCACGTTTCTTATGAAGACACTTTCTCTGCTAATTCCAAGTATGTAGTATTATTCGATCCTTTGGATGGTTCTTCTAACATAGATGTGAATGCATCGATAGGCACTATATTCTCTATATACCGTCGCGTAAGCGAATTGGGTAAGCCATGTACGGAGGCCGACTTCCTGCAGCCGGGCAATATGCTGATGGCCGCTGGTTATATCATTTATGGTTCTAGTACTATGATGGTCTATGCGACCAAGCTGAGCGTAAATGGTTTTACATTGGAGCCATCAATAGGTGAATTTTGCTTGTCTCATCCGAATATCAAATGCCCTGAAAATGGCAAGATATATTCTGTGAATCAGGGAAATATGAATAAGTTCAGTACTGGACTCAGGTCTTACCTCGATTTCTGTATGGAAGTAAACAAGGAAGAAGGCCGTCCTTATTCTCATCGTTACATTGGTTCAATGGTGGGTGACCTTCATCGCACATTGATAAAGGGCGGTTTGTTCATGTATCCGGCAGATAGCAGTTCTCCTAAGGGTAAGTTGCGCCTGCAGTATGAGTGTAATCCAATGGCCTTCATAGTGGAAGCTGCCGGCGGAATAGCAAGCAATGGTGACATTGATATCCTTGACATAGTGCCAACCGAACTGCACCAGAGAGTGCCGGTTTACATAGGTTCAAAGAAAATGGTAGAAAAGGTATTGTCTATGGCACATGCTAAGGATGCAGTAGCATAGGAACGTCAACGATAATAAATGAGAAGCGGCTGATTCGTAAGGATCAGCCGCTTTTATATTCTAGTTCATTATCCCAGCATCGGGTGTCGCTTGAATTCTTTTGTCCTGTCGAACAGGAAGCGGTAGGTACGCAAAGTGCGGCTACGGTGAGTGCCGAGGCTCTCAGCAATGTTGATCATCTTAGGATTAAAATCACCTATCCATAGCATCTCGTAGTCGTCATACTTAGCCATAGGCTGTATCACACTAGCACCTTCAACTATGATGTAGGCATCTACTCCTTTTCCCTGAAACTCCGGGATGATACCAAAGACAAGACCCACGAAACGGCTGCATTTACCAAATTGTTTCAGCAGCAGGAAACGAATCTTTTCTATGATACCGAATTTGCCGTTCAGGTGTTTGAAGTATTGGTTGAGGTCGGGTAGGTTGACCCACATTGCGATAGGTTCTTCCTTGTAATACACAAACCAAGATACATGTTCGTCTATTACAGGCTTCATTTTGGCAAACATTTTTTGTACTGTCTTTTCTTCCAGCGACTTACCCCCGCCATGCCCTGCCCATGCTTTATTATAAACATAGGTAAAGTCTCTGGCGTACTTTTCTATATTGCTCTTTTTGATCATTTCAGCTCTATAGTTAGGGTCAGCAGCAATAGCGTCGTGACGGACATAGAATTTATCATCGAGCTTATTTTTAACTTTCAGTCCAAAGCAGATCTGGTTGAAATAAGTTTGAAAGCCATAGGTCTCAAATAATTGCACATAGTAAGGCGGGTTGTAGTTCATGTTATACAGCGGACTATAATAACCCTCTACCACCAATCCCCACCATTTATCTCTTTCTCCAAAATTGATAGGACCATCCATTGCTTCCATACCTCTGTCTAATAACCATTGTCTGCAATGGTCGAGCAAGAAATTGGCAGACACCTGATCGTTGATACATTCAAAGAAGCCTATACCACCGGTGGGTTGTTCCATTTTGTATTGCTTGTTTACAAACGTAGCAACACGTCCTATATGCTTACCATTATCATCTTTCAGTATCCAGCGGGTACATTCTCCTCCTCTTTTGAAAAATTTATTCTTTTCAGGATCAAAAACCTCTTCAATGTCTTTATCTAATGGACGTATCCAGTTGGGGTCATTGGCATAAATGTCAACGGCAACCTGTATAAATTGTTTTTTGTCAGCTGCGGTCTTCACCTCGTGCATCTGCATGATCGGTCAGTATTTATTGTGCTAAAGTATGAAATTATGTAAGGTTATAGCCAAATGCACTTACTGTGTTCCATGTAAAAGCACTGAATGGCACCTGTACTGATTATATTAATAGTCGGATCTATTCATCTTTCAATAATACAGGCTCAAATCTGTAATAGAAAATAGAAAAAAGCAGTACAGTGATCATTGCTTCGGTGCAGATGAACAACCATAGACTAAATGATGCCAGTAATATTATAGTAATGAAGAACATGATAAATACAATGCCAGTATATTTATTGAGATCCATCATTGGAAGGTATTGTACAGTTGAATAGAGCGTTAACCTGACAATAGCCAACAGATATAATGATAGGATGGCTGATAAAGACATCAAGTGTAATTCGTTATACAAGAGAAAGCAAAGCTCAGGTAGTAATATGAAGCTATAAGTAAGAACGTGCTGCGCTAATCGCTTGTATAGTAGTAGGGGTAAATTGCGCAGAAATATCATTTCTGTTTCCAGAAATCTGATATAATAAGTGGGAAGTAGCGCGTGTGCAGAAATAGACAATAACATCAGGAAACACATATTCTCTTTGCTTACTTTATCGGCATTAAGGGCTACAAGAAATTGTAAAGCCAGCATGGAAAACACCTTAATAGATATAAATGCACCTTTTTTATTGTTAAGAGAATAGTGGATGAGGTATGAAAAGAAATTTTTATTGGGGAAAATGACCATTGACGGCAGTTGAAAAGCAGGTCTTTTCCATGTGCTGTTGATCTTTCGGAAGGATAGGTAGGTGGCAATGCCTGTCATTACAAATTGTGTAGCCAATACAAACATACCACCGATATAATGCTGTGACTGAAAGCCTATCCAAGCGGTCATAGATCCGTATGTCAGCATAGGCATGTAAATGGACAGATGAACCCAAGCCATTAATATCAATTGCCTGACATTACTAAGGCCCTGTAAATGGTATAGGAATCGATTTTCAGTCAGGCTGAGTTCACGGATGGTATAGGCAATACATTTGAAATTATAGAGCGAACAAACAGCTAGTGCAACCAACGCCGTATCAGCAGAAGATACAACAGCCAGCATAATACCCTGATGAAGTTTTATAGTGTCGGGTCCGGGCAGTATAGCAAACAGGATAAGAAACGAGAACAGGAAAAATCCTGCGTTTACTTTATAAAACCTGCTGACTATTATGTTAGATAATAACTGGAACATGTAAACGACCTAAATGACAAAATGCCATAATTCTACAGAATTATAGCATTTTGCTGAAATAACACAATTGAAATTGTTAAACCTTATTAGTCAGTGTCCTCATAGTAATCTATAGTGCCTCAATTATAGTGTCATATTGCTGTGGTCTTGTACTTTTTGTGGTACAGAAAGTAGGAGGCAAATCCCAGGGCTAAAAATATCAGCATCGGAGACCACTCCAGTGGAGTTTTACCTAGAGCAATAAATGAATAGGTAGCGCTGATAAGATCGAACATAAGCCCTGCATAAGCCCATTCTTTTATTCGTGGGAAGCCGGGTATGAGTATTGCGATGCCGCCCAATAATTTGGCAACACCAATAAATTTGAGAAAGTACATAGGGTAGCCCATGTCATCATGTATCATTTTTACTGCATCTGGATTCATCATAATATCCGGAATTGCCGAGAATATCATAAATCCTCCAAATAGTGCCGCCACTACCCAATATGCGATGTTTAGTTTTTTGTTTGATGTTGCCATAAGTTACGGTTTGTTAGTGAATATGATATTTTAGGTCTCATAAAGTTAAGTATACAACAATCAAGTTGTATGTATGAAGAGACTTGTGTCTTTTTTATTTTAAACTGTAAATAAGGGTGAAATTATGCAAGTCAATGTTTACTAAGCGGTTACGGTAATGACAATATCAGGGGTATTTTACGACAAAAAAATATTTTTATCTTTAAAGCCATGAAGCATATTTCTATCCTTGTACCCAATGGCCCGTGCAGTACTGTGAACATAGATGGGAGCCACCAAATACTGACTATGGTCAATACTATCATGGGGCAGATGGGGATGAATAATATATTCAATGTGCAATTGGTGGGGCATAAGCATAGATCATCAGTGTCAGCAGGTGCGGTGACAATTACTCCTGATACCAATATTGTAGAAGTAACTAAGACAGATCTGATCATCATTCCCGCCATGTATGGGGAGTTGGATGATGCTCTGCGTCTGAACAAAGAGTTCATACCCTGGATAAAGACACAGCATGCGGCGGGCGCAGAAGTTGCCAGTATGTGCATCGGGGCATTTCTACTCGCATCTACAGGATTACTGGATGGAAGGCGCTGCTCTACACACTGGCGAATGGCAGGTGAGTTCAGAGAGATGTATCCGCAGGTACAACTCATTGATGAGAAGATGGTAACAGAGGACGGAGGCATTTATACAAGTGGGGGTGCCTATTCTTATCTCAACTTACTTATATACCTGATAGAAAAACATGCAGGCAGAGAAATGGCGATCATGATAGCCAAGACATTCGCGATCGACATTGACAGAAATAGTCAGTCTCCGTTTATGATCTTTCAGGGACAGAAGGCTCATAATGATGAAGAAATAAAGAAAGCGCAGGAGTATATAGAAACAAACTTTAGTGAGAAGTTGTCAGTAGATCAGCTGGCAGACAGGTATGCTGTGGGGCGCAGAAGTTTTGAGCGGAGGTTCAAAAAGGCTACTAATAATACCGTGATAGAATACGCGCAACGTGTAAAGGTGGAGGCGGCAAAGCGGAGCTTTGAGACCAGCCGCAAGAACATCAATGAAGTAATGTATGAGGTAGGGTACACCGATTCTAAAGGATTTAGGGACGTGTTTAAAAAGATAACCGGATTAACCCCCATTGAGTACAGGACAAAATACAGCAAGTAAGATCGGATCATTTTTCTTTCTTCATTTATTTTCCAAAAATAAAAGAGATGACCAACGGTCATCTCTTTTACATGTTTCATGGTAATTGTCTTTTAGTGTTGGATGATCGTTTTGATCGTTTGTCCACCACCATTATTATCAGCTATTCTCACCAAATAAACTCCTGAAGATAATTTTGATGTATTGACTTCAGCTATCCCCTTGTTGCTTGCTCCTGAATAAATGGTACGACCCATGATATCTGTCAGCTCAATTGAAAAATCCGTTGCTCCATCTAAGTGTGCGAATAACTTGTCTCCCGCAGGATTGGGATAAACAATCGCATTTATTTGTTTATTTATTTCTGTAACGCCAACATTGTTATTGATGGTGTTCAGTACTTTGTTGGTAGCTATGCCGGGGTTATAGTCGAAAAATATATTGGCACTGTTATATATCTGCGTTCCCGGTGCAAGGCCTTGCTTGGGCAGTACACTATAGGTCACAGAGCCTATACTGCCATTAGGATTGCTCATGCTATCAGGCAGGTTAATGTCGTTGAATCTGAAACGTACGGCATTGCTATCTTTATATACGTCAACATGAGAGCTGCTGTTCAGTATGTGTAATGTTCTGATATCCACATTCGCACTCAGGGTATCATCAACAGTGATATTGCGAGCCGCGGCTGTTCCTGTATTCTGGAAATGTATGGTATAAGTAAGTTCCGTATTGTTGGTAATATATCCCTGAGTTCCTGATCCCTGTGGGGTCACTGCAATTTCATTAGGGTCCCATGAAGAGGTTACCACTCTGGTAAAGACCTGTGTATTATTGGTAAGATATGGATCAGTAACTGCAGTAGCGGTCGCTGAAACTGTGCAGGTAACTACAGATCCCATAGTAGCAGTAACATCTGTATATACTTTTATTCTTGGGTAGAAATAGAAGTAGCTGCCCAACGTACTTACGTTCCAGGTCAATGTATTGCCTGAAACAGTTGTTGGTGGTATTGTGGCGTAGCCGGTGTAATGCAGGTGCGGGTCGAGGGTCAACGTCAGTGTATTGGCAAAAGAGGTACAAGAATATCCCCAATACCACCATGCATTGCCTTCGAGTACCTGAACCCATGTGGTATCTCCCGGGACAGATCCGTAGATGCATCCGCCGGCAAATACGTCGAAAGAAGAAAGTGGTGCACAAGTATCAGCAAAGTCTTGGGTATAGGTACCTCCTACAGTAGTAGTGAGGGTAGAAAGCCCGTTCGCCGGGCAAGATGGAACGGCATTTCCTGTTGGTGTTGGTCCGTATGCAGCCCAGAATAAAGAGTAGGCGTAAGCAGGATTGGCAAGAATCGTATAGTTGCCCGCAGGAGCCAGAATACTGTAGAAACCGCTGTCGTCAGTATAACCATACAAGGATGTATCCATTGTCACATTATTAATAAGGAAAACCGGTGCCCAAACGAGCCCTTGCTCACCGGCATCACGAACACAGTTGTGGTTATTGTCCACATACAAGTGTCCTGTTATAGGTGCACAGGTATTGGTTATTGTTGTTGGCAATGTAGCTAACCACGAGCTGGTTACTCCGCTTGTAGCCGTTACAGAAGCGAACTGAGTAAATGATCCGGGAATTGTGTAAATGTGCGTAAATGTAGCCATTACCATGCTGGTATCTGCAACCTTCTTATATTCATCCGTTCCATCCCCCCAGTTTACATATAATGTGCATGAGTCGCCGGATACCGCAGTCCCTGTCATCCATCCTACTACGATCATAGATACAGTATCGGGTAAGATACAGTAGGAATTACCGGGTACGAATCCATATTCAGTAATTGATACAGCTGTCCATTGAGCATGGCTTTTTTCGGGCTTAAATGAAAACAATAGGGTAATGATCAGGGCAAATAGGGTTGCCAACCGGATAGCACTTTTATTAGTGGTCCGATATTGAGTAGATGTGTGGTTCATTTCTTTAATTTTAAAATTTGAAGATATGGCTTACAGTTAAAGACAAGGTAATGAGAATAAATGGTTGGTCAATAATAAAAATATAATAAATCGAATGTTACTTTATGTCAATAATAACGAAGCCCGCAGAATAAACATCTGCGGGCTTTGTTGTTATTATTTAGTGTTTTAGTTCTTATATACTTTCAGTGCTGCTTCCAGACAATCCATAGCGGCATTGATGTCTTCTTTGTTAAGTACGTAAGCCATGCGTACTTCGTTACGACCTTTACCCGGTGTAGCGTAGAAGCCTGCTGCCGGAGCCATCATAACAGTTGCGCCATTATGTGAGAAATCTTCCAATAGCCATTGGCAGAATCTTTCGGCATTGTCAACCGGTAATTGTGCCATGGCATAGAAAGCGCCACCCGGCAGCGGACATAGAACACCATCCATTTTTTTCAGTCTGTCAACCAGAACATCTCTGCGGGAAGTATATTCTGCATGTACTTCGTCGAAATAGTCTGCAGGAAGATCTACAGCTGCTTCACCCAGGATCTGTGCAAAAGTAGGGGGGCTAAGACGAGCTTGCGCAAACTTCATAGCAGCATCTAATACCTGCTGGTTGCGGGTAACGAATGCTCCGATACGGCCTCCGCATGCACTATATCTTTTAGATATGGTATCCAATAGTATGGCATGTTCCTCAAGGCCTTCTATAGACAATGCAGAGATATGCTTGCTGCCATCATAGCAGAATTCGCGATAAGCTTCATCGCTGAACAGGAACAGATCATGTTTCAGGCATATTTCCTTTAGTACGTTCAATTCCTCCATGCTGTACAAATAACCTGTAGGGTTATTAGGATTACAGATCATGATCGCTTTTGTTTGAGGCGTCACTGCCTTTTCAAAGGCTTCGATCGGAGGTAGGGCGAATCCGCTCTCAATACTGGAAGGGATGGGTACGACCTTTACTCCCGAACTTGTAGAAAAACCATTGTAATTAGCGTAGAATGGTTCAGGAATAATGATCTCATCACCGGCATCCAGGCAACTCATTATAGCAAACATTATAGCTTCAGAACCACCTGTTGTTACTATGATCTGATTAGCGGTAACATCAATGTCATTGCGCTTATAATATTCTACCAACTTTTTGCGATAGCTGTCAAAACCCGCGCTGGGGCTATACTCCAGTACTTTCATGTCTGTATGTCTTACGGCATCCAGAATCGATTCAGGAGTTACAATATCGGGTTGCCCGATGTTGAGATGATAAACTTTAGTTCCTCTTTTTTTAGCAGCGTCGGCAAATGGTACCAACTTGCGAATAGGCGAAGGGGGCATCATAGCCCCGCGATGTGATATAACCGGCATAAAACAAAGATAATGCTAAAAGTGAAGTAGAATGCTTGGAGAAAGAAG
This sequence comes from Chitinophagaceae bacterium, assembly GCA_947447465.1. Lineage (GTDB taxonomy): Bacteria > Bacteroidota > Bacteroidia > Chitinophagales > Chitinophagaceae > Flavipsychrobacter. Next base: position 45,853 of record CANFKE010000028.1, on the reverse strand, counting down.
AAGCCCATGAATACAATGCATCATGGGCTTCTTCTTTATATGTTCATTTAATTTAATTAAGCGATGGTAACACCATTATCTAGATATACATCCTGTATAGTATTCAATAATTCAACACCTACCTTCATGTCTTTCTGGAATGCCTTACGACCACTGATAAGACCCATGCCACCTGCACGCTTATTGATAACCGCAGTAGTTACTGCTTCAGCAAGGTCAGTTGCGCCCTTAGATTCACCACCTGAGTTGATCAGTCCTGCACGGCCCATGTAGCAATTAGCTACCTGATAGCGGGTAAGGTCGATCGGGTGATCTGTAGTCAGCTTATCGTAAACCAGTTTGTGTGTTTTACCGAAGTTCAATGCATTGTAACCACCATTGTTGGTTGGTAATTTCTGCTTGATGATATCTGCCTGAATAGTAACACCAAGGTGATTAGCCTGAGCAGTAAGGTCTGCAGCAGTATGGTAGTCAACGCCATCTTTCTTGAAACCGCTGTTACGCAGGTAGCACCAAAGGATTGTGGTCATACCCAACTCATGTGCATATTCAAATGCCTTAGCAACCTCTACTATCTGGCGTGCACTTTCGTCTGAGCCGAAGTAGATAGTAGCACCAACTGCAGTCGCTCCCATATTCCATGCATCCTTGATGGTACCGAACATGATCTGGTCGAACTTGTTAGGATAAGAGATGAACTCATTGTGGTTGATCTTAACGATCATAGGAATCTTATGTGCATATTTACGTGCTACAGCACCCAAAACACCATAAGTTGAAGCAACAGCGTTGCAACCGCCTTCAATAGCCAACTTAACGATGTTCTCAGGGTCAAAATAAATAGGATTAGGAGCGAAAGATGCACCGGCGCTATGCTCTATTCCCTGGTCAACAGGAAGGATAGATACATAACCTGTACCACCCAAACGGCCATGAGACATGATGCTGTTCAAGCTACGCAAAGTTTGAATATTACGATTAGAGCTTCCCCATACATTGTCAAGATGAGAAGGAGAAGGTAAATGGATGGCAGATTTGTCAATAGTCTGGCACGTGTGGCCCAAGTAGTACTCGGCTTTATCGCCTAATAGTTCATTTATTTTGTTTGATGCCATAAGATGGTTTTTTGAATTCGACTGCAAAGGTATTTTAAAAAGTTAAAAGTTAAAAGTGAAATATTAAAAGTAATAAGGCGTAATGCTTGCTGTATTGTCTTAATATATGCATACTTACCTTGTTATTTCATGTAGCATGTACTATTCAGATGTTGTATCATTTATTTCAAATATTCTGTATCCGGTAATTCGCTTAGATCGGATCTCTTTGAATAATTTTCCTTTTTCATCCATCAATGGCGGGTTTTCGTCTTCATGGCGTCTTAATATTTGCAGATAATATTTTATGCGATAACGTCTTATTTCTTTTAAAAGTTCTTCAGGTGACACTTTGTCGGGATAGGGAATAGTATAGCATGCATTACCCGAGAAGTAGGCAATTCGTGCAATTCGTTGCATATCGGCCGATGTTCGTGCATTAGTTGTAAATGACCCGATAACTCCTGCATGGTTAAGCGTTGTTGCCAGTTCAAAATCGCGCTCACTTCCGGAATTATACATTCTGACCATCTGCATAAGCGGATAGATCACTAATGTGACCGCAAATATTCCGTATAAGGTATTTAGCCGAAATCTATTGGCCAAACGCTCCTCGTTGTGTTTTATAATATAGCCCGCCATTACAAAACTGAGTGGCAACATATACCATAAATACCTTGATTCAAAGTTAATAAGTAAATAGCCGAGAGGGAACAACAAGAAAGACAGTGTAATAATACGAATGCCTATAGGGTATGACCTCCAAAGTTTGGGCCGGCGAACAGCTCCTATTGCCACTATTGCGGTAATTGTAAAAAAGACAGATAATTGCAGCGTGCTTATCAGGAGTTTAAATAGATTGAGACCTATTCTGATAAACTGAAGTCCGAATAAATGCCATGAATTCCAGAAATGGGGTGTTGCACCATTAGAGGCGTAAGGGTCCTCCCAATAATACGGGCTGTCAGGGTATGCAGGAGGCAGTAGGTGTTGGATATTGTCTGACCAATAAGGATGTCCCACCAGATACCAAGACATATTCAGTGATCCGGCGGTAGATGTTGTCCAGATCCCGTATTTGTAATGTAGGGCATATATCCATGGTAAGCTTATTACTAACATTGCTAAAATAGAAGTAATGCATATCTTGATCCATTGTTGCTTAGTGTCGCTGAGTATGTAAACACAACAAATGATATTCAGTATGAAGAAGGGAAATGAGTATGCTTTTGCAAAGTAGGCGAGTGCTCCCATAACGCCCAAAGCCACCCATAAATCAGGGCTATCCGTAAATTTTCTTGCCAGAATGATCCTTAGTGCCGATAGTAAAAAGAAACATTCCCACAGATCATCGAATGATTGTGCAAATACAGCATAACACAGAAATATTACCATCGCCGAACATAACCACCATTGTAACCTTCGGTCGGTATTGAATCGCAAGAGTAAAGACTGAGTGATGTATAAAAAACCTGTCGCCCCGATCGCATTGATCACAACAGATGCCGGAATCGGTTGTAGCCCTGATTTTATCAAAAGAGCGGTAAGCCAACAACTCCAAGGGCTCCAGTAGCCATTGATAGCCTGAACATAAATGCCTTCGGCATATCTGCGTGCTATTGTCAGGTAAGCTGTACCATCAGGATCAACATAATATTGTAACGACGGATATATAAAATACAGAACGAGCCACATCAGTATAACTGAAGCAAAGAATGGTACGTATCTGCTGATGGTGTTCATCTATTTTATCTGCAGTCTTTTATTTAGTTGTGAAGATATGCCTATAGTAGCGCAACCTATAGCGATCAATGATACGGGTAAGAAATATCGGGGATTAGCAATAGGGCCGGCAATTATGGCAAAATACAACAAGAGCAATAGTACTGATAGCCTGATATGAGTATGGATCTTCTTGTCAAAAAAGAAGAAGACCATTCCCAGTAATCTGATGATATTGAACAGGAGGATCGGTATCACATATATCATTGACGGATTGCTACCCATGTAATCTCTCAGTCCTGATATTCCTTTTTGTTTCATAGTAACGGCAAAGCTGGTGTTTTGCCGGGCATACAAAGTTCCGTATGTAAGATGTCCGGTAAAAAGATCCATTTCTGCTTTGCCAGGATCTATGAATATGCGTCCTGCATTCTTCAGATGAAAGAGTATATATGATACAAAATGTTCTTTCAGCAATGTTATGCCTCTATGATTAGCATAGTCATATCGGTCTTTATATTCGGGAATGGCATTGATATCTGCACGCTCCTTCGCCAGAAATGCCGCCGCACTATCGGCACCTTTTGTCGCCGTATAATAGGCATTGAAATAATAAATGGCATTGAATGATTGATTACTGGAGAAGTGTGATTTACCCGTACGTAGTTCATTACTATAATTGTAACACAGTACAGCACACACCGGAAGCGTCATAATGAGCAAGGGCCGTTGCATTTTAATGCGCCTGCTGAGGAATAAAATGAACAGAGCGATAAAATGGATAGCTACAAACGGATATAACACGGGTTTGATAAACAAACCGGCGATTAACCATAAACACATGTACCAACCATGACTAAGTTGTCTTGTTTTGAGCAATGCTACAAAATGGCCAAAATAAAGTAGTGTACAAGATTGAAGGAGGATGTCTGGGATAATAGTGTTGGCATTTATGAATTGTGAAGGGTATGCTATGATCAGCAGCAACATCAGCCAATCATACTTACGGTTGTAGCCTATATGAAGGAATAATTTTCGGGCATAGATGATGTTACCAATTGATATCAAATTTTGTATTGCCAGCACTATCCAGTTATTGACAGAAAAAAGATATACACCCATCAGGAATAACGGATACAGCGGTTGTCGTTGTGTCATGTATTCAGGCTGAATAGGCATTGCCGGGTTACCACTGTAGAAAAAGAACATATTCTTTATGTTCATTGCCTCATAGATATACTCAAAAGAGTCTCCCATGTAAATACGGGTATAATACAATGCCATCAGGAAAAACAATACATGTATCAACACTATTATGCTGATAAATGTTCTGTCCTTCTTGTTATACCTGAAGTTCATTATTAGATCGTTTTTATATTGCCTGAGCTTTTAGCATACGCCAGTTGCCGTGCATATCTTTACGAATGGTCACATTTTTATACCCCATCAATTCAAATAGTGCTTTGCTTTCCTGTGCATGAGCAGCCTCCAGTTCGCAGTAGATACTACCATTTGATGCCAGATGACTTTTGCCGAATTGTGCAATCGCTCTGTAAAATAGTAAAGCATCATCATTTGGAACGAATAATGCGATCTCAGGTTCGTGATCTTTTACATTGCTATGCATGTTGGCCTTCTCGGCAACAGGGATGTAGGGCGGATTAGACACGATCACATTATATACACCTGTATCATTTTGCTGTTCTGTGTCTAATATATCCATTCCAATAAAGTGAATGTCTGCCCCCAATTTTTGAGCGTTTGCAGAAGCTGTTTCTAATGCTTTTTCGCTTATATCGCATGTTGTGATCAAGGCGTCAGGTAACGAAAGTTTAAGTGATACAGGTATGCATCCGCTTCCGGTGCCTATGTCAAAGATGGAAATTACTCGATCTGTATTGTCGTCAATGATCCATTGAACCAATTCCTCAGTTTCAGGACGAGGGATCAATACATGCTCATTAACTATAAACTCCCTGTTCATAAACCAGGCAAAACCTATTATATATTGTAGAGGTCTTCCATTCAGCAGATCTGTCTGTGCTCTAGTGAATTGAATTTCCTGTTCCTCAGTGAATTCCACGTCTTTATGCATTAGTCGTTGCACTTTGTCCATCCGGGTAATGTGGTGCAACAGTTCATGCGCAATAGCCACGGCTTCCCGATCATCATATATAGGTGTTAATTGATCTTTCAGTGCATAAAATGCCCGGCTGTAGGTATGCATAGTGTAAAGATAGTTGATAGTGCCTAGTTACAAGTGATAAGAATTGACCTTGAATATGACTTAATGAAAACGACCCAATGCCAGACTAGCATTGGGTCGCTCATTTAGAGATCTTTATTACATTAGTTTTGTGATTCGCCTACCAGGTTGATGTGCTCTGCACTGACCATTTGCAATGCCAGACTTTTTATTGAAGGATACACAAGATCATAGATGCCTCTTTTGCTTGCAGGGACATCTGCTTCCTGCATAGCTACAATGTATATGATAGATTCCGGAATGTCCAATACCTGGCATACTTTGTTGATAGTTCTTTGACTTGGACGCTTAACTCCGGTCTCAATTTGTGAAAGTGATGTTTGAGATATTTCACATTTTTCAGCCAGTTCGTACTGAGTAATGCCTAATTTTTTCCTGATGGATTTGATAGCTAAGCCGATGTTCATGATTTAGTGTTTTTAGAAATAGTTAGAGTAGTAGTGTTTCAGAGATTTCTCAAAGTTAAACCTCTTGCCATTAAAGACGTAGTAATATTAGCTTTCGTTGGGGGAATTAATTTTTATTTTTGTTAAAGTTTATTAACTAGTAGTGCCATTAATAATGTGAATAAATAATATTGAATACAAGCAGAAATATACAATATCATTTATCATCTGAATGTCATTGCGAAGCCAACTCCTACAGCTTTTGGATAAGCAACCGGCTGTACATGAAGTGAGATATCTCTGGAAATGTCAAAGTTCTTTAAATGCGCGCCTGTTATGGCTTCTATCACCTGTAGGGTATAGCCTACACCGGTAAAAAGTACCGTAAGATTCAGGAATTTATTGTAGTCGTTCTGTAATTGTTGTAGTTGGTCCTGCGTGTATATATTTACATATTTATCAGTAGGATATGGATTGTTTATTCTGCCTATATATGCTTTCCTGTATGCCTGGTAATTGTTAAGATTATCTACAAAATAATATCCTGCAACAGCTAATCCTGCATAGATGACGGGAACCTTCCAATATTGCCTGTTGTAAAATTGACCCAAGCCGGGAAGTATGGCGGAATACAGTCCTGCTCGCTTAGGATTGGGTTGAAAAACCGGCTTCTTGATTTCAATTTCTTTATCTGCACTACTGTCTGTAGCACTTCTTTCTGCTAATTGGCAGAATGCATTAAATGATATGCATAGCAATAGTACAGAGAACAGACCGCTGAATAATATCGATTTGACTAGCGTTTTCAAGAAGTAATTAAATTAGTGCGGGCAAAGTTAACTTATACTGGCAATACCTACATACCATTGTGTTTGTTGTAGAGTGCGAATGAAAATCCGAATCCGCCCATAAAACCACCAGGAGCCAGAATGTTAACCGCTTTGCGGCTATTTTCAGTGATCGGGTTGCCATTTATTTGTTCAAAGTGAACACCGGTCAAAGGAATTGATCTTCCCAATTCCAGATAGAAACGATTTTGATTTCTACCGAGCGTCCAGTAATGGTAGGCCCCGAGGAATATATTTGTTTGTGATTTCAGATTCAATGTTACCATCTGGCGATTGCCATATGCAGTTTCTAGACGGCTTTTAAAGTTGTCAGCGCCCGAATTGAATGTCAGTCCGCCGCCAAAGGCAAATCCTCTTTGCGGAGCTCGCAGATAGTATTTTCCGCCAACATATAATTTGTTGCCCCAGGTGCTTGTTCCCGCACCTCCATCAAGTGTTACATTTTTTGTTAATGGGATATTCACGTCAAAGCCAAGCGCTCCAGATGGATTATTGATGCCCATACTAAAACCAATATAGCATACAGGTGGTTTGGAGCGGTATTCCTTTTTAGATTCTTTTTTGTCAGTTTGTTGTGCATTTGCATTTGCAAATAATGATAGGCCAATAAATAGGGAGAAAAGTTGTTTCATCTTTTATGATAAATTATTTAATTATACGTAAAGATATTAAAGTATACAGGAAAATGAAATTGTTTGACAACTCCTTACAATATTTATGCCATAATTTCCTGTAGTAAAATATTAATCTGGTTATTTATGTATAAGTTAAAATAGTGCGATAACCCGTATTCGGGCAAATATTGTCAATAATTAGGCGTAACTTTGCGACTTCATATATTTAAAGTTCTTTATTAATGAATTCTTTTTCATCCTTCTCCATGCGAGAAGAACTAAAACAGGCATTAGCAGACCTCGGGTTTGAAACGCCAACACCAATTCAACAGAAAGTCATCCCTTATCTTTTATCGGAGCCGAAGGACATCATCGGCCTTGCACAAACCGGAACAGGTAAAACAGCTGCTTACGGACTTCCTTTGTTGCACCATACAGATGTATCTGTAAAATCGGTTCAGTGCCTTGTATTGAGTCCTACACGTGAATTGTGTATGCAGATTCAGACAGAAATGCAAAAATATGGCGGGCAAATGCGCGGTTTGCGCATTGCTGCAGTATATGGTGGTGTGCCTATTATGGGCCAGATCCGCGATGTACGTGCCAATCCACAGGTAATCGTTGCAACTCCGGGTAGATTGATCGATCTATTAGAGCGCAAAGCAATATCTCTTGAAAATCTTCAATATGTCGTTCTTGATGAGGCCGATGAAATGTTGAATATGGGTTTCCGTGAAGATATTGAGCTTATATTAAAGAATACTCCTGCTGAAAAGCGTACTTGGTTGTTCTCTGCAACAATGAGCAATGATGTGCGTAGCATAGCTAAGCGCTTCATGAAGGAGTGGCAGGAATTTTCAGTGGCAGCAGCAAATGTTACCAATGAAAATATCGACCACCAGTATTTCGTGGCCAATCATCACAACCGTTTCGAAACACTTCGTCGTTTGTTGGATTTCGCTCCCGGTATCTATGGTATCATATTTACCCGTACCAAGCAAGATTGTCAGGAAGTATCTGAAAAGCTGATGAAAATGGGCTACCATGTTAGTCCTTTACATGGCGATATGGATCAAAAGATGCGTAGCAAAGTAATGGAGCGCTTTAAGAGCCGCCAGTTGCAGGCTATAGTTGCTACTGACGTTGCTGCGAGAGGAATCGATGTAAACGATATCACTCACGTTATCAATTACGAATTACCTGATGATCCTGAGGTATATACGCACCGTAGCGGTCGTACCGCTCGTGCCGGTAAATCAGGTATCTGTATGTCTATCGTATCTCCTAAGCAGATCGGTAACATCCGTCAGATAGAAAGATTAGTAAAGCAGAAGTTCCACAAAACAGATATTCCTGATGGTGCAGAGGTGGTACGCAAGCGTTTGTTCTTCTACATGGAGCAGATCGCCAATGCAGAGCCTAAGGATGAGTTCGCTAAGATCTATTTCGATTCTATGCATGAGCAATTTGCTAACGTAGATAAGGATGAACTTATTCGCAAGCTTATCTGGTTGCAGTTGAAAGACACGATCGATGCCTATTCTGATTCTGAAGACCTGAATGCAGGTTTTGAGCGTAAGAGTGGTGCGGCAGGTAATACCGGCAGCCGATTTACACGTTTATTCATCAATTTGGGTGAAAAGGACGGTCTGAATGCTCAGCGCTTGTTGCAGTTCATTACAGAATCTACTGATATTGAAGCTAATATGATCGATCGTATCACCGTTCGTGATATGAGCAGTTTCTTTAACGTGCCAACTGATGCTGCTGAATACATCAAGGAGCACTTGTCTAACAAAAAGTACAAGACTCGTAAAGTACGCCTTGAAGAAGCTGATCAGCCAAGAGGTGGTGGAGACAGAAGTGGTGGCGGTGAAGGTCGTCCATACGGTCGTCCTGCCGGCGGCGGATCGAGATTCTCTGGTGAGCGTTCTTATGGTAGCAGACCGGCAAGTGGCGGTAGCTATGGTGGCAACAAAGGCAGAAGTCGTAGCAGAGATTAATTGAAATTCGAATATATAGAACAGCCTGCATCGTGAGATGCAGGCTGTTTCTTTTTATCCATGAATAGTTGTGTTACCATCGTTCTATATCATCATCGAAACTAAGGCTGTTATCCTTTACAATATCTTCATCTTTGGGAGATGCAGGAAGCATCCCTATGAAGATCTCTTCATTTCTTACTTCGACAGGATAGGTGACCATTTTATATCCTTCTCCACTTGTGTTACGACCATTTGCCGGATCAAACCGGTATTTATGCAATGGACATACTACCCTTCCCAACGGATCTACCCATCCATCGCACATAGGTGCTCCTGAGTGTGGGCAGAGCGCTGCAAAGGCAAAAATGTTATCTCCTCGTTTTAGTATGCATGCTTTTTTATCTCCCGCCAATACCTCGGTTGGCTTATTCTCCTCCAAAGAGTTGAATGTTACGTGGGTGGTATGAAAAGTATGAAGATTCAAGTAGTTGATTTTGTTTGCAGTTTTTTAGGATATTATCTGAGTGCTGCAAAGAAGGCTTTCATTAATTGAGCACATTCATTGGCCAATACTCCTTTTGTGAGCTCAGCTTTTTGGTGAAACGGCCAGTTATCGCCTGTTGTTCTGTGATAGCCATTTTTTACATCTTCTGCTCCGTAAACTATTCGGGCTACTTTGCTCCAGTACATTGCCCCGCAACACATGAGACAAGGCTCTACTGTTACGTATAGGGTGGCTTCAGGTAAGTATTTACTCCCAAGTTGGTTGAATGCCGCTGTCAGTGCTATCATTTCGGCATGTGCGGTACTGTCATTCAGCTGTTCGACCTGATTATGGCCTCGTGCTATTATTTTTCCATCCCATACTACCACCGCACCTACAGGAACCTCCCCGGCATGAAATGCCAGTTGTGCCTGTTTCAGTGCTTCGCGCATAAAATATTCGTCGTTAAATTCCACCGGAGAAGTTATTGTGTAGTGCAAAATAAGCGATAAGATATGAGACTCGCTCTATGAAATTTATTACAAGTGCCCCGATATTTATTCATTTTTAGCTTCATATTCTTCATTGAGTCGTTAAGTCAATAAGTTATTGAGCCATTACCTTATATATTTTAACAAATTTTCCATCGTACAGCTATTATATTTGCACACTAATCCAGAATTATGCTAAAACGCGTCGCATTATTGTCTTTACTGTTCATACAGTCAACTATTATGTTTGCTCAGAAATCTGCAGTTACTGTTCATGGTAGCGGCGAAGACATTAAATATTCTAAAGACAGTACTGCCTCGTTATATAAAAATGCCACTCCCGCTATTGTAAAGCCGTCCCGCGATTTTGTGATGATCCAGCTTGGTTACAATAACTGGGTGAGCAAGCCGGATAGTGTTAAGACAAAAACGCTGGGCTATGTATTCAATGCCTATCTCTGCTATGATTTTCCTATCAAGAAGTCGAACATGAGTTTTGCAGCCGGTCTGGGTATCAATACTTCAGTTGTATATCTGGATAAGCAAAAATTGGTGAACACGGATACAGGAACATTAGGCGCTGCTGCACACATCATTAACGATCCTAATCCCGGCAAGCGTTATAAAGTGAATACTACTTACCTGCAAGCACCTTTCGAACTGCGCTACTTCAGTAATATGCAGAATCGTAACAAAGGTTTTAAAGCAGCTTTGGGTGTGACTGTAGGTGCGTTTTTGGGTGCTCACACAAAAGAACTTACATCTGTAGGTGGTACCAATATCAAAGAGAAAGTAAATACCAAGAGATATTACAGCCCATGGAACTTTGCTGCAACTGCACGTATTGGTTGGGGTAACATATCCGTATTTGGCTCTTATAACATAACTACTGTATTTAAAGAAAATAATGGTCCTGCGCTTACTCCTGCATCAGTAGGTATTTGCATCACAGGTCTGTAATTCCAGCTTCCCCTTAATACTTTTACCATGAGCCAGATCAAAGCACCTGCATTCCTGGAGGATGCTTTTACTACAGGTTTTTCAGCGAAAGATCCCGATGGAGATGCGCTGCAATTCACTATGGTGGACATTGGCAGACTCAATGTTAAGAACGGCAAGATATATGCCTGCGATCCTCTGGCACTATATCTGGAGGAACCATTTACTACTGATTTTCCCAAAGGTGAGTTTCCGGTACAGGTAGCATTGGCGCATATCAATGACGATGAGCGCATAGGGTTTGCGCGCATCAAGTTTGCCGATACAAAACCGGTAAGATGGGCATATGCAGTTACTGACGGTCAGGACGTTAATGAATTGGAGAAGGGGGAGATATTCGGGTATAGTGTAGAGTCGGGCACCGGTTCTTTCATGGATACATCCGGTTATGCCGATTATGACAATCTATACAAGGAAGATGCTGAACTTTCAACAGTATCTAAACAACTCAATGAAACATACGAGGATACCCGTGCTTGGCTGATGTGGGAAGGGAAGAACAGTAATGTAGCCATTTTCTCTACAGGCTATGGCGATGGTCTCTATGCAACATATATTGGTTATGATACCGGGGGTAACATATGCCGGCTAGTAAGTGATTTTAATATGCTGGAGTGGAAATAGTTTACTGAATGTCATTCTTCTGCAGGAAAATACCCGCCCACTTCTGTTTTTGTTACAATACCATCGAATGTGAATGGGCTGGTAAGGAATAACTTTATATTTTTCAATTCACTATGGTCGGGTACACTCACCCAGAAGGTATAGGTGTTGTCTGCTCCCGGTTGACTAATGGCATTGAATAAGCGCACCCGCGCATGCTTGGTGTTATTGTTCATGATCACGTCTGCATTCAGGTAGGTCTGCCATACATCCTTTGTTTTGATCACACAGCTTATCTTCAACCACTTCTTTTTATCGTACACTCCTTTTTGTGGTATTTCTGCTATCAGCGCAGGTTGCCCTGCATCCGCATGAACGATTTTGGGTGAATCAGTAGTGAATATAGTTATATGCCTGCAAGCTTCATTGGTAAATAATTCATTACTATCCAACAAGCTCATATCCGCAGGTGTAGGGTGCATATTCAGATAGATACGACTATAATAGCGCCTGTTCATGTCGTTGAAGTGTAGTATGGTCTTATTGTATTGAACTAACTGAAACAGATTGACGCCAATGAGGTAAATTCCGGCAAGTAGGAATATGGGCCTCCATTTTTTTTGCAAAGCCTTATTGGTAATGGCTGCCAATGGCAGAGCAAAAACAGGATAGCTCTGCACCAATGCGCGGGTAGAGTAGCTACCACCATAGCGCCAATCATCCCAGGCTATAATGATATATATATTGAGTAAACAAAACCACAATACTGACTTTTTAAACTGATATGGTCTCATAAAGAACATTCCAGCTATGAACAGCAATGTAACAGGGGTATAAACGAACCAACCCTTCTCAAAACCGAACAATACCCTGAAGTATGGATTGAGGAACTGCCACTTGCTGCCCACATCATAGATGAAGTGGCCGGTAGCAGCTTTCCAATAGAGTAGTTGCGGCAATACACCTGATATGCCCAATAGTGTGGCATAGGCAATGTGTGAACTATGCTTCTTTACCAATTGCCATTTTACCTTGGCTATGTCTTTTGTATGCGTATCCCAGAAAAGCGGGATGAAGATAATGATCGCTTCAGTAGGGCGGCTCATAGTAGCGAATCCACAAATAAGCCCTGTTATGCAAGCCCAAAGTATAGACGGCTGTTGGTGCCATTTGTAGGTAGCATAGAGTATCAGTGTGTAGAGCAGGAATATATAGGCATGGCTTTGCCCATTATCTACAGCGGCATATTGTATATAATTGGATGCCAGTGTAAGCAATAAGATGGTCGCTGCGGTTACTTTATCGTCAAAGTACAGCAGTAGTACTTTTCTGAGCATCATAAGCGCCAGAAAACTATAGAATAGGATACCGAACCCCAGTGCATATTGATAGGGAGGTGAAAAGCCATCTGGAGGGTATTGATAATGTGTGGCAATAAAGTGTCCTATACAAAAGAAAGGGAGCTCCATAATTGCTACTCCACCCAGGTATTTGAATACATATGCACCATTTTTCGCCTTTTCCGCTTGTACACCATTTCCGCCGGTTACCTGATACTTACGATCGATACTATCTACCCATTTCAACTCTTTATAATCATGGTAGATCAGAATAGAAGGCAGATACAGATAGTAGCCATTCGCATCCCAGTAAGTGATCTTAAGTGGCTCATCGGGTTTTATAGTAGTTACCCTGTATTGCAGTAATACGATACAGACAAGTGCGCAGGCAATAAGGGAGAGCAGATTTTTCATGATGATTATTTTTTTCTGATGATCATCATACCATCTCTTAGTGGCAGCATCATTTGTTCCACTCGTTCATCGGCTCGTATCTTGTCATTGAACCGTTGCATGGCTTTTGCATTCTTACTTTGTTGTTCTACAGGTAAGGTTACCTCACCTTCATACAATACATTGTCGGCAAGAATAAATCCTCCCGACGAAAGCTTGTCTATAACAAGATCGAAGTAGAGATCATAATTGTTTTTATCTGCATCGATGAACACCAGATCAAATGTTTCGGTTAGTGTGGGTATGATCTCTGCCGCTTTACCTATATGTATGACTACTTTTTCTTTAAGGCCGGCCTCTTCAAAATAGCGGGTCGTCATATCCTCCAGTTCTTCATCTACATCTATGGTATGTAGTAGGCCATCGGGTTGTAGTCCCTGTGCCAGACAGATAGCTGAATATCCGGTAAAAGTACCCAACTCCAATATGTACTTTGGTCTCATGGCCTTACTCATCATTTGCAGGAACATACCCTGCATGTGGCCAGATATCATTACCGCGCCATGCACCTTCATATTGGTTTCCCTGTTCAGTGCGGCAAGCAAAGGCATTTCGGGGGTTGTATAATGGGCACAATATGGGCCTACGGTATCAGGCAATGATATTTTGGTCATGTAACGGTCTGCTTAATGAATGCTGTAAAGATAGGTAGTGTTGACGCAGAATTAAAACCCGAATCCCAGGCCAAATTCAGCCAGTTCCGCTACCGACTTGTGGGTTTTCAGAAATCCGGTCAGGAAGAACTCTTTGATAGGTCCTTTCTCCCTTTGTACCAGATAGTAGTGGCCGCCTATTTTTTCATAATACTTGTCTTGTTTCAATGCGGCCTCCTTAAGGTAATAGCCTACCTGCAGAATGATGCCTACACGGCCGAAGAGAAATTCATTACCTGCGATCACAGCTACTTTATAGCTATTGGCCGCCTCTTTGCCGGGGTCGGCTTCATTATTGCGTTCAAAGGCATAGATAGCTTCGTGATAGGAGTAGTCCATGCCTGCATACATTTTATTCTTTCCTTTCCATCTTCTGCTGGCATAGAGCGATGTCATATATACCGGATAGGTAGGTCCCTGTGGCGCTTCTATCTGGTTGAAGGCAATGCCCAGTCGGGCTTGCAGCAATATTCTGTGCGACGACGGCATTGGTTTACATACCAGTCGTTCAGGCTTAGATGATACGGGGAAATACCTGATGCCAATATGTGCGCCATATAGGTTGATACCCAGATTGGGTTGGTGATAGGATGCATCTGAGATATGGGTGAAATTCATGCCTATCTGAAAATCCCAATGCTTATTGGCTTTATAGCGGAAGTCAGTATTAAAGCTGGCGTAGTCATTGATATGGCTGCCAATGGCATTATTAAGTGTGTCAGAGATAGGGTTGCGGCTATACTTCTTAGTAACATAACCCATGCCATCGCCAATACGGACTGTCCATTCAATTTTTTTACCGGTGATAAGAGGGATGGTGAGATTAGGGTAAATGCTGAAACAACGGCCGTACACAGAGTCTATACCATAATTGGTATAAGTAAATCCGATTCCAAGTGTCGGGTATTTACGGCATCCCTCCCATTGCTTGCGACCACTGCATTTATACACCATGTTTACATCCACACCTGTTGACAGATCGGGCAAAGGAAGATGGAATTTCGGGGAGTGTTTGATCACATGTCCGGCAAAGGTGTTCACTTCAAGTCCGTAACCTATTAACTTGTCATTATTACTTTGCGCATTGGCTCCAAAGCATGTGCACAGCAGGGTAAGTAACAGATAAGTATGGTTAACGAAGTAGCGCATATATGAACAAAAGTAATTGCGGATGAATAATCTACCAAATACATAATATTAGCTAACTTAGGTGTGATTATTAATCAATATGAAGCGCACCTATAAGCTAGCCCTTGCAGTTATTATTTCCATTCTTTTGGTTGGTGGTATTACGGCATACTATCTCAACAAAAGCAGTTACAACCCCAATCCAAAATATACACTTGGTCAACCATTGGATAGCCTGAACGGAGTAATTGTTTATTACAATGGCATGGTAGGTCATACAGGCGGCCGCAACACAGCACCTGATGGCTATAATATAGGTATGAAGTACCAATGCGTGGAGTTTGTAAAGCGTTATTACTACCAGCGGCTAAACCATAAAATGCCCGATGCGTTCGGTAATGCTAAAGACTTTTTCGATGCATCACTCACCGATAGTTCCTTCAATACAAAGCGTGGATTGATGCAGTTCACTAACGGCAGCAGATCAAAACCACAGCCGGAAGACCTGCTGATATTTGATGGTCATGCAGGTAACCCTTACGGACATGTGGCCATTATAGCCGCAGCTGACAGTAATAAGATCATTATCATACAGCAGAATCCGGGCCCTTTTGGCTCTTCAAGAGATACTTTTAAGCTGAATTGCAATTCAGGCAAGTGGTTTATTGGCAGGGACAGGGCGCTGGGCTGGTTGAGAAAAGGAGATACGTTGACCGCTAGATAAAACAATAGATGCAATCCAATGGGATTGTAATTGATATTTAGTATATTTAATTAAATATTTATGAAGAGCCATAGTCAACACATTTGCGCATTATTTGGATTTTGTATTCTTATCAATATAGGTTGCAAAAGCTACTCTAAATATCCTATCGATGCAACGCCAAAAATCAAAATTGATACCGGCATACTAGGATTGTGGAAAGCAGTGGAAGACACTGATAAGGCAAATTATTTCTGCATTGAAAGCGACTACAATACCGAAGTTCCAAACATACCTAGTTTTAAATTTGAACATGATAATAAATCGTGCCTTTACTATATTACATACATGGATATGCATGGTTCTAACCCCCTTTATCAACAGTTTTATGCATTTATCTCTATTATTAATAGACAAAATTTTCTGAATATTGCATACCATCATACACCATATGTCGATGGCCGCTTTGTCAGTGAAAAGGATGAGAAAGGGTATTTCTTTACACGGTTGATTAAGGTAACAAAAGATAGCATTATAACGGCTGTAGTAGCTGATACTACTTTGAAACAATTGACTAATAGCAAGGATGTGCGAAAGAGGCTAGAAAAGAATAGTTCCAGACCAAGTTTTTATAGCGACACCATGCATTTTTATAGGGTGAGTTCTTACCGTGGTGGCTTGAAGGGGAGTGAGGTGTACGCCAATCCGCAAAAGAAAAATTGATTTTATTAAAGTTGTTTACTGCC
The DNA here is from genome assembly GCA_947447465.1 of Chitinophagaceae bacterium. Taxonomy (GTDB): domain Bacteria; phylum Bacteroidota; class Bacteroidia; order Chitinophagales; family Chitinophagaceae; genus Flavipsychrobacter. The sequence continues at coordinate 29,338 of CANFKE010000028.1, read as the reverse complement.
GGTTGTTATAAAGCAACCGGTTTTTAGTTTAATAGATGTGACACTATCCTTAATTAAACTAAAAATCTACACTTTCCCCTCATTGTTTCTACTAAACCACTACCTTTAAATAATAGTGATATCACTCATTGTTGGTGATTTCGCTTTATTTTTTACTCTATACTTTTTACTTTTACCACAAAATTGCACATTATGAGTTTTATTACAGACGTTATTGCACGACAGGTGCTCGATAGCCGTGGTAACCCTACGGTAGAAGTTGATGTACATACCAGTGAAGGTATAGTAGGCCGGGCTGCAGTGCCAAGTGGCGCCAGCACAGGTAAGCACGAAGCAGTGGAATTGCGTGACGGCGACAAGAAGAAGTACATGGGTAAAGGTGTGCTTAAAGCTGTTGAGAATGTAAATGATGTGATAGCTGAAGAGCTTTATGGTGTTGATGTTACCGACCAGAAGGCAATTGACAGCCTGATGATAGAAATGGACGGAACACCTAACAAGGCTAAGCTGGGTGCTAACGCAATTTTGGCTGTAAGTCTGGCTTCTGCTAAGGCGGCTGCACAATGCGTGGGTATGAGCACTTACCGCTACATTGGTGGTGTGAATGCCAATACATTGCCTGTTCCTATGATGAACATATTGAACGGTGGTGCGCATGCAGATAATAAGATCGATTTCCAGGAGTTCATGGTAGTACCTAATGGTGCATCTACTTTCGAAGAAGGTCTGCGTTGGGGAGTAGAAATATTCCATAGCCTGAAGACTGTTCTGAAAAGCAAGGGGTTCAGTACCAACGTAGGTGACGAAGGTGGTTTTGCTCCGGATATTCAGAGCAATGAAGAAGCTATTGAGATAGTATTGAAAGCTATTGAAAAAGCAGGCTACAAGCCGGGCGATAATGTATCTATAGCTATGGATGCCGCTAACAGCGAACTGTGGAAAGAAAAAGATAAGAAATATCATTTCCACAAGAGCGACGGACGTAAGATGAGCAGCGAGGAACTGGTAGAATACTGGGTTAGCTGGTGCAAAAAATACCCTATCGTAAGTATAGAAGATGGTATGGCAGAAGATGATTGGAAAGGCTGGAAGATGCTTACCGATGCTCTGGGCAACAAGGTACAGTTGGTAGGTGACGACTTGTTCGTTACTAATGTTACCCGTTTGGAAAAAGGTATCAAAGAAAATATCGCCAATGGTTTGCTGGTAAAAGTAAATCAGATCGGTACGCTCAGCGAAACTATTGATGCGGTAACTATGGCACAGCGTGCGGGTTACAACACCATCATGAGCCACCGTAGCGGAGAAACTGAAGATACTACCATTGCTGACTTGGCTGTAGCGCTTAACTGCGGACAGATAAAGACCGGTTCTGCAAGCCGCAGTGATCGTATGGCTAAATACAACCAATTGCTGCGCATAGAAGCAGAACTGGGTGCATCTGCTTACTACCCTGGTCGTGCATTGAAGTTTGGTAAATAATTCATTTAAAGATTGAATATTGAAAAGGCGATGCACAATGTGTGTCGCCTTTTCGCTTTAATGAAAGTTCATAGCCGATCATTTTTCAGTTTTCTACCCCTATCTTTGTAATGAACCTCCCATACTTTATGAAGAAGGAATTTTTTAAGAAGGCTTTAAAGGTTGTTAGTAACAAATATTTCATCACTGCTTTTCTGTTTGTGATCTGGAGTATGTTTTTCGATCAGAACGATTGGTTGACGCTCAGGCAAAAACAAAAGGAGCTGGATGGTTTAAAGAGCAACATCGCATACCTCAATAAAGAGATCAGCATCATGCAGGCAGAGAGAGACGGGCTACTTACCGATAGGCATAAAATGGAACAATACGCCAGAGAGAATTATCGTATGAAGCATGAGAATGAAGATGTGTATGTGATAGATGCCGATTCCAAATAAAATGACTTAGATATGAGCAGAGCCATACCGCAAACGGTGTGGCTCTTTTAGTTGTGGTAATATTTTAACAGGTACTTGTCTGTTGCCGTGCTAAAAACACCGAAATTTGTAAGGTATGAAGTTCAAGATACAATCCCCGTACCAGCCTGCCGGCGATCAGCCGGAAGCCATAAAACAATTGGTGAAAGGCCTCAATGATGGTGAAAAATTTCAGACATTGCTGGGTGTTACCGGATCGGGTAAAACTTTTACTATTGCCAATGTGGTGCAGCAGGTCGATAGACCTACGTTGGTACTTACTCATAACAAGACCCTTGTGGCTCAGTTATATGGTGAGTTCCGCCAGTTCTTTCCCGACAATGCTGTCGAGTATTTTGTTTCTTATTACGATTACTATCAGCCCGAGGCTTATATGCCTACTTCGGGTACTTATATTGAGAAAGATCTTTCCATTAATGAAGAACTCGAGAAGTTAAGGCTAAGAGCGACCTCAAGTTTGTTGAGCGGCAGGAGAGATATAATAGTGGTCGCGTCAGTTTCCTGTATCTACGGTATTGGTAATCCTACTGAGTATGCCAACAGTATCATCCGTTTCAAAACAGGTGATAGTATTGGCAGGAATGCTTTTCTGCATCAGTTGGTCAATTCACTATATAATCGCAGCCAGGGCGAGTTTGCCAGAGGTACATTCAGAGTTAATGGTGATACGGTCGATGTCAATTTACCTTATGTAGATTATGGTTATCGCATCACTTTCTTCGGCGATGAGGTAGAGGAGATAGAAAGCTTCGAAACAGATACCGGTAAGCGCATACTATCTATGGAGAATGCTGCGATATTCCCTGCTAATTTATACATAGCTCCTAAAGAACAGATGGCCAATATCGTCTTCGAGATTCAAGATGAGATGAATGCGCAGATAGAGTATTTTAAGGCTAATGGTAAGCACATTGAAGCGCAGCGTATAAAGGAGCGCGTTACTTACGATCTGGAAATGATGCAGGAGCTTGGCTATTGTAGCGGCATTGAGAATTATTCCCGCTTCCTCGATCGCCGTAAGCCCGGTACTCGTCCATTCTGCCTTATCGATTATTTTCCAGATGACTTTTTATTGGTCATAGATGAGAGCCATGCTACCATCCCGCAGATCAGTGGTATGTATGGTGGCGACAGGTCCAGAAAGATGACATTGGTTGATTATGGTTTCCGTTTGCCATCTGCATTAGACAACAGACCACTCAATTTCTATGAATTCGAGTCACTGCTCAATCAGGTCATTTATGTAAGTGCTACTCCCGGTAAGTTTGAGCTGGAACAGTGTGGTGGTATTGTTACTGAGCAAATTGTAAGGCCTACCGGATTGCTGGATCCGCCGATAGAAATTCGTCCAAGCATCAATCAGGTCGATGATCTGCTCGATGAAATTGAAAAGCGGGTGACCAAGGGCGACAGAGTATTGGTAACAACACTCACCAAGCGTATGGCCGAAGAGCTGGATAAATACCTGAAACGGATCAATATCAAATCAAAGTATATCCATTCTGAGGTCGATACGCTGGAGCGTGTAGAGATACTTCGGGATCTTCGTCTCGGCGTGATCAACGTATTGGTAGGGGTCAACCTGTTAAGAGAAGGTTTGGACCTTCCCGAAGTGTCATTGATGGCTATCCTCGATGCAGACAAAGAGGGATTCCTAAGAGATGAACGGTCCTTGATACAGATGGCTGGCCGTGCTGCGCGTAATGTAGATGGTCTGGTCATCTTCTATGCAGATAAGATCACAGACAGCATGCAGCGTACTATCGATGAGACCGGCAGACGTAGAGATAAGCAGATACAAAATAATATTGCAAAAGGTATTACCCCTATGACCATCCGTAAGTCCATAGAGCAGATCATGGGTCAGACATCTGTACTGGAGATAAAGGGCTACGACGAGAACAATAAATATGCTATTGCCGACGAGTTGATCAGCATTGCTGCTGAGGAGGAAGTGGAATATAAAACGGCCGCTCAGTTAGATAAGCAGATAGGTAAGATCAAAAAGGATATGGAGAAGGCCGCAAAGGAGCTCGACTTTATGGAGGCTGCCCGTCTCCGCGATCTTTTATTCAAACTTCAGAAGGAGAAAGAAGGTTTGAAGTAATATTCTGGTCTGCCAATTCATAAAAATAGCAGGAGCAATTGCTCCTGCTATTTTTATGAATATCTCATTTTAAGGACTACCGGACAAGCGTCACATTACCTTGCTTCTTGATCTTCTGGCCGTCTTTAAACTTGGCTTCTATTACATAAATGAACACGCCCTGTGGCTGAGGTTCATTATTGAATTTACCGTCCCATCCTTGTCCGTCTGTGCTGGTGGTAGAGTAAATGTTCTGTCCCCATCTGTTATAGATGTCCATTTTGAATGAGGTAAGACCACGTGCCAGCAGGTTGCGCGGGAAGAAGTAATCATTGATGCCATCTCCGTTTGGAGTGAATACGTTAGGGAAGCTGATGTAGCAATCATTGGCTATCCACACAGTATCAGTAGCAATACATCCGTTTATAGTTACTGTGGCAGAATAGTATCCTGGCTCAGTGGTCACAATGTGAGATGCTGTAGATCCTGTACTCCATAGCCATGTTGCCAGTGGGTTACCGGCATTGGTAAGGTCGTATAGTTCTATCTCCGTACTTCCCGGACATATCGCTGAATCCGGTCCAAGATAAATATTCGGATTGTCGTACACCTTCACGTTGCGGGTTACTATTGCTGTATTACAAGCCCTGTAGTAAACCGTAAGCGTCACCGGCAATATGCCTACTGCATCAAATGAATGTGATATAGGGTTTGCATTGCTATAGCTGCCACCATCACCAAAAGTCCATAGGTTACCTGTATAACCTATCGATGTGTAAGTACCTTCAAATGTCACCTGACCTCCACGACAAATTACGGTGTCGCTGGCACGCATGGTGATGATAGTAGAAGAATCGACCTGAACAATTTTGGTAGCTATATCACTGCATGGGATACCATCGGTAATGGTAAGAGTTACAGGGTATGCGCCGCTATTCACAAATGTATGTATAGGATCTTTGCCAGTAGCAGTGCCTCCGTCTCCAAATGTCCATGCATAGTTAACTATAGCGCCGGTGGAGGTATCTCTGAACGCAACAGATGACTTTTGGCAAATGAATGTATCAGGTGTTGATGTGAACATTGCCTTGATCTGAGCAGGGAAGGTCACAGTTTGAAACACATTACTGTCAACACATTGAGTATTGGTAACGATCAGCTTTATAGTATAAGTTGTTGCAGTACTTGGATGGTAAATATGTACAGGATTTCTTGATGTGTCAGTACCGCCATCTCCAAAGTACCAACGATAGTATAATGGTACAGGGGTAAGTGGAGTTGACAGGTTGGTAAATACTACTGTGTCTCCATTACAGCCCATATGAACTACAAAGTTGAAGTTCGCGTTTATTGGCGTATCCACCAAAGTAATAGGTCCAAGCATGTTAGATGTACAACCGGAAGGACTGCCGGGGCAAGATCCTACTGTGTTGGCAACAAAATTACTATAAGTACCAGCTCCCAGATTTGTAATTGTAATGGCACTATCTGTAGCCACATAATTAGTTACCGGTGTCTGTGGAGCGCCATTTAATGTGTACTTAATGGTATCCTGCTGACCGGGGTGCATACCTATTATTTTTATCCAACCATCATTGAATCCGCATGCTGTTGGTTGGTGGTATTCCAGACGATTAATAGTAAAGCCCGGATTGTTTAGCGTTATTGGTCCGATTGCTGGTGAGGTACAAGAGCCAAACTTCACATACATATTGTTGTAAGTGCCTGCGCAGAGTCCGTTCATTACATATGTACCACCTGAAGAAGAGAATATTGGTAACCCGGTATTAGGTACTCCATTAAGTGTAAAGAAAAGTGTATCCTGCTCCAGTGGGTTAAGTCCCGATATTGTAAGTGTTCCATCATTATTACCACAGAACGTTGGGTCAGTTTTGGTTGCAGATATGGTTACAAAAGTAGCTACCGGAATAGCTATCGGATTACGTGAATTACAGAATGAGGATACAGCGCTGTAGATCACCAATGTATCATTACCTGTTCCCAGTGTGTCCAGGTATGTGCCTGTTACCCCTATATTACTATCTATATGTGCTCCTGTAGCATCCAAAACCATTACAGACCACGGACTGCCCAAGCCTCCGGGTGATATGGACACGATCGCGTCACCTGCGCAACTTTTTGGTCGTATTACCGTATAGGCCAGAGTAGGTATTGGATATATGTTGATAGTAAATGCTCGGGTTTGAGTTCCCTGTAGCGGGCACGCATCGTCTGTGAATGTTACGTAGAACGTATAAGTACCGGGGGTTACGCCGTTTGATGTCCATGAAATGGTAGTGACAGGATTAGGTGTGCCGTTCCCTGCAACTGAGAATACTGCTCCCGGTGGAAGTCCGGTATTTGTAACAGTGACATTGGTAAGAGGGGTTGCGCCGCTTGAATTCAATGTAATCGCAAAAGGCCCAGTTTCTGCACAAATATGGAAGTGAGATGTATCGTCAAGTGTTCCATTTGTGGCAGATGTCATTCCTCCTGTTGGTGTCGGTGTCGGACAGGTAATTACAGTAAATGACATTTCTCGTTGCATGCTGCCGATAAGTACGTTTCCTCTGTATTCATTGATGGTATAAACTACCACCGAACGCTGGGTGATATCAGGTACAAAAGATATTTGCCCCGTCAACGCATCAAAACCTACTGCCCCTGAGAAGGTATGTAACGGATTTGTACCGGAATATGGATAGGTTGTAAGATAGGTCACCGGCCCCGACCCTAGCGAACAGCCCGCAGCAGATCCATTTACTGCAGGAACAAGCGCAAAAGAAAGACTGTCTCCATCTGCATCTACCGCACCGGGGTTATAGGTGTCGTTACCTGCCTGACAGAAGAATGGCACAGGCAATATCGTAAGTATCGGATTGGAATTAGTAATTGATCCAAGATTATTCAACGTAGCTTCCAGTTGTATGTAGGTAACCGGTGTGCTCGAAATATTAGTTAATGAAGTTGCTCTACCTGCAATGAATGATCCCCCTAGGTAGCCGTTGAATATAAATTTCCAGTTAGCAGATAAGTAAGGTACGGTGTACATAGCCGTGTATACGAACTTTTTGATACCCGGAGTCGTAGAGGTCACAATATGGCACTGAGTATTCGCAGTATCTGAAGGGCATACCGGAGTGATCTCAATGCCGTTTGTAGGTGCCTGAATGGCTAGCGCAAGAGTGGCAACATTAGTTGTGCCATCATATACACATACCCTCGGAACAGAGGTAGATAGTCCTGCGAATGCGGTAGTAGATGATGCTGATCCGCAGTCGCCATATAAAATAACCGTCACTTTATATTGATTACCTGTTACCCATGTATAATATAGGTCGGCTCCTACTAGGTGATTGGCTTTAGCACCAATACTCAATAATAGCAATGCAAAGCACAACAGCAGATTACGCATTATTTGCGGTAATATTTTTTTCATATTCCAATATATATGGCAATGATCAGTTCATTATTGATACTCCATATTAAAACAGCATAAAACCACCAAATGGTTGGTTTGATGACGTTTTAATTTTTTTGTTCTGTTACACAGAGCCATAAAGATAATTTTTTTTAGCTATAACATCATTTGTTGGTTAATATTTATTTTATATATACGAATGGTCTATGTAGCTTTCAAGTATATCCAAATATTAGTATTGTTTTAAATGGTTTGTAAGGGTATATTTGCAACAACATTCTTCTTTTTCATTTGTGTCGAAAACGCTGATTTCTTTTTGTTTCCTTCTGTTTTTTCTTTCATCGTGCCATCTCTCTGATAATAGTCTAAAGGTGATCAATATTTCTATGGACTCTGCTGTGGCACACGCAGATAGGATGCATGATTCAGGATTCAAAGTCAAAGCTGCAGAATACATAACATACGTTCACGGCAATGAAGGGAAATTATCGCTTGCGGAGGAAATGAAATATGTTACTTATTGTAACATTCTCTATATGGATCTTGGCTATTTTGACAAGAGCATAGACCTTGCTGACTCCATGATCGCCATTTTAGAAAAGCATGGACTGAATAAAAATCAGAAGATGTTTATGGAGATCTATAACCTCAAAGCCGATGCTTTGATGGCCAAGGGGTTGTATAGTGAGGCTTACGATTATTATTACAAGGCAAAATCATTAGCACAAAATAATGTGGATTCTTGCTCTTTCACCATTTATAATCATAGTCTGGGTATTGTGCTATACAGGCAGCAGAAATACCTCGATGCGGTGCAATACTTTAAACAATCTTACAATGAAGCCCTGTTTTGCAATCCCGATTTTTCCAACTTTTATCTGAAGCAGGAATTGCTGGATGATATTGGCTTATCGTACGGCAAGGCAAATATTGTAGATAGTGCCGTTGTATATTATAATAAGGCATTGAAGTTTATTGATGATAATAAACGCAATTACCCCGGAAAGCCGGCTAAAGCTTTTGAAAGTGCTGAAGCTGTAGTTTGGGGAAATTTAGCAGATGTATATGTTGCAGCCGGTAATTTCGATTCCGCAAAAACGCTGCTAAAGAATAGTATCAGAGTCAATCTGCAAAAGGATTACACCAATTCAGATGCAGTGCTCAGTCAATTGAAGCTGGCTGATATCTATTTGTCAACAAAGCAATTCACCGATCTCAGACAATTACTTACAGATATCAGGGCAGAATTAGATTCCATTCCCGGTTTATATGTAGAGATGCAGTGGAATAGACTTTCTGCAAAATATTATGAGCAATTGGGTGATTCCGTAAAGGCTTACCGCTTTATGAGCGCATACTTGGTCAAAAATGACAGTATTATACAGCAAAATAAGGCGCTGATGAGTTCTGATATCGAGGGAAAACTCAAAAATCAGGAAAGACAATACCAGATTTCATTACTCCAAAAAAACAAAAAGCAGGATGAAATGTGGCTTATTGCAGCTACGGTAGTCATTGCCATGTCTGTAATTATCATTTTCCTGGTGCTCAGGTATTCTTCCCGCATTAGTAAAGATATGCGCTCGCTGACCTTGCTCAATGAAAAAGTAAACGAAAAGCAACAGCAGTTGGAATTAGCTTTAAAAGAGGTTGAATTAAGGGATAAGGACAAGTCGCGTATTCTCAGGTCCGTGGCTCACGATGTCATGAGCCCGATTTCTGCTATTTCTGCACTGACCGATATTCTGCTCAACGATTCCACTCAACGATCTGAAGAGGAAAAGGAAATGCTCAGATTGATCTACGAAGCATGTAATAATTCATTGAATCTTAGTAAAGACATTCTGGAAGCTGCGGATACCATAGCTCCCGGTAACATGCACAAAGAAAGGGTAGATATCAATAAACTAGTCAATAATTGTGTTGAGCTGCTCAATGCTAAAGCGCATATCAAAAATCAGCGAATTTCTGTTACATCTTATAACAATGACATCTCAGCATTCGTTCATAAAGAGAAGGTATGGAGGGTTCTTAATAATCTTATCGGCAATGCCATCAAGTTCAGTTATGAAAACGCCACCATTGCAGTAAAGGTCAGTAAGGTGGGGGGAAATGTAGTTATTTCTGTTAATGATACTGGTGTAGGAATTCCTGAAAAAAACAGACAACACATATTTGATATGTTTACTGAAAGTAAGACTTATGGTACCGGTGGTGAAAAACCGCATGGTATCGGATTGTCCATTTCCCAACAGGTTGTTCGTGCTCACGACGGTGATATTTGGTTCGAAAGTGAAGAAGGTAGAGGAACTACTTTCTATGTTTCGCTTCCGTTAAATTTGTCCAACTCTTAATAGTTAGTTATTCTGGTCTTATTGAGTTGTTAATCAACTCCCTATTTACCTTCAGCTTTTTGCAAGGCGGCTTATTTGTCATATTTTTGTGTGTAGATATTAAACAGTATTTTCATATTGTGTGCTGTGCTGTTTTTTATTTGATTTGAAAGCATTAGCTTTGAAATATAAATTTTACTTATAGCGGTGTTGCTTTACAGCATCCGCTGTAATAATTATTGCAAAAAAGGGACAAAATTCCATGGCTACCATACTTATAATTGAAGATGATGATATAATGCTCAAAGCCATAAGGAATATCCTGACTAAGTCTGGCTATGAGGTGATTACAGCTAAGGATGGTAAGGAGGCTTTTGAGAAATTAGATAATGAATCGTATGATGTTGTAGTTACCGATCTGATGATGCCATATGCCAATGGACTTGAAGTAGTGAGCAGATTGAGGAGTGATTCTACTAAAAGGCATGTAAGTATCATTGTAGTATCATCTGTAGGTAATGAGGAAACCATCACTGAGGCCTTTAGGTTGGGAGCTGATGATTATCTGAAAAAACCTATTATGGCCGGTGAATTGCTCATCAGGATCAAAAAATTATTGGATAGCAGGTCAAACAATCAAAAGTTGGTGACCAAGAAAAAATAGAAGTACCCATGCCCGAAGGACGGAATTCTCTTTCTTTATGCTCAGATCTGTTTGATAATGCCCCGGGGTGGTATCAAGGTAGTTCTATTATTGTTCCCACATTATAATTGCGTTGCTTGTGTTTAGCTGGTTAAAAAAGAAAAAAAATAATGGCGATGTTAGTGCTCCGGCGGTTGTTGTAACAACAACCACTAAAGAAGACAAACAGCCTGAAAAGAGCAAGATTGGAGCAATTGATGGAGCAGCAAAAGTCAATTCAGCACCTTTTGCTGCCAACATTCTCATAATTGAAGATGATAGCATTATGTTACTGGCTATCAGAAGCATATTAGCCAAATCAGGTTATAATCTTATTACGGCTAAAGACGGTAAGGAAGCATTCGAAAAGCTAGATACTGAAGAATACGACGTAGTGGTCACTGACCTCATGATGCCTTATGCCAATGGGTTGGAAGTAGTAAGTAAGATCCGTAACGATATCTCTAAGCGACATGTAAGTATCATAGTGTGTTCATCTGTTGGTAATGAAGAGACCATCACCGAGGCGTTCAGATTAGGTGCTGATGATTATCTGAAAAAGCCGATCAAGGCAGAGGAATTGTTAATGAGAGTAAAGTCTTTATTGGATAGAAGAACAAGTAATCCAAAGTTGGTAACGAAAAAAACAACACGTGTAAATGTTTAGTAGCCTTGTTGGATTGATTACATCTGCCTACGAGCAGTTTGTCTATCTCCCTTTATTTATTGAGATCGCTATTATATTCATTTATATTGCGGTCATTGCTACAATTACTGCATACAGTGTTATCATGTATAAGCGCTGGCAGTCATATGTACAGGAAAAACGTCTTGCCTTCATCAGCCCCAAGATCGAAACAATGATCACCGAGCAGGTACTGCTCAATGAAAATCTGGAGAAGATACCTGTTGACGATATCGAATTCGATAGTGCTGCGCTCAATGATCCTGCTTTTAAACATAAATGGGTTCGTCAGGCCATCATTGATATTCTCATTCAGTATCGCAGAAATTTCAGAGGTGAGGTAGGGGAATTGCTCAGAAAGTTATATCTCGATATGGGTCTGCTCAAAGAGGCAGAGGATAAGCTCAAAAACCTTCATTGGGAAATACAGATAAAGGCGCTTACGGAACTCACCAGAATGGACATCAGCGTTTCCGACGTAACTATTCTGCCACTTACTAACAGTCAGAAACCTGAACTGAGAGCCGCAGCTCGTAATGCCTACGTACAGTTGAGTAAAAATGAGCCTTTCAAATTCTTTGATATTGCCACCGAACCTATTCTTCCTTGGGATCAGTTGGAATTGTTCAAGATCATTACTACGAATAAAGATATTCCTATTCCCAACTTCTCAAGGTGGGTTAGCTATTCGGAAAATAAGAGTATCGTTTCTTTTTGTCTCAAATTGATCGCTCATTACGATCAGCAACCTGCAATTCCCGCGGTTATGGGACTCCTCAATAACAAAGACCACTATTTCCGTGCAGATGCTATCAACTGTCTGGGTAAACTATCTGCTGAAATAGCGGAATCCAAATTAATAGAAATATACAACACTCAGCCACTCAATTGTCAGTTAGAGATACTGAAGGCCCTGGGTCGTATATCATCGGGTAAGCATTTGGATTTTTTGAAAACAGAGTTTCTGTATTCCTACAACTTTGATATCAGGATGCATGCTGCCAGATCACTTATTAAGCACAATACACCTATTTCAAGAGCAATGGTTGAAGAGATTATGAATACTGCCGAAGATGAAGCAAAGCTCATTATCAAGCATTGTCAGAATCCTTTGATCAAGTAATATAATTGTTACGAGTATAAATATAAGTTCCCGGAGTTACGTTGGATAACACATTCTCCGGTAAAGGGTTAAAGTAATAGTGAGGTGATTGGTCAGATAGATTTTATATCTGTTAACTAAGAAACTGAACACTAACATATTTGAAATTATGCAGGCAATAAGGAATTGGATAATTAATAGCAGTTTTTTAGAAAGTCTCGGCACTTTCTATCAAACAGTTGTATTCATTTACGGTACTACTCTGCTGGCTGTTTATGCCATCCTGGCAATAATGTCGCTCATTTCTATCCGCAGATATCTCAAGAAGAACGCTTCTGTTGATTATGGTATCATTTTGGAATCACCATTAGCACCGGGCATCTCTGTTGTTGCGCCTGCATTCAATGAGGGGGTTACTATCATTCAGAACGTACGTTCCTTACTTACTTTCAACTATCCTAAGTTTGAAGTCATTATTATCAATGACGGTAGTACAGATGATACTCTTGAAAAACTAATAGAAGAGTTCCAGTTAGTACATGTTGAGTATGCATTTCGCGAAAAACTCAACTGTATGCCTATCAAGCGTATTTTCAAATCTACCAATACCGCTTACGATAAACTTATTGTAATTGATAAGGTGAATGGTAAGAGTAAAGCTGACGGCTCTAACGCAGGTATAAATCTTGCAAAATACGACTACTACCTTTGTACGGACGTGGATTGTATTCTTGATAAGGATACACTTACAAAACTAATTAAGCCATTTATGGACCAGCCTACAGAGGTTTCGTCCAAAACAGGTGAGGATAATACGAAAAGAGTTATTGCCTCAGGTGCTACTTTGCGCATGGTAAATTCATGCGATGTAGATGAGGGGTTGTTGATTCGTGCAAGGCCGCCACGCAGGTTTTTACCTCGCTTCCAGGAAATGGAATATATCCGAGCCTTCGTGTTGGGTAAAATGGGTTGGGATCTTATCAACTCAGTGCCCAATGTATCGGGTGGTCTGGGTATGTTCGATACAGAGATATCTGTAAAAGCTGGTGGGTATGATTCAAAATCATTTGGTGAGGACATGGATCTTATTACTAGGATGTGCTCATACATGAAGTCTAACAATAAGCGTTATGCGGTAAAATATGTACCACTGACTCTTTGTTGGACTGAAGGGCCTACTACGCTTAAGGTATTTGGTCGCCAACGTTCTCGCTGGGCACGTGGTCTGGCTCAGATCATGAGCATTCACCGCAAAATATTGTTCAATCCTCGCTTCGGAAGATTGGGAGTGATCGTGTTTACTTATAACTTCTTCTTTGAACTTTTGGCACCATTGGTTGAATTCGGAGGTATTCTGTTCTATATTTATCTTATTATCACCGGACAGATCAACTGGCCATTTGCTATCATTCTGATCGTATTCGTTTATACCTTCTCAGTAATGATCACTACATTGGCATTGCTCTGGGATCAGCTCAGCTTCAAGTACTACAAAACATGGGGAGAAGTGATCGGGCTTTGTCTGATGGCCTTCCTCGAGCCATTTCTTTATCACCCGCTTATCCTATTCTTTGCACTCAAAGGTTATTTCAACTTTGTTACAGGTCGTAAACACGTTTGGGGTAACATGCAGCGTCAGGGCTTCGGTGGTGGACAGCCTAAAAAGAAGAAAGAAAAAGAACCTGCTCCTGAGGTTAAACCTGCATAACAAGCAACTCATATAATATTTTGCAAAGAGGAACCCGAAATGGTTCCTCTTTTTACATTTAGTCATAACTACCCAATGTCTGTGATTTATTCACAGTATTGGCCAACACAATTTTATTATTGTCAAATGGTAGTAATCCATTTGCTCGTAGTCATTCTCTTTCTCGCCAAGAATGATGTTACAAGCACCAAGTTTATACACTGATATGCTGTTCAACGATACTGTGATCGTGGCAAATCCTAACCTGTCACAAAAGGGGCTGTGCTCTGCCAAATTTATCAAAAATGGCAATTAACACATTATCCACACTTAAATATATTTACTAACAAGCCTTACACATATTATTGCACATTAAGTGTTTGTGATTTTTTTTACGTATTGCTACCGGTAATTTTTAAGATTCAGATTGAAGGATTTATAAAACTACTAAAATAGCTAGATCCTTTCCTGTATTGTATTACATTGATTTTTTTGACTCTTTTTATGATTATTTAGTAGCCACTTATAGCTGCTGAAAAACTTATTATTATGACAAAAAACATGTAACTAAATAAAAAAAGTTTATCACAGGTTATTAACATTATTGAATAATGCTTTATCTTGTGTCGCTATTATTGTTTATGTGGAACGTTAAAATTTCAAAGAACACAACTAACTAGTATTAAATTGAACAATATGTTGAAGAGAATCTCGAAGCTTACGCTTGCGTTAATGCTTTTGTGTCTGTACACAAATGCACAATGGCTCAAGAAATTCGAATCGTCGGATAATTTGTATCAGGATGCGAAGAGGGAGATAGAGTTGAAGCACTATCAGAAGGCAATTAACATGTGTAACAAAGCATTGGACATCTCTCCTAAGAATATGGATATCCATTTGTTGCTCGGGCGTGCATACTCACTCGCAGGTAAGGTGGATAGTGCTCGTTTGGAATTGAATAGGGTGATTGAAAAAAATCCTAAATACCGCGATGCATATATCTATCTCATCAATATGGAGTCGATAGCGTGTAACTATGTGCAGGCAATTGAGTATGCTGATCTTGGGTTGAAATATTTCCCTAATGACCGTGATATCTTGTTGAAAAAACTGGACGTTTATAATAAAGAAGGTAACTGGATAGAGAGTAATAAACTTGCAGATTATCTGTTTGATAAGTATTCAGGAGATCCTTTCATTCGTACCGTTTATCTTGAGTATAAGTTGACATTGGCCCGCCAGTATTCGCACAAGGGTTATATCGATATTGCTAAGCGTTCTTATGAGGCCGTATTGGAGCAAGATCCATTGAATAAAGAGGCTATTCAAGCTGTTTATAATCTCGATGTGCGTTCAGGTAACTATGTTAGTTCATTAGCATTCACCAATCGCGCTCTTCAGGCTTCTCCCAGTTCCTATGAATTTATGATGAAGAAGGTAGGTATCCTGGAAGCTATGTATCGTTATGTAGATGCGATAGAGGTTATTCAGAATCTTGAAAAATTATATCCTAATGACCCTGAGGTGCGTAAGCTCGGACCATATATGCGTATGCAGGCTGGTAGATATTACATGAATACCGATCCATACTTGCAGTTTCAGGGTGTTTTGGAAAAGGAACCGGGTAACCGCGATGCCTTGAACTATGTGGTAAATATTGCGAATAGTCGCGGATTGTCAGAGGATGCCTTGAATTGGGTTAATGTTGGGTTAAAGAAATATCCCGGCGATAAGGATCTTACCGTGAAAAAAATGGGCATACTTACTAATCTGAAAAGCTATGGACTGGCTTCAAAATTAGCAGAGGGTGTGTATAGGCAAAATCCTACTCCTGATAATAAAGCTAATTTCATTGAACTCAGAACGCAGAGCGCTAAAGCATACATTGCTGAGCAGGAGTATGATAGTGCCATCAGCGATCTTAAAACTGTATTACAATACGATCATTCTGACAAGCAGGCAACATCAATGATGGTGAATGCTTATTCTCAACAGAAGAGATATGACGACGCATTAAGGGTAATAGATGATGCATTGACTTATTATCCGGGCGATGAAGGTCTTTTATATAAGAAGGCGGGTGTTTTGGAAAGTTATCAGCACTATGCTGAAGCTGCACAGATCTCTAAAGATCTCCTTCAGCGTTATCCTGATAAGCGCCATTACCTCAATAGCTTTGTGGAGCAGTCTTTAGCTGCAGGTCGTCAATCTTTAGCATATGATGATTACTCAAGTACAAAGACAATATTGCAGGAAGTGTTGGATAAGCAACCCGATAATCTGGATGCCTTGAATTACATTATCAATATTGAGACTGCTTTCAAACAGTACGACTCAGCTATTGTATATGCAGATCAGGCGTTGCATTATTATCCGGATTCAAAAGATCTGTTGTTCAAGAAAGCCGCTATCTATAGCGATGCGCACAAATATCAGGAGGCTTATGCCATCTCCGGTGCACTGCATGGTCAGTTCCCTTATAATATTCGTTTCCGCGATGCTTATATAGATCAGTTACAAGGCTCGGGCCGTCAATATATGGCCTCGGGTATGGCAGATAGTGCATTAGGAGAATACTACAAAGCGTTGGAAGCATCGCCGATTGATTCAAACACTCTATTTTACGCTATCAATATTCTCAATGATCAGAAGCAGTACGATACAGCTTTGTCGCTGATTGCCCGTGGTCGTCGTGCATATCCCGATAAGCCTTTCTTCTTGCTCAAAAGAGCAGTTATCTATGAAAATCAGCAGAAATGGGAAGATGCTTGGTTAACTGCAGATACGTTGAATAAAATGGTTAACCTTGATCCTAAGTATCAGGATTATGCTAACTATCTGTTCAGTCGCAGGTTGCGTAACCAGTGGGGTGTTGCATATCTTAGGTCTAAGTTCGACTATGCGCCTTCTATCAATCACATAGCAACTGTTCAATACACCAGAAGAATAAAGCGTGGATCAATAACAGGGCGTATCAACTATGCAGGACGTCAGAATGGAACAGGTTTCCAATTTGAAGCAGATGCCATCTACAATCATACGCCAAAGTGGTATTCTTATGGTCTGGCCTCTTACTCGCCTAACGGTATCATATTCCCGCAGTTCAAATTAGGCTACTCTATTTTCCATAGCTTCAAGCATGGTTATGATGGTGAATTGGGTGTTCGTTACCTGAAGGCGGATAGCGGTACTACTTTGTCTTTCCTTGCTTCTGTAGCTAAAGAGTATAAAGACTTCTATTTTAATCTGAGAGGTTACTATATCAACCTGAACACTAACTTGTCTGCTGCTAGTCTGGCAAGTGCGGCAACCACTAAGCCAAATTATTATTCTGTAATTTTGAGTGCACGTTATTACATGAACCCGATCACCCATGGCGACTGGTTCTCTGCAATAGCAGGATATGGTACTGCGCCTGATGATTTTAGTCGTAACTATGCATTGGCACAGCTTTTGTCTTATCCTACTGTAAGTTGCGGTGCAGGATATACCAAACAGATAAAGTACAGAACAACAATTGGAATGTACTTCTCATGGTATAACCAAAAGTATACCGATGCGGTCTTTGTGAATAATGTAAAGACAGCTGATGCTACATATCATAACCAGTACGACTTCTACCTGCAATTGCTGAGGAGGTTTTAATTAAGATACTATGAACAGAAAATGGCTGTGCGGATACTTTATCATACTTCTGATACTCAACTCCTGCGGCTCTCGTTCTCAGGAAATAGTATTGGTCAATAATAAAGTATCTGAATACAAGATAGTTATACCCGCCGAACCATCTGCTTTAGAACAGAGATCGGCAAAGGTGTTACAGAATTATATCCAACAATTATCAGGAGCTCAATTGCCGGTTGTTCGTGGAGACGCGAATGCCGGCAATGCTGCTTTATATCTGGGGCATACAGTAAAGGGCGATAGAACGCACCCCGGAAAATTACCTGCGGAAGCATATCTGCTTGAGACAAAAGGTAAGGATCTCATTATATTGGGGGGAAGTGGTAAAGGGCTTATCTATGGTGTTTATGCCCTGCTCGAAAATTATATGGGTTGTAAGAAGTTAAGTAATGCACCGGCTTTTGTACCATCAACATCAACAATAAAAATACCGGTATTACATGACGAGGTAAAACCCCAGTTTGAATATCGGGAGTGTTATTACCCGGCTTCTGCCGATGCTGAATATTTGGAATGGAACAGACTACAGAAGTTCGAAGATCTGTGGGGACTTTGGGGACATTCCTATAATAAGCTGGTACCACCGCAATCTTATTTTAGATCTCATCCTGAATATTATGCTTTGGTAAAGGGCGTCCGTCAACCATCGCAGTTATGTTTGGGTAACGAAGAGGTCTATAAAATTGTAGTGGCTGACCTGAAGAAGAGGATCTCGGATAATCCGGATGCTATCTATTGGTCAGTTAGTCAGAACGATGATATCGGTAATTGTGAATGCGATAAATGCAAGGCGATAGATAATGAACAAGGTACGCCGGCAGGCTCATTGATCAGGTTTGTAAATAGGGTAGCGGGCAACTTTCCCGATAAAAAGATCACTACACTTGCTTATGCCTATACCCATAAAGCACCAAAGAACTTAAAGCCGGCAGCTAATGTCTATATCTTTCTAAGTAACATTGAAGCATACAGAGATAAGCCTTTATCAAAGGAAGGTAGTGCAGCTCAATTCAGAGCTGACCTGAAAGCATGGGGCGCACTTACTACCAATATTTTTGTGTGGGATTACATCACTCAATTCACTAATTACCTCGCTCCATTTCCAAATCTTCATACTTTGAAGCCTAACATACAGTATATGAAGGACAATGGTGTGAAGGGTATATTTGCGCAAGGTAGCGGGGATACTTATGGTGAATGGGCTGAATTAAGAAGTTACCTGGAAGCTAAACTGATGGCGGACAGTAAAGCCGATGTCAACAAGCTTACTGCTGATTTCATGACGTGTTACTATGGTCCGAAAGCTAGTAAGAACCTGCTCGCATACATCAACATCTTGCAGGAAAAAATGTTGGCATCTCATCGCAAATTAGATATTTACGGCAACCCTGTTAATGAATGGAGATCTTACCTCACTCCGGATCTTATCGAGCAGTATGGTCGGATATTCGATTTAGCTGAGGGTGAGGTAGAGACCAACCCAACACTGCAAGACAGGGTAATGAAAGCAAGATTGTCGCTGGAATATACTGTGTTGCAACAGGCAAAATTTTATGGAATTGAGAAGCACGGTATCTTCGAGAAAGAGAATAATGGTGAATGGGTCCCTAAGGGTAAATTCAGAGATCCCAAACACTTGCGCGCATTTATTGATAATTGTAAGAAAGCAGGTGTGACAGAATTGTCAGAAGGCGGAATGAGCCCTGATAAATATGCAGCTGATTGGGCTGATATATTAAAGGCCGGGGTCACCCCTACAAAGGCTGTCGGGACTACGGTTACGTTGCAATATCCTTTTGCAGAAGATTATCCGGCTAAGGGAAACAGGACCTTGGTGGACGGTAATCCCGGTTATAGCGACTTCAGCTACAATTGGCTGTGCTTCTATGGTGTGCCTATGATAGCTACCATAGATATGGGAAAGGCGCAGAGCATAAAGGCCATCAAAATGCACTTTCTTGATGATCCTCGTCACTGGATATTCCTGCCCGAAAAGATAAAAATAGAAGTATCTGATGATGGTGTTAAATACCGTCCTTTTGATGAAATAACTCCTCCCGCTAATGGTGAGCATTTTGATGTAGCTGTAAAACTTTTTGCGGCTAAATGCAATACAACAGCCAGGTATATTAAGGTTACAGCAACTAACCAGAGTGCACTTCCGGTATGGCGTTTCAGTGCTACTAAAAAGCCTATGATAGCTTGCGATGAGGTGTATGTACAATAACATAATGATGGTGCAGGTAATATTTTTGTAACTTCAGTGGCGCGGTATTTTACATACGGTAACTGATATTCATAAGGTTCAATATATTATTAGGTGAGCGGGGGATTTTTTAAAAAAGTAAAAAAAGCAATTAAGATACTTGGACCCGGACTTATTACCGGAGCCAGCGATGATGACCCCTCCGGAATAGCTACCTATTCTCAGGCGGGTGCGCAATTCGGGCTGTCAACATTGTGGACATCCTTGCTCACATTTCCATTAATGGCCGCAGTACAGGGTATGTGTGCCCGAATAGGCATCGTTACATCGCAGGGGTTAACTGTAACGCTGAAGAAGCATTATTCTAAACCCTTACTATATACAATGTTATTGTTCAGCTTTCCGGCAATAACGCTGAATATAGGAGCTGATATACAGGGTATGGGTGCTGTTGCCAATATGGTATTTCCACAGGTGCCTGTATTTGTATTCTGCATTTCCATTACAGCTATTCTGATGTTCGTGATCATTAACTTCTCTTATGAGAAGATAGCCCGCATACTGAAGTGGTTATGTCTGTCGCTCTTGTTGTATTTTCTTGTGCCATTCATGGTAAAGCAAGACTGGCTTCAGATAGCTAAGAATACTTTTATACCAACATTGCAATTCAATAAAGATTTTTTGGCCATTATAGTGGGTATTCTTGGTACTACTATTTCGCCGTATCTGTTTTTCTGGCAGGCAACAATGGAGGCGGAAGGGATGCAACATAAAAAGAAAGTTGTAGTGAACAATGTGATACTGGAGGATATGAAGGTGGATGTAAATGCCGGTATGTTTTTATCTAATGTGGTGATGTTCTTCATCATTCTCACCGCAGGAAGTGTGTTGTTTCCTGCGGGTGTGAGGCACATTGATACGGTTGATGAAGCTGCTAAGGCATTGGAGCCATTGGCCGGTAAACTGACCTATCTGATCTTTGCCAGTGGTGTATTGGGTACAGGGTTGCTGGCTATACCGGTTCTTGCAGGTTCTCAATCATATATGCTTGCCGAGACCTTTGGTTGGCAGGCCGGGCTGGACAAGAAGTTTGCTGAAGCCAAGCCCTTTTATATATCTATAATCATTTCGCTTATTGTGGGGTTATCGCTTGATTTTTTAGGGGTGAGTCCGATAAAGGCACTGTTATATACTGCTATATCTTACGGGCTTACAGCACCGGTATTGATCGCCATCATTCTTCACATTGGTAACAATAAAGAGATAATGGGAAAGCACACCAATAGCAGACTTTCGAATATACTGGGAGTTATCACATTGCTCTTGATGACCGCTGCGGCCATAGGATTGATCTATTTTCTTATTAAGGGTTAGTATCTCTATTTGAGTGGATTATAAGTAGTGCTGTCGATGATGAAGTCATTGGCATTGTAGGTGTGCCACAGGCCGGTCTGGCGTTCTCTATGTACGATCTTCACCAGCTCTTCATTGGTAAATGCATCTGTCACTGAGTTAGTATCACATATCACCTGAAGTTGTCCCATCATTTTACCTGCATAGGCCCGTTCAAATACAATTGTAGAGGCATATGCATCGGGATGCAGGCATTCCTTTTTCCTGTTATAGCCATATGTACATATATGGTATCCGCCATCGTTATAGTATTCAATGTTGAGGGTACAGGAGTCATTTATTGTAAAGATCTTGTCAGGAATATTGGTGGCAAAAGTATCATTGATGTGTATCTCATGTTTGCCATTCGCATCATAGGTGTATTCATTGACTATCCATGACTCTGTCTTGTCAAGTATCCTTTTATATTGCAGCCTGCTGTTGATATACAGATATTCAACAACGTGATTGGCCTGAAACCGCTGTTTCAGATAGCAGGAAGTGTCATCGCAATCGGGGTATATGTATATGCGGTTGACCTTGCCATCTACCTTTACCTTTTTCTCACAAAGGTTAAAGCCACTGCACATTACTGCCATGAAAATAATAAAGAGATACTTTGCCATGGGGACATTAATAATTGCGGAAATTTAATGCATTAAGGTCATTTTTTCATTCCCGGGAATTTCATTTTTAAACTTTTCAATAGTTCCTCCAGTTTTTTTGCTACCAAATACGACTTGTACCAGTTTTGATCGGCAGGAATAATCTCCCAGGGGATCTCGTTACATTTTTCAAATATCTCTTCATAGTAGGCCATGTACTGGTCCCATAGCTTAGCTTCCTTAAAATCATTGGCGTTGTACTTCCACATTTTAGAGGGGTCGCTTAATCTTTCTTCCAATCTCTGCTTTTGCTCGTCGGGAGATATATGCAGATAGAACTTAAGAATGTGGGTGTCATTGTGACGGGTGAGCAGTCGTTCAAAATCGTTAATGGCTTCCATTCTTTGTTTGGCAGTGCTGTTGTCGGTCATGCCATGTACTCTGGTGATGAGCACATCTTCGTAATGGGACCTGTTGAATATCTGAATCATACCTTTTGCGGGTGCATTTTGGTGAACCCGCCAAAGGAAGTCGTGCGCCAGTTCGTTTTGAGTGGGTTCTTTAAAAGAATATACATTTACACCCTGCGGATTCATGCTGGTGAATACATCTCGGGTAAGTCCATCTTTTCCACTGGCATCCATTCCCTGAATGATGATGAGTACACTGTGTTTGCTTTCGGCATATAGCAGATTTTGCAGGTCGCTGAGGCGTTCCAGTGTTTTGGCCAGTTCATCTTTTGTCTGCTGTTTATCCAAATGCTGAGGTGCTCTGGTGTCTAAGTCTTTTAGTTTTATCTTTTTCATGACGTTACTTCACTTCAAATATAAGCTTAAGGCAGGAGGGAGTATTGTTATGCTGTACATTATTCTTAATTTTAAAATATCGGTCGGGTGTTTGTATCAGGCTTTATTTTCGTTTACTTTTGTTCTATGCGATCGTTCAAGGCATTACTGGTTGTTTTCTTATTGCTGCACCTACAGGCTCAGGCGCAACAAGACAATGTATGGAGCCTGCAGCGATGTGTGCAATATGCTATATCGCACAACATATCTATTAAACAGGATTCGCTGAATGCCCGACTGGCCCGCTATACTTTGTTGCAAAGCCAGTTGTCGCAAATACCGGCGGTCAGTGCTTCAGGGTCTTATGGTAAGAGCTTTGGTCGTTCTATCAACCCTACCACCAACCAGTTTGTGGAAGGTAGCTATAATTCACTGAGTGCATCGGGAACGGTGAGTGCCTTATTGTTTGGCGGGTTGCAGGTGCGTAATAATATTGCCAAGAACAAGTTTGCGCTCGAAGCATCTAAAGCAGACCTTGACCAATTGAAGGACGATGTATCTCTGAATGTAGCCAATGCATTTCTTGTTGCATTGTTAGCAAAAGAGCAGATCAACATCAGTAAGAATCAGGTAGAAGTTTCAATAGCGCAATTATCGCAGACCAAATCATTTGCTACTGCCGGTCGCTTACCTGAATTGAATGTTGCACAGCTTGAGTCACAACTTGCTACAGATAGTTCTAATCTTATTAATTCAATAGCCAGCTATAATTCTGCCATACTGGACCTGAAAGCATTGCTCAACCTAGATTTTGGCGCACCATTTACGATAGAAGTGCCTGATGCTGAAGTAGAAGGGCAATTGGCAGTATCTGGTATGCAACCGGGAGATATTTATGAAAAGGCCAGAGATCATTTTGGTTCGGTAAAGGGTAGTAAGTTAAGGGTAAGAGCGGCAGAGAAAGGGCTTTCGGCAGCCAGAGGCGGAATGTATCCGCAATTGTCTGCCGGTTACCAGCTTGGTACCAACTATGCCAGCAATTACCAGAGCTACACATATACTCCCAGCGGCTATCAGGTGATAGGATTTGCTGTGGATAGTATCAATAAGCGTACCTATGATGTTTATCAGCCTTCATTTACTACCAGCAGTGCCGGTATCCCGTTCTCTACCCAGTTCGACAACAATTTGCGCCACTCGGTATTTCTTAACCTTAATATCCCTATATTTAATGGATGGCAGACGCAGTATGGCATAAAGCAGGCTAAAGTAAATCTGGAGTCGCAGCGACTGAATGAATTCAATGCAGAGCAGACGCTGAGACAGAACGTATATAAAGCGCATAACAATGCTGTAAATTCGATACAGAAATACAATGCTGCCAGAAGGGCTAATGATGCTGCTACACGTGCACTGGAGTTTGCCAGAAAGCGGTATGACCTTGGCCTGACAAGTACAGTAGATCTGCTGGTGACGCAGACAACGCAATTCAATGCTGCGTCTAATATGGTGATCGCTAAGTATGATCTTATCTTCAAGCTAAAGGTGATAGATTATTATTTGGGTAAAGAAATAAAATTGTAACGCATGCCTGATATGAAAGATGTACTGTTGCAAGCAACAGCTGAAGCCGGGAAGATCATCCAATTCTACTTTAACGGTACGTTCAAAGTAGATAATAAGGAGGGCATCAACAATTTGGTAACAGAGGTCGATCAGATGTCGGAAGACAAGATCATAGAGGTCATCAGAAGGCATTTTCCTGATCACAGCATCATTAGTGAGGAGGTAGGTGAGTTACTGAAGCCATCGGATTATGAATGGATCATTGATCCTATTGATGGCACTGTGAACTTTGCGCATGGTATTCCTATCTGTTGTGTGAGCATAGCACTCAAATATAAAGAAGACCTGCTGCTGGGAGCAGTCTATAACCCTATGATGAATGAGATGTTCTTTGCCGAAAAAGGCAAGGGTGCTACATTGAACGGGTTGCCCATAAGCGTCTCTACCAAAACTAATTTTAAAAAGGCTTGCCTGGTAACGGGCTTTCCGTATAAGTGGCCTGAATCTGAACAGCATCCGATAAAAGTTTTTGAACGATTTGTAATGGAGGGCCTGCCTATCCGCCGTTTGGGTTCTGCCGCTCTTGACCTTTGCTGGGTCGCCTGTGGTCGCTTTGACGGATTCTGGGAATACAATCTCAGTTCATGGGATGTAGCAGCAGGTTATCTTATTGTGCAGGAGGCCGGCGGAGTTGTTACCAATTTTGAAGGGGATCCGTATAATGTTTTCGAACGTGAGACATTAGCTACCAATGGTCATATACATGCGGCAATGCTGGAGGCGATAAAGAGGAAAGATTGATCTTTAATGTTTTACTGAGATTTTTTTCATAAAATTAATAATAGACTGTTGAGCGATCGACGGTCTTTTTTTTCTTAGTGAGTATATCTACATCAATGATGGGGAATTGTCAAACTCAATTGTTGTGTAGGGTCAGAGACCTGTTAAATTACTGAAGTGGAAGTTTTTTCTTGTTTGCGGAAGTTTTGTTTTAGTGTTTTTGGCTGTATTGCTTTGTAGTAAAGGTTTTCAGGGCATTTTAACAAATTTCCAAAAATTTCCACTTTCTTCCGGTTTCTTCCACTTTCTCGTCCCTAAATAGGTTTATATATTGGTTACCAACAATCTTTTTTCGTTTCCTATAAATTTACAGTTTCTGCTGTTGTCATGTATGCTTATCACCCCCGATTTTGCCAACCTTCGTTGGCAAAATTGTCCCCTCTTTCGAAAAGAGGGGAGTGTGTTTTGTTATGTGCTGCAAGGCGGGTCGGTAGTCGGTAAATCATGTTGTTGTAAAATAGTTTAATACGGAAGCGAGACGCTTCCAATGGGTAGGACGAAGCGAGACGCTTCGACCGGTGGTGCTGCCTAGTGGTTGGGCTCAGTCGCTTTGGAGACGCAATTATGCGTCTCTACGAACAACATTATTTGTACGTTTCTAAAAAGTGGCAATTTTTAATAAAAGTGGCAGTTTTTTAACCGGTATTTTGCTGAGTGGTGCTACAGGTAAGGGTTTTGAGCGTTTTAACAAATTGCTACTTTCTGCCACTTTCTGCCACTTTTTGCCAGTTGTTGCCACTTTTTTAATGAAATGTGGCAATTTTCTCGTTGCTAAACAGGGTTACATATTGGTCATCTCAAAACGAATACGTCCCGTGAGACTGTCGTGCTCGCCTTTCGAGATCCTCAGGAAGGCAGCTCACCAAGACAGTCGATCTGGTGAAGTTTAATAAGGGTTCATATGTCAAAGAACGACCAGGTGGTTAGCCAAATCGGGTGTAAATTAATGAGTGAAAATGGTGTTGGAAAATAAAGATATTCACAAAAATGTGAACATCTTATTGTAATCGTTTTTGTGTCAAGGATTTAGGGTATGGTATTTGAAGTGTATGATTTTTTTGCTGACAATATTTTTGACCGTGGTCTTTTAATTATTAGCAGCTGTCATTATCATTGCAGTACCTTTTTACTGATCCTGAAAACAAGCCTTACCATGAAATTTTCTTTTCTTCTTTTACTCTTCTCTTTTGTTGTATCTGGTGTTCACGCGCAATTCAGTTACGTACATGGACTTCATTATCGACTGGATACTTTTTATTTCGATCATCGTTATGTTTTGATGCAGCGTTACGATCAACGAGATCTGAGCAGGGTGCCAGAGCGTAATGTGAAGGAGCGGGTGCTGGCTGCCGATATCGGCTATCTGCAAGCGTCTCTGGATCAGATGAGCAGGTACACTACTGAAGGGCAGGATGTGTTCTATAATGTGCGTGCCGCAGAAGGTCATCTGCAGGACATTAAGCTTGCAGATCCGACATTTAATTGCCGCCTTTATGAGCAAGAATTGGTCTTCTACAGGGGTATTAGTGATATGAAGCATGATGCTGCGGAGCAGGTGAAGCAAAAGGAAGCAAGTGAATATGCCGGATATCTGCAAGCACAGGAAGCCGAAAAGCAACGGCGAAAAAATGAGATCGATGCGCTGGCGGCGGCTACGGAGCATTATTCAGATTCGCTGGATAAAGTAGCGCTGAATAAGCAAGTAAAAAAGGAGCAAAAGGAGATACTAAAGAAATATGGCCCGGTAAATGGCAAGGCTATAAATAAAGGTAAAGTATTATTGGGTATGACACCTATAATGTGCGAACTGGCGTGGGGAAAGCCATTGGTTACATCAAAGTCGACCACAGCAAAAGGAACTACTGAAAAGTGGAACTACACTAAGTTGCAGTATTTAGTGTTTACTAATGGCAGAGTGAGTGCAATTCATGAGGGTGGAGTGGTGGATTATTGATAATGAGAGCAGAATAGAGTAAATAATCTAAACTGATATTTGGTTGCAGTTGAACAGGCTATGCTAAAGGCATAGCCTGTTCAACTGCAATAGTATAGATGAAATAGTCAGCGTTTATTTCAAGGCATTCAATCCCAGCCAGGCCATCATGCCCATGCCGATCTTCATTGCGTTTTCATCGATATTAAAATGAGCGTTGTGTACGGGTGCGGTGAATTGGCCATTGTTGCTGGTGCCGATACGGAAGAAGCAGCCCGGAACCTGATGTGTGTAGAAGCTGAAGTCTTCGCCTGCCATGCGCATATCTAATGGACGTACATTTTCTTCGCCCATAAATTCATTGGCCCAGCCAATTGCTTTTGCGGTCAGTTCGGGATCATTGAATAGTGAAGGATAGCCAACGGGTATGTCGACATCTGCGGTAGCACCGTAAGCAGCGCAAGTTTGTTCAGTAAAATCCTTTATCCATTTATGAGCCTGATAGCGCCAGTCTTCGTTCATGGTGCGGAAGGTGCCGAGAATCTCAACCTTGTCGGGAATGACATTTGTGGCAAAGCCACCTTGAATGCTTCCAAAAGTAAGAACTGACGGGATGAGGGGATTGCCTTTGCGGGATATGACCTGTTGCAAACCTGTAATTACCTGTGCCGCTATAGCGATAGGATCAATGGTCTGGTGCGGCAGGGCAGCGTGGCCACCTTTGCCATGAATGGTGATATATACTTCATCGGCGCTGGCCATATACTGACCTGCGCGAAAACCAACCTGACCTACGGGCAGGTGAGGGTAAACGTGAAGTGCCAGAATGGCTTCAGGCTTAGGATCTTCCAGTACGCCTGCCTTTATCATCAAGCTGGCTCCACCCGGATGTTTCTCTTCGCCCGGCTGGATGATGAGTTTTATTGTTCCTTCCCATTCGTGGCGCATATCGAATAAGATACGAGCAGCGCCCAGCAGGCAACTGGTATGCACATCGTGTCCGCAGGCGTGCATTATGCCATCGTTCTGAGAGCGGTATTCAATGTCGTTCGCTTCCTGTATAGGCAGGGCGTCTAATTCGGCACGGAGGGCAATGCATTTTTTGCCGGGGTCCTTACCTTCGATTATGGCCAGTATGCCTGTATCTGCAACGCTGGTAGTGTGCGGGATGCCCCACTCGGTGAGTTTTGCCGCAACATAGGCAGAAGTATTGTATTCTTTAAACGATAGTTCGGGGTGAGCGTGAATGTGATGACGAATAGCCTGCACATCGGGGAAATATTGCTGCGCCTTGGCGCGAATCTGATCGATCATATTGTGTTAGTTTGCACCCAGCATGTCGGGGACGATCATGCAAGGCTTATAAGTATCATTAGCTTCGCGAAAGAGGCCTACAGCATCTTCGCGTCGGCGGAAATTACCGGCTTTAACCCGATAATGCGGTGATGAAAATGAAAAATAAGTTTGAATGCCGGGGTAGTTGCGCATGAATTCTGCTTTTATGCGCAAAGCTTCATTTCTGTTAGGGCCATTATATATCTGTACTCTGAAACCTGCACCGCGATAGTTGGTGCCAATAGTAGAACCTCTGACGCCGGCCCTCTTTATTGCTTTTAATTCTTCGGAAGAAGGTTTAGCTTTTGCGGGAGCATTTCGTTCGGCTGCAAATTCTCTTGCCTCTTTGCGTACCTCCTCCATTCTTGAAGTCGGGATCTTTGCTTCAGATCTTTTAGGGGTCTCTTTTTTTACGACGGGGAGTTTGGGAGGTTCGGGACGTTCAACAGGTTTACTTTTGCTGATGAGCAATGCTAATCTGGGGTCGGAATGCACGGATACTTTGCCTTTTTCCTGCGCAGATAAATGAGCAAGTGGCAATAAAGTAAATAGTAATATAAAAAATATCTTGTTCATTGGGGGATTGGGAAGATAAAAATAGAAAAAAATATTTAAAAGACGGTGTCTTGGTATGTTAATGGACTGATATTGAGTTTTAAGTTGGTTCGGGATGGGGTGGGTCTCTCAAAGAGAGCCGGCCGGATGCGCATGTCGTGGTTCGGCGCGGCTCATCATGACATTGGGGTGGGGAAACTTTGAATGACAACCACAAATGAGGAACATCCATAAATAATTTTTCATCTTTTTGAGTTTTGTATTTTTTATTTTCCTACATTTGCACTCCAATTCTCATATTGCTCTTATTATAAGTTTGCATTTGGAAGAGTTGTAAATCTTTCGAGAGAGAGAAAAAATCAATTCGTTAACACCAAAAATTAAAAAATGGCTAAAGAAATCAGTGGCTTTGTAAAGCTACAGGTAAAAGGCGGCCAGGCTAATCCCGCACCGCCAATCGGTCCGGCGCTAGGTTCTAAAGGC
>CANFKE010000027.1 GCA_947447465.1 Chitinophagaceae bacterium | reverse complement strand
CCAAAAAACACAAACACATGAAAAACAACCAATTACAACTACCCCATGCCCGATTACTTTTTCATTTTCAATCGGGCATTACCTCATAGACAAGAAATTCTGACCATTCTAAAATTCTGGACATCCTGATTCAGACAATTACACCCAACAAGAAAAAAATCGGGCATAATCGGGCATGACCAAAAAATACAACCACATGAAAAACAACCAATTACAACTACCTCATGCCCGATTACTTTTTCATTTTCCATCGGGCATTACCTCAAAGACAAGAAATTATGACCATTCTAAAATTCTGGACATCCTGATTCAGACAATTACACCCAACAAGCAAAAAATCGGGCACGATCGGGCATGACCAAATAACACAAACACATGAAAAACAACAAATTACAACTACCACATGCCCGATTACTTTTTCATTTTCCATCGGGCATTACCTCAAAGACAAGAAATTCTGACCATTCTAAAATCCTGTACATCCTGATTCAGACAATTACACCCAACAAGAAAAAAATCGGGCACGATCGGGCATGACCAAAAAACACAAATACATGAAAAACAACCAATTACAACTACCCCATGCCCGATTACTTTTTCTTTTTCCTTCGGGCATTGCCGCAAAAACTGGATATCCTGACCATTCTAAAATTCTGGCTATTCTGATTCAGACAATTACAACCAACAAGAAAAAAATCGGGCACGATCGGGCATGACCAAAAAACACAAACACATGAAAAACAACCAATTACAACTACCCCATGCCCGATTACTTTTTCATTTTCCATCGGGCATTGCCACAAAGACAAGAAATTATGACCATTCTAAAATTCTGGCTATTCTGATTCAAACAATTAAACCACATGCGTCTGCTTAATAATATCCATCACAAAGATACTTTTGGTCTGACCGATGTTGGGGACCTCACTAAGTTCATTGACAAAGAACTTATGAAAGCTCTCCATAGATGAGGATACGATCTTGAGCATAAAATCGAAGTCGCCCGATATATTATAACACTCTATCACTTCCTTCAGCTCCGTTACCCCGGTAATAAACGCCTGAGCGGCAGCCTTGTTGTGGTCTTTGAGCGATACATGGCAGATGACCATTATGCCCTTCCCTACCTTACGATTGTCCACCAGCGCACCATATTGCAGTATCACTCCTTCCTGCTCCATACGTTTTATACGGTCGTGCGTGGGCGTGGGGCTCAGGTGCACCCTGGCAGCTATCTCCCTTACGGTCAGCTTGGCATTTTGCTGCAGCAGCGCCAGTATCTCCAGGTCTTTAGCATCAATGCCGGTAAATGGTTTTTCGCTTTGTTCTGTTGTCATGGTATCGATGTGGTATTAATTGCGCATTTGTTCTTTTGAATACACAAATATTGACATTTTGTTCCAAAATATGCAATATTAATTTACGTCAGTGTAGTTGACAGTAGTTTTGACAGGACAAAAGTGAGAAAAAGCCCCGAAATGATCGCTCGTAGAAAATAACATGATCAGCAGTCGTTAGCATAAAATCAAAAGAACACCATGCAGAAAAAGAACATCATCCTTATTATAGCCTCTATGGGCATACTGGTAGAGGCACTGGATATTGCCATCATCAACCTGGCGCTGCCTTCTATACAACAAGCCTTCTCATTAACGGGTGCTGGGGTACAATGGCTGCAATCGCTCTACATATTATTTTACGGCGGCTTTCTTATTATAGGCGGTAAACTGGCCGATGTATATGGTAGTAAAAAAATGTTCCTGCTGGGCAGCACCTTATTTTTGTTTACCTCATTGGGTGCAGGTCTGTCGCCCGCCTATGGCAGCCTGCTCACATTCAGAGCCATACAAGGTCTTGCTGCGGCAATGGTCATGCCGGCAGCATTTTCCATCATCAGCCACACCTTCACCGACCATCAGGAGCGGGGCCGCGCTATGGGTATCTTCAGCTCATTTGCAGCCATAGGCTCTGGTGGCGGACTATCTCTTGGCGGTATCATTACCAGCTATTGGGGTTGGCAATGGGTGTTCTTTATCAATGTGCCCATACTTGCCTTGGTAGTCCTGTTTGCCTATGCCCTGTTGGATGCCGAACCACGAACAAGAGAGCGCCGCACCCCCGATCTGTTTTCGGGCTTCCTGCTGGTAGCGGGTTTGGTCATGCTCACCATTTGCGTGCAACTGCTGGCAGCACCTGCCGCCAATAAGTGGTATATAGCAGCACTGGCCATACTTATTACCCTGTGTGCCATAGTGCTGCGCAGCAGGCTCAGCAAAAAAGAAGAACCGCTGATAGATCTCAGCCTCTTCCGCATACCCTCTCTTGTAGCAGGCAATGTAGTGTTCCTGCTGCTGGGAGCTATTTTCACAGGCTACCTCTTCCTCATCTCTATGATACTGCAAGACAACATGCACTTTACCGCGGTAAAGGCGGGTATTATGCTGGTGCCGTATAGTTTGCTGTCGGTTGCCGTAGCGCGGTTTGTAGTGCCTAATATTATGCCCCGTCTGCAGGTAACGGGCACAGCCATATTGGGTATGTGCTGTATGTTGGCTGGCAGTCTATTGCTTATAGGTGCGGTGCAGCTCCACTACCTGCCTCTGCTCATGTGTGGTGCGGCGGCTATAGCAGGCTTTGGTATTACTATCTGCTTCACAGGCTTTTCGGTCATGTCTATGCAGCAGGTGCCGGCACAGCATTATGGCGTAGGTTCCAGCCTTACTTCTACCTCCTACTTCTTTGGTGGTGGTATAGGGTTGCCGCTCATCACCATCTTTATGCCTTCCAATGCCCTTACCGGCGCAGCACCTATGGGTATGCTCACCCTGTTTGCCGCTATGGCCATTGTCTTTCTTATAGTCTATGCCAGGCGCTCCCGCTCATTGCCTGCGCATAGCGCTCTGGCCGAAATAGTACACTAACAGATACACCTCATCAGCATGACTGTCAGTTACTTAAGGCCGCCCATAGCGGGTTACGTTATTGTTAATGTTTCTCTAATTGTAGCCCGCAAAAGCCTTGCCCGCTTCGTTTACACGCATTTACTTCCGGTTAATTATCAACCATAGCTATTTTGTAATTCATTGATTACTTACCACTTTAACAACAACAATAAAAAATATAGATAATTACCCCACTACAACGGTCACCCGTATAGGCAACAAGGTGCTGTTACAGCCGTTGAGCTGTCTATTTTAAACCCTTCCCTTTCACTAATATTGTATGGAATTTATCACCCTCACCGATGAATTTATCAGTTATCATATGCTGATCTTGAGATTGAACCGTCCCTTATCTATCTTACCACCATCAAAACAAACGGCTTACGCATCTCGTAAGCCACTCTTTTTTCTCTACCACAGGCACAAAAAAAGCACCTGCCGGGGCAAGTGCTGTTATCTGATCTGAAGATGTACTATTGAGCCGGGTGGGCTACAACAGGTGTCTTTTCAAATAATGGATTGTGCTTGGATGTAGGCAGTATAAAGCCGGCACTCAATATGAGCTCATAAGTGCCGAAGTGCTGCTTGGCAGTACCATTGGCCGCAACTTTCAGGTGACTGTAACGTGCATAGTCCACCTTCTGTGAGAACTCCAGAAAGCCATACTTCATCACGGTCACACGCAGCGCGGTCTCCAATCCGGTATTCCATCCGCCCAACTGAAAACCCATATCATTCATAGCACCAAACAACTTATTCTCCACATGCGGAATAACTGGACCGATACCCGCCTTACCCGTAAGGTCTATGGCTATGCTGCGGTCGGCAGTATGATACAGACCGTAACGCTTTACAATGTTGAACAACAGGAAATTAGCACCATTGTTCAGGAAGTAGTAAAACCCGTTCTGCTGAGAGAACAATATATCCTGATCTATAGGCGTATTATTCCTTATGCCTCTTACACGGATGTATTGATTATCGGCAATGATATACTTAGTATGATCAAAGTTGATCTCAAACGCCAGGTCCTGCTTATCATTGAAGTAATAGCCCAACCTGTAGTTATACTGAGGAATGGTAATAGGCTGCTTAAAAATGCTCTTTTCGTTCCAGCCTTTATGGTCATGCGCATTTACCTGCACAAAGTCATAATCGTTCTGCTGTTCGCGCTGCGTTACGTGTACGGTGCTGCGGGTGTACCACTCAGAGTTATATCCCCAACTGAAATATACCGAACCTGTTCTGTGCTTTTTCTTCTTGGCCGGCTTGTCGGTTGTCTGTGCCGATGCGCTGAGGCTCAACAAAGTAGTCATGGTGAGCAAACCTGCGGCTATGTTCCTGATCTTCATCTTTATGTTTTGTATAACAGGGCGCAAAGTTAGGGAACGGCAACAAGATAAAAGATGATATTCGTCGCTTGTAATTCTTTAACATTTACTGTAAAAACCGTTTGATCAATGCCCCCCAATACCCTTCACTCCACCCTTGCCATACCGCTCCGTTACTATTGGCAGCATCTTCAGCGCGCCCGTGGTATGATGCTTTCAACTGAATACCACTCCGCTCTACAACAAAGGTGGCTGAGTCGTGCTCATCCGGCAGGTGCGCCACTGCTACACTACCGGCTACTGGAGCGGCCACGGGGTGTACTCTTATGGCTATCGTCTCTTTATTATCATCGGGATAATCATCATATTCCACCGATTCTACCAGCAGCCATTCCTGCACTCCTGTTGCAGTATCTACCCTTATATGGTCTCCTGCTCTTGCATGCCTTTTCACCGGCTTGCCATTGCTGTCGGTCAGCAATAACGATACGCCCGCATCAGCTACATATCCGGGCCAGCCGTTCACATCCAGCATACGGTCTTTCGCATCTACAAACCAGTCATCTGCATCTTCATCCGACTCGGCTACAACCCTGTATTCCAAGTCTTTCGATAATCCTTTGTGTTGCTGAGGTACCAGATAGTGTTGTTTCATAGGTAATATTTAGAGGTGAAAGTGAAATTAAATTAGGCTATTTTGCGGGTAAAGATTCCTTTATTGAAAAATAATATCAACTAAATGTAATAACCCTATAGCCTATATAAAAAATGAATACGGCTTTAGATGAAAATTGATAGTTTTGTTCCAAATTCGATCTTATGAGTATAGCCGACAGATTATTTGGAATGAAAACAGAAAAAGCCGCTGCCAACCTGAAAGAAGGACAAGACTTTCTTGCAGCTAATAAAAACAAACCGGGCGTCATTGAAACCCCAAGCGGACTTCAGTATGAAGTAATGACCGAGGGTACAGGAGATAAGCCAAAAGATACCGACAAAGTAAAATGTCACTATCACGGCACACTCATCAACGGTACTATCTTTGACAGCTCGGTACAGAGAGGCCAGCCGGCAACATTCCCGCTCAATCAGGTGATCAAGGGCTGGACAGAAGGCGTTCAGTTGATGAGCGTAGGCAGCAAATGGCGCTTCTTCATTCCTCCACATCTGGGTTATGGCGACAGGCAGGTAGGTCCTACAATAGGCCCTAACACCACATTGATATTTGAAGTAGAATTACTGGGTATCAACTAACCATAAATTTACATATCCAAAATATACAGAGCACACAAAAGCAACTGCTTATGTGTGCTCTTCCGTTTAGACACATCCAAATGGCCTTTTACGATAACAGTAAGGAAGATCGGGTACTCATAGTTGCGGAAATAGACCGTATCATAGCTGCTGCTGTTGCAGACGGCACCATTGGCAACTTACTCCCCTATTTTTCTGATGAGGATACCTATATCCGTAAGACAGCCTACTTGTCTATAGGCAAGCTCTACAAAAACGATCCCGGTCTGTTACCCCAACTGCTCAAAGCCCTGCAGCAGCTCTTTACCTCAGCAGAGCCCAAAGTAAGACAAACCGTAGTGAATGCCGCCGGAGAAATAGGTAAGTATAACTTTGACCCGGTCGTATCCTACTTTGACACCGGCCTGTTTGATGAGCACCATTCAGTGAGGAATGCGGTAATAGGATCAATGAAAAAGATCGGGGAAAAGAACCCGGTACCTATCCTGGAGTGGTCTCGTAAGTACCTGCATCATGAAGACAAAGAAATTCGCAGAGAAATATGTCACGGCATAGAATTGCGCGGCCGCACCCACCCTCAAGACATCTTACCGCTATTGAAGGAACTGCAACATGATAAGACCCGCCGCGTAAGATGGACTTTGGTGCACGTAATAGGACAGATTGCCTACAAAAAGGGTTGCCTTGAAACTGTAATGGCAGACATTCTGCAATGGGAAAACCAAGCACTAGTGCAAGATGCTATAGCGGAGATCATAGATGTACACCACCGCTACCGTAATTTCTCTTACTATACACAAGATGAGGCAAGAGCCTATATTTCCGGTCTGGATACAACTACCTAGATAGTCAATAGTGTAAAACAAAACATCCCGCACGTGGCGGGATGTTCTTATAGATATCGGCTATTCAATTAGTCTTTGTTATTCTTTCCGGCGCCTAAGCGATAGAACAAAGAGAACTGCAATGAAGGACTCTTATATAATTGATTAGATACTGCCTGTGATCCGGTTGCTTTAGCATTATCCCATACAGTCTGTACATTGCGGAAATCGAGTAATACGTTGGGCGCCACTCGGTATGCGATACCACATGTGTAACCTACCCCGAAACGAGCACCAAAGTCACTTTCTTTGATCGCAGGTGCAGTATTGGCAGTATTAGATGCCACTACAGGCATTACATTCGGATCGACCAACTGTTCTGCTCCACCTGTGTTAACCGCAAAAGTGTACAAGAAATTACCACCCAGGAAGAAGCTGAATCTTGCAGCAGTGTACCTCATGGTCAGTGGCAATTCGAAGCTGTGCAATGTAGAGAAGCTATAACTTACCATTGTAGAATCTTTGAAATAACCACCCGTAGTAGGACGATACTTATTGTAAGTAACATCCATAGAGTAATCGTTATTCATACGGTGGAAATACTTCAACTCTGCCATAAAGCTCCAATTATCATCGAGCTCAAATGCACCGGTAATACCAAACTGGAATCCTTTAAAACTATTCGGTCCAAAGAATGTGCCGTTAATACCTGCTGTAAGACCGGTTCCGAACTGAGCACCACCTAGTTTATATTTCACTTCGTTGAACATATTGCTCAGGCTTTCAGCCATATTCACACCGTGTTTTTTCTTAGTGACAGCAGGTTTATTTTCAGCAGGAGGAGGAGTTGAAGCAGGAGCTGACGGAGCTGCATTAGGAGTAATATCAGTTGATGCCTGTATATCTCCGCTCTGAGCAGCAGCTAAATTGTCTGAACCATTCTGCACAGCAGCATTGTACTCTGCATTGGTAGCAAGTGTACCATTATTTGTTTGGGCAACTTTGTCGGCAGAAGCGATAGCAGGAGTACCTGCAACACTACCCTGTTTTGCAGCATAGTTATTGGTAGCAGATGGTTGATTGCCCTTGTTGCTGTTTCCGGACTTACCGGCTGTAGTATGAACCCCGTTTGCCGGAGTAGCAGCATTATTATTTCCTGACTTATTGGTTGGAGCAGTACTTGCTGTAGCAGATCTGGCAGCGTCATTACTTTCCTTAATTCTAGCCAATTCCTGAGTGATACGATCGATGGAAATGGTATCCAGACGTGTTTCTGATCTACCCTGGTAAGTACCTGTTCTTTTTTCCTGCATCACGATACGCTGCAATACCTTCTTACCTGCTATAGGCTTTACCACCATTGGGGTATGAGGAACTGTGGTTGCAACATTATGTGCCAAAACCGGTGTAACAGCGGCAGGCTTGAAAGGCACACCCACATTATTCTTACCAGCAGCCGCAGCTAATGGCAATTGTTTGACCTGAGATACATAAGCACTACCATGTCCATGATCTATGATATGATCGCTTTTAGGAAATACAGGTGCAGCAGGATTTTCCGGTACTGTGGTAGCGATAGAATTTCCGGTACTCTTTCTTGCAATTACATGGTTATCGCCTTTATTGGCAACCGATGTCTTTATAGTTGAATTATCAATAGCATTTGTGCGGTCATGATGAGTAGCCGTGGTATTAGCTGCTGCAATCATATTCGCTCTGTTTTTATTTACATCATCAACAAATGTGTGCTCACTGTTGTGCTTATTGGCTGATGTACCTGAAGCAGCAAAAATATGATCATTATGCCCTTCATTGCCTGTAGCTGAACTGTTGGCTGCAAGATGACTGCTCTGAGTAGCTGATGTAGTATTGTGCGCACCTGAGTTATGCACATTATTTTCAGTTGCAACAACGTTTTTAGCGGTAGTGTGTGTTGAACTATGTGTATTAGCAGCAGTAACCGCATTACCCGTATTAGAGACAATAGTATTTTTGACGGCAGAAGAACTACCCGCTACCCTATCAGTATTATTTGATGTGGTAACTGATGAGTTACCTGCAGGATTAACTGCGGCATCTCCTTGTGCTCTGAAAGCAGAAGTCATTTCATACCCCCCAACGCTGACCGCCGCCAATAACATAGCCACACCACAATAACTCATGGCACGCTTCCAGTATAGTCCTAAGGGTTTTCGGCGATCTTC
This sequence comes from Chitinophagaceae bacterium, assembly GCA_947447465.1. Classification (GTDB taxonomy): domain Bacteria; phylum Bacteroidota; class Bacteroidia; order Chitinophagales; family Chitinophagaceae; genus Flavipsychrobacter. The sequence goes on along the minus strand of CANFKE010000027.1, from coordinate 50,666 downwards.
TTTATCGAGCAACTGCTCCATGCGAGACCAGGCACCGGAACGCTCCGGCTCCTGCCCACCGCCTAAGCGCTGCCTGACAAGATCATCTATATTAACAAAGTTGTTATCCATATGGATAAATTTTTAAGCTTTTAAATGCAATTCTAATTTTTCAATTTTCTCCTTCAGTTGCCGCCTACCTTCAGACAGATGCCATTTTGATGTTCCTTCGCTGATGCCCAACATATTGCCTATCTCTTTGTGCGTGAAACCTTCCATTACATACATATTAAAGACTGTACGGGTAGCATCGGGTAACGCCTGTACCAATTGTACCAACTGATCGTAGTACAGCTTGTCTGCGTGATCCTTGTGCACCATTTCATCTTTTTCTACCAGCACTACTTTTTCAGAATAACGGTTATTCTGCTTTACATAGTCTGACACCGCATGAAATATTATTTTTCGCAACCAACCTTCGAAAGAACCTTGAAAATTATATTGACCTAATTTTTGAAACGCACGTAAATAACCATTATTCATTACCTCCTCAGCCTGCTCATCATGGTCTATATAACGGCGAACCATTGCCATCATTTTGGGGTAAAATAAACGGTACAACTTCTCCTGAGAGCTTCGCTCATTGCGAATGCACCCCTGAATGAGTTGTTCAAGCTCACTTACCTGACTTGTTGCGGTATATGCCAAAGCTATAGACAAGTATAGTGGTTATTAAATATTTACAATGATAAAGACTGCTTTACCTTCTTAATGGTTGGGTAAAATGATCACAATTGATACTAAGTTAACAATTTCGGGGGAGAAACGGGCGAAAAAATGCCCTGTAAATACTTATCTCCGTAACAATTTAAACAATGTAGCATATATTAATTAATTTAGCCATCGTAAATACTACACAATGAAATTATACAGATCAATCATAATTGCTGCTCTTTTGTTTGTGTGTGGGGTTAGCTACGCGCAAACAATTACAACATTTGCAGGTAATGGATCAAGCGGAGGACTCACTACAGAAGGCGCACCAGCAACCAGCACTGCGACAACGTTGCCAGCCAACGGGGCATTTGATGCTGCTGGTAATTATTATTGTATGACTGGCCCGGGACATGTGAGAAAAATTTCCCCTACAGGTATAATTACAACCGTTGCAGGGGGAGGGACTGTAACAGGAGGAGGGGACAATGGGCCAGCGACAGCTGCAGGCTTGAATTGTTCGGGAATCCACGTAGATTCAGCGGGCAACATTTATATAGCGGATTATTACAATTTCAAGGTAAGGAAAGTTGATGTTGCAACAGGAATCATTCATACTATAGCTGGTACGGGAAGTTCTGGTTCAACTGGTAATGGTGGGCCTGCTACAGCCGCTAATATGGCACCCGTAGATGTAATAACTGACGATACAGGCAATGTATATATTGCTGACAATAATACGGTACGTAAAATAAGTATAGCCACAGGCATTATTACACAGTTTTGCCCAACAAATGGGTGGTTCTGCTTTGACAAAAATTATCATTATTTATATATGGGTGGGTTGACAAGATTGTTTCGCCAGAATATGAGTACTGGCGTGTTAGATACCATTGCTGGTACAGGTATTGCAGCATATAATGGAGATGGCATACCTGCTACGGCTGCCAACTTTCGAACATATGCTGTTGCAATAGACTTGGCAGGTAATATTTACTTAGCAGATGATGCAAACGATAGGGTACGTATGATAGATGCCGCAGGGATTATTCATACTGTTGCAGGAACAGGGGCTAGTACCTATAATGGTGATAATATTGCAGCCACTGCTGCAACACTATGGAATCCAGAAGGACTAGCATTTGATAAATGTGGCAATTTGTATATTGCAGATGATGGCAATAACAGAGTGCGTAAAATTGCCTTTAATCCTAGCTGTAGCCCTAATGATACGCCCAGCCATGTGGGTGTAGAAAATACAAACAGCAAAGCACCTATAGTTATATACCCTAACCCTGTGTGGCATGAGCTGTGTGTGGAAGCAGGGTATGCAGGTAGCTATATAATTGCCAATATAACAGGCTATGCCATGCTGCAAGGCACCGTGGTGGCGGGTAAAAATACTATACCTATGGGGCAGTTGCCTGCGGGCATTTACTTTATTGCCCTTACCGGTGCTGATGGAGAAAGGAAGGTGGTAAAGGTGGTGAAGGAGTAGAGGCTAGTTGCTTGTCTTTTATCACCCCCGACATTCGACAACTGACCCAAGGGCCGGTCGAATATCGTCCCCTCTTAAAATAAGAGGGGAATGTGTTATTAGCGCTACAAAATGAATGTGTCCTGATTAATTAACGCTTGCCAGAGTGTGGTAGCACGGAAGCGAGACGCTTCCAGTGGGCAGGACGAAGCGGGACGCTTCGACCAGTGGAAACGATTCGACCAGTGGTAAAATAAGGGGGAGTATGTTGTTTGTACGAAAGCGAATGCGGTCGGTTGCGAATCTGAGCAACTATAATTACAGCTCCATTGTTATCAGAACTACTGTCCAATTGCCACGATCATCTGTGATCTCCTTGATATCGAAATCTATCTTTTTACCGAGTATGATGCTTAGTTGTTCAATTCTGACTTTTACATTGTTCAAACCGAAAGATTCGTGTTTGTCACTTGCTTTCTTTTTTGCCTGCGCCAGACCTATCCCGTTGTCGCGCACCTCTATGTGCAAAACATCTCTTACCTCATAAACATTGAGCTCTACCCTGCTATTCTCTGATTGTTTAGGGAAAATGCCATGCTTTATTGAGTTTTCGACCAGTGGTTGTATGAATAGTGGTGGCACCATTATCTGCGTAGCATCCACATCTTCATCTACATTGATAGAATAATTGAGCATCTCCTTGAACCGCAGCTTTTCTAATGCCAGATAGTTAGTTACCAGATCTATTTCCTTTTGCAGAGAAATAAGTTCTTTGGATACATTGTGCATGTTTTGCCTGATCAGATCTGCGAATATGCGCAGGTATTCATTGGCCGCCAGTTTATCGTTCCTGTTGACCAATCCCTGTACATTGTTGAGGGTGTTGAAAATGAAATGAGGGTTCATCAGCGCATTGAGCGCCTTGTATTCAGATTTCATGAACCTTATTTTATTATCATTCTCCTTCTGATTTTTCCTAAAAGCCACAAGAATACGGTACCTGACAAAAAGCACTATCCCGCTAATGATGAGGCATACATAGAATGTAATGAACCACCAGGTAGCCCAGAAAGGAGGTGTGATCTCCAATACAAACTCAATAGGTATAGAATTGGGGCTGGATACACTTTTAGCTTTGATCTTGATAATGTACCTGCCGTATTTGGGGTTGATAAGGTCTATATGATCCCCTGTCAATTCGAGCCAATTGTCGTCATCTGTTGTGGAAACGGAATATTTATAGGCGATGGTCTTACCGGTGAAAGACAATGTGGAGAAGGTAATGGATATATTCTGAGCTCTCTGATAAGGCACTTTCAGATAATCATACATCACGTATCTATGATTGCCGTAGGTAATAAGATCAAAGAAAATTGTTGGTGGTCTGGTCTTCAATAACAAATTATCTATACCCATCTCTACAATATTACCCTTGTCAAAGAAAAAGCAATTCTTACCATCACTGCAAAACCATTCGGCGGTAATAGGCAATATAGGGTTTTCGATGCCGGTAACGGAGAATGGAGTGGCAGCACCGGGCGGGTTGATGGTGAACAGCCTATACACATCATTGGTACTGATGAGCATATGTGTACTATCTACAGGATAAAATTTATCCCAGATACAGTTTTGACTGAACACAGTATCCATGATGATATGCTTATCGATATTCCTGCACACGACCAATCTGTTATTAGCAGTATAACCGATGAGGTATTTACCTAAAAACTCAAACTTTTTAAAAGTAACATCCTCAAATTGTGTCTGTATGAGGCATGTATCTGTGGTTTTATATACACCATTAACTGTAGAGAACCAGATATCATCATTAGCATTTCGGGCGAAAGCAAATATTCGACCTGTAGAAGAGAGCATTCTGGCGTTCTGTTCGCCTAAAATACCATTGACCGTATAGTCGCTGATGGGCTTCGCATATACCTTATCGATCGTTCTTACTATAAGTTTGTCTTTGGCGTCTATAATAGACTTTACACTCTCTCCTTCTTTGAACGGCACGCGCTGCGCCACCATTCTTTTTTCTCTCAGGATATCTTTTAAGTAGATAATATTGTTCTCATAAAAATTGTAATAATCATAATTGCCGGCAGCTTGTTTGGTGATAAGGAACCCATGATTGGTAGGCACTACAGGCAACTTCCTGACATACTTGGTATAATCAAAAAGACACTCCACAGCATTATTCTTCAACCTGTACAGATTATTATCAGAATTGGTGTAAAAGAGACTATTGTCATCGGCATAAGAATACCTGATACTACCCTCATAGGCCTTATTGTACACATGAAAATTAAGGTAGTTGTTATCTATTACATATAGCCCATCGAACAATGTGGTGACCCAATAATTTCGTTCTATATCCTGAGTGATGGACGTTACCTTATCATCGGGTATGACATGGATACTATCATCCAGATACAATCCATTTTCAGTACCTAGGAATAGCTTTTCATTCTTATCGAAATAAACGATGGGGGCACGAAAATCGAATTTATGTCGCGGATCTATGACTTTTATCCGTTCCATCTGCGGGTTGAAAACATCATTATTGCTGACTATATACCGTTGATCCTGCGCTATAGAATAAGCGATATTATGCACCGCATCGGGGTGACTATAATTGTACATCACCAACTGTCTGCTGACCACCCTGGTATTCTTATCAATATCTTTGGCACTATCGGGGTAAAAGCATCTGTACAAACCGTTCTTTAGTTTGTACATGCCAAAGAAACCTCTTATGCCCTGAACGTTCACATTTACGATATCGATCTTGTTATCATTAATGTTGATGAACTTCTCCTGATTATCGAACATGATAGTTACGGTACTATCATCTTCAATAGCTATCTTGTTGATAAAGGTATTTTTAAATGGCAGCTTGAGAAAAGATGTATTTACAGCAGTATGGAAGCGGCTGTCTTTATAAAAACAAAGTTCACCATTGTAAGTTGCTAACCATAGACGGCCTTGCCTGTCTTCCTGAAAAAAGAAAACTTCATTATCCGGTAGTCCGTCAGAAGTAGTGAACTTCTGGAAGGTGATACCATTATACCGTGCAATGCCTTTGGGTGTAGCTATCCATAAAAAGCCTTTACTATCGCGATAGACGCTGTAAACCGTATTACTTGGCAGCCCGTCATCGATAGTATAGTGTAGCATCGGGAAGTTTTGAGCCAGAGCACTTCCGCAAAACAAAATGATACAAACAGTAAGGATGGTACAAAACCTCCTATACATCCGGAGTTGGTTTTGTCTGTAAAAATTCGAGCAATGCTGAGAATCTGCGCCTGCTTACCGGGATGGTATGACCGGAATGGAGCAAAATACTTGGCGACTCATCTTTGTGTATCTTCTTGATCTGATCGCAATTGATGAGATAGGATTTATGAACCCTGTAGAATACTTCAGGAGCCAGCATATCTTCATATTCGGCAATAGAGTAACTGGTGAGCATATCTACCACCACATTTTCACGCAGGAAGAAGACCTTTGAATAGCCGCCAAACGCCTCTATGTACAGAATATCTTTAAATGCTACTATCTCAACATTATTATTCCCTTTGAGGGCGATTTTATTGAGTTTAGACTTTGATGATATTTGTTTGGATATTTCAGAAAATTCGGTTGCTCCGGTACTGAAATGTGATTTATATAAAACGCGTTCTTTCAGTTTTGCAACAGCATTGGCCAATTCCGTGATACTAATGGGTTTAAGGATATAATCTACAGCATTGAGCTTGAATGCTTTAATAGCATATTCATCATAAGCAGTAACAAATACTACCTCAAAATGAATCGGAGCAATTCGCTCCAGAAATTGAAATGCATTTTCATTCGGCATTTCAATATCCAGGAATACTGCATCGGGATTGTGTAATGTCAATTGTTTTTCCGCCTCTGCAGCACTATAGGCCATGCCTACAATGTTAATAGAAGGGTCAATATATTCTAACAAGATACTTCTGAGATTACGACATGCTTCTACCTCGTCATCAATAAGCAACACATTGAGTTTCACATCGGCATTGACCATACTTGTTTACAAGAGTTTTAGTAGTTACAATGTAAGAAGATATTGGTGGATAGACAAATAAATTTAGAAAATGATAAAGACCATAAACGCAAGATGATTACAGCATGGCTACTGAAGCTGAAAATAGATAGATCCCTGAGGCACTTCAATAAAAATTAAGCAAATACATCATGTAAAAAACTAATTAACAATATAATAAACATAATTTATTAAAAAATACAACTATCGGTTAAATCGGTGAACAGGCGATAATAAAGGAATACAACATGTTGACCGATTAAATTCTACAAGTTATAGATATGAAATAAGTATGTGTATCATTTATTTTGCATTTTAACTCTTATCTTGTCAGCTGAAATTGAAATTAATGTCGGATCGCAGAGCTTTTTTAAAATTATCATTACTCACATCAGCATTTCTTGCCAGTGGTAAAAGCTTATTAGCCAGCGACTCAAGAAAAAAACACCAACTGTCTCCTACCGTAAAAGACAATCCGATCGTTATATCTACATGGGACTTTGGTAAGGAAGCTAACAAAGAAGCCTGGAGCGTATTGAACGCCGGGGGCAGAGCAGTGGATGCTGTTGAAGCGGGGGTAAGAGTACCTGAAGCCGATCCTGAAAATCAGACCGTAGGATTAGGTGGCCGACCCGACCGTGACGGGAGGGTAACACTTGATGCCAGCATAATGGACGAAAATAGCAAATGCGGTGCAGTTACCTGCCTAGAGCATATAGTACATGCTATATCTGTAGCAAGGCTGGTGATGGAAAAATCTCCGCATGTGATGCTGGCGGGGGAAGGAGCGCTGCAATTTGCGTTGGCCAACGGCTTCAAAAAAGAAAATCTACTGACAGAGAAGAGTGAGCAGGAATGGAAAGACTGGCTGAAGGAATCGAAATATAGTCCGGCGATCAATACTGAGAACCAATATCATAAATCGGTGAACAGTCTTCCGGGTGGAAAATTGAATCATGATACCATTGGTATGGTAGCTATGGACAAATCTGGTAACCTGAGTGGTGCCTGCACAACCAGCGGGCTTGCTTATAAAATGCATGGTCGTGTAGGTGATTCACCTATTATAGGGGCAGGATTATATGTAGATAATGAAGTAGGCGCAGCTACCAGCACCGGTATGGGAGAAGAAGTGATAAGAGTTGTAGGTTCTCATCTTGTAGTAGAACTGATGAGACAGGGATTTTCTCCTGAAGAAGCATGTAAACAGGCTGTAGAGCGTGTAGCGCACAAGAACCCGGAAGCTTATAAGAATTTTCAGATAGGCTTTATAGCACTGAACAAGAAAGGTGAATATGGTGGTTATGCCCTGCAAAAAGGCTTTTCGTTTGCTGTAAGAAATGGCAATGAAGAAAAGATCTACTACTCTAAGAGTATGTATTAACTGATACCCCTCGATAACTAATTTTAAAGCTTTGGTTGCATGGTTAATACCTATGTGGCCAAAGCTTTGTAATTTGAACTATGCTTAACTTACTTTTTACTTTATGAGCCGATCTATACTTGAAGTATGCGCTTACAATATACGCTCTTGCATGATTGCTGAGAAAGCCGGAGCCGGCAGAATAGAATTATGCTCAAGTCCCGCAGAGGGAGGCGTAACACCCAGCTATGGTATGATCGAATACGCTGTAAACAATCTTTCCATACCTGTATATGTGATGATACGCCCACGAGGAGGAGACTTTGTATATAACAGCGAAGAACTGGCAATAATGCGCCGGGATATACTTGCATGTAAAGAATTGGGCGCTGCAGGCATAGCCATAGGCATTCTTAAAGCAGACAATACAATTGATGTAGCTGAAATGAAAGCTATGGTTGCTCTGTCGTACCCCATGGGTGTAACCTGTCATAAGGCATTTGACCGAACACCTGACGCTATGATATCGCTGGAGGAAGTAATAGCGACGGGTTGTGAACGCATACTCACATCGGGACTACAGCCAACAGCAATGGATGGGGCAAGTATGCTGTCAGAACTCATTGATATCGCTAATGATAGGATCATTATCATGCCCGGCGGAGGGGTAAGAAGCAGCAATATTAAACAGCTAGCTATAATAACAGGAGCCACACAACTTCACAGCTCAGCACTACTACCCCATTCTGAAGGTTTTGTGGCTGATGCAGGTGAAGTAGCTGAACTAGTCGTTCAAATAAGCAACTAAGCATTTTAGCAATAACAAAAAAGCCTCCTTACAGGAGGCTTTTTAATGATGTGCTATATCTTATTTACCATTTGGCTTGATCGGCTCGGGGTGCTGTGATGGAATCGGCTCCGGTTTAGGCTGGGCCTGCTCCGGCTGAACAGGAACAGGATCGGCATGTTGTCTTATGGTAGCCTTTGTTTGTTCCTGACGGTTAGTAACAGTTACCGGCTCAGGCGTCTGAGCCTGCTGTGGAGGTAATGCCTTCTTAGGTGGTGTTACTATACCATTTGATGACTGGCGCGGACGCTGTGGTTCAGGCACCTTAACGCTCGACTGATACGTATTTTTATCGGCACGAATTACCTCCGCTGCTTTTGCGCTGTTATTGACATTGGTATTTTGTGCAGGTACCGGACTCAATACAGGTGAAACAGGAATATCCTTCATATCGTTTCTGAATGCAGGCACTGCACCTGAATTGATATTAACGGCTACTGCTTTAGTACCTACAGGACGTGGCGCTACCATAACATTTGGCGGCACAGCCACTTCACCACTGGCAAGTGTAGTTTTGATCTCCTTTGGTCTGTACATCTTGATCATATCATTGTGTATGTATGATGCACGAGGGCTGCCGGAATTGTAGAGATGAAAAAGCTGAACAGGCTTACCTGACATTGTTTCGATCTGCTTTGCTGTAGGGCCTGCAACGTATGTGTTACCATTGGTGGTGTAAGTATTATCTACTATAGTAGTACCCTTACTGGCAATACTGTTTCCGAACGGCCCGGTAAGGTAGCGATAGTAATTACCACCATAGAGGTATTGAGGAGGCAGGAAAACCCACCAGTCTTTAGGACTATGATAAGCCTTAAGATCGGAAGTGCTGAACTGATATTCAGGATCGAGCGGAGCCCAACCGAAAACACCTACGCCACTACGCCAACTAACCCATGCTGGTCCCCAAATATTACCCGGCACCCACAACCAACCATAATAACTGTCGAATGTCCAGCGGCCATAATGAAAACAAGCCCAACCCCACGGGTAATCTGATATCCAGGTATTGCCATAATCGGTCAATGCCCAGTGACCACCGGTGTAATAAGGACGAAAATTAACATCCAAATTAGGACTCCATACGTAGCCATAATGTGCATCTTCTATCCACTGACCGTAGGGAGCTAGATTTACGTAAAAGTCATTGTAAGACACATAATCGTTATACTCAGGATTAGTGTATTTACCTTCGTTATACTGATTATTATAGTACAGGTTATTACTACCAAACTGATCGGACTGAGCCGACACCTTACCCGCACCACCAATTAAAAACAAGCTTAAAGATGCCGCGACCAAAGCCTGTTGATATTGCCTTTTCATAATTGCTTTTTTATTGTTCTCTGCTGCAAAATAATTACAACGAAATAATACCGATGCCAATATACATAAAATAGGGCTTTTGTAAATAAAAAAACAAGCATAAACCATATTTCATGCTTGTTTTATATTATAAGGACAGTAAAATCTGAAATTAACTACTCACCATCTCTGTGGCCATAAGTGCCTGTGTCCAGTCATTGAGCGAAGCGTACTGCTCATCTATAACATCATTAGGCAGTTCTACAGCTTTATACTTGGTAGTAAGGAAAATAGTATGCATGCCCAAACGTTTACCGAACTCCATATCGCTCATGCTGTTGCCCACCATGATGCTTTTCTTGAAGTCGATCTCCGGAAAATCCTGTTGTGCCTGATGCCCCATACCCACGTTTGGTTTCCTGTTATGATCAGTATCTACCAGTGCCGTACATGCATATACTTTATCAATGCGACCACCATTGTCGGCGACCACTTCTTTCATATTGGCATGAATTTCTTTCAACGTAGCAAGGGTCATTATCTCCTTACCTACTCCACGTTGATTGGTAACTACTACAATGTTGCCAAATATGCCGCTAAGGTCTTTTATTGCCTGCAAAACCCCATCGTGAAACTGAAATTCGCTCCATGTGGTGATGTATGAACCTACCGATTCCACATTGATAACGCCATCTCTATCCAGAAAAAGGGTCCAGGACTTATCTAACTCGGGTCTATTATTCAAAAAAGTCATTTGCTACCTCCTCATTTCTTATCGTTAAACAAACTTGCTTCCACTAATTCGCAAATTATATGCCCCATTGTAATGTGCGACTCCTGTATCCGCGGGGTATCGGAACTTGGAGCATTGAGCAAATGATCGCATATGTGCTTCATCTTACCACCACTCTCACCTGTTAATCCTACACTTATCATGCCCAATTCTCTGGCCTGCTCCATTGCCTTGATAATATTAACTGAATTGCCTGATGTGCTCAGACCGATCAATACATCTCCGGGACGCCCCATTCCTTTCACCATTCTACTATATACGACATCGAAGCTATAATCGTTTGCGACAGCCGTTAAATAGGATGTATTGCAATGCAGTGCCTCTGAAGGGAGAGGATTGCGATCGGTATAGAAACGGCCACTGAACTCTGCTGCCAGATGCTGAGCATCTGCCGCACTGCCGCCATTACCGCAAAACAACACTTTGTTGCCATTGGTAAATGCCGTAATGATAATGTTGGTCACTTCTTCCAGTCTGGCTATCATAGCCGCGTCTGAAACTATTTTCATCTTCACATCTATAGATGCCTGAAGGATGTTTTTGATCTTTTGTTGCATATCGTTAAGTCAAAATAAAGAATAAATTTCCACACAAAGAACAAAACAAAATTAATGAGTATGTATGGTGTGCTGTTTTTAACGTTTAGCCAATACAGCTATTTATATACTCTATCAAAAAGCCGCTTCTATGAGGTCTGTTCACTGCTTTAATAACAGAATATAAAACAAACCAGCTACTTATATAGACGTAAGAATTACCCGAAATGTTGTTTAGATAATGTTAAGATGTCATTTTCCATAGAAAACCCATTGACGGACGAAAGATCAAATATGGTCATGAAAGCAAAAGCGGTTATCTTCAGAGAAGACAACCGCTTTTTATGTTTACCTTGATCTTACTTATTTAGTACCTACCATGCTCTTAAATACCTTATCATTGACCTTCATAGGGTATTGTTTCTTCATCATGGCGTTCCATTCTTTTTCCAGATGGTCCTGATATTCTGCTACAACATATCCACGTGCCTCATCGAGCGTTTTAATACCCGGAGTAGTGAATATCTGCCTTGCTACTACCATTTTATAAGTACCATTAACACCCGGCATCACTTTAGACTTATTAGCAGACAATTCAGCCTGAGTAGCATCTCTGAACTTAGAGAACTCATAACGGCCACGCTGAATAGTCACCCTGTCAGGATTGGTCTGTGTATTCAAAGCCTTGATAAGATCTTCGTCAGTTACATTACCAGACTTCATGATCAATTGAGCAGTATCGAGTGATGCTTTGTTCTTGAAGTTGTAAACAGAACCTTCAAAACCAGGCTCCCAAACATACTTTGATTTGTGGCTTTCGTAGAATGCCTTCAAACCTGCAGAATCTTTGGTGGCTTTGCTCCATACATTGCGGTCCATCAGTTCGAACAACATGATACCATCACGATATTCTTCCATTAGTATCTTGAATTCGGGATTCTCTTCTACCAGCTTGTGCTCCTGAAAATCTGTGACCACATTAGTTACATATACGCCAAATGCATCACGAACAACACTCTGTTTAGGACCATTCAATCTGCCATGAGTAAGTGATTCAAGGAACTTGATAAAATCATTCTGCAAATAGTTCTTACCTGCAAGTGTAAATACAGGTTTGCTCATCGCAGTGTAATCTGAAGACTTGAAAGTACCCTTTGTTTTACCTGTATCCAACACGGTGCTCATTAGCTTTTCAACTACCGCGTTTACATTATCATTGTATTCTTTGTAGCCGTTCTTTTCCTTGATCTTGTTAAAGAATATCTCTCTTGCTGTTTGTGCTCGGGAGTCATTCTCAACTTTATGCTTCAATGTGGTATAAAGGCTATCGTATGGCTGAATAGGATACTTGGCCAGCAACTTGATGATATGGTAACCGTATTCGGTCTTTACCGGTTGAGAATACTCGCCAATATTCTTCAATGCGAATGCAGCATTTTCGAATATAGGCTGGTAACGACCAACACCAAATGGCTTCATCACACCACTATCGTTGACGGTGTACTTGTCTTCAGATAATTCTCTTGCCATTGCGGAGAAAGAAACACCTTTCTTCAACTGTGCAAGAACGCTGTCTGCACGCTTACGTGCTGCCTCCATACCTTCCTCTCCCTTAGATTTAGGAGACAAGAACAGGATATGCGCTACTTTGATCTGACCACGATCGGCACGCTTTTCTATGACCTTAACGATATGGTAGCCAAACTGGCTGCGGAAAGGCTTAGACATTTTACCAACAGGAGTAGTATAAGCTACATTCTCGAATGGGTAAACTGTTTGCAGCGCAGAGAAGAAACCAATATCCCCGCCATTATCCTTAGAGCCCTTATCGTCAGAAAATTGCTTGGCAATATCTTCGAATTTAGCCTTGTTGGTAGCCAATAAATTGTAAAGGCTATCTGCCTTTTTATAAGGCAATGTAGAGTCAGTACCCGGTGTGCAGTTGATCAGAATGTGACGAACATGTACATCTTCTTTACTTCTGTCGTAAGCTTCTTTAATCAGCTTATTGGTCACCTGCTCATCTGTAAGATAATTCTTAGAGAGTTGCTTGCGGTAAGAATCCAGGTCTTTTTGAATTTTATCAACAGTATCCAGGTGCTGCTTATCAGCTTCCGCTACTTTCATGCGAAACAAGCCATACAGATCGAGATAGCTGCGCAATGCAGTATCAGTCATGTCGGGTTTCTTGTTGATGCTGTTCTTCTTATAGACCCTTAAAAAATCATCCTTAGCAACTGAATGGGTTCCGTAGGTAAATAATGTTTGGGCATATCCGGATGTGATTCCTAATCCGGAAATAAGGCAAGTGATTACCAGCTTTCGCATTGTATATGTATGTGTTTTATATTATTTACTTTTTACTGTTTTTCGCTTTGTCTTTGGCTTTGCGTTCCTGCATCTCAATAACGCTGAGGATATTGGTATGATCGAGCCTTTTACCTCTGATGAGCTTCTTTTCGTCCATAAGGTAGATAGTAGGAGTGCTATATACATCATACTTACCTCTCCAGTCACCTACATGCTCATTATCCCAGGTGTTGATCCACTTTTCCAGTTTGTGCTTGGTAATGAAGTCTGTGATCTTCTTTTCATCACCTTCAGTGGCTACGGTCATTATCTTAACGCCCTTAGCCTTGAGTGATGTTTCGTAAACCGTATCCAGAGCCGGTATCTCGTGCTGGCAATGGCCGCAATCGGGTGAATAGAATACCAACAATGTATATGGCGACTTAATAGCCTGCATGCTTTCCTCCTTCTTAGTGATCACATTAGGCAATTTCACTTCCGGAGCTACGTTACCGATCACGTTCGGAGCGATCTTCATTGCACGATCCTGATATTTAGACAACTCTTCGTTGGACAGCCAGAAAGCTTCGCCCTTCATGTAATAATTCTCTACAAGATATACGAAGGCTTCGTCCATACCCATCACCTTGCTGTTTTCCACGTTGCGTGTCAACCACCAAAGCGTGTATTTGAAAAGATCTTTGGTACCGCGTGCTTTCTTGAGCAATACATCACTTTCGTGCTCAACGCTATCCGGCCATGGCAAAACAAGCTTGTTCATGTATTCTTCCAGCTTGGCATCAAGAATAGGAGTATGTATCAGACGATCATCCTGATAGTTGAAACCATCCCAAAAATGCGCCTTATAATATTTATATGCAAAAGTGGAGTCCTTTGTCTTACCATCTTCCAGGAAATGATCACCTTCCGGTATTTGAGGTACTTCTAATGCATTGAAGATATTGGCCAACAAACTACCCGGATATTTAGCTACATAATCGTGACGGTAGTTGGTAAGGTCTTTGGCAGTTTTACCTGCTTTCTTACGAATGGCTGAAGAATCTTCCAATGTTTTAGCATTTTCCAATTCCTTTTTCAACGCTTCCTGTCCCTGACTATATGTTTTCAAAAACTCAACATATCCCTGAAAACGTTCGTTTTCCGGAGAATTTTTGAATTTGATGCCTTCCGGCAGCTTGCTTACATTAGCGGTGATGGTCATATCATCATTAGAATTCAGCAAGAACTCGAAGTAGGTCTTCTTGTCAGAAAGCAGCATCATATAGATACCGCCTACAAATGTAGAGTCAGTGGTATAGAACTCAGCATTACCGTTCTTATCAAAACGTGCGGAATCCCTCTTGTAGATAGTAGGCAAAGGCTTACCATAATAGTGGGCCAGAAATACCATTGAATCTTTTACATCAGGAATTTTTAGATGGATCTTGTAGCCATTGCGGGCATTAGATTGAAAGGACAAACCCATCAGCAATAGTGTGGCAAACAGCGTGATTTTCTTCATACTCGATCTCTGATTAGTTTTTCCGTTTAAGACGGGGTTAAACTCGTACGTTGTTGGTTTAGAACTCAAAAATAAATCATAAAATCGGTGAAACCCAATACATTTAATTACATTCGGCATTATAACAAAATTTTTACAAGTCATATAAAATTATCTGTCAGACCTTTTACAACACAAAGAACTACATACTATTCACCCTTAGTGCTTTAGGTTTTAGCTTACAAATTGAATGCCATTTGATCTGAACAAATAGTTGGTCCTTTTACTAAATGCATTCTACTGATAGATAGTTGGGTGAGATAAAAATAATCACCTGATGCCAGGCCATATATCACACGAATACTAATATGTCATAACACTATATTTATTTTATAAGTAGTGGCTCATCATGGTGCTGAGAATGGACTAGCGAGCGACTTTTAAAAACAATTCCTGCTATCTTTGAAAATAATGCCCATAAATTGATAGCCGAAACCACTAATTACGAATTACTGGAACTCATACGACAGCGAAGCGCCAAAGGTTTTGAATTGTTATATGACAAGTACTCAGATGCACTTTACAGTATCATCAACCGTATCGTGACCAATACCGCCACTGCCGAAGATCTGCTACAGGATACTTTTGTAAAAATTTGGAAGAATATCAGCAGCTATGACGAACAAAAAGGTTCTTTTTATACATGGATGCTCAATATTGCCCGCTTTACAAGTATAGACTACCTGAGAACAAAACAATATAAAAATCAACTCCTCACAGGTCCGGATGATGTGTTACAATATGCTGCAGGGAGCGACAGGACGCTACCCCACTCAGACCATCTGGGGCTACGAGCATCGGTACACAAAATGGAACTTAAATACCGGCAGGTGATCGATATCATCTACTTCTATGGATATACGTATGAAGAGACCGCAACGATGCTGAATATACCTGTAGGCACAGTAAAGACAAGAGCAAGGAAAGCAATACAACTTTTAAGAAACGACCTATAATGAATATAGAAGATAGTATGAATCAAGGTTTACTGCAAGACTATTGCCTGGGACTGCTCTCCGCAACAGAAAGAGAGATGGTTGAGGAAATGGTAAGGCAAAACCCTGATGTAAAGGCCGCATTGATAGCTATGCAACAAGGCATAGAAAATTATGTGGTAGAAAACCCGATCTGGAGAAAAGCTGCTATGCGCAATAAGATCTGGGAAACACTGGAAAATATTAATTCTGAAGAGAAGAAAGATATTCAGGACCTGCCGCTCATCAACAAATACAGCGACCATCGTACATGGCTTGAAATGGTAAGCCCTATGCTGCCTGCTACACTTGAAGAAGAAACCTTTCTGATGCCAATAAGGTCTAATGAACACGTATTGCAACTGGTAACCAAATCTACTGCCGGGCACCCGGAGGAGATACATACAGATATGATAGAAAGCTTTCTGATACTGGAAGGAGAATGTATCTGCAGCATAGGCGACAAGTTGGTACCATTGCAGGCAGGAGGGTTTGTAGAAATTCCGCTGTATGAAAAACACAATGTAAAAGTACTATCGCCATACATCGTTGCCATAGTACAAAGAATCGCAGTATGAGATTCGGATAGTAACGAATAAGGCATACAAAACAACATGAGCGACCATCTGAAAAGTGGTCGCTCTTTTGTTTGGTTTGGCACTATCACCAAACAGCTAAAGTGGCACTCATGGCTGATTTCACCCTATTTCTCCCCCTTTTCATCAACAGCCAAAATATTTTAACTTTTTATCCATCCACCTAAAAGGGGTATTTACCGCCAAAATCGGTTAATTAATCTTAAAACGATTTTTTACTATTCCTTTTCTCACCACTTTTGTCTTGTCATTGTAACCAAATACTACTAGTTGTAGTCAAATAAGGAGACAATGGCTATATTAATTTTCAACAGCCCCTGTAACATTTTGCCCGGGTATCCTACTAAGATATAGTACCATGACACACACACCTATGCAACACACCAACACCGGTCACCAACCGAAAACACGCAGATCGCTGACATTACTGTTGGCAATGATGACGCTCTCCTCCGGTGCCTTTGCCCAGACTCTGGGCAAAGTTACCGGCACGGTCAACGACAAAGACCGTAAACCACTTTCTATGGCCACTATAATGCTGCTGAAAACAACTGATAGTAGTGTAATAAAAACAGAACTCTCAGACGAAAAAGGAACGTTTGAAATGGCAGCACCTGCGGGCAACTACTTTTTGTGCTACACCAATATTGGTTATGCAAATGGGTGGTCTTCGCCTTTTACCCTGAACGAGAACACACCTTACAATGCACCAACAGTCACTTTAGAGAATACTTCAGTAAAGCTGAAAGATGCATCAATTGTAGCACGCAAACCTATGATAGAGGTAAAGGCGGACAAGACCGTATTCAATGTAGAGAACAGCATTAACGCCACAGGCAGCAATGCATTGGAACTATTACGCAAAAGTCCGGGCATGCAGGTGGACAATAATGACAACATCAGTATGCGTGGCAAGAATGGTGTAAAGATCTATATAGATGGTAAGCCTTCGCAACTGGATGCTGCAAGTCTGGCATCTTACCTGAAAAGCCTGAACAGCAGCGACATAGAAGCTATAGAAATGATCAGCAACCCCAGTGCTAAATATGATGCTGCAGGTAATGCAGGGATCGTGAACATAAAGCTGAAGAAAAACAAAAAAATAGGCACCAACGGCGGCGTAAATTTTGGACTGGTGCAAGGAATAAGACTTAAAGAGAACGGATCGCTGAACCTGAACTACAGAGATAAAAAAATCAATGTATTCGGCAACGTCTCCGAAAATCTGGGCAAGTATCAGAACGACCAGAATCTGTATCGGACATCTAATAATACTGTTTTCGATCCGCACACAGTGCAGATCACCAATAACAAGAACGTCAACTTTAAAGCGGGTGCTGACTACTTCGTCAATAGCAAAACTACAATAGGTATCATAGCAATGTCCAGCATCAACAATGAAGACTGGACAAGCACCGGTACTACCCGAATATACGATGCGGGAACTATGCTTTACCAAAAGACACTGCGCGCTTACAATACCATACCCGGAGCAACTACCAACTCCAATTTCAATTTCAACTACCGCTTTGCAGATACTAACGGGCGTGAGTTCAATATAGATGCAGACTATGGCACTTATGTGAGTCGCAAAAGCAGTTTCCAGCCTAACTATTACGACAATGCTAACGGCTCTATCGACACTTTTACCTATAAAAACATAACCCCGGTAAATATTGACATATACTCATTGAAAGCCGACGGAGAACAAAATTTATGGAAAGGAAAGCTGGGCTATGGCCTTAAATTCTCTTACGTTAAGACCCGTAATACTTTCGACTTCTTCAATGTCAACAATAATGTGGAAGAAAAAGTACTGGACAGAAGTAACAAATTTGCCTATATCGAAAATGTCAACGCCGCATATATCAATTATAACCGTCAGCTATCCGAAAAATGGAGTTTACAGGCAGGAGTAAGAGCAGAACAGACCAATAGTGAAGGGCAACTGACCAGAGCAGACTCTGTAAAACAGAATGACGACAATGTAAAGCGTACCTATATCAACCTATTCCCAAGTGGTGCACTCACATGGACGGTCAATAAAAACAACACCTTGAACCTTACCTATAGCCGCAGAATAGACAGACCTACTTATGAAGACCTGAACCCATTCGAATTCAAACTGGACGAACTGACCTACAATAAGGGCAATGCATTTCTCCGACCACAATACACAGACAATGTAGAAGTAAGCCACACGCTGATGGGTATGATCACTACCACAATAGGCTACAGCCATGTTAAGGACTACGCAGTGCAGGTATTGGACACTACCAATAAGAACGCCACATATGTGCAACAGCAAAATCTGGCTCGTCAGGAGATCTACACCTTCAGCATCAACTCTCCGCTGATGATCAAAAAATGGTGGAACGGATATGTCAGTATTTGGGGAAACTACCAATCTTTCAGCGGCAAGATCACCGATCGTAGCCTCACAATGAAAATACCTACTTATGGCGCCTATATGCAGCATAGCTTCACCCTTGGCAAGGAATACACAGCCGAGATCAGCGGTTGGTTCAATGGTCCGGGTATATGGGGCGCAACAGGTAAGACCAATGCACAAGGCAGCCTGGATATTGGTCTGCAGAAAAAATTCCTGAATAAAAAATTGGTGGTAAAATTATCAGCTACCGACCTTCTGGCCACTGCATCTCCATGGCGCATCAAAAGCGATTTCAGCGGACTGGTGATCAATGGCAATGGCACTTGGGAAAGCCGTACGGTAAGAATGAACCTCACCTACCAGTTTGGTAGCAGCCAGATCAAATCTGCAAGACAAAGACAAACAGGCCTTGAAGATGAAAAGAAGAGATTGAAAGGCTAAATATTATAATGACTTAATTACTCAATGATAAAGCTATAATAAAACCTCCCATGCTAACAATAAATTAGCTGATCACTTATGCAGCTGACCAGCTAATTTATTTTAGTATCCTGTAACCACTATCAGGCACCCTGACGCACATTCAGGGTGCCTTTTTTATGTATGGTCACTACTCTTGTTGTTTTGCTTTGCGCCTTCTTCCGGCCATAACAGCCAATAATATTACTAACACACCTGATGTTGTAGTGACCAACATCACATTAACTTTTTTAGATTGTTGCGCAGCATCTTCTTTACTGTCAGTTGCAGCAACAGGGTTCGCCTCTGCTTTTGCAGAATCTTCCATTGCTTCAGCTACAGCCTCTCCTTTAGCAGCAGCACCTACACCTGCCGCACCAGCCATCTGACCATAACCGATATTTGACAATAAAAGCACTGTAAGTATTATGGAAAGTCGCTTCATGTAAGCTTGTTTTAGTTGATAAAGGTATGCCGAATGAGGATCATTTATCAGAACCGCCAACAAAACACAAAATTCTACCCTATGAAATCAGCATAATACTTCCAATATCTTCGATCAAGGCAATCTATCACCCTTCTTTCACTCCCTGCTCCCACTCTTTTTTATTATCTTGCACCTTAATTATGGAGTTCAAACGTCATTTAGTTACCGCAGCCCTTCCTTATGCCAACGGACCAGTACATATTGGTCATCTGGCAGGCTGTTATTTGCCCGCAGATATTTACGTGCGTTACCAGCGCGCGCAGAAAAGAGATGTAAAATTCATTTGTGGCAGTGATGAGCACGGTGTGCCTATCACCATTCGCGCCATGCGCGAAGGTGTTACCCCGCAGGATGTGGTGGACAAATACAATACGATCATAAAGGATAGCTTCGAGGGTATGGGTATCAGCTTTGATATCTATAGCCGCACCAGCAATCCAACACATAAAGAAACATCGCAGGCTTTCTTCAAAAAGCTCTATGATGACGGTGCATTTGAAGAGCGCGAAAGTGAGCAGTACTATGATGCGGAGAAAGATGTGTTTCTGGCTGACAGATACATCATCGGTACTTGCCCTAATTGCGCCAACCCCAACGCCTATGGCGACCAGTGCGAAAAGTGCGGTTCTACCCTCTCTCCTGAGCAGCTGATCAACCCGCGCAGTGCACTAAGCAACAGCCCTTTGGTAAAGAAACCTACCACACACTGGTACTTCCCGCTCAATAAGTATGAAGATTTCCTGAAGGAATGGATTGTTGTAGGAAAAAAAGACGAATGGAAGTCGAATGTGTACGGACAGTGCAAGAGCTGGCTGGATAGTGGTCTGCAACCACGCGCCATGACCCGCGACAGTAGCTGGGGTGTACCTGTTCCATTACCAGGTGCTAATGGTAAAGTATTGTATGTATGGTTTGATGCACCTATTGGATACATCAGCGCTACTAAAGAACTGACCAATCAGTGGGCCGACTATTGGTGCCAGGAAGATACCAAACTGGTTCACTTTATTGGTAAGGACAATATCGTTTTCCATTGCATCATATTCCCGGCCATGCTCAAAGCGCATGGTGGATTTGTACTCCCTGAGAATGTTCCTGCAAATGAGTTTCTGAATATTGAAGGAGAAAAAGTATCTACATCGCGCAACTGGGCGGTGTGGGTAGATGAATACCTGAAAGATTTCCCTGATCAGCAGGACGCATTGCGCTATGTATTGTGCGCCAATGCGCCGGAAAGTAAGGACAATGACTTTACCTGGAAGGATTTTCAGGATAGAGTAAATAACGAACTTTCAGCGGTGCTGGGCAATTTTGAGAACCGTGCATTTGTGCTCATGCATAAACTGTGCAAGGGTCGCGTTCCGGCATTACATGCCGATGAGATGAACGAAATGGACAATGCGCTCATTGCAGACATAAAAGAGGCCAAGACCAAAGTAGAGAACGCAATAGAAAGCTATAAGTTCCGTGAGGGATTGGCTGAAGTGATAGACCTGGCCCGTAAAGGCAATAAGTACCTGCAAGACAATGCACCATGGAGCCTGGCTAAAACACCTAAGTTGCAGGAGCAAAATCAGAAACGCATAGATATTTGTATGCACCTGTGTCTGCAGTTGACCGCCAATCTGGCTATCCTGCTCAACCCGTTCCTGCCCTACACCGCTACCAAAATGCGCAAAAAAATGAAGGTAGTAGAACGTATGCTTGACTGGGAGAATGCGGGCCGCATAGACCTGCTGAAAGTAAACTACCCTCTACTGGCACCCGAACTGCTCTTCCGTAAAATAGAAGATGAAGAAGTAGCTGCACAGGTAGAAAAACTAAGAGAGAACTTAAAGAAAGCGACCCAACAAATAATGGAAAACAAACCAACAACAGCAAGCGAAGCAGAGACACCTTTGGCAGAAGCTAAGGCAACCATTACATTCGATGATTTTGCTAAGATAGACCTGCGTGTGGGTACTATCCTTAAAGCAGAAAAGGTAGAAAAGGCCGACAAGCTACTGAAGTTGGAAGTAGATATGGGTACAGAAGTAAGAACTATTGTATCGGGTATTGCCATGCACTTTGCCCCTGAGGAGATCATTGGCAAGCAGGTAAGCGTTGTTGCTAATCTGGCCCCGCGCAAGATGAGAGGCATAGAAAGCAATGGTATGATACTGATGGCTCAGAATGCCGACGGCAAACTGATATTCGTATCACCGACGCAAACTGCTGATAACGGCAGCGAGGTAAAATAACTATACTATAATTGCAATTGGTAACTTTATCTGATAATTGATAGGAGACCAATAAGTTACCAATAAATAGGTTTACATAATTTCCGGCGAACGGGCATTTAACATCTGACTTAATTTTTTACAATGAACAGCGCACCTGAAACAGAACAGAAGAAAAAGAACAATTCGAAATACTGGTGGTTAGCGGGATTGGGCGTGGTAATAATTATCATTGTGTTGGCCGTTGCCGGTAAAGGCGACAAAGACGTCACCAATGTGCAAATAGACAAGGTGGCCCGCCATACCATTACCGAGATCGTTACTGCTACCGGGAAGATATACCCGGAAACAGAGGTGAAGATAGCACCTGAAGTAAGTGGTGAGATCACCCTGCTGAACATACAGGAAGGAGACAGTGTACATAAAGGTGATGTGTTGGTAAAGATCAACCCGGCCATCTATTCATCATTGGTCAATCAGGCTCAGGCGTCAGTAGAACAAACTAAGGCATCGGCCAATAATACCCGCCAGATGATGGCACAGTCAGAATCTCAGTTCAATCTTGCCAAGAGCACCTACGAAAGGAATAAGAAATTATACCAGGACAAGGTGATCTCTTCTCTGGAATTTGAACAGAGTGAAGCACAATTCAAATCGGCGCAGGCTACATGGGATGCCGCTAAGGCAAGCACATCGGGTGGTCAATACAGTATAGTTGGTGCTCAGGCCAGCTTGAATCAGGCACATGAGAACCTGTTGAAGACGACCATAGTAGCACCTACATCGGGAGTAATATCTCAGCTCAACGTAAAACGAGGAGAGCGCGTAGTGGGTACGGCTCAGTATGCAGGTACCGAGATGCTCACCATTGCCGATATGAGCCGCCTCGAAGTACGTGTAGATGTTAGCGAGACCGACATCACCAAGGTAAAGATCGGAGATACGACCATGATAGAGACCGACGCTTATCGTAATCGTAAGTTCACAGGCGTAGTTTCCAAGATCGCTGTGAGCGCAAAAACATCAGTGACCACGAGCAGTGACCAAGTGACCAATTACACGGTACACATCCTTATCCTGCCATCTAGCTACGAAGACCTTGCGGCAAAATTACCTAAGGGTAAGTTCCCGTTCAAGCCGGGTATGTCTTCATCTGTAGAGATACAGACCAACAGACAGACCAACATTCTTTCTGTTCCTGTTAATGCGGTGACCACCAGAGAATGGCCCGACAGCGTGATCAAGAAAAATGCAGAAAACAAGATCGTAGATAAAGTAAGACAGGTAGTGTTTGTGTACGACAGCAAGACACAACAGGTAAGCCTGAGAGATGTAAAGACAGGTTTGCAGGACAATACTTATCTGGAAATAACCGATGGTCTTAAGGAGAGTGAGGAAGTAGTGGTAGCTCCTTATGGCGCTATCGCCCGCCTACTGTCAGATAAGAGTAAAGTAAAATCAGTAGGTAAGGATCAGTTGTTCGACGCTAAAGCAAAAGAATAGCAATATCCTTATCAATATGGGTAGATCTCACCCTGAAAATCACACAGGCCGCATTTGCCTGATGTGCTGAAAACCACTATTTTTAAGTTACTATAACACAACGTATTTTGAGCAGCAAACTGGGACAAATAGGTATAATAGGTAATGGTAGCTGGGGCACCGCACTGGCTAAGATACTCACCGACAATGGCCATGCCATTCATTGGTGGGTGCGCAATGAAGAAGCCATCAAAGGCCTTACCAACCGCCACCACAACCCTCATTATCTTACGTCGGTGCGTTTCATGCCTGATACTATCATGCCGTCTTCAGACCTTAATGATGTACTCAACAAATGCGATACTGTGCTGGTAGCAGTACCTTCTGCCTACGCACAGGGCGTAATAGAGCAGGCCGACAAAAGCCTGTGGCAACAAAAGAATATCATTTCTGCTATCAAAGGTATTTTACCTGATAGCAACCTGCTGCTGAACGATTACCTGACGTCTCAATTTGGCACGTCTATCAATAAATATATTTCTATAACAGGGCCTTGTCATGCCGAGGAAGTAGCCGATGAGCGACTTTCTTACCTTACATTTTCAGGTCTCGACGATGAATTGACACAGGCTGTTGCCGGTGCGTTCAACAACACCTACCTCAATACCACACACAACCACGATATATGGGGTGCGCAGTATGCGGCGGTACTTAAAAATATTTATGCCATTGGCGCAGGCATTGCCCGCGCTCTGGACTATGGCGACAACTTCCTGAGTGTATATATCACCAATTGCTACCGCGAAATGTATCATTTCCTCGATAGCCATTTTGAAAAAGTACACCCGTCAAGCGAGCGACCTGATTTCCATACTAGCGCATACCTCGGCGACCTGTTGGTTACTTGCTACTCCTTACACAGTCGTAACCGCACTTTCGGCACCATGATAGGTAAAGGATATTCCGTTAAAGCGGCAACACTGGAGATGAACATGGTGGCAGAAGGCTATTATGCGGCACGCGGTATGCAGTCTATCTCTGACAACTATTCTATACCATTGCCTATTGCCACCTTTGTGTACAAGATGCTCTGGGAAAACCTCAATCCTTCCGACGGGTTCCTGAAGCTGGAAAAAATGATGTCTTAACCAATGTAATAAATACGCTTTTATGAACCATGACCTTGATATCCGTGTAGCCATAATAGAAGATGATGAGACCATCCGTGAAGGGTATGCCTTCCTTATAGGCAATACCAGCGGATATAAGATCGTCGGCACATATCCTTCATTCGAAGAAGCAGCAAAGAGAATAGTCTCTGACGATCCGGATGTGATACTTCTGGATGTAGAATTACCGGGCATATCAGGTATAGATGCACTACCGAAACTAAAAAAACTATTACCCGATACACATATACTCATTCTTACAGTCTATGAGCAGGAAATGCTCATTTTCCGTTCTCTTGGTAATGGAGCCAGCGGCTACCTCACCAAGAACACACAACCGGAGAAGATTGTAGCAGCCATAAAAGAAGTAACGGAAGGTGGCGGACCAATGAGCGCTAATATTGCCCGTATGGTCATCTCCTCTTTCAAGCGCAATGAAAGCACACCTCTTACTCGCCGTGAGACCGAAATATTGGAACAGATAGCCACCGGCAAAAGCCGCAAACGCATAGCAGATGAACTATTCATAGACCTAGAAACAGTAAAGTCTCACATCAAGAATATCTATTACAAACTGGATGTGCACTCCAAAGCAGATGCTATAAAGGCGGCTAAGGATAATAAGTTCATTTAGTTAGCACCACAAACATTTTTAAGATACAGCACAAAAAAAGCGCAGGATGGACTCCTGCGCTTTCTCTATCTATTCAATTAATTTTATACTAATTCATTCCTTTCAAAATCAAATTGCGGATTGTTCCTATCATTATATGCTTTAAATAAAATAGGGTCGCCATAAGGGCCCATATATTGCGCACTGCCCATACCCAGAATAGGAATAAAGATAAAGCCCAGGAAAAATAAGCCGGCCGTAAAACCCTCATCCTTGCCAAAACTCTTGGATAGCATATTATACCCCCAGATCATAAATACAGTATTTAGATACGGTACGCAATAAAAGAATATCCACCACCATGGTTTGCCAATTATCTTCAGAAAGATAAGTCCGTTATAGATAGGTACGATACATTCCCAGCCCTCGTAACCGGCCTTTTTAAATACCTTCCACATACCGATAACAGTAATAATAAAGATGGGAAAGAAAATGGCAAATAATACTAACATAACGGCAACGCCTATTCCTAATTCTGTCATGATTATAGAGATTTTAATGTGAAGTAAATAAATTAAAATGATATTACATAATTATCTAACTTTTTATTTTGTACACTTCCACAGTCCAAGAATTACCTTCCAGGTTAATGACCTTATTGCTTTCCTGAATGTCTAGTATAGAGTTGAGCATGTCCCAGAGTCCGGTCTGCTCTTTACCGTATTTATCCACAAGACTGACAATGAATACCCCACCCGGTTTAAGATGAGGAAACAACTTCATGACTGCTTCTTTTGGATCGGAGAGGTAGTTCAGGCTTTCATTGTAGATGATCACATCGAAAGTGCCATTAACGACCAGCTTATTCAGATCACCGACAAGATATGTTGAATTGGGTCGCTCTTGCTTGTTTACATTGGCTATTGCCACATCACTAAAATCAACGCCTGTGTAATGGACATAATCCTCCTTGCTGAATTTCTCCTGCAAAATACCCTCACCGCATCCCAGATCAAGTATTTGTGCATCAATTCCTTTAGTGAAATAACGGGAAAATCCCACAATGAGACTATAACGCCCTAATTCAGCCAATGTAGCCAACCCATCCCACTTATGGTTAGTGTATTGCAGATTGAACCTGTATTTCTGTGATGTCTTCCTTTTTACAAACGACTTGATCTTATCCAGCATAGTATTTCCCTGTACGGTCAAATATAAAATGTTCCTGCGAGTTAATATAGTGAACGAAGGGAATGCCCACAAAAAATCCCGGACCAGCCGGGATTCTTATGCAATCAATATGTTTACAGATATTATTGTACGAATTTTTCAAGATCAGCTCTTGCTTCTTCTGCACGCATGTACTTACCAATGATCTTGCCATCAGGGCTTATCAGAAAACACTGAGGAATGTAAGCCAGACCATAAAGCGCTGTAGCTGCTGAATTCCACTGCTTCAGGTCGCTCATGTGGTTAGGCCACACCAAACCATCTTTCTTGATAGCAGCCATCCAACGATCCTTATCATTATCCAAAGAAACGCTTACTACAGTAAACCCTTTCTTCGCTCCTTTGAATTTCTTCGCAGTGTACTCATTGTACATCTTTACCAAACCGGGGTTAGCGGCACGGCAAGGACCACACCATGATGCCCAGAAATCAAGCAATACATAGTTTCCCTTATTGATCTCTGACAATTTCAAGGTCTTGCCATCAGGATTAGCGAATGACAATTCAGGAGCTTTCTGACCAATTGTAATGGTTGTATTTTCGTTAGACTGTGCATTAGCTGTGAAGAACAGCCCCATTATCAGAGCGAAAAGTGCAAGTGTTTTTCTCATTTTGTGTTTTTTGAAGATTATGCTTTGTAAATATAATTGACTTAATACAAATCCCGTTCCAATTTTAATGTTTACTGGTCCTTTTAGCAAAATGTCCGTTCCTGATCAGTCCGTCGCATATTTCTTTTGCAATAGAAGGTCCCTGATAAATGAAACCGGTATATACCTGCACCAACGATGCACCCGCCTCCAGCTTTTCAATTGCGTCTTCTGCTGTGAAAATGCCCCCGACAGCAATGATAGGAATCTGTCCGTGGCTACGCTCATGAATATATCTCACTACCTCAGTTGATCTTTGCTTCAACGGCAGTCCGCTAAGTCCACCGGCGCCAATGCTCTCTATCTGACCGGTAGGAGTATGTAATCCGTCTCGGTTGATGGTAGTGTTGGTGGCTACTATACCATGCAATCCGGTAGTACGAACTATGTCTATGATATCATCCAACTGTTCATTGGTAAGGTCAGGAGCTATTTTCAGCAAGATCGGCTTACTACCACCTTTCTCATTGTTTATCCTTTGCAGGTTCATGAGCAAGTTTGTAAGGGGTTCTTTCTCTTGCAATGCTCTCAAACCGGGAGTATTAGGGCTGCTTACATTGACCACGAAATAATCTACAGCCTTATACAGATATTCAAAACACAGCTCATAGTCATGATCAGCTCGGTCATTCGGTGTGTCTTTATTCTTACCTATGTTGCCCCCTACGACCACTTTTTCCTGTCTGCGTCTGATACGTGGAGCGGCACTGTTTGCCCCCTTATTATTGAAGCCCATTCTGTTGATCAGCGCACCGTCTGCCGGCAAACGGAACATACGAGGCTTGGGGTTTCCGCTTTGCCCTCTTGGTGTCACAGTGCCTACTTCAATAAAGCCAAAACCGAGACATGCCAACGGATCGATATATTCCGCGTTCTTATCAAAACCTGCGGCAAGACCCACAGGATTAGGGAAGGTAATTCCCCACAATGTCTGCGACAATGAGGGTTCATCTACTGCATAGCGCTTGATCATCCATCTGCGTAACATGGGAATGTTATACGCCGTTTTAAGCCTGCCCATCACCCAGGTATGAACAACCTCCGGATCTACCTTGAATAGTATGCTTCTTATTAGTTTATACATAACCGCTGCAAATGTACATCAGACATTCCTGTATTTTAACAAAAATAACTGCCATTAAAATCAGTTAAAATGTAATTTAGCACTCGATGCATATAAAGTCTTCCATCACTTTACTACTACTGCTGGCGATCATAGGCCTGCGAACAAGCGCACAGACCATAAAAGGAGAGGTGGCAGACAGAGATAGTAAACGGCCTGTAAGTGGTGTTACCATCCAGAATATTTATACTCAACTGCAGGTAAATACTAACGATGACGGCGGATTTATCATAGCCGCAACCAAAGATCAGCTTCTTGAATTCAGAAAACAAGGTTACCAGACCGTAAGGGTGAGGATACCTAATGGTATGATACCCCCCTATTTTAAGATCTTAATGGAACATGGCATTACCAGAATGGATAATGTATTGGCGGCTAACGACAACAGATATAATTACCGCGATGACAGCCTGAGATTTCATGAATTATATAAGCACGAACTCGATTTTCAGAAATTATCAGCTGTAGGAAGTATTGCACACCCATTCTCAGCTATGAGCTCTAAGAACAGGGAGATCTGGAAGTTTCAGGAAACATTCGCCGAAACGGAAAAGGAAAAATATATTGATAAGACATTCAACGCTGCCCTTATTACCAAGTTTACCGGCCTTACCGGTGACAGTTTGAAGTATTATATGGTCAGATACAGGCCTTCTTATGAAGAGTTGAGAAAGATGAATGATTACTCATTCTTTACCTACATAAAAAAGACAGCGGTCATTTACAGAGGGCGATCAAGAGCCAGAAGTGCTCAATAATGTATTGTTTTGGTAGGTACTATCTCTGGATATAATAGTATTGTGAGTTGGAAATACCTGTTTCAAATAACAGGTACCTTCAATTCAGACATGTGTAAAAACATGAAACTGGCTAGACATAGCATCAAAAAACTCTTCTGCTGTACGGTAATAAGATGGTTCATTCGAAATACCATATAGGTTATTCTCTACATCGAAAAAAGCAACTGCCTTAGCAGGATTAGTAAAAATGTGCTCATCATTCACTAACGTATAGTCATCAACGAGTATTTTTATTCCATCTAATTCGAACCGATACCCACCCTTTTCTTCCTTGGTGATCCTGAAATGATACATTTTTGAGAGGTTAGTCAGCTACCTACAGCAAAAAGGGTGACAGAATCAAATAATATAGTAAATAAATAATTAATAAAAAATCTATTTCAATCAAAAAACACTGAATTACATCTGATATTTAGACAAATAAAATTATTTAATATCTCAAATGAATAATCACATAAGAATAAATACAAATAAAAATAAATTAAGAATATGAACAATTGGGGAAATAATTCCCCAATAAGAGTGAGGAAACTCCTTATTGCTCATTTTTTGATCTTATCAGTTTATACACTTTTATCGCGCTCATTAACAAGATAACTACCAACACTAGTCCTCCCAATCCCCATACAAGACTCATCCCCTGCTTTACTACAGCCAGCATTACAATGGCAATGAGAAATATAGTTGCCACTTCGTTCCAAATCCTCAATTGAGTAGATGAATATCTATAAATACCTGCTGCCAGATTCTTATAGATTTTGTGCAGCGATAAATGATAAGCATACAAGCCAATTACAAAGCACAGCTTGATAGCCAGCCAGTTATCAGGATGACTCCACCCATTGAACAGATACCACATCCATGGCCCGAATAGGAGGGTAAGCACTGCTGATGGCCATGTGATGCCGAACCACAACCTGCGGATCATAATTGCAAATTGATCTGTAAGTATCGTTTTTGCCGGCTCCGGCTTTTCATTGGCCTCTGTCTGATAAATAAATAACCTTACGATATAGAACATACCGCTGAACCAGGTAACAATAAATATGATGTGCAGTGCCTTTATGTAGAAGTATGACATTTGTTAAATGGTTGACTGATCTAAAACTGATACTTACTAAAATAGAGATCCGTATTCTGGTATCTCTATTCCATTTTTAATTCCACATGACCTGTGATCAGATCACACAGTAGTCGGTTCTTCTATGTTCAAAAACCATTTCTTTATCGTTTCTATCCAAGACTGCTGGGTATTCATACAAGGTATGAACTCATAGGTCTCCCCTCCTGCTTCCATAAAATTCTCCTTTTCGCGTATAGCTACTTCTTCTAAAGTCTCCAGACAATCACTGACAAACGAAGGACAAACGACCATCAGGTCCTTGATACCCTCTTTCGGCATCTGCTCCATGCGGGCTGTAGTAGCGGGTGTCAACCATGCCGACCTACCTAGCTTAGACTGAAAAGATACACTATAACTACCTACAGGTAATCCAAGTTGCTCTGCTACGAGCTTTGTGGTCACATAGCACTGATGACGATAACAGAATGGATGAGCAGCGGATGGCTTATCGCAACAACCCTTTACCTTAAGACAATGATTACCGGTAACATCACTCTTTTTAATGTGACGCTCCGGAATACTGTGATAACTGAACAGCAAATGTTTACCTGTCTTGATATGTGGTTGAATACTTTCAACAAGAGCGTTGATATAATCAGGATTATTATAGAACGGCGCTATAGCGGTTATCTTAAATGGATAGTTACCGGCCTTGTGAACATCTTCAGCATGAACTACAGCCGTTTCATAACTACTCATTGCATAATGCGGATAAAGTGGTAACAAGACCACCTCCTCCAGATCAGGATAGTGCTGAGCCAGCCTGTCGTAGGCGTATTTCATAGTTGGATTACCATACCGCATAGCTACTTCCACAGGCTCCTCAATGATCTTTTGCAATTCGCGCTGCACCTGATAGGTGATCTGCACCAAGGGAGATCCTTCTTTGGTCCAGATAGAACTATATGCCTCTGCAGACTTTGCAGACCTGAATGGAGTAATGATACCTTTTACTAGAATGGTGCGTAAAAGATAGGGAGAGTCAATGACCCTGCCATCCATAAGAAACTCATCCAGATAACGCTTTACATCTTTGGTACTGGTCGAATCTGGAGAACCCAGATTCATCAATATGATACCTCTTTTTACCTTGCCTGACATGGATAGATTGTTATTTTATTGCTATTGCAGAACGATATCTGCAATTAATTGCAAAGAAACATAAATAATGAACGGATGAAAAATTACAGATCAAGAATGACGACAGAATGACACAATGACTTGAGCAATAACAGCTTGAACCGACCTGCTGCTCAATTAGGGTGTTCCCCATTCTCTTTACTGTGGATCAACTGTCGGTGCGCCTGCCCCCACGACCTAAGTTCATTGATCACTTTATCTAAAGATCGGCCATACTCTGTCATAGAATATTCGACCACCACAGGAACTGAATGATGGACCGTGCGTTTGACCAGCAAATTCATTTCCAGATCACGGAGTTCCTTAGAGAGCATACGATCGGTAATA
This sequence comes from Chitinophagaceae bacterium, assembly GCA_947447465.1. Lineage (GTDB taxonomy): Bacteria > Bacteroidota > Bacteroidia > Chitinophagales > Chitinophagaceae > Flavipsychrobacter. Next base: position 18,946 of record CANFKE010000027.1, on the reverse strand, counting down.
TTAGGTATTTCATTGGCCATCTGGCTGAACCGCTTATTACCAAATGATAACGAGATCAGTATGGGCAGCTTCCATTTGCCACTAAGAATATCTAAAGCGTCGCGCACAGGTAAGATCATCTCCAGACATTCACTATGCTTACATTCCTTTGGATCGATCTTTACCATGATATTGAATATTAACTATACCGGAGTATAGCACTATACAAATGGATAGCACTTACTATTGTATAGCAAATATACATAAGTTTGCTGCTCAAAACAATAAACTAAAACAACATGAAAAAAGGTACTTTGATCTGTGCGACTGCTTTATCAGCGCTGTTATGCTCATTTAAAACTACAGATGCTACTACCTGGAGTGTAGATAGATCACATGCAAAACTTGGTTTTACTATCACCCATCTGATGGTGAGTGATGTAGAAGGGTCATTCAAATCTTTTGATGCTACCATTACATCTGCAAAAGACGACTTCTCAGATGCGGTAGTAAATATGACTGCTGACATGAACTCTGTAAATACCGAAAACGACAAACGTGACGAGCATCTGAGAGGAGCTGACTTCTTCGATGTAGCTAAATTTCCGACCATGACCTACAAAAGCACGTCTTTCAAGAAAGTGGGCGAAGGTAAATACATAGTAAAAGGCTTACTGACACTGCACGGCGTAACAAAACCTGTGGAATTGAGCGCAGCCAGCAGGATCGGCACTAACCCGATGAGTAAGAAAACGATAGCAGGCTTTAAAATTACAGGCAAGATCAAACGTACCGATTTCGGCATTTCTACCGGCACGCCAACATCTATGCTCAGCGACGAGGTGGAAATAGCAGCTAACGCAGAATTTGCTAAAGGATAGCAGACTTGTCTCACTCTGCTCCCGGAAATGAAAACAAAGTATATTTACGATATAATAACATGCATATGCAAGTAGAGATATGGAGTGATGTGATGTGCCCGTTTTGCTACATAGGCAAACGAAAAATGGAAGCGGCACTGGAAAAGTTTCCACATAAAGATAAAGTAGAGATCACCTGGAAGAGTTTCCAGTTGAACCCTGACATGAAGACCGAAGCCGGCAAGAATATCAACCAATACCTGGCAGAAGCCAAGGGATGGACCTTGCAAAAGGCTAAAGAAATGAATGACCATGTAACGGAAATGGCCAAAGAATCAGGACTGACCTATCACCTTGACAAAGCCGTGGTAGCCAATTCTTTTGATGCGCACAGGCTATCGCACATGGCCAAGAGACATGGTGTACAGGATGCTGCAGAAGAAAGGATATTTGCCGCTTACTTTACTGAAGGTAAAAACACTGCCGACCATGCCACATTGATAGAAATAGGAACAGAGATGGGGCTTGACAGAGCAGAGGTAGCCGATATGCTGGCCGGCAATGATTATGCAGCCGATGTGGAACAGGATATTTACGAAGCGCAACAGGTAGGAGTAAGGGGTGTGCCATTCTTTGTCTTGGGTAGAAAATATGCAGTATCGGGAGCTCAACCGGCAGAAACATTCTTACAGGCGCTGAATACCACCTGGAATGAACTGGAACAAGACAACAAGCAGTTGAACACAACAGACGGTGCGGTATGCACACCCGACGGATGTGATCCTGCATAGTTGGAATGAAAAAAACGAATGTCCCTCCGTTGGCAGACTGAAGAACGACTCTATAAAAGCCCCTTATTGAGGGGCTTTTATATTAATGCTATGCAATATGATCATTTTCCACCATATTACACTTGCTTAAATAGCCACATATGAACAAAAGAAATTTTCGGTCATACAGAAAAATGACGTTTATCAGTGTTTAAAATGACGGACACATGACACGCAAAGTCGCCTGATGAAAATTGAGAAAGTACCTTTGTCCCGGAGATTCTGAACATAATAAATGCTAACCGGAGACACACAAAATATTCAAGGCTTTTGGGTTGTAGGTATCAACTACAAGAAAACCGATGCGAGCGTTCGTGGGTCTTTTGCTATTAACAACGACCAATACGCGCAACTGCTGGAAAAAGCTCCCGAATACGGATTGAAAGAATTATTCATACTCTCTACCTGCAATCGAACTGAGATCTATGGCATCGCCAACAATTCAGACCAGCTTACAGAACTACTCTTAAGTGTATGTGAGGGCAACAGAGAAACATTTACACAGATCGCTTATCTGAAAAATGGGACACCTGCCATCGAGCATCTCTTTCAGGTAGCTGCCGGCCTCGATAGCCAGATATTGGGCGACTACGAGATACTGGGACAAATAAAAATAGCTGTAAAACAAGCAAAAGCAAAAGGATTTGTTGGTGCATTCATGGAGCGATTAGTGAATTGTGTATTACAGTCATCTAAAGCTGTAAAAACGCACACTTCATTAAGCGGAGGTACTGTTTCCGTATCCTTTGCCGCTATACAATACATCAAGCAGCATGTAGAAGACATTAAGAACAAGAATATAGTATTGCTAGGTACAGGTAAAATTGGCAGAAGCACCTGTTTGAACCTGATACACTACCTTGGCACGCATAACATTACCCTTATCAACAGAACTTATGAGACCGCGGCCAATCTGGCTGCCGATCTTAAACTAAGATCAGCTCGTATTGAAGATCTTGAAAATGAGCTAAAGGGTGCAGACATTGTGATCGTATCTACCAATGCAAGCGACCCCATCATTTTAAAAGAAAACCTGACCAACAACGGCAGCAAGCTGGTAATAGACCTTTCAGTACCCTGCAATGTAGAAAGCGGATGCGAATTACTGGATGGAATAACGGTTGTGAATGTAGATGTACTTTCTAAAATAAAGGATGAGACTTTAGAAAACAGAAGGGCTGAAGTGCCGAAAGCATTGGCAATTATTCAGGAGCACATAGCAGAGTTCAAGGAATGGCATCAGATGCGTAAAAATGTGCCGGTACTTAAAGAAGTAAAAGACAAGCTGAAAACAATTCAGATAGATGCGTCACTACTTGTCAATACCACTACCAAGGAAACGATCAGTAAAGAAGAAACCATACAAAGCGTGATCAACGTGATGGCTACCAAAATGCGCCGCAACAATGCTGCAGGCTGTCACTACATAGAAGCCATCAATGATTTTATAGCCCATCATGGATAAGATAATAAAGATAGGCACCCGCGAAAGCGAACTGGCCGTATGGCAAGCCACCAATGTAAAGAACAGGCTGCAAGACAGAGGATTCCCTACAGAACTTGTTTTTATTAAAAGCGAAGGTGATACAGACCTCCAGACCCCACTCTATGAGATAGGGGTACAAGGTATTTTCACCAAAGCACTAGACATAGCACTACTCAAAGGCACTATTGACATTGCAGTACATTCTATGAAGGACGTGCCGACAGCAATGGCGAAAGGCATAGTTCAGGCAGCTGTCTTACCACGTGCATCCTATAAAGATCTGCTCGTTCCTAAGTCAGACACCGCATTTCTCAATGACTCTTCAGTAACACAACTGATCGCTACAAGTAGTATTCGCCGTAAAGCACAATGGCTGAACCGCTATCCGGGAACAGTGTTGGAAAACCTGCGCGGAAATGTGAACACACGCCTGAGAAAAGTCAATGAGAACAACTGGCACGGAGCTATATTCGCAGCCGCAGGGCTGGAGCGTATTGGTCTGCGCCCTGCTAATGCCATTGAGCTAGACTGGATGCTGCCCGCACCTGCACAAGGCGCTATTGTGATCGCCTGCAGAGCGGAAGACACCTTTGCCTTAGATGCATGCGCACCACTGAACGATATTGACACTGCCATGTGTACCAAAATAGAACGCGATTTTCTGCGTGCATTGATGGGCGGATGCGCTACCCCTATCAGTGCATTGGCACAGGTCATCAACAACGAGATCGTGTTCGAAGGCAATATATTGAGTACGGACGGAGTAAGAAAAGTGAGCGTGAACAAGCGGGCAGCCATTGATGCATATGAGCAAATGGGAACAGTGGCGGCTGAAGAACTATTGGCCAACGGTGGCAAAGCAATACTACACGAAATTAGAAATGAGCAATAAGATATCTATACTCAGCACAATGCCATTGGAGCAATCGCTTTTGAACAAAGCGCTGGATCATAACATTGTGCTCAATACCATGGCATTCATTCAGGTAATAGATATTTCTGATGAAACCGAAGTATGGGAAAAGATAAGTGCTGCATACCAACAAAATGCTACTGTAGTATTCACCAGCGCCAGTGCCGTATTTGCTGTTTGTGAGCATCCGTCTTTTGTTAGACCCGACTGGAAGATATTCTGCATAGAAAAGGCTACAAAAAAAGCTGTACTCCAGTATTTTGACGAAAGCTACATTTCCGGTTCGGCAAAAGATTCAGATGAACTGGCAGGGAAAATAAAAGAGTCTGCAGATGTGAAAGAAGTGATCTTCTTCTGTGGCGACAAACGCATGGATACCCTGCCATCTATACTATTAAGATCAGGAATCATTACTAAAGAGATAGTTGTTTACAAAACTGTAGAACAGCCCACTTTCATAGAAAAGGAACATAATGGCATTCTGTTCTATAGTCCCAGTGGCGTCAGCAGCTTCTTTAGTATGAATACGACCTCACCTGAGACCGTGCTGTTTGCTATAGGCAACACAACCGCAGCGGCTATAAAGCTGGAAACAGACAACAAGATAGTTGTATGCCCTACCCCATCTAAAGAAGCATTATTGGATGAGGCCATCAACTACTTCAACAACACAAAAAAATAAACAACATACATACAAGTGAATTTACAAAACGATCTGTTATTAAGAGCATTACGAGGTGAAGAGGTAAACCGGCCTCCGGTATGGATGATGAGACAAGCCGGCCGCTATCTGCCGGACTACATCAAACTGCGCAACAAATACGATTTCTTTACTCGTGTAGAGACTCCGGAACTGGCCTGTGAAATAACGCTCCAACCGGTAGATCAGGTAGGCGTTGATGCGGCTATCATCTTTTCAGACATTCTGGTCATACCTCAGGCAATGGGTATGACCGTATTGATGGAAGAAGGGAAAGGACCATCTCTACCCAATGTCATCAAAAACAAGGCCGATATAGAAGCACTGATCACAAACGAAGTTGAAGAAAGACTGGGATATGTGATGGGGGCTTTATCCCTCACCAAAAAAGAATTGAATGGTCGCGTTCCGCTTATAGGTTTCGCAGGTGCGCCTTGGACCATTCTCTGCTATATGGTAGAAGGTAAAGGCAGTAAGACTTGGGATAAAGCAAAACAGTTTTGTCTTTCTGAACCGGAACTGGCACATGCACTCCTCCAGAAAATAACGGATGTGACGATTAAATATCTTATTGCGCAAACTAAAGCCGGCGCAGACACCGTACAGGTATTCGATAGCTGGGCAGGTTGCCTCAGCCCTGCCGACTTCAACCTATATGCACTGCCCTATTTATTACAGATCTCAGATGCCGTTAGCAAATATGCTCCAGTCATCTTATTCCCTAAAGGTAGCTGGTATGCACTGCCGGCATTGAGCAAAAGCAGTGCCTCAGGCATTGGTATCGACTGGACCGTATCTCCGGAAATGGCAAGAAGCATGACCAACAGCAGCATAACGCTACAGGGCAACTTCGACCCGTCTCATCTGCTGGCGCCTATACCTCAGATAAAGAAAGAAGTAAAAGCTATGATAGAAGCCTTCGGAACAAAGAACTACATTGCTAACCTAGGTCATGGTATAATGCCCAACATCCCTGTTGATCACGCAAGGGCGTTTGTTGATGCTGTGAAAGAGTATGGACAATAGTAGAGCGTTAAAGCTATTATTGCAGAAAATGTATAGCGCTCAAAGAGCCAACTCCCATATGGGCATCTAGAATATCCTTTACTAAATGACATTACCTGAAAAGGAAAATAATAGTAAAAAATGAGTGATATTAAAAGTCAGTTTACAGCATATATACACAAGTTGCAAGACCAGATCTGTGCCGGACTGGAGCGTGTTGACGGGAAAGCAAAATTTGTGGAAGATTCATGGGTGAGACCTGAAGGTGGTGGTGGTAAATCGAGAGTAATTGCAGATGGTAATGTTTTTGAGAAAGGAGGTGTCAATACATCTATTGTTCATGGGGCTCTTCCGGCAGCTATGCAGCAGGCATTCAATGTTCCTGAAAGCAACTTTTTCGCTTGCGGACTATCTCTGGTCATTCATCCGCTCAACCCTTTTGTTCCTACAGTACATGCCAACTGGCGCTATTTTGAACTCTATGACAAAGAGGGTAAAAAACTGGATAGCTGGTTTGGCGGAGGTAGCGACCTTACCCCTTACTATCTGTTTGAGGAAGATGCTGTTCACTTTCACACAACACTAAAGGATGCAATGGATCCTTTTGGCAAAGAAAAATATCCTGGTTATAAAAAGCATTGTGACGAGTACTTTGTGAACAAGCATCGCGGTGATGAGATGCGTGGCATAGGGGGTGTATTTTATGACTATCTGCGTCCTTCTGAAGAAACAGATGAAAATACTTTATTCGCATTTCAGCAAGCCAACGGCAATGCATTCCTTGATGCATATTTACCAATTGCAGAAAGAAGAAAGGATATACCATATACAGAAAAAGAGGTACTCTGGCAGGAAATAAGGAGAGGTCGTTATGTGGAGTTCAATCTGATCCATGATCGCGGCACCTTGTTTGGATTAAAGACAAATGGACGTACCGAGAGTATATTGATGAGCCTGCCTCCACGAGCACGCTGGTACTATAACCATACTCCGGAACCGGGAAGCAGAGAAGAAGAGATGATGCAGTATTACCAACCGAAGGAATGGGTATAGTGATCCATTCTTTATTACTACTTTAAAATTAAAAGTCAGAGATTTACAAGGTCAAAAGCTAAACACAACACAATGCACCTCATAAGAAGAAACCGCATACTACGCCAGTCGCCTGCTATACGTGCCATGGTAGCAGAGACCATCATAAAGCCGGCAGACTTTATTGCCCCTCTTTTTATTACTGAAGGATCGGGAATAAAAGAAGAAATATCATCTATGCAAGGCTATTTCAGAATGAGCATAGACCTTACTGTAGTTGAAGTAAAAGAACTCTGGTCGCTGGGAATAAAAAGTGTATTACTGTTCATTAAGTGTAAAGACGAACTGAAAGACAATAAAGGTACAGAAGCGCTGAACCCTGACGGGCTGATGCAACGTAGTATAAAAGCTATCAAGAATGCTTGCCCGGATATGGTGGTCATGACCGATGTAGCGCTCGACCCATTCTCAACCTACGGACATGATGGCATAGTGGAAGGTAATGAGATAGTCAATGACCCCACCGTAGAGGTATTGGCATTGATGAGTGTGAGCCATGCACAGGCAGGAGCAGATATTGTTGCGCCAAGTGACATGATGGATGGCAGGATCATTGCTATTCGTGAAGCACTGGAAATGAATAACCTCACCAGGACCGGCATTATGGCCTATAGTGCAAAATATGCATCATGCTTCTACGGTCCTTTCCGTGACGCACTGGATAGCGCTCCGGGTTTTGGTGATAAGAAGACCTACCAGATGGACTATGCCAACCGTCGCGAAGCCATAAAGGAGACGCTGATGGATGTAGAAGAAGGAGCGGATATTGTAATGGTAAAGCCGGCCATGGCCTATCTGGATATTATTCGTGAAGTAAAAAATAGCGTAGAAGTGCCTGTAAGTGCTTACCATGTAAGTGGCGAATATGCCATGATCAAGGCGGCAGCCAAAATGGGCTGGCTGGACGAAAATAAGGCGGTTATGGAATCACTCACAAGTATCAAACGTGCCGGCGCCGACCTCATAGCTACCTATTATGCTAAACATGCGGCAAAGCTGATAAATGGATAAAAGCTGACCCTTTCATTTACAATAAAATCAATACTAATTCATGTCATATACTACTAATAAGAGCAAAGAATTATTTGAACGCGCACAACTTAGTATTCCCGGCGGCGTTAACTCTCCGGTACGCGCTTTTAAAAGCGTAGGTGGCACTCCACTGTTCATGAAAAATGCCAAAGGTGCATACATGTATGATGCCGATGGCAACCGGTATATAGATTATATCAACTCATGGGGACCAATGATATTGGGACATGCTTACGAGCCGGTGGTAAAAGCCATTCGCGATAAAGTAGCAGACTCTACCTCTTATGGTGCGCCTACCGAGCTGGAAATAGAAATGGCCGAACTCATCAAGAGCATGGCGCCTAATGTAGATCTGGTGCGTATGGTAAGCAGCGGAACAGAAGCCTGCATGAGCGCTTTAAGGTTGGCAAGGGGTTATACAGGCAGAAATAAGTTCATCAAGTTCGAAGGCTGCTATCATGGTCATGCAGATGCTTTTTTGGTAAAGGCGGGAAGCGGTGTAGCAACATTCAATATACAGACAGTACCCGGTGTAACGGCAGGTGTATCTCAGGATACACTGACAGCTCCATACAACGATATTGCGGCAGTAGAACAACTGGCAGTTCAGCATAAAGGTGAGATCGCAGCCATCATCATAGAGCCTGTTGCAGGCAATATGGGTTGTATCCCTCCTGTACCCGGCTATATGGAAGCACTGCGTGCTATCTGCGACAGAGAGGGTATTGTATTGATATTTGATGAAGTGATGACCGGTTTCAGACTGGCTGCCGGTGGCGCGCAGGAAAGGCTGGGCATCAATGCAGATCTGGTCACCTACGGAAAAGTAATAGGTGGTGGTATGCCTGTAGGTGCGTTTGGTGGCAAGAAGGAGATCATGCAGCACATAGCCCCGTTAGGCAATGTATATCAGGCAGGTACCCTAAGCGGTAATCCAATAGCAATGATAGCAGGTTACACCATGCTAAAAGCACTGAAAGATGACCCTTCTATTTTCACACAACTGGATGAGAAAACAGCATACCTGCATAAAGGTTTGGACGAAGCGTTGAGATCGGCCAACACTCCATATGTCATCAACAGACTTGGATCTATGATCAGTGTGCACTTCAGCGATATGCCGGTAAATAATTTCTCTGACGCAGCATCAGCTGACAATGCCCTGTTCAATAAATATTTCCACACGATGCTGAATGAAGGCATCTACCTGCCGCCATCTGCATACGAAACATGGTTCATCAGCACTGCACTTAGCACTGCTGATATTGACAGGACGGTGGAAGTAACAGCTAAGTTCTTTAAGAATAATTAATAAGATCTATTATCAACAAAAGGAGGCTCAAACGATGTTTGAGCCTCCTTTTGTTGATACATGTGTGCTACTTACACAGATAACACCCTTATCATCTCCAGCATATCTGCCGATACGGGAGTGGTTCCTTTTATTACTTTATCAAACGGAGTGTACACTACCTCTCCGTTCACAATACCTGCCATCACCTGTGTAGTACCTTTGCTAAGTGCAGTTACCGCAGCATGACCCAGTCGGCTGGCAAGCACCCTGTCGGCATAGCTTGGCGCACCACCGCGCTGTATATGTCCTAATATACAATTCCGCACATCCAGCTTGGGGAAACGATCCATAATGGCCTCCGCTACTTTCTTAGAGCCACCGTAATCATCTCCCTCAGCCACTACAAGTATATGAACAGTCTTTTTGCGACGTTCATCCATATCAATACGGCACAATACCTCATTGATGTCGGTCACCATTTCCGGTATCAGAATATCCTCGGCACCGCAGGCTATCCCACTATTCAGGGCTATATAACCTGCATCACGCCCCATCACCTCCACAACAAATAGTCGGTCATGAGCTTCTGCCGTATCCCTTATCTTATCTATAGCTTCAACGGCAGTATTTACGGCAGTATCAAACCCTATTGTAAAATCTGTACCCGAAAGATCTTTGTCTATGGTACCGGGCAAGCCTACAGCGGGAATAGTATATCTTTCAAAGAACTTATTGGCCCCTCTGAAGGTACCATCACCACCTATCAGTATCAACCCTTCAATACCATGCTGCTGCAACTGGGCGTATGCCTTGGCCATTCCCTCTTCGGTCATGAACTCTTTGCTTCTGGCCGTCTTTAATATCGTACCTCCACGCTGAATGATATTGGATACATCAGTGGTCTTCATCTTAAAAATATCCCCTTCTATCATACCCTGATAACCACGACGGATACCGAATACCTCCATCCCCAGAAATACCCCCGTTCGTACTACCGCACGTATGGCCGCATTCATTCCAGGACTATCTCCTCCCGATGTTAATATACCTATGTTGCGAATGCTCATGATTGGTTATTGTTTCAATTGTTTTCAAGGAAAAGTTATACCCACAATCACTACAGGCGAAATTTTTCCCCGAAAGTGATTTACTGAGTGTAAATTTATCCATTGTTTATGTGGATCAGCAAAATTTTTACCGTCTTTATATTTTTATCATGTGGCCTTGCGGTTCGGGCACAAGACAGTCTGTTGTCCGGCAAAGAGTTAGTGCAGGCACACCGTTTTGCGGAGACCTATGCAATGATGGGTAATTACAAAATGGCCATCTCCATCTATAAGCAACTCATAGAGCTCTCTCCCGAAAATATGCAATTGAAAACAGAGCTGGGTAATGCCTACTATATGTCTGCAGACTATAATAATGCAGTGACCACTTTATCCCCATTGCTGGATATGCCCAATGTCACTTATAAGGCATATGAGATACTGGCGGCCACTCAACTCGCACAAAAGAACATCAAAGAGTCTAAGATCACCACCAACAAAGGCCTTACTAAATTCGAAAGATCAGGCGCTTTGTACCACATGCGGGGCAACATTGAGGCCAATCAGGAGCACACTGCACTGGCCTTACAAAATTGGATCAACGGCATAGAAGCGCAACCACAATATGCACCCAATTACAAAGCAGCGGCAACAGCTTATTTAGAGACCACAGAACCTCTTTGGGGCATACTCTATGCCGAAAGTTATTTGGCAATGCCGCACGACTCTACCGGAGATGCCGAATTAAAGACAAAACTATACAATGGATGGACCACATTTTTTGACCATATTACCGACAAAAATGAACCGGAAACACCGTTTGAATCGGCTGTAAGAAAACTTTACCTGCAATTGTCGCCCTCGGTAAGTGATGGTATAGGGGTTGAAAATCTGACTATGGTCAAGACCCGCTTTCTGATGGAATGGATGACAGATCATGCCTCAGCCTACCCTTTTGAACTGTTCAATTACCAGGACCAACTCATACGCAACGGCTGGATGGACGTTTATAGTGAAGAGCTATATGGCATGAATGAAAGTAAGAACCAATATGATGCCTGGAATAGATTTCACATAAATGATATTCATCGTTTCCATAACTGGCAGGCCTACCACTACTTTCGTCCGGGCCGGGTAACGGTTCTGTACAACAAAAGCGATGAAAAGATGAATCGGCTCTTCCCTAAAAAGAAAAAACGTTAAAAATATTTACCTATACTAAATAAGGCAGCAAATAAGCTATTTTTGCGAAAGAGCGTGTTTTCCGCACTTTTTTATCTTAATATGAATTTCATAAAAGTGAATACTATACTAAAGGCAGCAAAGGCAGGGATAGTTACAGCATTGTTACTCTCTTCAGCCAATATTTTCGCACAGGCAGCAGCAGATAAGATCATTGCGGTGGTTGGCCGTAACAAGATCATCCTGCAGTCCGACATTGAAAAGCGCTTTTTAGAAGCACGCGCGCAAGATCCTAATATTCAGGATAGTGCCAAATGCCTCATTTTACAGCAAATGATCATGGGCGACGTATTGCTGGAACAGGCGGAACGCGACAGTGTAATGGTAACTGACGAAGATGTGGAAGGCCAGCTAGATAATCGTTTGCGCTACTTTACCTCTCTTTATGGGTCTAAAGAAAAGCTGGAACAGATGTCGGGCAAATCTGTTTATCAGATCAAAGAAGAATTCAGAGACAATATTAGGGAAGAACTGATACAGCAAAAGATGCAGGGTCAGATCTTTGAGAACATCAAGATCACCCCGGCAGAAGTTTCTAATTTCTATAGAAGGATACCTATAGACAGTTTACCCTTCTTCCCCGCTACAGTAGAAGTAGGACAAATAGTTATCGATCCTCCTGTTAGTCCTGAGCTGGAAGAATACGCACATAAACGCCTGGAAGACATTCGTAAGGATGTAGTAGATGGTAAAACAAGCTTTGAAACTGCCGCAGGACTTTATACTGACGACCCCGGTAGCCGCGACAATGGTGGCCGCTACGATGGTGTTACCCGCAATGGTCCTTGGGCACCCGAATTCATTGCCGCTGCATTCAAACTGCAGAACGGTGAAATATCTCCTATCTTCAAAACTAAGTTCGGTTATCACATCATACAGATGGTGAACCGCAAAGGTGATGAAGCCGATCTGAGACACATATTGATTAAACCCGCTGTGACTACCGGCGACTTTAAGACATCTATGGCCAAGCTCGATAGCATTTACAACTTGCTTACATCAGGCAAAATGAGTTTTGCTGAAGCTGTTGGTAAATTTTCTACTGATGAGGCCGCTAAAAGAACAGGTGGTATGATCGCCGATCCGCAGACAGGAAATACAGAACTGGATATCACCAAGCTGGATCCGGGTATGGTATTGATGCTCGACAGCATGAAGCAGGGTTCTTACTCTAAGCCGCATATCTTCTATAACGATATGCGCGAACAGTCTTGCCGCATTGTATATATGCGCAACAGAACAGTACCGCACAAAGCCAATCTTAAAGACGACTACAGCCGCATACAGGAAGTAGCGCTGGCAGAAAAGAAGAACCAGAAAATGGTAGCCTGGATGACCAGCAAGCTCCCTACCTTCTACATGAAGATAGACCCTCAGTATCAGACCTGCAACAATCTGAGATTACTGGGACTGAGCATTAATAATGATAATAACTGATCATCTACCGGGCACTACCTGAATGAAAATTACCCTTGAGCAAGTAAGCAAGCGTTTTCAGCAACACTGGATATTCAAAAATATCTCTTACAATTTTGTGCAGGGAAACGGATATGCATTGCTTGGTGCCAATGGCAGTGGTAAGTCCACCCTGCTGCGCGTCATATCGGGTATGCAATCACCATCAAAAGGCAAAGTGATATTCACAGATGATAGTGACTCACCCGTTGCAGCCAATAAGATCTTCAATAAAATTGCCTTCTCGGCTCCGGGGCAGGAAATAGTGGAAGAACTGACCATGAGAGAATTTCTCAACTTTCATTTCTCCTTCAAGCAACCATTGAATGACCTGCGAATAGACGATATCATTGCCCTTACCGGACTACAGGCAGCTGCCGACAAACCTATCGGCGACTACTCTTCGGGAATGAAGCAAAGAGTAAAACTCGCGCAGGCTATATTCTCAGATACACCCATCCTTATGCTCGATGAACCATGCACCAATCTCGACCAGGCTGGTGTGGAGCAATACCGCGACTGGATAGAGACCTATGCCGCCAACCGCCTTATATTGGTAGCATCCAACGACGTAAGAGAATATTTCTTTTGCAATGAGAAAATAACGCTGGAGAACTTTAAATAGTTAAATTTGCACACCCTACAGGTCCTGTAGTACAATGGATAGTATAAGAGTTTCCGAAGCTCCAGATCCAGGTTCGATTCCTGGCAAGACCACATAATAAGAGCGGGTGCGTAGTGCGAGAACGATGCCACCCGCTCTCATTTTCCCTTTCAGTAGCAGTAGCATTTTAGCGAAGGGGGCCGCTCTCGCTCTCTTTCCAGTTCTGAGAATTGAATAGTTTAGCTATTGCTGTTGTTCGTACCAACAATCATCTGGATATATTCGTTTATTCAACAATGATGGAGCGATGTCATATCATTGTACTAAGTGCCCTCTGATCAACTGCCAATTCCTATCCATTGAATCCTGTAGATGAAATTGTTTCAGCTGGACCAGACCATCAACTCCGCTGAATAAGAATTGATCATTATAATCATATGCTTCAGCCGTATCATATTTTATATGATAGGTATAGTTTATGCCCATTACATTATTGTAAGAGCACCCATTCATATTATAGGTCGCTCGTAATGGCTCAGGTTTCATAGAATAGCTGATCTCCCCTATTGCGGCAGTGTCATTAATGGCACCAATATTAGCGTAATAAGTAACAGGCTGCATCGATAAGTAAGGATAATAAAAAGCAGGAGAATACGCTATATTATTGCCCCTTAACGAATATAGACCAACAGAAGTAAATGCATTGGGGTGTGAATAACTGATGAGCAAACCACTTTTCCACATGTAGAATTGATATAAAAAAGAATCAGCTACAAAACCGGCATTCAGGCTCTTCTGAACTATATGAATAGTGATCTGTTCTCCGTCATAATAATCAAAATAGCTGTGATCTATTGCATGAGCTACAGAATGATCAGACACATAAAAGCTATCTGTTCTTCCGCTTGCAGAATCCTTCATGATCCAATAACTACCAACCTTGTATCCGAAATCCTTTTTAAGAGCAGCATCTACAAAAGTATATTTTGTAAAGTGGCTGCACGAGGACAACAATGTTGCAGATAACAAGCTAACGGAGCATATCCTTTTGAAGACCATATTAATGAACATCAAATTACATATTTTATTGAAGCTATGAATATTATAAACAAGATACCGAAAAATTATGGTGATATTGATCTTACCTGCAGAGCAATACTATAATTGCTATTTCAAATTATCACATAATTCCAGTTATTGTTCATCTATCTGCAATATCATCACTTTATTGGCGTATTTACAACTTTGTATGGTCACTGTAATTTCTATTCCCCACCCCATCATTTACAGTTATATCTTCTTATTTTTGTTTAATATTTTTGCATTTTAATTAAACAATTAACACCTTAAAACCTGTCTTCCATAACAAATGAATATGCCCAAAACGCTCCGACTCATACTAGGCGACCAGTTGAACATGCAACATAGCTGGTTTACAACTGTTGATAGCAACATTACCTATGTAATGATGGAGATACGCAGTGAAACAGATTATGCGACGCACCATATTCAGAAGGTAACCGGTTTCTTCGCTGCAATGCGCGCCTTTGCCGATGAACTGACCCGGTTAAAGCACCATGTTATTTACATAAAACTGACAGACAGCTTCAACAAGCAAAGTTTTGAAGAAAATGTACTCCAACTGATAAAGGAGAATGAGTATGATCATTTCGAGTATCAACTACCCGACGAATACAGATTGGATAAGTTATTGCAAGGCCTGACAAGTAAATTAGTCATATCCTTAAAGACATATGACACTGAGCATTTTTTCAGTACAAGAAATGAACTGGCGGGTTTCTTTGAAGGTAAGAAAACGTATGTAATGGAAAACTTCTACAGGTACATGCGTAAAAAACACAACATCCTGATGGATGGCGAAAAACCTGTTACCGGCCAATGGAACTACGACAGCGATAACCGAAAAAAGCTGCCTTCGGGACACCTGCCTACACCTCCCCGTATATTCAACAACAATGTGCAACACATAGTAGATGAGATAAGATCCGCCAACATTAAAACTATTGGCACGATCAATGAAAATAGTTACTCATGGCCCATTGACAGAGAACAGTCGCTTACACTTCTGAAATTCTTTTTGCAAGAGTGTCTGCCTTTGTTTGGCACGTATCAGGATGCAATGACCACCGATGAGTGGTCGCTCTATCATTCCCGTATTTCCTTCTCGCTCAATACTAAAATAATATCGCCTGCAGAGGTAATAGAAGCAGCGATAAGTGAATGGAACAAAAGACCAAACGAGATACAATACAATCAACTGGAAGGATTTGTAAGGCAGATCATCGGTTGGAGAGAATACATGCGCGGCATCTACTGGCATAAAATGCCCGGCTTCGCTACCCTCAACTACTTCGAGCATAACTCCCCTTTACCGGAGTGGTATTGGACAGGTGATACAAAGATGAATTGCCTGAAGCAAAGCATCAAACAATCGCTCACACATGCCTATGCGCACCACATACAACGCTTGATGGTGACTGGTAACTTTGCACTACTGGCAGGAGTTGACCCCGATGAGGTCGATGCATGGTATCTGGGTATTTACATAGACGCCATTGATTGGGTAGAAATAACCAATACCAGAGGCATGAGCCAATATGCAGATGGAGGTATCATAGGCACCAAACCCTATATAAGCTCTGCAGCCTATATTGATAAAATGAGCAATTATTGCGGCACATGCTACTACAACAAAGCAAAAAAGACTGGCGACCGATCTTGCCCGTTCAATAGCTTGTACTGGAATTTCTACAACAAACATGAAACCAGACTGGCGAACAACCCACGAGTACAAATGATGTATAACGTCTGGAACAAAATGACACCCGAACAGAAAGCAGAACTACTGCTGCAAGCCGACCATTACCTGCAAAACATCAATGAACTGTAAATGAGCACAGCAATTGTTTGGTTAAAGACCAACCTGAGAATACATGACAATGAGCCGCTTATCAAAGCTATTGAACAAAATGACCTGATAATACCTGTTTATTGTTTTGATGACAGGCAGTACAGCATAACTGCTCATGGCTTTAAGAAGACCGGCTCGTTCCGGGCACAGTTCTTATTACAGGCATTGACCGATCTTGATAATAACCTTCGTCAATTGGGGTCAGGACTGGTTGTGGTCAAAGGCAATACAGCGGATGCGCTGTTGCAACTGGCCATTCAATATAACACCATTAAAATATATGCGGAGCAGGAGGTTGCCTATGAAGAGTTACAGATACAAAAAGAAGTGGCACTCAAATTACGCCCAATTAACTGCAAGCTGGAAGTATTCGATACTAATACACTGTACCACCCCTACGACCTGCCATTTACCATAGCTGATACTCCCGATATTTTTACTCCCTTCAGACATAAAGTAGAGGCAAAAGCTAAGATACGTGCTCCTCATCCTGCACCGGTTGCCATACCCTCTCCTGCCTTAGCGCCATTAATATTACCTACCCTGTCATACCTGCAGCTGCAACCTGTGGAAACAGACGATCGTGCCGCTTTCAAAGACAAGGGTGGTGAAACTCATGGGCTAAAAAGATTACATTACTATCTCGAGGATAGTCAATTGGTATCGACCTACAAATTGACCCGCAACCAATTGATAGGCGCAGACTACTCTACTAAGTTCTCTCCATGGCTATCTATTGGTTGTATCTCTCCCCGATATATCTACCATGCATTAAAGGGCTATGAGCAGAAGTATGGCGCTAATGAATCTACCTATTGGGTAGTATTCGAATTACTATGGCGTGATTTCTTCCGCTTAATGATGGGCAAATACGGCACGAAACTTTTTCAGCAAAATGGTATTGCTCGCCACGCTACGCGGGCAACGGAACATAATACCGATAAGCTCCATCGTTGGATAAATGGAACAACAGGTGTGGAATTTGTAGATGCCAATATGATAGAACTAAAGCTGACAGGGTTCATGAGCAACAGAGGCCGGCAAAATGTAGCCAGTTATTTATGTAATGACCTCAAACTGGATTGGCGTTATGGTGCTGAATATTTTGAGCAGCAACTCATTGACTATGATGTATGCAGCAACTGGGGCAACTGGGCCTATATTGCCGGCGTAGGTAATGACCCAAGATCTGACAGATACTTCAACATTAAAAAACAGGCAGACCAATACGATGCAGATAAGCACTATAGAAACCTTTGGCTAAAGTGAATAGGTACAGGCATAAAAAACTCATGAGAAAAGCAGTCAACAGGGGTATGACCTTAGCTAATATATACACTACGACCAAGCTCTTCTCATGCAAAGCAATATACATAACACAATGATTAACAGTATTTTTACTTAAATACAGTTATTATATTTGTAACAAGGTACTATTACTAAGATCATACGACTGTTCATTTATGCTGGAATTCCTGTTCAAATTTATGGATACTATTTACCCGCTTAGTGATGAGGTAAAACGAAATATTGAGCAAAGTATGGAGATCATGGAAGTACCCAAAAACCATTTGCTACTTCGTGAAGACCAACGTTGCGATTTTATTTTCGTGGTCATTTCGGGTGTTGTCAGGATGTACTATATCAAAGATGGAGAAGAAGTATGCTCCAGGTTTGCGGAAGAGCAACAATTATGCATGCCGGTAAACAGCTTTTTCTCCAGAGTTAAGAGCTATGAATATATTGAGACCATTGTACCCTGTACCATCGCCCGCATCCATTATGACAAACTACAACAACTGTATAAAGACCATGTAGAGTTCAACTACGTTGCCCGCGTATTTACTGAACATTACTTCATCAGAAGCGAAGAAAGATTGTTCCTGCTGCGCAAACAAAGCGCCGAAGAACGATATCTGTTCTTAAGCAAACAATACCCCTCCATCATTCAAAGAGTACCCTTAAAATATATCGCGTCCTATCTGGGCATTACACTCGAGACACTCAGCAGGATAAGAAAGAAATTAAGCCTGCCGCAGTAATAAATTCTGACTTCAGCATTATTAAATAACGAATTATCAAGATAAAGCAGTGGCCATCCCTGCAAGAATGGCCACTCATCACAACTATAACTCATCACAACTATTCTTTCACCAACCTATGTACTGCTTTTTTATCACCTGCTTTCAGCTCTACCATGTAGATGCCGGCCGCAAGGCTGTTGAGTGATATGTTCACTTTACCACTTTGCAATACACCCAGATCTTTGCTATAAACACTTACACCCGATATGTCTGTAACCCTTACGCTTACCTGCTGCTGACTACCTGTAGTGAAGGTTATATTTACATCGTCGGTCGCCGGGTTAGGGGTCATGGTCACATGCAGACCATTGTCAACAGCCTTTGTTGCAGGCTTCAGGCTCAGCTCAAATCTGTTGTCGCCCTGTGTCGCTTTGTCTTTACTGATAGTGAAT
>CANFKE010000026.1 GCA_947447465.1 Chitinophagaceae bacterium | reverse complement strand
CCTATTTTAAACATATTACGTAATATTAATTTAATTAAAACCTATGCAATTAAAAGGTTTGGTAAAGTTTTTTACTGTCGCACTTATCCTTTTTGCGCTGTATCAGCTATCGATAACGTTCGTGGTAAGGAACGAGGAAAAGAAAATGCGTGCGAAAGCTGAGCGAGAGATCAAAGCCCAATTCCCAGGTGTTTCGGAAGACTCTACAAAGAAATTAGTTGATGCGCGCTATCAGGCAATATCTGACAGCATGCAGGATGTTGAGATCTTTAATGTAGGTATCAAGAAGTACACACTTGCATCTGCAAAGGATGAGGAGTTGAAGTTGGGTCTTGACCTTCAGGGTGGTATGAACGTGACATTGGAAGTGAGCCTCGATGAGATGGTCCGCTCTATGTCTAACAACCCTAAGGATCCTGCTCTGAACAAGGCGATAGCTACTGCCAGTCAGCAAAGAGGCAACAGTGAAGCTAACTTCATTACCCTTTTCTGCGATGCTTACCTGGCACAGAATCCGGGAGCCAGCCTTTCTACATTGTTCCTGAAACCATCTGAAAAAGCGATCACCCGTACTTCTACTAATCAGGAAGTTATCAAGGTATTGAACGACGAGTCTAAGGATGCGATCAAGCGTACCTACAATGTATTACAGACACGTATCGACAAGTTTGGTGTATCTAGCCCTAACGTGAACCTTGATGAAAAGAAAGGTATCATTACCGTTGAATTGGCAGGTGTAACTAATCCTGAGCGTGTACGTCAGTATTTGCAGGCAACTGCAAAGCTGCAGTTCTTCGAAACATACACCAACGAAGAGATCATTGGTGCATTGTCTATGGCTAACGACGCATTGGCAAGACACCTTGCCGGTAACGACGAAGACACAACAGCGAAAGCTAACGATACTACTAAGACCGCAGCAACTGCCGCTAATGACACAACAGGTGGCCTTGGCACGTTGATGGGTAAGAAAGATAGCAAGGCTGATGGCGCTGCTATGGCAGGTAAAGATTCTACTTCTTTGAAGCAGGCTGAAGCGATCGCAAAGAATCCTTTGTTCGCTACCATGAATCCTTTTGTAGATCCTCAGAACGGCCAGGCTGTTCCGGGTCCGGTAGTAGGTACTGTATTTAAGAAAGATACTGCCAAGCTGAACAGATATCTGGCAATGGAAGCTGTAAAGAGCAAATTGCCATCTAATGTAAAGCTGGTTTATGGTGCTGACGAAAAGAAGAGCAATGTATTGATGGTGTATGCAGTGAAAGTTCCTCCGGGTGGTATTGCCAAGCTGGAAGGTGACAACGTAACTAATGCACGTAAAGACTTCAACCAATTATCAGGTAAGCAAGCGGTTTACATGGAAATGACCCTTACAGGTTCTCATATCTGGAAGGAAATGACAGGCCGCAACGTAGGCAGGTTCATAGCTGTAGTATTGGATGACAAGGTATATTCTTGCCCTCGCGTACAAGGTGAGATACCTTCAGGCGGAACTGAGATCTCAGGTAACTTCACTAACGAACAAGCGGGTGACCTTGCTAACATCCTGAAGTCCGGTAAGCTTCCTGCACCTGCGCACATTGTTGCTGAGCAGGTAGTAGGTCCTACATTGGGTGCTGAGAATATCGATAAGGGTATCAACTCATTGGCATTGTCATTCATCGTGATCTTTGCTTTGATGCTGATCTATTATAACACTGGCGGTATAGTTGCGGATATATCTCTGATACTTAACTTGTTGTTCACTATCGGTATCTTGTCAATGTCATCACTGCACGCTACGCTTACTATGGCGGGTATTGCGGGTCTGGTACTGACCATTGGTATGGCCGTGGATACGAACGTTATCATATTCGAGCGTATCAAGGAAGAACTGTTATCGGGTAAGAATTATAAGGATGCCGTTGAAGAAGGTTATAAGAGGTCTTATGCTCCGGTATTCGATGGTCACATCACTACTTTGATCACTGCGGTTATCTTGTTCATATTTGGTTTGGGTCCGGTAAGAGGTTTCGCAACAACACAGATCATCGGTATCCTGTTGTCTTTGTTCTGCGGTATCCTGGTATCTCGCCTCATCACTGACATGTACACTAAGCGTGAGCGTCACTTCAACTACTTTACCGGTCTGTCTAAGTCTATCTTCAGAAAGGCGCACTTCAAGTTCGTTGAGGCCAGAAAATATACTTACGTTATCTCTACTATCATGTTCCTTGTAGGTATCAGCACTTACTGGCATGGTTTCAACAAGGGTGTTGAGTTCAGCGGAGGTCGTAGCTATAAGGTGAAATTCGACAAGGCATATTCTACAGAAGACGTTAAGAAGAAACTGAAACCTTACTTCCTCGATTACCCTGCTGTGAAGACCATCGGTACAGACAAGCAGTTGGATATCACTACAGGTTACCTCATCACCAATGCTGGCCAGAACGTGGACAAGCAGGTAGAAGAGAAACTGTTCGAAGGTCTGACCAAGGAGAACCTGATACCATCAGGTACATCTATGGAGCAGTTCAAGAGCAAGTATCTGCAGCAGTCAACAACTGTATTGCCTACTATCTCTGATGATCTGAAGCGTGGTGCGGTTAAGGCAACAGTAATATCTCTGTTGGCTATCTTCATCTACATCTTGCTTCGTTTCCGCAAGTGGCAGTATTCACTGGGTACCGTGCTTTCATTGTTGCACGATATCGCGGTTACATTGGCTATCTTCTCTTACTTCAAGGGTATAGTACCATTTGCATTGGAGATCGATCAGCACTTTATTGCGGCGATACTTACCGTATGTGGTTTCTCTATGAATGACACGGTGATCGTATTTGACCGTATCCGTGAGTACTTCCGTAAGTCTCCGAATGAAGATAAGGTAAGCGTTATCAACCGTGCGATCAACGATACTCTGAGCCGTACGATCATGACCTCACTTACAGTATTCATCACCCTGGTGATCTTGTTCTTTGTAGGTGGTGAAGCTACACGCGGATTTGCATTCGCTATGATGATCGGTGTGATCACCGGTACTTATTCATCTATCTTCGTGGCTGCTCCGGTACTTGTAGATATGGACAAGAGCGGATCATTGAAAGTAGAAAGCGATGCTGAAGCTCGTATCGAAGAGCTGAAGAAAATGGCTTAATTCATTATAATATTTCAATAGCAAGACCCGCAGCAATTATGCTGCGGGTCTTTTGTTTTTAAGAATTATTAAACAAGGAGAAGCGGCGACAAATGCGTAACTTTGTGGTGTTCTTTGCGACGACCGTACCGGGGCCGACCGGTTTTGACAGCATAGGGCAGGGTCTGTAAGCATGTCGTGCGTTGGGTAATTAGCACGTAAATCTGAATACTCAAACCATATAAGGCGAATATTCTTACGCCATGGCTGCCTAATCAGAGATTAGACACCCTTTATAGCCGCCGGGAAGGTTGCCTGTAACCGTCCCCGCCGCCGAATCAAACAAATACGGGATAGGTTGTGCGACGCTGTGACGTACGAATGAAAATCAAAACAGATAGGGAAGGGGTAGGTTTGTTCCTGTCCGGCTTCGTCCCGAGACCCAATCAGGAAATACACATGTAGAAAGCTTATCGGGCATATGTTTGGACGCGGGTTCGACTCCCGCCGGCTCCACTTTTAAAAGCAGAAATTAAGCGCATAAATTATTGATTATCAATAGTTTATGCGCTTTTCTGTTTTAAGAGTGTAAAACAATTGTGTAAAACATTTTGAACTTCATTATTTTTCTAACAAATTGATTATCATGATTTTACAATTATTTATAAAAAACCATGTCTTTGTATTTTAACACTCAATTTTGGGTAGCCTGAAATAGCCAAAATACCTTTGTGGTGTAATACGATGTTGTATTATTAACCAATAAAGCATTAAAAACATGCCAGACAACACCAGCAGCCTCAACAGGAAAGGCACAACCGCTATTAAGCGAACATTCATTGGTAAGCAATTAAGAGGTATGCTCTTATCACGTGAAACGCAGGAAAATGACGCTATTATAAAGCGTTTTAAAGATGCCTTAATTTCGCCCAACCCAACGAGGGCGCAATTATATATGGCACTTAAACCCACGCCTAATTCCACGATTTCGGAAGACCTTAACATTACATTAGACGATGGAGATAACAAGTTGTTGAGATTTAGTAAGGATGGCACTATAATAGTGCGCTCGCTTACAAAACCGTTAAGAGACGCCTACAGGGAAGCGGAGGCAATTATGCGTAGCGAATTGGAGAAAAAAGTTCGTGATGATTTTGACGAGAAGAACGAATACACACCTGGACACGTATAAGGCTAAGGTATATCCGGGAAGGTTGATGGACGCGGTATTGTCTGTGGCTAGGCCATTGTCTTTTTCGGTTGTGTTTTTCGTCATTATTGCCTGTGTGCTACAGGAATGGGCGGGTGCCCTATTTTTGGTCATTCCTGTTCTAGTATATATTGTCAACAGACTGTTGAGGCGGCGCTTGGATATCCATATTTCTACTGAGGGTGTGGAGATACATTACCTGCCACAGTTGTTCATTCAGAAGGGAAAGGTCATTGATCTGCCATTCTCGGAAGTGGCTGATTGCCACATAGCCCAACTGCGATTTGGCAAGTATCGCAATACGTTCCTGATCATTGCATTAAAGAATGGTAAGCGATACAGCGTGTTATCGTGGTTGCCCCCATTTCAGGATGTAACTACATACGCTGCCAATTGTGAGGAGGCTATCTGTGCGGCTTTTGAGCGATACAAGGAAAACAGACCTACTTACTAAAGAACATCTTGATAGCTATAGCTGCGAGGAGCACGGCAAATATTTTCTTGACGATCTCTGAGGGAAGGGCAATGGCCATCTTAGAGCCAAAGAAGCCACCAATGATAAATGCAGCGGCTATGACCGCTGCATATTTTATGTTCACATATCCTTGTTTGTAGTAATTATATACGGCCAGTATGCCTATAGGGGGCAGCATAATAGCTATGCTGGTACCTTGTGCCATCTTCTGGTCCATGGCCAGGAACATCACCATCATGGGTATCATTACCACACCCCCGCCCAGTCCTATCATGCCGCTGAGTATGCCGGCGGTGAGTCCTATAAAGAGCAGTATGATGAAGGTATTGGCAGCCATTATGGTAGTTGTTTACAGTTGGGTCTCGGTGAGTATTTGCGCTTCTTCAATAAAGCCTTCATGCTTCCATATCAGTTGTCCGTCCTTATATAGTTCCAGGTACGGAATGCCTTCAATCTTCTTCTGGTTCAGCAATACCGGGTTCTCATCAGCATCTACCTTCAGCAGTGTCAGCTTGTCTTTCTTCTTCTCTACCAGTCCATCCAGTATAGGGTTCATCTTCTTGCATGGTCCGCACCACTTGGCATTGTAATCTACCAGCACATAGCCTTTGGCCACTTGCTTGCTCAGGTCGTCTATAGACATGCCGACCGTAGCGGGTGCGCTGCCTGCCTCTACAGGCTTACCTGCTGCCTGCCACTTCATAAGGCCGCCCTCCATGTTATATATCTGCTTAAAGCCCTGTTCCTTCATCTTCTCAGCAGCTCGGGCACTTCTGCTGCCTGCCTTGCAATACACAAATACGGGTCTTGTCTTGTTCAGCGATGCTATCTGCTCATCAAAGTCTTTCGCATCTATATTGATGTTGCGGGCGTTCTTCAGGTGGCCTGCAGTGTATTCTTCTGTTGTTCTTACATCTACCAGCTGCATGTCGTGCAGTTCGTTCATTTTCTTTTCGTACTCATCAACAGCCACAGTCTGGTTCACAACGGGACCTTTATAATCATCTTTGCACGCCAACAATGTAGTGAATGAGCAGAGTAACAGAACAGTAAGGATACGCTTCATAATCAGTTTTTAGTACTTGAAATATTGATCTCGGGGTTAAAGATGATCTTTGATCTTACAGAGTTAGAAATAAGGCAATTGGCTTCAGCTTTGTTGAGTACACGCTCCGCTTTTGCCCGTTCAGCTTCATCTGCTATCGTTACCACGGGGTGTAAAGTTACTTCACTCATCATATATTTCCCGTCCACCATTTCTAATTTTCCCGATGCATGAGAAGAAAAGTGCTCAAAACTGAGTTTTGAGTTTTCGGCAATAGAAAGGAAAGTGGTCATCAGGCAGCTATTGACTGCTGCGGTGAACAGGTGCTCGGGCGACCATATCTTATCTACACCACCTGGAAATTGAGGAGGTGTGGCCACCATTACCTCTGTTTCCAGCTCTTCCGAGTTCATTGCCCCTACTCTGCCACCTGTCCAGTTCACACTTACGTTATAATTATGCTCTATGCTCATGTTGTTTGTCTTTATCTGTAATACACTACTATTTCACTTCTTCGTATTCTATTTCTTTTGTGGCTTCTGCGGTTGTGGTCCTTCGGCCGCGTGGCGGCGTATAACAAGCCCCCGATCCGCAACAACCGGTATTGGTAACAGCCTGATAGAGGAAGAACCCTCCGAACAAGGCCATGGCCCAGTCTTTGGCCTGTATGCTCCAGCCAATCATCCAGATGCCCAGCGCCAGTCTCACAATTCTTATCAGCGACCAATTAGTGAGCAAAGACTCTTTGATGCGGCTCATTTGTCATACTTTTTAAGGTTGCTCCAGCTACCGCCATTATGCACCTCTTTAAAGCCTGCCGATAGCAGTGTGGCCCTTGCCGAACTGCTTCTCATGCCCGATGCGCAGCAGGTAATGATGGGGGTGTCTTTCTTCAGTTTGCCCATCTGTGCCTGCAGGTTGTTCAGCGGTATGTTTACTGACCTGTTGAGGTGGCCACCGGCATATTCACCAGTAGTACGCACATCTATGATCACAGCACCATTGTCCAGCAATGCGCCCAGGTCCACTTTTGGACCGCCCAGTCCGAATAATTTCTTGATCGTTCCTATCATAAGTATTAGTTGTTAGTATGGTAATTGACATCGAGCCATGAGCCGCCGTTGGTGCACTCTACGCCATTGTCTTTAAGAAAGCGGGTAGCTCTGGTACTTCTTGCCCCCGATGCGCAGCACAATATTACGTGCTTATCGCTTTTCAGCTCGTCAATATGGTCCTGCAATTCAGTGACAGGAATATTGATACTGCCGGCAACGTGGCCACCCATGAACTCTTCGCGGGTGCGCACATCTACCACCATAGCATTGCCCGACCTCAGTAGTTGAGAAACTGTATTCATTGTTATTGATTTTCTTGTTTTGAAATGCCTTTGCCGCTTCTGAGGAGACTAAAGGCAGTAGCCCCCATCAGCATACCATAGAGTGTGCTGTTCAAAGGTTTTGAAGTAATTAAACATTGGCCGGATGCACAACCCACAAAATACCAATAACACCACCCGGCCAATGCTCCTGCAATTGCCCCCGAAAACTCCGGTTTATATTTGCGTAAGATCTGTTTCACTTATTCCCTCTGTTTTTTATACTGCAAATATCTCTCACCCTTCACTCCTGTTTCGGAACATTTGTTGGATAAGCAGTTTATTTTTTCTTGCCTCTGGTGTTGATGCCGAATGGCAGGTATAAAGGACAGGTACTGATGAAGCTGGTAAGCAGAAAGACACCTGCGAGAGCCAGTAATACAGCTGCTGTAGTTCCGTTGATGATGTGTGCGAAGTATAAGGCAATAACAACTGCTGCGATCAATACTCTGATGATACGATCTGCGCTACCCATGTTCTTTGTCATAATTCTTTGTTTTTGTTACAACAAAGCTACAATGCCGCTAAAGCGTGAACGGGAACATTTGTTACATAAGGCTAAATAAGTTCAATGGTATTTCTTCCCAGCTTCACCAGATCTTTCTGCTCCATAGTGCGCAGCAGTCGGCTCACGGCTTCGCGGTGGGTATGCAGCTCGTCTGCTATCTGCTGATGGGTAATGCCCAGTGTATTGGAGCCTGTAGCCCTTGCCCGCTCATTAAGGTAATGCAGCACCTGCTTGTCCATGTTGTTGAAAGCGATCAGGTCTATCACCTCAATAAGTTCGGCGAAACGCTGGCTGTAGGTGCTGTTTACAAAGGTTTTCCATTGGTCATACTTCATCCAGTGCTCTACCATATCAACAGGTATCAGCAGCACTTCGGTATCATCTTCGGCTATTGCGCGCACCGCACTTTCTTTATGCGCCTGACAGCAGTTGATGGCCATAGCGCAGGTTTGACCCGGATAGAGATGGTAGAGGAATATTTCTTTCCCTTCATCATTCTCGCGTATGATGCGCAGCACACCGCTCTGCACTATAGGCACAAATACGATCTTATCTCCCGGCGACATTAGCACTTCGTCTTTGGCAATGCTTTTGGTACGGGTCGTTCTGCTCATTTCTGCCAGAAGTGCGGCGTCGGTAAAAATGGAAGTATTCATTGATTATAGATCTCGGCAACAAATCTAATCATATACTGCTACTTGGCATATGCCATGTGATAAAGATCAGCGTCAGGTCAGGTCCGGCAGCTTAGATTTAACAATAAATCGGCTATCAGGTGCACTATACAAAAGTATAGTTGGCCACATAGCATACATCTTACGGGTAACTTTGTATAGCTGCATACCTGATGCAGATACCACTGCAACATGAAAAAGATAAAACTAGGCATACTCGACCAATCTATAGTACGTACCAATGCTACCGCAAGGGAGGCGGTCGAAGAGACCATAAACACGGTAAAACTGGCGGAAAGGCTTGGGTATAGCCGCTTCTGGATATCGGAGCACCACAACTCTACTTTTATTGCAGGTTCGGCACCAGAGGTGCTGATGGTGAAGTTGGCCGATGAGACCTCACACATACGCATCGGATCGGGAGGTATCATGTTGCCCAATCACAGTGCTATAAAGGTGGCAGAAAATTTCAGGATGTTGGAGACCCTGTTCCCCGGCCGCATAGACCTGGGTATGGGCAGAGCTCCGGGTGGCGACCGTATTACCGCATCATTGCTCAATCCTTCCAATGATTTCAGCGAAGAGAGTTATCTGCGCCAATTAGATCATCTGCAACGATTCTTTACCGATACTGCCGCAACGCAACATGGCCGCATACTGGCAGTTCCGCAAGCCGACACGATACCCATGCAGTGGATACTTTCATCGAGCGGAGGTAGCAGCGCCATAGCCGCTCGATACGGCATGGGTCTGGCCATTGCAAAGTTCATCAACGGACATGTAACACGCGAAGTAGCTGATCTGTATCGCAGACAATTCAAACCTTCAGCGCAATTTCCCGCGCCAAAGGTCATACTGTCCATATCGGTATTGTGTGCCGATACGGAAGAAAAGGCAGCTGAAATGCGCCGATTCATAGACTATATACTGCTGCAATTCGAAAGAGGTAACTATGATAATTTCGGCGATCTGGAGGCCATAAAAAATTATACCTTCTCACCTGCTGAAACAGACCGTATCAGATATAACAGCGGAAGGGTAATATCTGGTACTAAAGAGCAGGTGAAGCAACAACTGAAGCAACTTGCTGAAGAATTTGATGTAGATGAGATCATTGTTTCTTGCATGAGCAGTAATGAGGCCGACAGAAAACGTTCTTTCGAATTATTAGCAGAGGCATTTGCGTTGGCAGGTGAATAAGAGTGCTGCCTGCAGCTATAGCGGGCATGCTAATCGATACCAACATAACATGGATATCCCATACAGGCAACAGCTAAAAACAACCCTCATTTCACCGCATAAAAGCTATATTGCATGGCGATGCAAGACAATAACGAGGCGATAGTACATACCGGCAAAAGATTTGAAGAGGTTACCTATGAAGACAAACATGTTGTGGCCAGGAACTTCACCCGTTGCACCTTTTACAAGAGTAATCTTAAAGGGTGTGTGTTCGAAGATTGCAGCTTTATAGATTGTACTTTCGAAAGCTGTGACCTATCGCTCATCAAGCTGAAACATACCTCTATCAATGGTGTAAAGATCATTGACAGCAAGGCCATCGGTATAGTATGGTACGATGCGGGCAATCCCTTCGCGGTGGGATTTACGAACAGCAGGATAAGTTATTGCAGCTTCTTTGGTAAGTCTATGAAGAAGGCTCAGTTCATCAACTGTATGGCCAATGAGGTGGACTTCAGCGAATGCGATCTTACTCAGGCCGACTTCAGAGGAACTGATCTGTCGGGAGCTACATTTGCCAATACAGATCTTACCAAGGCCAATTTTGCCGGAGCAAGGAACTATCTGATAGATACGAAGACCAACAAGATAAAGAAGGCTAAATTCAGCCTGCCCGAAGCATTGTCATTGTTATACGGGCTCGATATTATTATTGAAGAATAGTCAATAGACATTTATTTACCTTTACATCATGTCAGGCACACAAACACTCTCTGAGGAAAACTACCTTAAAGCTATCTACAACATTGGTCATGCAGGTACTAATGAAAAGATAAGCCTTACTGCATTGGCTGAGGCATTGGGCAATAACCCGGCTTCTGTTGTGGATATGGTAAGAAAGCTGGCTGACAAAAAACTGATCTCTTACGATAAGACCAAAGGTGTAAAGTTTACGGAAAAGGGTAAAAAGGCAGCACTGCTCATTGTGCGTAAGCACAGATTGTGGGAGGTGTTCCTGCAGGAAAAACTGGGTTATACCTGGGATGAGATACATGATATAGCAGAACAATTAGAACATATTCAACACCCCGAACTGGCTGACAGGTTGGATAAATATCTCGGTTTCCCTCAGTTCGACCCGCATGGCGATCCTATTCCTAAATCTAACGGCGAAGTGCCTGCAGTATCTACTACCACACTGGAAGAAGTAGAGCCGGGTAATAAATGTACGGTAGTAGGTGTAAAAGATACGACCACACCATTCCTGCAATACCTGAAGCAACTGGAGGTGGGTATAGGAACTAAAATAAGCACAATAGAGAAGATCGCCTACGATGGTTCACTGGTCATTAAGATAGCTACAGGAGCCAATACAACAGTATCTAAGAAATTCGCTGAAAATATACTGGTGGTCAAATAATGAATATCAGAAGAAAATGATCTTGATAGACGCGGCAATAACGATCAACAGCGCAAATAATGATAATGCGTAACTGAAGACATCGGGGTTGCGTAATTGCCGTAGATTGTACCTTAATTTCATAACGCAAATATAAGTAGTGTTACATCAATCAGGCAAAAAATACATTGATTATTAACACTTTACGAATTTTTTCTACAACATTGCCGACACTCGGCGGTCATCAAAGATGTGAAGAAAACGTTCTTGTCGTAAAGATGCGTATATATTAATGGATGTTAATTATGTAGTATGATGTATAGTATTGTAACTGTTAGTTACAATACTATACATCATCTATTTCTATGAGTTCATCTTCAACAGGCCTTACCAGTTTATAACGCTTGGCGAAATTGCACCATCTGCAATTTTCATCGCCGCACCCCTTGTCAAATTCATGGTTCATGATGCGGGCATAAGTATCTTTCAACTGATGGCGCACCAACTGTTCGTCCTCAGGAAATACCGGTATCGTTATCTGTTTGTATTGACCTGAATTCGTACTCTTCTGTATGTAGTCGAACTTACCTACCTCTACCTGCCACCTTCTGTCTTCATAGTTCTCCAGCAATATCTTGTAAAAGACCATCTGGCGCCAGTAGTCACCACCATTAGGGTCTTTTTCATTAGGCCCCCTGGTTTGGTCTGATCCCGACTTGTCAGGGTCGCCTGTCTTATAGTCCACTACGGTACACTTGTCACCGTTGATCTCTATCTTATCTATTTTGGCAGTTACGGGTACTCCATCAAGTATGTACCTGTTTATTTTATACTCTATCTCTACATTCTTATGCAGGGAATTGATGTAGTGGTCGTAATACTCAGATAGCAGCGTAGTTCCTTGTTCTGTTCGCCTCTCGAACTGTACAGCGGTAAAGCTGCCTGACTCTGTATTCAAAGCGTATTTGAACAGACTGAGCAACTCTTCTTTTGAAGGGAATTCACCCTTACGGAGTTGCATGTCTTTAAAGAATCTTTCCAGTGCATAGTGAACGGCACTTCCGAACGCCAATGCATCATTTTTTTGGAAGGGTACCTTCAATATGAGCTCATAGTAAAATGCCAGAGGGCAACGCATATATTTGGATATAGTGGAGTAACTCATGGTGAGCTGCTGCAGTACCCGCTCTATCCATTGTGCATTGGCCATTTTTATTACCACATCCTGCACAGGCGCCACCGCCCATTTCAGGTGCTCTTCTATCTCACCCGGTGCCACCGATTGTTTCAGGCGTTCTTCCGGCAGGCTTATCTCATCTATGAATACCGATGCTTCAATGCCTTTGCCAGCATTATCATTCATTGCATAAGAGATATACAGGTGCTTTTTGGCACGTGTCAGTGCTACATAGAACAGCCTGCGGGCTACCTCTGTTTTATACGTGTCATTCGGGTCTTCTTCTGTTGCTGTTATCGTATCGGGCAGCTTGTAGCTGACTCCGCCACCTCTCTTTTTCTCCCAGAAATTCTTTGTACATCCTATCAGGAATACATACTCGAACTCATTGCCCTTAGAGCTATGTGCGGTATAGAATTTTACACCATTCTCATTCTGAATGACACGCTGCACAGGGGCTTTGAGCCCCTCATCATTCATGCGGTCTATCATTTGCCTTAGTTGGGCAGACTTTATCTTAGTATCGCGCGACCAGGTGTCTTTCACAAACTGAAAAAAGGCATAGAGCACCTGCATGTTCCAGATGTGGTCTGTTTCTTTAAGCAGATAGTTAACGATACCGCTCTCATACACTATCTTCTCTATCAGCAATGGTAATGGCAGAGTGGTCTGTTCTCTTTCCCAGTTATCCAGGTTATTGCTCAGTCTGCGTATGGCGTCTATGGTCTGCAGGTCTATGGTCTCCAGTTGCAGGTGATTGCTGATGAGCATACGCCACCTGATGCCGCCATTCTTTCTGTTGGCCTGTATATACAGTGCCAGTTGCGCAATATCGGTAGGTGCTATTTCAAAGTAAGGAGAGTGCATGAGCTCAAACAATAACTCCTCGCCGCTGAAGGTCTTTTTCTTTTCCAGTTGCAGATAGTCAAGTATGTTCATTATCTGCTCTGTAATTGGTAGTTCCAGCAGGTTTACCTCGCGTTTTACATTATAAGGAATGTTCTTACGCTCCAGCAGCGCAATGATGTTCTCTGCTTGTTTATGCTGGGCATAGAGTACCGCAATATCCTGCAATGCTATACCTTCCTTATGTAGTTTTTCGATCTGCATCACTACGTCGGCTTCCTCCTGCAATATGTTGTTATACATCTTTACCTGAGGGTGCACAACATTAGGCTCATTCCTGAACCGCTCTGCAGCCGATACTATGTTCTTGTCCAGTTGCAGGTCTTTCAACTGATCGATGAGTCGCTGTTTATTGTTGCCGATAGTAGCCATGGCCTTATCTATCACCTGCTGCGATGAGCGGTAATTCTCGGGCAGTACTACTATATTGATACTCTCTTTATGGCGCAGGTAGAACTCTATGATATTGCGTAACCTGGCTCCCTGAAACTCATAGATACTCTGGTCATCATCACCCACCACAAATATGTTGGGGTCTTCCCAGAATGAAGTAAGCTGCGTGATCAATTCATTCTGTGCGCCATTGGTGTCTTGAAACTCATCGACAAGTATGAACTGAAACCTTTCCTGATAGCTTTGCAGCATCCATGGGTATTTGCCAAATGCTTCCAGCACCCACAGTATCATGTCATTAAAGTCATACCAACCGGATTCTTTCATACGGCTGGTATAGATGTCGAACAAACGCGCTGCTGCTCGTGTCGTCTCCATCTTTTTGTTTTCCTCGTCTATGGCCGACTGCTTCAGATCTCCTTTCTTAAAAGTGGCGCCATTCCGCTTATATACATATTCTTCCCTTTCAGGCAGACTGGCCAGATATTCGTCAATAGATGCAGATATGCCGTCGGCGGTAAGATATTCGCGCTTCATGATATCAAACAGCTTACTCAGCTTGCCGGCGTCGTAATAGATGTTGCCGCTCAGTTTCCTCAGCGGATGTCCTGATGGTAGGTCTTCCAGTATTTTATAGAGCAGGTCTGTTCGTTCCAGATCGGTGATCGGTTGCAGCGTCCGCATACTGAAATATTCACTGTTATTCTGAATGATATTATTGCAGAATGCATGGAAAGTATAAATGTTGACCTTATGCGCCGCCGGACCTATTATCTGCACCAACCTGCGGCGCATAGAATTGGTGGCTTCGTCGGTATAGGTAAGGCACAATATCTCATGCGGCTGCACTTGCGCTTCACTACGTATCAGTGCGGCTATACGCATAGACAGCACCTCTGTCTTGCCTGTGCCGGGGCCGGCTATCACCATTACCGGGCCATAGATCTTATCTACGGCCTGCTTTTGGCGGGTGTTCAATTTATTATATCTCTCCAGGTACAGGTCTTCATTAATGATCATTACTATGCTTATTATTCTGCGCTATGAAGGTAGGAAGAACTGCGCACCATTTTATCCGCGCCCTTTCACTGATAATGATATCTGTTCATAACAGGTTTGTGGCCGGTATCTGTGCTACTCAAGAAATCCCTTCATTTTCATCCGAATAGATTTATTTTTGTTTCTATGAATAGGTTGAGTCTCGCTATAATATATTGCCTGCTACTGGTAAGTGCTGTTGCTGCAGCAGATCCGAAAAAGGACAAAGACAACTATACAAAAGCTAAAAATCACTGGGTAGATAGTGTGTATAATGCGTTGAATGAGGAAGAGCGTATAGGACAGTTGTTCATGGTGGCGGCCTATTCGGGGGGTAAGAACCTGAATGAGGAAGCGATAACCAAACTGATAAAGAACCATCAGATAGGCGGACTGATATTCATGCAGGGCGGCCCTATAAGGCAAGCTATGATGACCAATCGTTACCAGCATATGGCACAAGTGCCTTTGTTGCTATCAATGGATGCGGAATGGGGACTGGGTATGAGGTTGGACAGTGTGCGCAACTTTCCGCGCCAGATGATGCTGGGTGCTACCAGAGATACTGCCCTTGTTTATAAAATGGGTGCGGCAATAGCTGCCCAATGCAGACGAATAGGTGTACATATAGATTTTGCACCTGACGTGGATGTCAATAATAATGCAGCCAATCCTGTCATTAACTCCCGTTCATTCGGTGAGAATAAGAACTGGGTGTCTTTGTTGGCCAAAGCGTTTATGCGTGGTT
Source organism: Chitinophagaceae bacterium (assembly GCA_947447465.1). Classification (GTDB taxonomy): domain Bacteria; phylum Bacteroidota; class Bacteroidia; order Chitinophagales; family Chitinophagaceae; genus Flavipsychrobacter. The sequence continues at coordinate 43,983 of CANFKE010000026.1, read as the reverse complement.
TGCAGAAGAGTGGCATCATAGCTTGTGCCAAGCATTTTCCGGGGCACGGAGATACCAATATCGATTCACACAAGGATCTGCCGCTCATCCCTAAGTCGCTCGCTCAGCTCGATACCCTAGAACTATATCCTTTCCGTCAGTTGATAGCGGCAGGCGTGAAAAGCGTTATGGTAGGCCACCTCGAAGTGCCTTCTTTAGATACGGCAACACACGTGCCTACATCATTGTCCAAAAATGCGGTCACCGGCCTGCTTAAAGACAAGATGGGCTTTAATGGGTTGGTATTTACAGATGCGTTGAGAATGGATGCTGTTGTCAAATACTTCCCTTCAGGAGAGGCGGACATGCGTGCATTTGCAGCAGGTAATGATATACTGCTATTCTCAGGAGATGCGCCGGCAGGTATAGCCCGCATAAAGCAGGCGCTCGATACCGGAGCTATACCAATGGCTCAACTGGAAGCAAGTGTGAAGAAGATCCTTGCAGCTAAATTCGATGCAGGTCTTAACTCCTTTAAAGACATCGATACCACCAATATTACGAACGACCTTAATGCCGCTTTAGATGAGGTGAGGACACAGACCGCACGCGAGGCGATAACATTGGTAAAAGATGACAATCAGATCATGAACAAGCTCAATGATAATATGAGCGTTGGTTACATAGGCATCAATGCCGGCAATACTACTCCTTTGTACGAGGGCATCAAGGATAAATATACAGGTGCAAAGGCCATTTGGTTGCCAAAGGGTGCTGCTGCGGCAGATTATCAGAAAGCACTTAATGGCATCAGTCAGTATGACGCTACTATCCTCACCATTCACAATCTCAATTTTACACCGGGTGGTAATTATGGCCTTAGTGATGAAGCATTGGGTTTTATTCAACAGGCAGGTTGCAGAGGTAATGTAATGGTGGTATTGATGGGTAATGCCTATGCCATGCAGTATTTCTGCGGTGCGCCGTCTGTAATGGTCACCTATGAAGATGACAGTCTTACCGAATTGGTAATGGCCGAAGTATTGACCAAAAAGTTGAAAGCACATGGACATCTGCCGGTAACGGCCTGTGTGGATGGCAAAAGTGTTTGCCCTGCTCCGGTAGTTAAAAAGGCAGAGCCGGTAAAGGAAGTGCCGAAGGATCTGGTAAAGACATTGTATCCGGTAGATGCAGGGGTTGTAGATCCTACTGTCCTCGATAAGCTGGACCTGTTCTTGCAAAGAAGTATTGTAGATGGTGCATTCCCGGGTTGCAGGTTGTTGGCGGCACGAGATGGTAAGGTGTTTTTCGACAAAGCATTCGGACACCTCATGTATGATAATCCTCAGAAGGTAGATACGAACACATTGTACGACATGGCTTCCTGCACTAAAATGCTGGCTACCAACATAGCTGTAATGAAGTTGTATGAAGAGGGCAAGTTGGATCTGGATAAAACTTTGGGCGACTATCTGCCAATGACACATGGCACAGATAAAGCGGCATTAAAGATCCGCGACGTTTTGTTGCACCAGGCAGGTCTGAAAAGCTGGATACCATTCTATAAAGAAACATTGAATGATAAGGGCAAACCTAAAAAGGCTTTATACCGCAAGAAAATGTCTGCGGACTACAATATACCTGTTGCAGAGAACCTATGGTTGAGCAGCGATTATAAAGACAGCATTTGGAGTAAAATATTGCGCAGTAGCCTCGATAATAAAGGAAAGAGTGTATATAGCGATCTTGATTTCCTCTTCCTGGCAAAGGTGGTAGAGCAGATATCCGGAAAGACCATAGACAAATACGCTGACGAGCAATTCTACAGACCATTAGGGCTCACACATACTTTGTATAACCCATTGTCTAAATTCGATCTTACAAAGATAGCACCGACAGAGATGGATTTTAATTTCCGTCAGGAGTTGGTTCATGGCTATGTACATGATCCTTGTGCTGCTATGTTGGGCGGTGTTGCGGGTCATGCAGGTCTGTTCTCAACGGCTCATGATGCGGCGGTCATCTTCCAGATGCTGCTCAACAAAGGTAGTTATGGCGGTAAGCGTTATTTCAAGCCGGAGACCGTAGCATTATTTACTGCCTATAATAGCTCGCTCAACCATCGCGGACTAGGTTTCGATAAGCCGGCTACAGACCCGGATGATGGCGGTCCTGCAGGTAACAGGGTAAGTGCGCAGGCTTTCGGGCATCAGGGGTTCACCGGCACATGTATCTGGGCCGATCCTGCCACCGGTATTGTCTTCATATTCCTGAGCAATCGTGTTTATCCAACCGCTGATAATACCAAGATCAATAAGATGAACATTCGCACACTGGCTCAGGACTATATCTATGAAGCATTGGGTATCCCTGTTAACCATACCCGCGAACAATTATATAAAACACAGACCGGTGCTAAAAAGTAATGGCATTGTCTCTGTTCGTACGATAGGCATATATGTAATTGACCATGAGATGGCCGACAATAAAAAAGCCCTTGCTTTCGCAAGGGCTTTTTTATTGAATGACTCAACAAATATTAATGAGCACCCGGACGTGGGTTTGGCTTTGGAGTTGTTGGTGCCGGCGGCGGTGGCGGTGGTGCCGGAGTTGCTGGCTTAGTAGTGCTGTGTGGCTTTGTAGAACCACCCTTTGCAGGTGCAGCTTTCTCAGCAGCAGCCTTAGCAGCTTCCATTGAATCAGCCTGTGCCTTAGCAGCAGCAGCTATCTTAGCATCGTTTTCAGCCTTCATAGCAGCTTCTTTCTCAGCAACCTGTGCATTTACTGTAGAATCGATCTGCGCTTGTGACTGACCTGCTTTTTCTTCTGCTTTCTTCTCGCCGCAAGATGCGAACATGATCGCGCTACCTGCTAAAAATAGAAATGTTTTCTTCATTTGTATGGTTTTTTATTGGTGCAAAATTATAGTTATTAATTCATTCCTTATGATAATTATACCCTAAAGTTTGATGATCTTAATTCTCTCTTTCAGTTGTATCTTCTTTCTTGTCATCATCCCCGTCAGGGCAGCCGTGGTTCTTCCAGGTACCCATATCATCAGGACATTTATCTTTTTTGTCTGATACGTGGTCTCCGTCTCTGTCCTTTATCTTCTTTTTCAGGAATGGAACAAATCCGCCTACATAAAAGTTCATCCCATATTGACGCGATACGACCGTGAGCATGTCATCACTACCAATGAAGAAGCCATGCACTCGTACACCAATACCCATTTTCATACTCTGCGATAATGCACTGTAGGTGATAGGTACTGCTACACTATATCTGCGGGTATCATATCGTGGTGTAACTGTTAACTGATTATAGTAGGAGTTGCCGTAGTTTTGTCTGTTCACTACATTATTAAAGTAGGTAGCACTTACATATAGGTTCTTCCATGCATGGTAGTCGGCACTCAGTATAATGGTAGTTGGCATATATAATCTGTTTGATGCCCTGCCGGTATCTACAGAAAAGCCTTGCTTCTTGGCATATGCTCTGAAGTCGTCATAATTCTTCACATTATCTATAAGTCCCTGGCCTGTAATGATGCCATTGCCCTTTACATTAACAGAAAAATTGCCATTAGTGTTGTAGAATATAGATCCCAGATCTGTTACCGAAGCCGCTACACGTAGTTTATAGCGGTTCACCGTCTGGTCACCTACATGCTTTTTGCCATCCATTTCAAAACTGGTAGCGTCAGGATCTTCAATGTAGTCATACACCACACCTATATCGCCTCCTATACCACTTCCGGTCTTGCTGTTCACCAGATTGTCGAATATGCTGTTAGAGCCTATACCATTAGACAATGAGCTGCTTGAACCTACCAGATTGCTGGAATACTGTATATCTGTATTCGTAGCCGAAATAGTATCTCCGGAATAATGCAGGTTCAGGTTATTGCCTTTTAATCCCAGATAGCCAATGCCACTCAGATAGCGAAGGGTAACGCCGGCTTTTAGTTCATGTTTTCCTTTTTCCAGTAATACTATGCCATAGGTCACTGCAGCTTCGGCCCACACATGCCCTGTCCAGTTAAAATTCTGAGAGTTCAGGTTAACGCCGTTGGCAGTATAGCTGGTGTCCGTTATTGTTCTGTAAACCGATTGGTTGAAGTTGTTGAACTGATTCATACCTCTCACACGTGTAGAGAACCCTATACTGTGTTTGTGGTTGATGGCCATCATGAATCCCGGTCCACGCAGTTCGGCATACGGCGCAACAAGGCTGAAGTTGTTTTTGCTGGAGTAGGTAAAAACATCATTGATATTGGTGCTGCTACCGTTAATGAAACGATTGAGACCACTGGCCGTATTTAATTTACCCAGGCTGTTATCTACACCGGCATTGATACCGAACAGATCTATGACCAATCTGTCTCGGTTGTCGGCAATATTGGCCGGATTGAGGTAAATACTGCTCATTCCTCCCCAATTACCAGTAGCAATGCCCATATATCTTTGTCCGTAAGACAAAGACGACAGGCAGGCCAGAGATAATGCAAATACAATTTTCTTCATACTTCACGCATTTTTGCCGCTGTGGGCGGCACCATACAGACGCTAAAGTAATAAACTTTGCTAATATTATAGGTGTTGGTCTGCTTATTATATATACTGCACATACCCAACAGCTTGGTTCGCTATAGATGTATTTATAAATTCTATGCTAATAATTGCGTGTATGTACATACATTTGTGCTAACAAAACAAACAAAAATGAAAAAAGGTACATTATTGATCGCAGTATTAGCTGCATCTTTTCTGGCAAACGCTCAGACGAAAACAACAACAACTAAGGCTACAACTAAGCCGGCTCCTAAGGCAGCAGCAACTGCAGCAGCGCCAACTAAGTGGGGTATCGATGCCAGCCACTCAACAGTAAAGTTCGCTGTTAGCCACCTTGCGGTATCTGAAGTAGAAGGTACTTTCAAGGCTTTCAACGGTTCTATCGAAGCGCCTACTGCTGATTTCGTAAATGCTAAGGTTTCTTTTGATGTAGATGTGAACAGCATCAATACAGATAACGAAATGCGTGACAAGCACCTGAAGAGCGATGATTTCTTCAATGCTGAGAAGTTCCCTAAAATGAGTTTCGTAAGTACTTCTTTCAAGAAGACAAGCGGTAATAACTACATCCTTGAAGGTAATCTTACAGTTCGCGACGTAACTAAGAAAGTATCTTTCGTAGTTACTTACGGCGGTACTGTTAAGGATCCATATGGTAACATCAAGGCTGGTTTCAAGGCTACAGGTAAAATGAGCCGCAAAGCTTATGGCTTGAAGTGGAGTGCATTGACTGAAGCGGGTGGTGCAGTTGTAGGTGACGAAGTAACAATGAACCTGCGTCTTGAGTTCGCTCAGGCTAAGTAATATTATTTAAGAGTGGTTTTATAGTGAGTAGTGTGTAAAAGAGGCGGCCTGTATAGGTCGCCTCTTCTTGTTTAGTATCAGATATCATGTATCAAAACAGGCCATCAGGTAGTTACCCGATGGCCTGTTTACTTTTCACTTTTACCTTCTTACTTCTTAACGCCCATGTCATTCAACACCGGCACTACAAAATCAGCCAACTCTTTTACGTACGCAGGAGACAGATCGAATTTGATTCCCGCCGTTGAATAGAGTTCTTTTAGTGTCTTGGTATAGCCAAGGCTAAGGGCAGCCATATAATTATCCAGAGCCTGCTCCTTATTCTGCCTGTATTGGCGCCACATAGCAATAGCACCCAACTGTGCTATACCATATTCTATATAATAGAACGGCACTTCAAACAGGTGCAATTGTTTCTGCCAGGAATGTGCGCGGTAATCTTCAAATCCCGTCCAGTCAACAATGCCTGTTGAGAACTCATTGAGTATTTCCAGCCATGCTGCTTTGCGCTCATCATTGGTATGACCTACATGGGTATATATCCAATGCTGGAATTTATCTATCGTAGCTATCCATGGCAATACGCTTATTACACGCTCCATTTCTTCCAGTCGTGCCCTGTCCAGTTCTTTGCTGTCGGCAAAGAAAATATCCCAATGCTCCATGGTGAACAGTTCCATACTCATGCTGGCCAGTTCTGCTATCTCCATAGGATATTCCTTAAATGCAGACAGTGGCTGATGATGAGAAAGGAATGAATGTACCGCATGTCCGCCTTCGTGCATCATGGTGATCACATCGCCCATGGTTCCGGCGGCGTTCATAAAGATAAATGGTACACCTGTTTCCGCCAGCGGACAGTTATATCCTCCCGGTGCTTTTCCTTTACGGCTCTCCAGGTCCATGCGTTTCATCTCCTGCATGGTCTGCAGGCATCCGCTGAAGTAAGGACGGAGTTTGTTAAATACCTCTACTGCTTTGTCGCTCAATTCCTTACCACCATGAAATGGTTGCAATGGTTGTGTGCCCACCGGCTCAGCATCAGCATCCCACGGTTTCATCACATCCAGTCCCAGTCTGCTCTTACGGAAATTAGTGAGCATGGCCTGCAGGGGCAAGATGTGTTCCTTTACTGCCGCATGAAAGGCAAAACAATCCTCAACCGTATAGTCGAATCTGCCCAGTTCACGGAATTTGTAATCTCTGTAATTGTCAAAACCCGCGTTCACAGCTATTTGCTGACGAAGGCCTATCAAGGTATTGAACAGATCATTCAATTTGTCCTTGTCCTGTAGTCGGCGTTCTGCCATTTTGGTAAATGCGGCTTCACGTATGCTGCGGTCGGGATTTTGCAAAAATTTGGCTGCTTGCTGCATGGTATATTCTTTACCATCCATTTCAATGCTCATGGCTCCCGAGATCACGCCAAACTGCTGCGCCTGTATGCTCATATCTGCCTGCAACTGCACATTCGCTTCGCGGTACAGCTGTATAGAATTATCTACATTGCGCAGGTAAGGAAAATATTGTTGCGGGTCCAGCTCTTTTTCAAAAGGGCAGGCCAGTAATTTCTTATTCAGCTCAAAACCATAAGGCTTCATTTTGGGCTCTATCTCCATGCAGAAGAAAGTGAATGCTTCTTCATAGGCCTTATTGGTAGTATCTAGTGTCATGTTGATCTGCCTCCAGCAGGCATCTTCACTGATCACGGCTTCCAATTCGCTGATGTCGCGCAGCCAATGTTCCAGATCTGCTTTTGTTGGTAGTGCTCTTGCCAGTAGCTGATCGAACCAGGGTTGCAGCGAGGCCCAGTCAGTGACCTTGAAATCTTCAGGTAAAAATGTTCTGGGTGTTTTTGTTATCGGTGTGAATTGCTTGGTCATATTTTCTCTTTTACTGGAATGCAAATTACGATTGCTGCAAGTAAAAACGCGATCATAAAAAGTTAAGATGAAATAATAGTTGCGCTTACGCTTTTTACTTGATCGATCAAGTAAATATTCCTCCTTTTGCCATCTGTTAGTAATGGTCGCTGCGAATATTATAGAGAATATGTAATGAATTTATTGCATTTGAAATGAGTTGCCTGACCGGTTCTTCACTAATCTATACGCATATAAATAGAAATATTTTCATTTGATTGATAAAATAATATTATTCGACAATTACATATTCGTTTCATAAACTATTGAAAAACAGCTAATTAGTAAATATAATTGCAATAATTATCACACACATAGTAAAAATTAACAGTTAAAACCATCGTAGCCATTTTTTTAGTCCACTTTCAATTATTACTTTTGCAGTAGTTGTGAATTTAATGGGTTAGTAAGTAAGAGCTGCTGGATTCCTCCGGTGGCTCTCATTTTTTTAAGAAGGTCCTTCAACGCTATAATTTTCTGATCGACAGTTGTCTTTCATTGACCAACATCAACGAGACCTATTCATTCTGAGGTTGATTATCAACGGCACTCATTAACTCTGACACATTTCTTTACACATTCTTGCAGGAAATTTCATTCAGTCACATTATCCACATTGCCGCATTCCATCACATTCCTTATTACCTTCACAAATTATGGCCAAGACCAAAACAGCTTTCTTTTGTCAGCAATGCGGATATGAAACTCCGAAGTGGACAGGCAAGTGCCCGTCATGCAGCGCATGGAATTCTTTTGTGGAAGAAGTAGTGCAACGAGAAGATAAAGGCAAGAGTGCAACACCGTGGGACGACGAGAAGAAAGAGAACAATAAAGCGCATAGGCTCGATGATATTGTACAGATAAATGTGCCACGCATGATAGCGCCCGACCCTGAATTGAATCGGGTATTAGGCGGAGGTCTTGTACCAGGGTCGGTAACACTGGTAGCGGGTGAACCGGGTATTGGTAAGTCAACACTATTCCTGCAGGTAGGTATTCTCTGGAACAACATCACTACATTATATGTGTCGGGTGAAGAAAGTGCGCAGCAGATAAAATTGCGTGCGGAACGTATTGGTGCTAAGAACAATAATTTATTCTTACTTACGGCTACCGATACCGCTACTATATTCAATGAGGTAAAGAAGGTAAAGCCTGATATGCTGATCATCGACTCTATACAAACGTTAGAGTCACCTTATGTAGAATCGGCTGCAGGTAGCGTTTCTCAGGTGCGTGAATGTGCTGCTGAGTTACAACGTTTTGCAAAGACAAGCGGCATACCCGTTTTCATCATTGGCCATATCACTAAGGAAGGCTCCATAGCCGGCCCCAAAGTATTGGAGCATATAGTAGATACGGTGCTGCAGTTCGAAGGCGACAGGCATTATGCTTACCGAATTCTGCGTACCCTCAAAAATCGTTTCGGACCAACATCCGAATTGGGTATCTATGAAATGGTGGCGCAGGGTATGCGTCCGGTCATCAATCCTTCTGAGATATTATTGTCACAACACGAGGAGCCGCTCAGTGGCATAGCCATAGCATCAACAATGGAAGGCCTGCGCCCGATGATGATAGAGGTGCAGGCATTGGTGACACAGGCAGTATATGGTAATCCGCAGCGCACAGTAAGCGGACTGGATCCGCGCAGGTTGCAACTATTATTGGCAGTACTCGAAAAGCGTGGTGGTTTCCACTTCGGTCAGAAAGATGTGTTTGTAAATATTGCCGGTGGTCTCAAAATAGAAGACCCTTCAATAGAGCTCGCACTGGTATGCGCGTTATTATCTTCTTATGAGGATAAAGCGCTGCCTAATAATATATGTCTGGTAGGCGAAATAGGATTGAGCGGAGAGATACGTGCTATCAACCGTATAGACCAGCGCATAGCAGAGGCCGACAAGTTGGGTATGGACGTGATCTTCATTCCTAAGGCCAATATGAAAGGGCTTGACCTGAAGAGTTTTAAGATAGAGATAAAGACCGTCAACAAAGTAGAGGATGTATATAAGATGTTGTTTTAGTGGTAGTAGATCGTTCAAATGTTAAAGCATTGATAAACGATCATCATCACAGATCCATAAAGACCAACAACTCGTTAATAATATTCAAACCACTTTTGGGTAACTAATTTAAACATGTCCGTTATGCGATCAGCGATCATATTGATCTTGTCTTTTTTCAGCGCTATGCTCATCAGCAGTTGCGCCAATTCTCAAACCAGATCGGCATCTGTCGATCATAAGAACAATAAGTATTATTCCCGTACTGATACGAATAGACTCAAGGTGAGTAATGAGGAATGGAAAAAGATTCTGCCTGCGGATGTCTATGAAATATCCCGACTGAAAGGCACAGAGTATGCATTCAGCGGCAAGTATTACAAGACCGACACTAAAGGCACATACTACTGTGTGGCATGCGGCAATCCGCTATTCCGTTCTACCGACAAGTTTGCCAGCACCTGCGGTTGGCCCAGCTTCTTTGAGAGCATTCGCCCCAATAGTGTCACTTATTCCCCCGATGATAGTCATGGTATGCAGCGTACAGAAGTCACCTGCACCCGCTGCGGCGGTCACCTGGGCCACCTCTTCGATGACGGTCCGCCACCAACTTACAAACGCTTTTGCATGAATTCATTAGTGCTGGAATTCGAGCCGGATACAAAATAATACATCAATTAAAAGCAGACCCAAAGAGTGTCATGGTTAGCCGCGCCCAACCATGACACTCTTTCTTCCATTGTTGGTCTTCTGACCAACAATCATCGGGCAGGTACTCTTAGCGATAAGACGTTATGAATATTTCAGTGAAGCCCTTGAACTATTGGCGAACAATATGTCAGCCAAAGCTTTTTTAGTAGGACGAACCAAGACATTTATTTCAAAGCATTCATTACTGTGACTGACTGAAGCAAGAACATAAATAACACGTAATTGTTAATATTATACCGCACATGATTGCTTACCCACATTAATGACCTACCTTTGCTTTATTATTTTAATGCTGTGTTCCTTTCTGGGGGTCGGTTCAATTATTTTATTTTCGCAGTACTTCTCCCGCATCCGCGGATTGCGTTATACTCTTTTTGCAAGCTGACAGTTCTTACACATTTGTAAGATTCAAAAACTAGTCTTGCTGCTCAGCGCACTTAAATTTATTTATGACATTTAATGAACTTAACCTCATTGAGCCCATTTTAAAGGCTCTTGAGAACGAGGGTTACACTAACCCCACGCCTATACAAGAACAGGCGATCCCGATTTTATTACAAGGCAAAGACCTGTTAGGTCTGGCCCAGACAGGTACAGGTAAAACTGCTGCCTTTGCAATTCCCATCCTGCAAACTTTACATGCACAACATGCGGAGCGCGCGCCTAAGGTCATCAAAACATTGATATTGACACCAACTCGTGAGTTGGCTATACAGATAGGTGAAAGCTTTACCAATTATGGTAAGGGCCTTAAGTTGAGGCATACGGTAATCTTCGGTGGCGTACCACAGGGTGCGCAGGTACAGGCTTTGCGTAATGGAGTTGACATTCTTATCGCCACTCCCGGCCGCCTTATGGATCTTATATCACAGGGTTATATCAGCCTGAAAGACATCAGCATATTTGTGCTGGATGAGGCCGATCGTATGCTGGATATGGGCTTCATACATGATGTAAAGAAAGTAGTTGCCAAGTTGCCTACTCCAAGACAAACGCTCTTCTTCTCTGCGACCATGCCGCCTGAAGCTCAGAAACTGGCGAATACTATCCTCCGCGATCCCGAAACGGTAGCAGTAACGCCTGTATCTACTACAGCCGAAACTGTGCAGCAGAGTGTGTACTTTGTTGACAAGAAAGATAAGCGTCAATTGCTGGCGCATGTACTGAAAGACCACTCTATAAAGAGAGTACTGGTATTTACCCGCACCAAGCATGGTGCCGATAAGGTGGTAAAAGACCTGGAGAAGGTGGGCGTAAAGGCCGAAGCCATTCACGGTAACAAATCTCAGAATGCCCGCCAGCGCGCACTCACCAACTTTAAAGAAGGTAACATCCGTGCATTGATAGCTACCGACATTGCAGCGCGTGGTATCGATGTGGATCTGCTGTCTCACGTTATCAACTACGAGATACCTGAGGTTCCGGAGACCTATGTACACCGTATTGGTCGTACAGGTCGCGCAGGTGCAAGTGGTATCGCTATGTCTTTCTGCGATAGTGAAGAGAAGAGCGACTGGAGGAATATTGAAAAGCTGATAGCTATGAAGATTCCGGTAGAGGATAAGCACCCTTATCCTATGTCTGCTGAAGGTATGGTACACATCAATCTGCCTAAGGGCAAAGATGTGGTCCGCCGTCCTAATGCGATCAACTCATCTTCTCCGCGCAGGCACTTCAAGCCAAACAGCAACAGCAACAACAGGAAGCCAATGTAAATGGTATTAAATAAAATAGATCCCCTTTCAGATTCGTTTTGAAAGGGGATTTTCTTTTCCCCTAAAGGGCTACTTTTGCACCTCCATGTACAAGTATTGTTACATATTGTGGCTAGCTGCCATTTTCTTGCTTGTTGGTTGTAAGGCGCCTCAACCTGAGCCGACAATACCTGTCCGCACAAAGCAGATCAATTTACCTGTTGACAGATCATTCGGGCTATACCGACCATTTGGAGTGTGGGATGGCTATAAATACCAGACAAGAAGAGAAAATTCATTGGCGCTGGCCCATCTCGCTGTCAGTTCAGACACCCTGCATTTACGTTTCTGGAACGATCGGGGACAGGTAGTTGATATATGGAGTGAGCATATGAAGTATTTCATGGGTACGGTCACTAATTATGCAGATACCACTGATGCCGATTATTTTTATGCACGGCCATTCAGAACATTCTATTATAAAAGTGAGGTAGATACCGCATCTGCAAGATGGGTATATAATGCGATCACAGCTATCAGCAATATCCCTTCAGATATGTACATCAAAGAATGGGCGCATGGCTTCGACGGCATCAATTTCAGCTTCGAGACGGCAACTCCTTCACATTATTCTTTAAGGACATTCTGGTCGCCCGATGCGCAAAACGACAGTGTGAAGGAAGCTAAACAAATCCTGTTTGCCATCAATAACATAGACTCTATACTGAACCTGCAGGCAAAATTTGCAGTTCTGTATGATGCACTTACGCCCGGCGACTATACGATCTGTGCATCGTATTTATGTGGTCTGCGTAAACTCTCTAAAAAAGAGATACAGGACATGCATTTGTATGAAGATGAGGTGCGCGCCTCTATGCTGAGCAAGCAGCATTTCAAGGCCAATTATAAATGATCTGAAGACTGATAGGCATCTATTGGGTAGTGCTTTCGCACTAACCGACACGTAGAGGAATAATTTATTTCTGTAAAATGCAGCAGCTCTGGTAACAATATCAGAAAATCGTACTATTTTCAGACATTACTTAACTATTTAATCAAAAATTATGAAGATGAACAAACTTAAACTCGCAGCGGCGATCGTTGGGTTCAGTATTCTCGGAGTGACAATGTCGCAGGCGGCATTCCCGATCCATGAGAAAGCTAAACAAGAAACTACATCTACCGCTACCACCAATGGTAACAGTGAGCAGATGACTCAGGCTGATGCACAGTACAGCAGTGCAAGTGCTGCCACACAAAATGCACCGGCAACGCCTAAGCCACATGGTGGCAAAAGTCAGGTGATCGCATTGATTCTGGCTATCTTTTTAGGAGGTCTGGGTATTCACAGATTCTATCTGGGTTACACATGGCAGGGTGTTGTTCAGTTGCTTACTGCAGGTGGTTGCGGTCTATGGGCACTGATCGATATTATTCGCATCATCACAGGTGATCTGCAACCTAAGAACGGTAAATACTCCGATGAACTATAAGTATGATCCAACTTTTTATAAGGCCAAGGCGTTCGTCTTGGCCTTATTTCCGTTAATACTCATCCTGCTGCCGGCAAATGCGTTCGATAAGGGACCGGATATTTGCCTGTTTACTATTTTGTCGGGTTATCATTGCTGGGGCTGCGGATTGACGCGCGCCTGCATGCACATGATCCATCTTGATTTTGTCACCGCAGAGGCTTACAACAGAATGGTATTCATTGTATTGCCTATGTTGTGCATCATGCTCGCTGCCGAGTTCGTAAGGACTATCCTCAGATACAGAAAGCTGATGAAGAAACAAAAAGAAAAGGATACTCCCCGGGCATAAAGCAATCTCCCCTTTTATATTATCCCCTAGCAATATTCACAGCATCACACGCTGACAACCTGCATAAAATAGGAACGCCTGTCACCATAGGAGATAGTGAGCAGGCGTTAATTTCGATGCTCAATACATTACATTTTCGCCAGCTTCAGTTCTTCCTTCAGGAAGACACCGGTGTGGCTTTCTTTTACTTTAATAATATCTTCCGGTGTGCCGTGGGCCACTACTTTGCCGCCACCTGCGCCACCTTCAGGGCCCATGTCTATGACATAGTCAGCTACTTTTATTACATCCATATTGTGTTCTATCACCAGCACAGTATTGCCACGCTCCACCAGCCTGTTAAGTACAGATAGTAGGTGATTGATGTCTTCAAAGTGCAGCCCCGTTGTAGGCTCGTCAAGTATATAAATGGTCTGCCCGGTATCTTTTTTAGATAGTTCAGTTGCCAGCTTCACGCGCTGTGCCTCACCACCACTCAGGGTTGTAGCACTCTGACCTATCGTAACATACCCCAATCCCACATCTTGCAATGTCTTTACACGCCTGTGCAGGAACGGTACATTCACAAAAAACTCCACCGCATCAGCAACGGTCATGTTCAGCACATCACTTATCGACTTACCCTTATAGCGTATCTCCAGTGTCTCGCGGTTATACCTGCGACCATTACACTTTTCACAAGGCACATAAACATCGGGTAAAAAATTCATTTCTATCACCCGCATACCGCCTCCCTTGCATTCTTCACAGCGGCCTCCTTTTACATTGAAAGAGAAACGACCTGCATTGTACCCGCGGATCTTGGCTTCCGGTACTTGCGCAAATAGTTGGCGCACATCGTTAAAGAAACCGCAGTAAGTAGCAGGGTTGCTGCGTGGTGTGCGGCCTATCGGGCTTTGGTCTATTTCTATCACCTTGTCTATATGCTCCAGACCTTCCACCTTTTTATAAGGCATAGGCACTTGCTTAAAATTGGGATAGCAATGCTTGGCCAATATAGGATAGAGTGTCTCATTGATAAGCGTACTCTTACCACTGCCACTCACACCGCTCACACAGATGAATGTACCCAGCGGCAACTGTATCGATACATTCTTCAGATTATTGCCGGTTGCGCCGGTTATAGACAATGTTTTGCCATTGCCCTTCTTGCGTTCGTCGGGCACTCTTATTTTCAGCGTATTATTCAGGTAGCCGGCTGTTATGGTCTTCATTTGCAGCATCTCGGCAGGTGTGCCGGCACTTACTATTCTGCCGCCATGAAAACCTGCCGCCGGACCTATGTCTATAAGGTGGTCGCTGGCCAGCATGATATCTTTATCATGTTCTACCACCAGCACCGAGTTGCCGCTATCGCGCAGGCTCTTCAGTGCATTGATAAGGCGCATATTGTCGCGTTGATGCAGACCTATACTCGGCTCATCCAGTATATAGGTGATCCCCGTTAGCTGAGACCCTATCTGTGTGGCCAGTCTTATACGCTGAGATTCACCTCCGCTCAATGTACGGGTAGGTCGGTCCAGTGTAAGATAGTGCAGGCCTACCTCCAGCAAGAAGGCCAGTCTGTCGCGTATCTCTTTCAGTATATCTTTGGCTATCGCGTTCTGCTTATTACTGATGCGCTTTTCTATATCTGCAAACCAATCAGACAATGCCTTCAGGGAGAAGTTGCACAGCTCTGATATGTTATGTTCATCTATCTTGAAGTAAAGACTTTCTTTCCTTAGCCTGGCGCCATTACACTCCGGGCAGGTATTCAATTGCATAAATGCTTCGGCCCAACTGCGGATGCTCTCTGAGCTGGTCTCGCTGAACCAGCGAAGCACCATATTCACTATCCCTTCGTAATTATGTTCTGTTACTTCCTCCGTTGGTTCTTCTTCGCCGCTGTTCACATAGGTGATCTGTCCCTCCTCATTGCCATACAGCAATATGTTCAGATGCTTTTCAGATAAGTTTTTCAGTGGGGTGGTCAGCGATATCTTATTCTTCTTGGCCAGTATATTCACCATCCTGAACGACCATGCGTCGCGCTCTTCACCAAGAGGGGCTATACCACCATCGTTGATGCTTTTATTCATGTCGGGTATTACCTCTTCCATGTTCACCTGATACACACTGCCCAGTCCTTTACACTTAGGGCAAGCACCATACGGACTGTTGAAGGAGAAGGTGTTGGGTGATGGTTCTTCATAGCTGATACCGGTATCAGCACACATCAACGATCGGCTGTATTGTACTACTGTGTTCTTGTCATTCTCTCCTACGAACATCAGGTCCTTGCCCATCTGCAGGCTCTTCTGCACACTCTCACTCATGCGCGCTTTAGCGTCAGGCCCCACCAGCAGGCGGTCTATCACCAGTTCTATATCATGTATCTTGTACCTGTCCAGTTGCATGCGTTCCTTCAGTTCCACCACCTCACCATCTATGCGCACCTTCAGGTAGCCTTGCTTTCTCAGTTGTTCGAATAGTTCACGGTAATGTCCTTTACGACCGCGCACTACAGGAGCCAGCAGCATGATCTTCTTGCCCATGAAATTGTCTTGTATATGGGCTATGATCTCTTCTTCGCTGAACTTGGTCATCTTCTTACCGGTATTGTAAGAATAGGCGTCGGCAACACGAGCAAAAAGCAAACGCATGAAGTCATACACTTCGGTCACGGTACCAACGGTACTGCGCGGATTACGGTTGGTGGTCTTCTGCTCTATAGATATTACCGGACTCAACCCCGATATTTTGTCCACATCAGGTCGTTCCAGGTCGCCCATGAACTGGCGGGCATAGGCGGCAAAGCTCTCCATATACCTGCGTTGTCCTTCGGCAAAAATGGTATCAAATGCCAGCGATGATTTTCCACTGCCACTGATACCGGTTATTACCACCAGTTTATTCTTCGGAATGCTTACATCTATATTTTTCAGGTTATGCACCCGTGCACCCATTACCTCAATATTATCACCCGAAGCAATGCGCTTTTTTGTATCCGTACTCATGTTGTATGCAATTTACGATAGTATGGCCTTTATTGGTTATTTGGTGTTCCTATTGCCATATTAAATAATGAGCATAGTAAAGTAGAAATTCACTTATATACTGACAGGATTGTTAAAGAATGTTACGGCCGGTGTGGCGGATTTTCAAATGCTGTATTTTGCAGTATCAAAAAACGTACACATCATGAAACGTCCCAATGCTAACGAGTATAACCCGTATTTTCAGCGATATATAGATCTTACCGGCGCAGGTGATTTTTTAGAGCTGTTGAAGAGTAATACTGCTGAAACGGTACAGTATTTCACTGCCATTCCTGAGGATAAGCAAAGCTACAGATATGAGCAGGGTAAATGGACCATTAAAGAGGTCTTGATGCATATCATAGATACCGAAAGGGTATTTATCTACAGGGCGCTGGTGGCTGGCAGGGGAGACAGCGAGACTCCTTTACACAAAATGGATCCGGATCTTTATGTAAAGGGTGTAGATGTATCAATGCGCTCTATGGATAGTCTCGTAAACGAATTCAAAGCAGTTCGCGCCGGCACACAGGTATTTTACGAAAACCTCACCGATGAGCACAGCGAGCGCATAGGCAACAATGGCGCATTCCCTATTACACCCAGAGCACTGGGCTACATTATCATGGGGCATATTCACCACCACATGCAGATCATCAACGAGCGGTATCTGTAACTAACCGCTACCATCTTCTGCGCTATGATCATTTCTGTTTACTTGCAATCGATCGCATAAAAAAAGCGGCTGTAAACACAGCCGCTATATCAAAAAGTGTAATTCAAATCGTTTATACGCCTACCATCAATGGCATCAGCAAGGTCAATAATTGTTCGTTTTCTACAGTATCCACAGGTTTAAATATACCTGCACGTGTAGGTGTGCTTAATTCCAGCAATACTTCAGTGCCTTCCAGGTTGTTGATCAGTTCTATCATCAACTTGGCATTGAAGGCGATCTTCATATCCTCACCATTGTACTGGCAGCTCAGCATTTCCTTTCCTTCATAAGAGAAGTCAATGTCCTGTGCGCTGATCTGTACTGCATTGCCATTGATGTCCAATACTACCTGGTTAGTGGTCTTGTTGGCAAATATGCTCACACGACGCAGTGCGCTGATAAAATCAGCACGGTTGATAGTAAGGTTATATGGATTTTCAGAAGGTATTACTGCTTTGTAATCAGGGAAGCGTGCATCTATCAAACGGCAGCTCAGGCTGAATTTCTCACCCGTAACGAACAGGTGGCTGCTATTGTAGGCCAACTGCAATGAAGATGCATCAGGAGGCAAAGTAGCACGCAACTGTTGCAATGGCTTCTTAGGTACTACGAAACCATCTTTTGCAGGGCAGTTAACATCATTACGGCGGAACTGTACCAAACGATGCGCATCGGTAGATACGAACGTGATGCTGTTAGGCTCCATCTCGAAGTAAACACCTGTCATGGCCGGACGAAGCGTGTCGCTGCTCACGGCAAATAAGGTCTTGTTGATGCTTTCCAGCAAAGAGATAGATGGCATAGTGAAGGCAGATGTATCTGATGGTGCCGGCTCCTTAGGGAAGTCGTCAGCTCTTTCACCCGTTATGCGGTATTTACCTATATCGCTGGACATTTCTATTGAAAGGTCGTTCTCATTAATATTGAAATTGATCGGCTGCTCCGGCAGGTTCTTCAGGTATTCAGTAAGAATTTTTGATGGTATGCAGATACGGCCGCTACCTTCAGCATCGTTTACTTCCATTTGTACCCTCATCATTGTTTCCAGGTCGGTTGCAGTGAGTGTCAGGGTGGTGCCGCTTAATTCGAATAGAAAATCTTCCAGTACTGAAAGAACGGTATTAGAGCTGATCACACCGCTGATTTGCTGCAGGTTCTTCAGTAGGGCATTGGATGTTACAATAAAACGCATGTAATTGATGTTTGATGACAAAGATAATCATCATTGCGGCAAGCCAACGGACTATTACTGCGGTGTGGATAAATAGGAGTTATGTGTGGATAGGTGTTAACAACCTGTAGATAACGGTTATTCCTCCTCGTTTTTCCTCAAAAAACCCAAAACAAGTGAGATCACAGACAGTGCCAACAAAATATTGATAAGCATGCCCCCTTTGAACCAAAAATAGCCTGCCACCCAACCCAGAAAAAGGATGATGGCAACAATATATAAAATGCTCCTTAGTGCCATAATAACAGAATGAGTAAAAATAAGGTAAACTGTTGAATTTTATTCGACAACGAATATATTCAACAGTTTAAAGAGGGAAATGTTAAATGATGCCAAGCGCTTTTTTTTGAATATCATGAGGGTTCTTTTACGCACAAAAAAGGGTGGCTTTGCCACCCTTTTAAATTTCGATCCAATATTATCTTACAATATCCCCCTCACATTATCTATCACCTGTTGCAGTTGGCTTACGTCTTGTCCGCCGGCAGTTGCAAGGGTCTTTTGTCCGCCACCGCCGCCTTTGATCAGGCCGGAAACATGCTCCTTTATTATTTTGCCTGCATCCAATCCGCGCGCCGCATTGATCTTTTCATCTACGCCCACAGCCACAAATGGCTTGCCATCTATATTAGCGCAAAGCACAACCACCAGATCGTTCAGGTGATTCTTCAGGTCCAGGCACAATTTCTTCAGTGCATCAGCAGAGCTTACGGTCACTATCTGACCCACGAAGGTGATCTCATTGATCAGCTCATCTTTGGTCAGTAGTTCATTGCGAACACCTACCAGTTGACGCGCTTCCAGGCTATCAATATGGGCTTCCAGTTTTACCTTCTCTTCCTGCAGTTTTTCAATAGCTTTCAGTGGGTCCTTGCTGTTCTTCAGTTGTGCGCCTATGCTGTCAAGTAATGCCAATTGCTCATTGATAAAACGTTCAGCAGCTACACCACTTACAGCCTCCATACGCCTTACTCCTGCAGCCACAGCACTCTCGCTGATGATCTTAAAGAAGCCCAGCTGACCGGTAGAGCCCACATGTGTACCGCCGCAAAGCTCTATGGAGTAATTAGGGTCCATGATCACCACGCGTACGGTGCTGCCGTATTTCTCGCCAAACAATGCCATAGCACCCATCGCTACAGCTTCGTCCTTGCTCATTTCTTTTATGACCACAGGTACGTTCTCACGTATCTTGGTGTTCACTATCTTTTCTATCCTCGCTACTTCTTCGTCAGTTACTTTAGCAAAGTGTGAGAAGTCGAAACGCAGGTTGTTATCGTTGACCAAAGATCCCTTCTGTGCCACATGTGTGCCCAACACCTCACGCAGCGCGGCATGCAGCAGGTGAGTGCCGCTGTGGTGCACTTCAGTATTAGCGCGTTTAGTAGCATCCACCTTGGCAAGCACAGATCCTGTTACACTTTCAGGCAGCACTTCAGAGAAGTGAATGGTCAGTCCGTCTTCCTTCTTGGTGTCTATGATCTTTATGGTTTCATTAGGGAATACGAATTCACCGGTATCGCCCACCTGTCCGCCGCTCTCCGCATAGAATGGTGTCGTGTCCAGTACAAACTGATAAAGGTCTTTACCCTTAGAGGTCACCTTGCGGTACTTCAGCACATTGCCTTCGGCCTCCAATTCCGTGTAGCCAACAAAGTTCACTGTAGCTGCCTCGCGCACTACTACCCAGTCGTGTGTGTCAAGAGCGGTAGCGGCACGGCTACGGTCTTTCTGTTTCTTTAGTTCTTCCTCAAAACCCTGTTGGTCAACGGTAAATCCATTCTCCCCTGCTATCAGCACGGTAAGGTCTATCGGAAATCCGTAGGTGTCATGCAATTCAAATGCTTTTTCGCCACCTATCAAAGTGCCGTTCAGGTTCTTGTCGGCCATCAGGGTATCCATCCTGCGCAAGCCTTTATCTAGCGTCCTTAAGAATGCATCTTCTTCCTCTTTCACTACCTTACTTACAAGGTCCAGTTGCTTATGCAGCTCTGGGAATACATCTTCGAACTGCTTGGCCAATACTGCCATCAGCTTATACAGCAACGGATGTTTATAGTCGAGGTATGAATAATAATAGCGTACTGCTCGGCGCAATATGCGGCGGATAACATAGCCGGCGCCTGTATTAGATGGTAACTGCCCGTCAGCAATAGTAAAGCCTATAGCGCGGATATGATCAGACAAAACACGGAAGGCTATATCCTGCTTACTATCCGTATAGCCATACTGCTTGCCGGTCATTTGCTCTATAGCAGCAATAGTACCTGTGAACAGATCGGTGTCATAGTTACTCTGCTTGCCTTGCAATACACGTACCAATCGCTCCAGACCCATTCCTGTATCTACATGCTGTGCAGGCAGTGTCACCAATGAGCCATCTTTCTGGCGGTTGAATTGCATGAATACATTGTTCCAGATCTCTATCACCTGTGGGTGGTCGGCATTCACTAATTGACTACCCGGCACCAATGCTTTCTCTGCCTCACTGCGGCAGTCCACATGTATCTCACTGCATGGGCCACACGGGCCTGTATCACCCATTTCCCAGAAGTTATCCTTCTTGTTGCCCATCAATATACGATCTTCAGCTACATACTGTTTCCAGTAATTGTACGCCTCTTCGTCCATAGGCAGGTGCTCACTGGCATCGCCCTGAAAAACTGTAACGTATAATTTATCTTTCGGTATCTTATATACTTCTGTAAGCAGCTCCCAGCTCCACGCTATAGCATCTTTCTTAAAATAGTCTCCAAAACTCCAGTTACCCAGCATCTCGAACATAGTATGGTGGTAGGTATCCACACCTACTTCCTCCAGGTCATTATGCTTACCGCTTACTCGAAGGCATTTCTGTGTATCGGCTATTCGGTTATTAGTAGGTGTTCCGTTGCCCAGAAAAAAATCCTTGAACTGATTCATACCCGCATTGGTAAACAACAACGTAGGATCGTTCTTGACAACGATGGGTGCAGACGGCACTATTTCATGCCCTTTACTTTGAAAGAAATCTAAAAATTGACGACGTATCTCGTTTGCAGTAAGCATTATCATATAAATAAGGCTGCAAAACTAAGCAAAAGAAAAAAGGGTAGCTAGTGAAAATTGCTAATTAAAAATATAATTTATCCCTATTGCGTATTATTATCCGATACATGTGCTCCTATACCACCTTGTTGGTAGTTGCCGGAGCAAGATCATAGCGGTAGCCCGGGCAGATCTATCTTCGATATCACCCATAGTTTGGATGTGTACACCAGCGAAAAGTTGGTGTCGCCTGAGAAGGTCATATCCTCATTGGCACCTTCCAATGTCGCGGTATATCGTATCACACATTCTGCTTCCGCTGCATCCTCATTAATGGTCACAGACGTTATCTGGAAGTCGATAATAATAAATCGAGTGAAAGAATCTCTGAAATGAACAATTTTTTCTACTACCTGCTTATTGGTAAGCATCCCGCTGTTGGTCTGCACGGTTTGTGACAGTCCCAGATAGTCCGGCGCCCATTCTTTGTGCTTATCCAATATATGATTCACAAACTCGGTACACCTGCTGCGTATATCATGATCATGATTGGGGTGATACTCCTCATAGATAAAGCACGTGGTCATCCCCTCTATATGCAGGTCATTGGTCTCCTCTCTGAAGAGCTCGTCAGTAATGAACCGGTACAATTCCCTGTCCTCTACTTTACATATGGTATCAACGGTTATTGCATTGCGGTGAAGCAGATCCAGTATCTTATTCAATTCTTCTGTGATCTCTGGATCAGGGATATTATTTACCAGACGATATGCAGGCCTTCCTATAAGATTATAAACAAGTATTTTCTTACGTTTGGCCAGTTCTTCTTCAAACTGCTCTATGTAGTCCAGCCATTCACGTTCCAGTTCGGGGGGAAGGTCGCCGTCAATAGGAGATATGAAATTACTGCCATGCTCCAGAGCAAGCTTAATTTTCTTAATTTCATTTTCTAAACGAAGATCATCAAAATGCTCTTCGTTTTGCTCCTCCTCTGGTACAGACATGTAAGTAAGTAAACTATTTATTTAACTGTGTAGAATAAGTTGTTATATCAATAAAATATATTTGCTAACATATTATTTTTCCGACTATTCAAAATGCATTAAGTCTCAACGAAGTTAATACATATATAGGATAGTTAATTACTTAAAGTTAATAAATAGACATAAATTATTAGTAAATAATTACACAAAATTAGAGAAAACTACACAAAATTGTGTACGAATATTATTATTATTCATAAATAGGGGTATAGTTTACTCAAGTTGTCTCACTATTCATATACGAGTAAAAGAAGCAATTATATTTGATATTATATTAAAATGCGATAATGGTAATGGATACCGGCCCTGTTTTACTGAAAGACCCAGGCACAGCCATTTTTGAAACTGCTTTCAAGCAGCATTTCAAGGCACTGCATGCATATGCCTGTACAATTATTAAAGATGATATGATGGCCGAAGAGATCGTACAGAACATGTTTTTTAAATTATGGAAGAACAGAGAGGCTATTGAAATTAACAGATCATTTACTGCTTATCTCTACAGGTCGGTCTATAACGACAGCCTGAATCATCTGAAACACCTGAAAGTAAAAGCAGCTTACCAATCTTATGCAGCCCAAAATATGAGCAATTCAAATAATGCAGCGGAGCAAATGAGTCCCCGCGAACTGGAACAAAAACTGGATGAGGCAATGAAGGAACTACCCGAACAGTGCAGGACCATTTTTCAACTCAGCAGATTTGAAGAGCTAAAATACCTGCAGATAGCAGATAAGTTGGGTATATCGGTAAAAACAGTAGAAAACCAGATGGGTAAAGCTTTGAAATTACTCCGGGCCAAATTGGTCGATTTTCTGCCGGCCGCATTGTTGATCTTATTACTCACCTTGTAAAAATGGATAGTGTGAACAGAAATTTGGAAAACACCGATGATGTGCTAGTTAAATACCTGCTGGGTGAGGCTACTGAAACTGAGCAGGCCAATGTGGAGCAGTGGATTGCGGCAGGAGATGAAAATAAAAGGTATTACAACCACTTTAAGCTGATCTGGGATCAAAGCAAACTTCTCGCTGCTGATAGCAATGTTGATGAAAATGAGGCATGGGACAGGTTCTTGCAAAAGGTAGAAAAAGAAGAAAGGCATGAGGTGTCAACACAACCTGCTGCCCAAAAAATACCGTTAGGGAAGACCAACTGGCTGCGTGCTGCTGCTGCGCTCATCATCTTATTGGGTTGTACCGCCGTCTATTATTTCACTGCTGGTACGGGTAGTACCATCACCACACAGGCAGGCAGTACTGCGCTGGCTACCACTCTCCCCGATGGTTCGTTGGTTACCCTCAACAGGAACTCATCAATTACTTATCCTGCAAAGTTCAGTGGCAGTACACGTCATGTGGTGCTTAAGGGAGAGGCATTCTTCAATGTCACGCCCGATAAGGCACACCCTTTTATCATTGATGCCGATGCCAGCAGTATAAAAGTTGTAGGTACTTCGTTTAATGTGAAGAGCAATGACGATAAGACAGAGGTGGTAGTGGAAACAGGAATAGTGGAAGTGGCAAAAAAGCAATTCGCCATTAGGGTAAATCCTCACCAAAAGGCTATTGTACTCAAAAAAGAAGACAGGCCGGTGATGGAGAATAGCACAGATGTTTTATACAACTACTACCGTACCAAAGAGTTTGTTTGTGATCATACTCCACTTTATAAACTCACAGATATTCTTAGTGAAGCATTTGATGTTCATATAGTTATAGCATCTGCGGCACTCAGAGATCTGCCTGTTAGCAGCACGTATCACGAACAATCATTGAATGCGATACTGGAAAATATCAGGTTGCTGACCGGTGCCACTGTAGAAAAGAACGGCAATGAGATCATCATAAAATAGTTTCATCTGCTGTATCTTTCGCCTATGCCTTTCCTCAGGAAATACCTGATATTATGTTTACTTCTTCCTGTGGTACTCTTTTGCCACACGAAGAGTTATGCACAGTCTTTATTAGATAAAAAGGTCAGCATCAACGTTACCCGCAAGCCGGTGAAAGAGGTGCTCAACAGTATAAGCGAGCAGGGCGACTTCTATTTCTCTTACATCAGTACCACTATCAAAAATGATAGCATTATAAGTGTCTCTGTTCGCAACAGATCTGTAAGGCAGGTGTTGGAAACAATATTCGGCGATAAGTGTCAGTATAAAGAGATAGACAATCACATCATTATTCAGCCATCGGCCAAAGAGAAGTGGTATGCTATATCAGGCTATGTTACAGACAGGCTTACCGGTATGGGCATCAGCGATGTTAGTGTATTTGAAAGACAAACATTGGCTTCCACCCTCACGGCTGCAGATGGGCACTTTAAGCTATTGATCAGGGAGAGTGAAAGATATCCTATGGCTAAGGTCACCGTAAGCATGGGGTCTTTCTATGAAGACACTACCATGCTCTTTGCGCAGGGATACGATCAGCAATTGAGCATCTCTCTCCCTCACGCTGATCACCCTTTACAAGAGGTCGAGATCAATACATATTCAGGAGTCGAAAGATCTTGGTTAGGGAAGCATTTATTTTCTACTAAACTCAGAAAGCAGAGTGCCAATCTGGGTAAGTTCTTTTGCGATAAGCCTATACAGCTTTCACTCACTCCGGGGCTTGGCTCACATGGCAAGTTAAGCGGACAGGTGGTCAATTCTTTTTCTTTCAATGCCCTGGGTGGCTATGCTGCTGGTGTCAATGGTTTCGAAATTGGTGGACTGTTCAATATCGACAAGAAGAATGTTAAGTATGTTCAGGTAGCGGGTCTGTTCAATGTTGTCAGCGGAAATACTGAAGGAGTGCAGATAGCGGGAATTACAAATAGGGTCAATGATTCTATGAATGGCCTCCAGATATCTGGAATTCACAGCAGAATAAAAGGTAGTGTAAGGGGCATGACTGTTGCAGGTATCAAAAGTTATGTTGATGGTAATTATACAGGATTTCAATTGTCGGGTATTGCTAATACAATAGAGAACGAGCATAAGGATACTATTGGTATGAAAGGCTTTCAGCTTGCCGGCATAAAGAACAAGACCTATGGCAATGTAGAAGGGGTACAAATGGCAGGACTGATCAATGTAACCAAAGGTGATGTCAATGGTGTGCAGGCATGTGTACTGGTCAACAGAGCTAAGAAGGTAAAAGGCGTGCAGATTGGCTTTATTAATATTGCCGACACTGTCGATGGCTACAGCATAGGGTTCATCAATATCATCAGAAAGGGTTATCATACACTGTGTCTTTCGTCCAATGAAGTGTTCAATACTAACATCTCATTCCTCGGCGGCAATAAGAAGCTTTATGGCATTTATACTTTCGGCATCAATCTCAATCGTGATAAAAAAGCATGGGGATTGGGATATGGTATTGGCACACAAAGGAGGATATCAGATAGGGTGTCATTTTTGGCCGAACTGACTACTGTGGCTATGAACACTGCCGACACTACTACACCAAGCATCATTAAACTGAGGACCGGCTTCATTTTCGGGATCACTAAAAAAATATCGGTTCATATCGGCCCTTCGGTTTCATTGGGCGCTCCTTTTACTAAGCCATATACAAAGGGGTACCAGACACTAAGTCCCGATAATGCTATGTACGAAATATACAGGGGCAACAATGTTGCCTCTTGGGTCGGCTGGCAGGCAGGTATAAACATCTTTTAGTCCTTCTGCTTATAACGGTCAACTATTGTTGCCCCACGTCATCCAAGACAACAATATTTTATTTGTCGTATTGTCTGCTCCCTCCTCAATTTTTGTCTGCCGGATATTTACCGGTAACTATTATCGCAATAGGTTGCGCTGCTGCTTGATACACATTATTATGTATCAGTAATTCTCAAAAAGATCTCATCATACATAGGGGTATCTTCTTCATCAATTGTCTTCTATATACAACAACAAAAGATACACACTAAAAACACGTAACAATGAAAACACTTTTGCTCTCTGTTCTCTCATTAGCAGTAGTATGTTTAACTCCTTCTTGCAATAAAATTGCAGGTGATGGTCCGGTCATCTCGCAAAAGCTCAATATAAAGGGCTTCACAGGTGTATATGCAGGTATAGGCGGAGATATATACTTCACACAAGACTCCGTTTTTAAAGTAGAGATAGTAGGACAGTCCAATATCATCAGCCATATTCAGACCTATATCGAAAATGGAGTTTTACAAATGCACTTCGAGCCATTGGCTAATATCGGACGTCATACTCGCTTGTCTGTATATATCAGTGCGCCGGCTGCATATAATCTCGGCATCAATGGTTCAGGCTCTTTAAAAGTATTACAGCCGGTCATCTCCAGCGATCTCAATGTAAAGGTCAATGGTTCAGGTGATATTTACATTGCTCAGCTCAGTGGTACTAATCTGTACGGAAATATCAGCGGGTCGGGTAGTATCAATATTGGTGGCGGTACTGTTAGGAACGAATCATTGCAGATAAGTGGTAGCGGTAATATTGATCTGCTCAATATCACGGCCAAAACTGCTGATACGCGAACAAGCGGTTCAGGTGACATCAGGGTCAACGTCGCTGACGATCTCACGGTCAACATTTCCGGAAGCGGTGATGTATATTACATGGGTAATCCTGCTATTCATGCGTCTATTTCCGGTTCCGGCAGGGTACAACACTACTGAAAACATTTATTTCTCGAAAGGATTCTTTTTTACCACCAATATTTAATTGACAGGGAGCGGATATTAAAATTCCATCCCCATTAAAATACTGATTACAATGAATAAGATAGGAATATTCCTCCTCCTGCTCCTCATGATCTGCACCAATGTTCCCCGGGCATTGTCTCAGTCATCCGGAGCTCCGGTCATGCAGAATGTCACCGGCAACGTATATGACGAAGCGTCTAAAACCCCGCTGGCAGGGGTGGTCATTATTCAACTCAATACAGGTGCTACCTTGAATGGAGGTGTAACGGACTCTGTAGGGCATTTTAAAATTAATGTACCTATCGGTCGCCATACTTTTAAGCTTACCTACGTGGGCTATGAGAGCCGCGTTATCAACGATGTTGTTGTTACTGCCGGCAAAGAGGTCAATCTCAATATCGCCATGCAGGAGGCGCTTCACAAACTCAATGAGGTCACTGTAGTGTACAATAAAGCCAAAGACAAGACTCGTACCAATAATGATATGGCTCAGGTCAGTGCTCGTTCTTTCAATGTCGAAGAAACTAAAAAATATGCCGGTGCATTAGGCGACCCTTCTCGTATGGCGGCCAACTTTGCCGGGGTAGCTTCCGGTAACGATGCTACAAATGATATTGTTGTACGTGGCAATTCTCCCTCAGGTATGCTTTGGCAGGTAGGCGGGCTCAATATACCCAATCCCAACCATTACGGCTCGCTGGGTAGTACAGGCGGTCCCGTAAGCATGATCAACAATAACAATATCGATAAGTCAGATTTTATAACTAGTGCATTCCCCGCACAATATGGTAATGCAGTTGCCGGTGTGTTCGATATCAAGCTCAGAGACGGGAACAAGGACAAAAATGAATTCATGGCTCAGGTAGGCTTCAATGGTTTCGAATTGGGTGCCGAAGGGCCGTTGGGCAAAAAGAAGAACACTTCTTATCTTATCAACTACAGGTACTCAACGTTAGGTCTCTTTCAGAAATTGGGTATTAACTTTGGTACAGGCTCTGCTACTCCTTTTTATCAGGACCTCAACTATAAAGTAACTACTCAGCTAAGCAAAACGGCAAAGGTCAGTCTCTTTGGGATAGCCGGACTAAGTTCTATAGATTTTTTGGGTAAGGATGTAGATAGCACTAAGACCGAACTGTATGGTGGAGATCCGTATGCCAATCAGAGAAGCAGATATGCAACTACCGTTACCGGACTCGCTTATGAGCAGCGACTGTCCGGAAAAACATTCATGCGGTTTACTCTTGGTTACTCTTCTACATACGAGAAATATAATGAAGACTCTATCAGTTACGCCAATAATTACATTACTCCTACCTACGATCATAAGTTTGCGACCGGTAAGATATCTGCTATCTGGATGATAGCGCACAAGCTGAGTGCCAAAGACAATGTAGAGGGTGGTATTACCTATGATCATACCCAATTCACCTTGCTCGATAAAAATATTCATCCCGGTGGTCCCGATGATGTATTCATAGATAATAACGGTAACTATGCACTTGCGCAAGGGTATGCCCAGTGGAAGCATCGTTTTACTAATGATCTGGCTGCTGTAGGAGGGATGCATTTTCAATATCTG
The DNA here is from genome assembly GCA_947447465.1 of Chitinophagaceae bacterium. Taxonomy (GTDB): domain Bacteria; phylum Bacteroidota; class Bacteroidia; order Chitinophagales; family Chitinophagaceae; genus Flavipsychrobacter. The sequence goes on along the minus strand of CANFKE010000026.1, from coordinate 15,168 downwards.
TCCGTCAGCAGGTCATTCGCCGCAGAGCCTCGCCTTAGTCTCAGGTATGCTTTCAATAGCAAACAGTCGGTGAGTGCGGGTTATGGCCTGCATCATCAGTCACAAAATATTTACACTTATTTCGGGCAGACCGAAACTGCTACAGGGTATGAATTCACCAACAAAGGATTGGGCTTTACAAGGAGTGATCATTTTGTCCTGACTTATGATTGGAATATTACCGAGCACCTCCGCCTCAAAGCCGAGACCTACTATCAGGCACTCTCTAAAGTTCCTGTAGAGCGCGCCGCATCTGCTTATTCCGAGATCAATACCGGTGCTAACTTCAATACTACATTTGCCGATAGTCTTGTAAATAATGGTACTGGCCGCAATTATGGTGCGGAGATAACTCTGGAGCGTTTCTTTAATAAGGGATATTACTTCTTATTCACCACATCATTATTTCAGTCCAGCTATAAGGGTAGTGATGGTGTCGAACGAAATACAGCCTTCAATACGAACTATGTTATCAATGCATTGGCCGGCAAAGAATTTAAATTAGGAACAAAGGGTAGTGTATTAGCACTTAACTTGAAACTCACTACTGTCGGTGGCAGATACATCACGCCTATAGATCTCGATCGTTCTCGCGCACAGGGCTCTGCTGTGTACAAGCAGGAACTGGCCTTTTCAGAAAGGCAGCCGGCCTATTTCCGTGCCGATATAAAGATCGCATATAGAAAAGAATACAAAAAGAGTACACTTGAGGTCGCACTGGACATGCAGAATGTGACCAACAATCAAAACGTATTCACTAAGGGCTACGACGCCAAAGCAGGTAAGATAGTTACAGTATATCAGCAGAGTTTCTTCCCTATACCCATGATACGATACACTTTCTAAACAAGCTGCAAAGTGGACATATTTAGTTGCCTGGGCCCTGTCAATTAGTCAAATAGATCTGTACACCCTATTAAAATAATAGCCGCCACATTTGTGACGGCTATTATTTTATCCGATTGAGATATGCACTTATTTATAGATCAGCACTTCCTCTCTTCCATCGCTTGCCTTGCAGGCCCTGTACATGCCTTCGCTGTTAAATGACATTTCTATATTACCATGTTTGTCCAGTGCTATCAATCCACCCTCACCACCTATTTTCACTAGTTTATCATGCACCACTATGTCGCAGGCTTCTTTCAATGATAAGCCCTTATAGTCTATAAGGCAAGAAATATCATATGCCACTACCGATCTGATGAACAATTCACCTACTCCCGTACAAGATATAGCACACGTATTATTGTTGGCATAGGTGCCCGCACCTATAACAGGGCTGTCGCCTATCCGCCCGAATTTCTTATTGGTCAACCCTCCAGTACTTGTAGATGCTGCCAGATTGCCGTTCATGTCCAATGCTACTGCACCAACCGTCCCGAATTTTTTGTCTGTTTTTTCTTCTTCTTTTACAGTATGGTCCAGTTGCACTACATCATCCTTCATGGCTTGTTGCCACTGCTGGTAGCGCTGCTCGGTATAGAAGTAGGCATCATTCTCCATGTTCATGCCTTGTGCTTTTGCAAACTCTTCTGCACCTTCGCCAGCCAGCATCACATGGCCGCTATGCTCCATAACTGCTCTCGCTACCTGCACAGGATTCTTTACATGGGCTATCCCACATACCGCGCCCGCGGCCAGAGTCTTGCCGTCCATTATAGCGGCATCCATTTCCTGCATCCCTTTATTGTTGAACACGCTACCCTTGCCCGCATTGAACAACGGAAAGTCCTCCAGGCTGGTCACTGCGGCATCTACCGCATCTACTGCACTACCGCCATTTGCTAATATCGTATAGCCTGCGTCTATTGCCGCTCTCAAGCCTGCTTCATACTGTTGTTGAAGTTCAGGTGTCATCGTACTGCGTAAGATGGTACCCGCACCGCCATGTATGGCAATGCAATATTTCTGTGTCATATTTTCCCGGTTCGTTGTAAGAAGATAAAAGTAGCACTTTTATTTGTCGGATGGGTGCGATACACTACAATATCATCTGCAGACAAGTGTTAGCTCATACAGATGAATACTACCTCCCGCATTATCCTTTTAATAGGTGCAATTTATCGGCCGGACTACTGTCTGCTTATCTGTTTGTATTCTTCATTAGAGATCAGCTTATAGTCGGCAGGTATGCGGAATACAGCATTTTCTACCGGCGATTGGCTCACCGACTCTGCTACCATGTGCATGGTGAATCCCTTCATGTCATCAGTGTAGGTATATTCCAGTGGCAGGAATCGCGCATCAGGAAAGCGTTCATAAGTGATCGCACTTGCGGCATACCAGTTAGCATTGTAATAGATAGTAGAATGTGTACCGTTCTGATAGATAAGTTCTCCTCTCTGGGCTTTCATTCCGGCAATTTCTTTGTCACTGTTCTTTTGCTCTTTTAGTGTAAATCCTTTGTACTTCTCTTGTCTGGAAGCCATTTCCTCTGCCGAAAGCTGGATGGCATATTTTTTACCATTCATAGATCGAAGGGAGTAAATGGAATTATTGTTCGTATTGATCAGTACAACATCCTCAAAGCCATTGTTGAGCCTGAAGTCTTTTTTGATCTGTCCGTTTTTGAAGGTGAATATATAGGTGCCGCTGAATGTCTTTTTATCTGCGGTCTCGAACACTACTTTATATTTGATCGTGCCCTCCGAAAATGGCTGTTGGGCCAGCACATACAATGCCGGCAACAGTAGGATGGTCAATAAGAGAATTGCTTTGTTTTTCATGTCAAATGCTTGGTGAAGCGGGATAATAGAGATATGAGTAAATTAAGGATACAATTTACGCATTCTCCATTATTCACAACACTTTTGGTTAAATTATATTTACACTGCCGCCTTTAAAGCGGTATAATTCGTACATTGCTTCATTATATATAACAAGTTTAGTGCCATGATTTTTTTGAAAAAAATAGCCAACGCCAAAGGTTTTATTGCAGGTGCCGCCCTATCAGCAACTGCTTTCTTTTTTATACATGCCCGTTCAGCCGATGATCCTTATTTCGAGATCTCCAAGAACCTCGATATTTATACCAATCTGTTCAAAGAGCTCAATACTTATTACGTAGATCCCATCGAACCCGGCAAACTCGTAAAGACGGGTGTCGATGCCATGCTCGATGATCTTGACCCTTATACCAATTATATTACCGAGTCCGACGTCGAGGATTATGAATTTATGACCACAGGCAAGTACGGCGGCATAGGCGCTAATATGCACCGAAAAGGGGATGATATTCTTGTTGGTGATGTATATGAGAACAGCCCGGCTCAAAAAGCTGGTCTCCACCCCGGCGATGCGGTATTGTCGGTCGATGATCAGTCTGTAAAAGGAAAAAGTGTCGATGATCTCAGTTTGTTGCTCAAAGGTGCTCCCGGTACTCAGCTAACCGTAAAGATCAAAGATGCTTATACAGGTATCGAATCTCAGAAGATAATTACAAGAGGCGAGATAGAGATATCCAGTGTGCCCTACGCAGCGCTTATTGGTCCGCAGAAAGATATTGCCTACGTAAAGCTTACTCAATTCACTCAGGGTTGTGCCCGTCAGGTAAGAAACGCATACGATAGTCTTAAAAAGGCACAGCCGGCACTCAAAGGCTTGGTATTAGATGTGCGCAATAACCCCGGTGGTTTGGTAGATGAGGCTGTAAATATCTGTAACATCTTTGTTGATCGCGATCAGACGGTGGTCACCACTCGTGGTAAAATGCCCGATATGGATAAGGACTACAAAACTGCAGGTAGTGTCTGGAACAAAGACTTACCGCTCACAGTTCTGGTCAATAAGTCTTCCGCATCCGCTTCAGAGATCGTAGCAGGCACCATGCAGGATCTCGACAGAGGTGTGATCATCGGTGAGCGTTCGTATGGAAAAGGGCTGGTGCAGGTTACACGCCCGCTCGGATTCAATGCCCACCTGAAACTTACTATCGCCCGCTATTATACACCTAGCGGCCGTTGCATTCAGGCGCTCGACTACACCCACCGCAATGCAGATCATACCGTCAGCACCTTCGCCGACTCGCTCAAGAAATCGTATAAGACCCGCAATGGTCGCACCGTACTCAGCGGTGGTGGCATTGAGCCCGATGTAAAGATCAAAAATGAAGCTACCAGTCAACTGGCAGTTACATTATACGTTAAGAACTACTTGTTCGATTATGCTACCGACTACGCCGGTAAGCACAAGTCAATTGCCGATCCTACTAAGTTCACTCTTACTGATGCCGAGTTCAACGATTTCACAAAATGGCTCGATAAGAAAGACTACTCCTACAAGACCGAGACCGAATCAGAGCTCGATTCTTTAAAGGCTATTGCTGTAAAAGAAAAGTACTACGACGAGAATAAGGCCGAATTCGACGCATTGAAGGCAAAACTATCTCACGACAAAAAGCAGGATCTGCAGAAGAATAAGGATGCCGTAAAGCAAATGCTCGAAAATGAGATCGTTTCTCGTTACTACTTCAGTAAAGGTCGTATAGCACAGAATATGCAGCACGATAAAGAACTCGATAAAGCATTGGCTTTGATAGCATCTCCTGCCGAATTGGAGGCGCTCCTCAAAGTAAAGAAGTAACGATCCGCTGATCAAAACCAAAAGATTGCATAATTATAGTCATGACCCCGTTTGGGGTCATTGCTTTTTAGCCATGTTATACTATTAGATATTCAGCTTACAAGATACCCGCCTCTTTCAATACGGCCTCCAGTTCAGATAATATCATTGCTGTAGCGCCCCATATTACGGTACCATCTTCCAGCACATAGGCGTTCACTTTCAACTTTACATCCGGCATTGCAGGAGAGATAACATGTGTTATGGTCTTTCTTTCCGGGTGGAACAGTTCCTTCACAGGCACTTCCAGTATATAAGACACTTCCGATCTGCTCAGGTTATACACAGGCCTGCTCGTTGCAAGTCCGACATACGGATAGACATTGAAGTTACTCACAGGTATATACAGAGAGGTAAGTGCACCCAGTATATCCACATCTTCCGCCATTATGCCTACCTCCTCCTGCGCCTCTCTCAGTGCGGTAGCTCGGTAGTCAGCATCCTGTTGCTCATAACTACCTCCGGGGAAACTTACCTGTCCGCTATGAGGTGTATTGTCTTCCATTCGCTTCATGAACAGTAGGTGCGGCTCTCCCTCTATTGGAAAGATAAGGCACAATACAGCACTCGGGCGGGCATGCGCAGGCACTTCCATCGGCATAGGCCGCACACGGCCCATCATCAGCTCCTGGGCCTTACTGCCCGGCAACGGTTCGCTTAGGCGTTGTTTTATTTGTTCTATTGTTTCCTGTTTCACTTGCTGTGTACAAAGGTATTAAGTACCTGATATATTCCAGTCATTTTACATCGCTCACTCAGGCATACAATGGGCCATTTTAAAGGATAAAGCCCAGATCAAAGAATAATATTACAAAACATGATAACTTTGCACCTGTAGGAGAGATCATATTTTATCTCATGCGCACTCATTGTCCAACATCAAAACACTATACAACAAGGTACCACCTCTGGTAAGATCTTTCTTACTCAGAGCAGCGCTTATTTTTATAGTGTGGCAATTACTGTACAACTTCGTATTAGTTCCCGTGCGCACCCCCGACAGGCAGCTTACCAATGCTACCTGCTATTCTACCGCAAAACTTATGTCTGTTTTTTACGATGGTGTGGGCGCGGTATATACACACAACAATGCTACCGCTTCTGCTATCGTTACTATTAATGGTCACGGTGTTTTAGGCATATTAGACCCTTGCAACGGATTGGATATTTATGTGCTGTTCATATCCTTTTTGTTTTGTTTTCCGGGTTCGGCAAAGAGGCGGGTGCTCTTCATTTTAATGGGTATTCCTTACATATACATCATCAACACTATCAGGTGCGCGCTCATAGGTTGGCTCAATATTGCTCACCGCGGCTGGGTAGATATCAGTCACCACTATATTTTTACCGCCGCAGTTTACCTACTTGTTTTCTACCTTTGGATGGAATACACCAAAACCAAACGAGTAACTGTTCATGAAGGGTAGAGCGCTGTTTATTATTTCCCTTTTGGTGATCATATTGGCCAGTTGGGCCAATGTCGATTATTTCGGTTCCGTTCGAAGCAATACGTTCAGCCCTGTTGTCAATCAGGTGGTTCATATCATTGCTTTTGCACTTACAGGGTTCATAGGTTATGTCAACTGGCGGCAGCACGAGAAGTGGATCAATATCCTTTGGCTGGCACTGTATGGGGTAGTGCTGATCCTCTTCCTTACAAGCGGCGTACTCTTCAGCATGACTCACAGCGAATTGATCAAACGTATTGGCGTAGGCTTGCGAAACAGATTCACAGAGCCGCTTCCTTTCCTGGTATTTTATCTTTTTATTGCACTTACCAAGCAGCTGGCGCGCATTGGTGATAATAACAAAAACAAAGAAGGCTGATCATTTTGATCAGCCTTCTTTAGAATAGTACGTTTTATCAGAAGAATGTATAATCTCTGCGTGGTGCATTCATCCTGAAACCAAGATATACATAGCTTGTTGTCAATGGTCCCGATGGGTCATATCCTACTGAAGAATAGCCGCCATATACTTTTGAAGCATTGTCAAATTTACGGTACACCGTACCCGCGTCTATGAAAACATTGCGGGATGCCTGATAGGTTATGTTCAGGCTGATGCTCGTTACCTGGCTCTTAGGTCCGTTCACCGTCTTTATACCATAGTCCTTAGGGCGGTTTTCTGTATAGACCTTGAAGACATCATTACCATAGTTAGCATTGCCGGTGTCCACTCCATGGGCATAATACATCCCCTTAAGGGTGATGGTCAGGTTCTTGGCAGGCGCATAACGGGCTATACCTATCATCTTTACGAACCCCGATCCCAGTGGGTCGGCAAGTGGCTGGTTGAAGTTGGTATAGTTCGCGACCGTATCCTTTGCAGAATAAGCATAAGGACGAACCATATCCACTTCTGCCTGCAGGTCCAGGTTCTTAATGCCCAAGGCATCAAAATACTTGCCGCCAAGCTGGTAGCCATATTTATTGCCATACCAGCCTTTGCCTGCCAATAGTTCCGATGCTTTGAACTCATTGAGCATGAACTGACCATAGAATTGCACATGCTTAGCTGCTATAGCCTTGAACGACCATCCTATCAGCGACTTGTCAGAACTGCCATTGGCATTATTGGCGGCCAGGGTAAATGCCACCGGGTTAAGATAGCTGATCTCATAGCCGTTTGTACGGTCAAATACTATAGACTCAAAGTAGCTGATGTTCAACCATGGTCTCGCGTTGAGCGATATATAGTGCATAGTGGCATACTTACGGGCATAGAGTTGGTCGCCTGCCAGTTTATTGTATTGCTCTGTCAACTGCAGATACAGGCTCTCATAATTGAGCTTCCATATACGCGCGCGCAACTTCAGGAACGTCATGTTCGATGAGAAGTCACTCAGGAAAAGGCTGGTAGCACCATCACCTATAAAATTCTTGCCCGATCCGAAGGTCACGCTCACCTTGTCTTTTACTGCCGCGAAGTCTATATAACCGCTTGCATTGAAGTAGTCGAACGAGGAGCCTCTTGATTTAGGGATAAAGAAGTAATCTGCTCCCGGCACCGCCATATGCTTACCATCTTTCAGTGCATAGTTATATACATATCCCGGCAGCGACTCCAGATTGTCGGTCAGCATAGTATAGAACCCTATCTTCTTGCCAAACCATCCTCTGAACTCTATATCATGGGTGTTCAGCAGGTGGTAGCCACTCAGGCCTTTTACAGATGCGCTGCCCGTGCCGCTGTTAGATTCCTGCGTAGATACCAGATTCAACACCGGGTTGATGACCAGAAAAAAGTCTTTGGTCTTTACCAGACCAAAGTTGTAGCGGTCCTTATATATTTTGCCCCACAGGGTATGTTTGCCTTTTATGAAGCCATTTTCATCTGCCGTCCATTCGCCATTTTCCCCTACAAGCATACGCATATTGAACAGGTCTATCTTGCTGAACGGATTTTTACGGCTGGTATCGCCCGCCCACGCCTGCATAGACTCAACAAAATGTACCGCATTCCTCCGCGATTCCAGTTTATCACTCAGGTTCAGGCTGTCGCACAACCTCCCCGATCGGGTTTCCAGCCTGTCAAGCAGGTGGTAATCGTCCGAACCGGTTGGTATATAGGTGGTCTGGGCCGTAGCGCAATAAGTGGATAAAGCGAGTGCAAGTATCAGGTAGGCTTTTTTCTGCATAAAGGCGTTTTACAGATATGTAAATTGTAGATTTGCCTGACAAAATTAAGCGTTATTAACTAATACGCAGCATATAACAGCATGACAACGATATTAATAAAAAACGTTACCATAGTAAATGAAGGCAGCAGCAGGGTAGCTGACGTATTGCTCAAAGATGGCCTTATTCATAAGATAGACAATAACATTACTCCTGCGGGCAATTATAAAGAGATCAACGGAGAAGGTCTGCACCTGCTACCGGGTGTTATCGATGATCAGGTGCACTTCCGCGAACCGGGTCTTACTCATAAGGCAACTATAGGTACTGAGGCAGCAGCCGCAGTTGCCGGTGGGGTTACCTCCTTTATGGAAATGCCTAACACCAATCCTCCTGCTATCACACAGCAATTGCTCGAAGATAAGTATGCCATAGCAGCAGCTACTTCTGTTGCCAATTACTCTTTCTTCATGGGCGTTTCTAATACCAACGCCGATGAGGTATTGCGGACCAACGATAAAAAGAAAGATGTCTGCGGCGTAAAGATCTTCATGGGCTCCAGTACCGGTGATATGCTCGTAGATAATTACCTTACCCTCAGTAAGATATTCTCCGGATCTGAATTGCTCATTGCTACTCACTGCGAAGATGAGCGTGTGGTAACTGCAAATAAAGAGAAATACCCCGATGCCGATAATGCCTCATTTCACCCGCTCATCCGCGATACCGAAGCCTGCTTCGCAAGCTCATTCTCAGCGGTGCAACTGGCTATGATGCACAATACGCGTCTGCACATACTGCATATATCTACGGCGCGCGAACTGCAGTTGTTCACCAATATGTTCCCGCTTACAGATAAGCGCATAACATCCGAAGTTTGTGTACATCACCTGCACTTCACTGCCAACGATTATGCGCAATATGGTAACCTCATCAAGTGCAATCCTGCTATCAAAGCACCGGAGAACAGAGATGCGCTTTGGGAGGCACTCCTCGACGACAGGCTCGATATTATTGCTACAGACCATGCGCCGCATACATGGGAAGAAAAGCAACTGCCATACCAGAAGGCTCCTGCCGGTGTGCCATTAGTGCAGCACTCACTCATACTTATGCTGCAATATGCCAAGCAGGGCAAGCTCTCTATCGAGAAGGTAGTAGAGAAGATGTGCCATGCCCCGGCCCAATGTTTCCAGATCGCCAACAGAGGGTACATTCGCGAAGGATACCATGCCGATCTGGTATTGGTCAATATGAATGATACTTATACCGTAAGCAAAGAAAATATACTCTATAAATGCGGCTGGTCGCCTTTCGAAGGGCACACTTTCCCCGCTAAGATCGTCAATACTATAGTTAACGGAAATATCGTTTATGAAAATGGTCAGGTTTTGGATCTATACAGAGGACAAAGAATATTGTTTGACAGATAATGCAAAACGACAAGATCACACTTAAAGACTTATCGATCTTCACTGCCGATGGTAGCGGAGGGGTATTTGACCTCATAGACCGTACTACATCATTGGCCGGAAAGGATATGCTCCGAAAACATCTGCATAACCCACCCGACACTGCTGAACGTCTTATTGCCACTCAGGAGGCCATAAAGTTCTGGAGCAATAACCTGCAGCTTTGGCCCAAGATCATTTCTAATGGCACTATCGTCATGCTCGAGAAGTTTTTCGAGTCCGCCGATAGTGTCAGTGCGCCACCCACAGGTATCACCCTCATGATGGGGGCAATGTTGCAAAAGGTATTCAACAAGCAACAGTACTTTCTTACCAAATTCTCGCTCTCTCATCTCTCAGATTTTCTGAAGGGCTGCCGGCAATTGGCAGATATTGCCGATGATCATCAGGTGCCTGCGGCATTGAAGCAGGAGCTCGATGCCATGAATAAAGAACTAGAACATCGGCTGGCCGATAAAATGATGAATGTAGGTGCCGATGCTAAATATGCGGAATTAGCACAACTCAATTATCAGGCGCGCCGCGAAATGAAGAGCATGATATACAGGCTCATCCAGCATTATGCGCGCTTAGATGCATGGCAGTCTATGGCAAGGGCCACCGTTGAGCACAAATGGGTATTCCCCCAACTGTTACCGGCATTGCCTATCCGGTTCGAGATGGAGCAACTGCGTCACCCCCTGTTGCCAAAGCCTGTAGCCTACGATATAGCTTTCGACAATAGTTGCAATTTTCTGGTCCTCACAGGTGCTAATATGTCGGGAAAGACCACCTTTATGCGTTCACTCGGCGTAGGTGCTCTTATGGCACATCTGGGTATGGGTGTTGCCGCCCGCTCTTTGCGCATCAGCTTCCTGCAGGGTATCATCACCAACATGCATGTAGAAGATAATATCCTCAAAGGCGAAAGTTACTTCTTTGCAGAGGTGCAACGCATGAAGCAGACCGCCGAAAAGCTGCAACAGCACCAACCGCATCTGGTACTTATGGACGAGCTGTTCAAAGGCACCAACGTGCACGATGCTTATGAATGCACAAAGGCGGTTATGGATGGACTGCTCGACCATAACGATCATCTCATGATCCTCAGTACGCATTTGTATGAGGTGGCGCATCAGTTTGCCGATAACAAAGGGATCCTCTTCTCTTACTTCGAAACGGAGATGGACAGCGACAGCAGCTTCAGGTTCACCTACAAGCTAAAGCCGGGCATCTCCAATGATCGTATCGGGTACCGCATATTGCAGAAAGAAGGTGTAATTTCGCTGCTGCAAAAAAAGAGCTGACATGAAGTCGAAAATATTTGTTTTGGTGATAGCTACGCTCATCGTATTACCTGTTCTCTACCTGGCTACCAATGAGCTCAGATACAGAGCTAAGCATGGCAACACACCTGCCCCTGTTAACAATACTTTAGATACCACTCACTCGGCAAACAGTGATAGTATCAAAAAGTAATGCATAAATTTAACGTGCTGCATGCGATCGTATTTAAGGGGCATACACTGAGCACGACGATCTTTTTGATTTTGAGACATCAGTCGTCATGGCCCCTTTCTCCGAAAGCGACTCATTGGGCCGCAACTATCGCTACTGTTTTTATATGACAATTATGAAAAAGATACTGCTCATCATACTCCTTGCTATCGGCTGCTTCAACGCAGATGCCCAGAGCCGTGGCCGCTACAAGCGCATGCCGGTAGATAGCCTGCCCTATATGAAGTCGCCCGAACTGCCGGCATTCAACATAAGGCTCATAGACAGCACCACTATCTTCAATACCTTCAATATTCCTAAAGGGAAGCCTACGGCTATTTTCTTCTTCGATCCCGGATGCAGCCATTGTCATGACGTTACCGAAGAGCTCACAAGAGGTATGGATTCGTTGAAAAATATTCAATTCTACTTCATCACCCCCAACCCCGATTTTGCCGCTATGCGCCGATTTGCGGCAGAGATGCACCTGGCCAACTATCCTAATATCGTTGGTATAGGGCGCGATTATGAGTTCTTCTTTATCGATAATTATAATGTCAATTCTTTCCCCGATCTGGCATTATATGACGAGCATAAAATGATCGTTCACCTTTTTGAAGGTCGTGTGACCGTTAAAGATCTTTACGAATACACGCACAAGAAGTAGGCATCAGTTCTCGTCCTTGTCTTTGTGCCTTTTTATAGCTTTAAGGTGGATGCGTGCATTATATATGCGGCCGTCCTTGTCCCATACCTTTACGCCATAGTCCCCTTCTTCCATCTCGTCGGTATTTACCTGGCAGATGTTCACATTCTTCGGATACGAAATGTCCATCTCATACTCCCTGCCTGTAGAGTCGGTCATTACACAGCTCAGTATGTCGGGCATATTAATGGTGAAATACTTCATGGTAGGGTTCTGCGAGCCTATCAGTATAGAGGTGTTATCTACTACCTTGTTCTTCTTATAATATACTCCTCTGCGATACATGACACTGCGGGTCACCTTATCTTCCCACACTACATAGATGAACCCTCCGCCAATGGCCACATCAGCATTCAGCATCACTCCCTCGGCAACGGTGTCATACACTTTCGGAAATCCTTTTGTAAGATCGTCTGTTACCGACAGACATACTATATTATTACCGCCCGAACTCTGCGTCCATACAATACCTGCTGCACTGCCTACCCCCGATATGCGAGGGTAGTTTTGCATAGGCACTCCGGTAATACTACCCGTCACTTCTGCGGTGGTAAGCGTAGGATAAGACAAGGAAAGCTTACTCAGATATACCAATGAATTATCGTTGGTGCCGCTCATATAGACCGAATACAAAGTATCACCTACTATCACACCCTCCGGGCCACTGGCAGGGCAGGTAGATGGTACATATTCGGTAGAGTCCATCTGCAATGCACGGGTAAAGGTCTTGCATCCGTTGTTGGATACGCTGCCCCATATATTGCGCAGGCCACTCAGATTATTGCGGTACAACAGCACACCTGCGGAGCCTGATGCTACCAGCGCCGCCGGACTGCAATCACATACTTTGTCCCCCGACATGACACTCGCTATCGTATCCCGCAAAAATGATTCACCCATGTCTTCCGATCGAGCCACTACATAATGTGCATTGTCATAGCCCTTCTGCACCTTCATATACGTAACGAAAGGATTGCCATTCTCATCGGTAGTGACCGTAGGGAAACGGGTGATCAGGTTATATTCAGAATCTACCTGCGCCGCTGCCGAAAAATTCACGCCTCCGTCATAAGAGTGTTTGATGTAGATATGATTCTTTTCCTCCGGCACCTGCTTGTAGGTAACATATACGGTATCTCCGTGCGCCGCTATATCTGGCCCGGCCCACGATGTTGCGAAGACATTTACCCCTGCCTGACTGATGACTATAGGCGCTGAGAACGATTCTCCGCCCCATTTAGCAAAATAGGCCTTACCATTCTCATCACCCCATACCACCATCGGATTGTTATACTTATCCAACTTGATACGTGGATGCAGATTGCCGTATATTTTATGCGCTACAGGTGCCGTAGCCAGCCAACTGATAGAATTTTGAGCAAAAACGGAACTACAAAGTATGGTAAATAAAGCAGTAAGGAATGGCCGCATAGAACACATGTGAAGCCTTAAAATTACTAAAGTTTGTGTGATTTATAAGAAGCCTCCACCATCAGCCCTGCATAGCCCTCCAAACCACGCACGCACCCATACTCGTCGTACGCTGGGCCTAGTCCTATGCTAGGCGTAGTCTCAGACTACGCCCTACCCGGCTTGCGGTCTCCCGACCGCCTTACCACACTCTCACTGTCGCGAGAGTTAGTCCTGATTTTCTCGGGACGCTCTCGTGACGACCTGATTTAACGGGTCTCCGACCCGAATATTTCATCCTACGCCACTTGTCGAATGTCGGGGGGTGATAACAGGTAAGCGGCTAGTTTCGCTGCAACGTGACAAACAAAATCATGCCTGAAATTTTTCGTTGGTCGAAGCATCTCCGGTCTTTGGGTCATGCCCTGTTCGGTGTAAATTTTCATCGGGCATAGAATTGTTGTTATTATTTGGTTTTGAATGAGTTATGTAATGGAAGAATGCCCGATGATGCCCGATTACCTTGTACAGTAGTGCCGGGAAATAGTGCCTAAGGGGTGGACGGACGAAGAATGATGGTGTGCTTTTAAGAATCTTAATGAAGGGCACAGGCGTGGGTAAGAGGATTGGTTTAGGTGTTATTGCATCGGGATGATCTTTGACATTTACGGGTAACGGGATGATAGTAGCCGTGTTCTTTGTTTCCTGTTCTTTTGTTTCTTCTTGCTCCAGTTCGGCTATCTCTTTTTCTTCCTGTTCCTTTGCCTTGACGAGATTGTGGTTGACATCACTGACATGTTTATACGCCTCGGGGCTGAGTGGATTGATCAAACCTTTTATATACTTATCGGTGAGCGATAGTACTTTCTTGCCCAGATCGTGGTCATACTCGTTGATAAATGAGGTGAGTTCGGTGAATGCTTCGATGTATGCACCCACGCTGAGCCGTTGTATGTGTTTGGTAGAGGCAAATAGTTTGCGCAGCATTTCTACTTCCTGATAGGTGGGGCAACGGTCTTCGCGCGCTTTTATTTTGTTGTTGACGGCCTCGATATGGTCGTACAGGTCTTGCAACATACTGGCCGGTGTTTGTCGGGCGGCGGTCTTCATTTCTTCCCAACGACCGTGTTTGATCCAGAGATAGAGGGTCTTGGTGTTGATGTCGATAAGGTCGGCGATCTCGGCACGGGTTCTGTCGGAATGGAGAAAGAGGTTGCGTGCTGCTTGCTTTTTGTTGTTGTTTGTTTCCACAGGATAAAATTTTTGCGGCAGTAAAGTTGGGCTACAATAATTATATCGACAGAACGAAAATCTATGGTGGTCCACTTTCTGTACCATGATGGTACACTTTTCGTACCACCATGGATCTTTTTTGTGTGGATAACTTGTGTCAGTTTTTTGAGTGTGAGGAGGGTGTGTATGAGTTTTTTGCAGTTATGAAAAAATGGTTGCGTCTATGAGAAAATTATAGTTATGATGGGTGGTTGTCTGAATCAGAATTAGCAGGATGTTTGTGTTGGGTGAGGCGTATCGTCTTGCTTCCGTATTGTATTCGCAAGCGGGACGCTTGCAATTGCAAGGACGAAGCGGGACGCTTCGACCAGTGGGGTTTTGCTGTTTTAACTGGCGTTACAAACGCCCTGCCGTTGCATCCTCGTTACAAACGAGGACGAGTAGGTTAATGAGCGTCCTGCTTATCCTTTATCACCCCCGACATTCGACAACTGGCCCAGGGGCCGGTCGAATATCGTCCCCTCTTAAAATAAGAGGGGAGTGTGTTGTTAGCGCTACAAAGCTGATGCGACCTGATTAATTAATGCTT